>DATBGZ010000090.1:0-2218 GCA_036557785.1 Micromonosporaceae bacterium
GTCTACGATCTTCAGACCGCGATGGCCTCCAGAGGGGCGAATCTCGATGACGCTTTACATGTACCAGGCCTCCTATACGGCAAAGTCGATGGCGGCTCAGCTCACCGAGCCACATGACCCCATGGAAGCGATCGGGCCGACACTGGAGGACCTGGGCGCCACGATCGTGGTAGCCGGCTTTCCGTTTGGCGAGTATGACGTGCTCATCGTGTACGAGGCAGCCGATGACGTGACCGCCGCCAGCGTCGCGATGGCCGTTGCCGCCGCGGGCGAGGTCAAGTCGGCCAAGACCACGCGGCTGCTCAGCGGGCAGGAATGGCTCGAGTCGTTGCGCAAGCGCAGGATCGTCACCCGGAATTTGCGCCAGCCGAACAACCGTCCGGGCCAGATGCGGGAACCCTCATAGAGCGGCGGCCCGCCTAGCCGGCGTCGAGGAACGGCGTGATCAACGCGAGCACTTCGCCGGGACGGCGTGTCACGCCGACGTGCGTGGTCCCGGGGAGCACGGCGAGTTG
This sequence comes from Micromonosporaceae bacterium, assembly GCA_036557785.1. GTDB lineage: Bacteria > Actinomycetota > Actinomycetes > Mycobacteriales > Micromonosporaceae > DATBGZ01. Next base: position 516 of record DATBGZ010000090.1, read on the forward strand.
CGCGTCTGGCAGGAGCTCGAACATCTCCACCACGTCGGGCAACGGTGAGAAGTCACGGTCGCCGAAGATCAGCAGGGTCGGTACCTGCAGTGATCGCAGCTCGTCGGTCCACCCCGGGAACTCGTGCACCATGGCTGACGTCCTGGCCGCGAACTCGTCGAAATGCGCGGGGTCGGGAGCGACCGCGTCGTAGGCGTCGCGCATCTGCTGGAAGTCGGCCGGCGTCGGCATACGTTCATCGTCCAGTGGCGCGCTTTCCCGGCCCGGCGGGCGGTGGGCGTCGGCCGAGGCGACAATCAGCTTGCCGACCCGGGCGGGTGCGCCGAGCGCGACCGCATACGCGACCAGGCCGCCGAGGCTGAAACCGAACAGATCGGCCTGCGCGATTCCCAGGTGGTCGAGCAGCGCGACGACGTCATCGGCCAGCGCCTGGATCGTCATCGCGCGGTCGATATCGGCGGTGTGCCCGTGGCCCTGGAGTTCCACCGCGATCACCCGCCTGCTCGCCGCGAGGGGTTCCAGCAACGGCGCGAAATTGAGGTCGATGGTCATCAGGCCGCCGTGGAGCAGGACAAGCGGCCGGCCGGAACCATGCGTCTCGTAGTAAAGCTGCAGGCCATTCACTGATGCGTAGGTCATGCCGGGTAAGACGGTACGCGCACCGCGAACTCATCGCGAAGTGCTCCTGACCGGGGTGGGCGGAGACCGCGAGGTGACGGGACTGTCAGGCGCCGGGAAACCGGTGGCAGGCAGGGCCGCGTAGTGGTCGGCGAAGATCAGCCAGCTCTCAGGAGGAGTGCCATGTCAAAGTTCAAGGTTCGCGCCCTGCGTGCCGCCCTCGTTGTCCCGTTGCTCATGGGCAGCGCCCTGGTGGTCTCGGCAGGCCACGCCAGCGCCTCGATCAACCCCGATAACGTAGACCGCCCGAAGATTTCCGCTGGCGACCGCGACTTCGGCAACAAGGACTTCCTGGGCTTCCTCAGCGGCGGCATCGTCAACTGGGACGAGACCGACTCGGGAACGAGAAGTACGTGCCCTACGTTCACGCCGTGGATCAGCGGCATCCTCTACCTCAACAACCTTTCCCACCAGTCAACCCGGGTCGAGGTCGACTACCACGACAGCCGTCACAATGAGCTGTACACGTGGGACTCGGCCACCTTTACGCCGGTAGACAACAAGAAGCACGAGTACGTCATCAGCGACGCCGTCTACGGCAGCTATGACCTCGACCACATCATCATCAAGATCGATGCCTTCGAGAACGGGTCGTGGAAGACGAAGGGCACGGCCGTCGAGTACCGCCCGCAGGACTGCACGGACGACTATCCGCCGATCGGGGGATAGCCGGCTCTAACCGCATCGGTCGGCAACCGGCCCAATGTGACGACGTGCCGCTTAGGGCGGCCGCGCCGGCGGGCGGGTGGGGATCGTCGGTTCAGCCTTGGGTGGCGTCCGGAGCTGGGGAGGCGGGGGCAGGGCGGCGTTTGCGGGGGGCGGCGGAGCGGGGCGGCAGGGCGCGCATGTGGTCGCGGACGCGGGTCATGATGTCGCCGAGGTGGCGCAGGTCGTCCTGGGACAAGGGGTCGAGCAGCAGGCGGCGGGTGACGAGGATGTGGCCGGGCATGACGCGGCCGAGGAGGGCCCGTCCGCTGTCGGTGATGGAGACCAGGGTGGCGCGGTCGTCGGCGAGACTGGGGCCG
>DATBGZ010000091.1:0-52564 GCA_036557785.1 Micromonosporaceae bacterium
GTCGCGAGTTCGTACATGGTCGCACCCAGCCCGTACAGATCGGCCCGACCGTCCCCCGAATGTCCCGTGCGCCCGGTCTGCTCTGGTGCAAGATACGGCAGCGTCCCAACGATCTCACTGGGCTGTGTGAAGTCGGACCGCAGCTCGGCGACTGTCGTCGCGAGGGCGAAGTCGATGAGATACGGTCGCTGCCCACCGTCGGCGAGCAGGATGTTACCAGGGCTGATATCTCGATGGATCACGCCCCGCCAGTGCATCGCCGCCACAGCTCGCGCCAGTTCGAGCATGAGAGGTGCCATCCGCGCGCGACCGAGTGGGGTTGCGAGCGACGAGAGGGGTTCTCCGTGAACGTCCTCGAACAGGATGGAACCCGCGTTTGGTTGCGCCGGTGTGAGCTGCACGATGTAGGGCACGCCCGACAATCGATGCAGCAGCGACACCTCGTGGCTGACCCGCTCCTCGCGATCCGGCCCCAGCAGCTCCTTGCGGATTACGCTGTGGCCACCGGGCATCCGGTGCCGAGCGACCCGCGTGTGCTCACTCTCGCTCAGGACTTCGACCTGGACGGGGACCGAACCCATAGTCCTTGTCTACACCGAGCCCGGCCGTCGGGCGGGAGACCCGGCGAGTAACGACGGCCCCGACGTGCTCGCACCGACACACCGGCCACTGCCGTACCGGCCCGGCCATGACGCCTTCGACCAGAGCACCGGCGCGGCGCTGGTGATCGCATCGGCTTGCTCGTCGCTGTGGTCGCTCGACATCGGGGGCCACCCTGGCACTCCGGGCATCGAACACCCCACCTATTTGCACGAGTTCGTCGAGACGCGGGTCCCCGCGACAGCCGGGCCCGCAGGCGACGGCGGTCGCTAGCCCGCGAACCCGCGTGCGGAAGCCTTGCATTTTCGCTAACGACGGTTAATGATATTCGACGACGGGTACATGCACCCCGAACGCCGGCGCGATCGCCTGCGCCGACGAGGTGCCGACCGATCGAGGAGGTCAACCATGGTCGACAAGAGCCCGCGACCCGTGGACGGTCCGCCGTCGCCGAACGAACAAGGAGGGCGACCATGAGGTCGAGGCGCCTGGCGACGGTCATCGCTGTGGCCGGCACGGTCACGCTGCTGATCGCCAGCCCCGCGTATGCGCTGGGGTGGACCACAGTGCCCAGCCCCAACGAGATACCGGGCGACAACTACCTGTACGGCGCGGACGCGTCCAGCGCGAGCAATGTCTGGGCGGTGGGAGTGGTCTATCCCCCGACTGGCGGTAACTTCCACGCCCTGGCGTTACGGTACGACGGGACGGCCTGGCAATCCGTCTCGCACACCGGCCTACCGGGCAACGAGACGCTCCACGGCGTGGACGCGGTCTCCGCGACCGATGTGTGGGCGGTGGGTGATCGCCGCGGCGGGATCTTCAGCTACGGCACGCTGGCCGCCCACTGGAACGGGACGACGTGGACGCCCGAGACCACGCCGAACGGCAACCCGAGCGGCTTCAATCACCTGTACGGCGTGGCAGCCGCGGGTGGCACGGTATGGGCGGTCGGCAACTATGTCGACCCGAGCTCATCGACCAACCGGCTCAAGCTGATCCTCCAGCGCACGGGCGGTAGCTGGCATGTCTCGGCGGCACCGGTCGTGGCAACATACGAGAGTCTCTCGGCCATGGACGCCACCGGCTCGTCGGATGCCTGGGCGGTCGGCTCGGCCACGAGCAACATCGAGAGCGCGCCGCAGGTGCCGCTCGCCTTGCACTGGAACGGCACCCGTTGGACTTCGATGACGGTGCCAGCACCGGCGGGCACCGCGCTGACCGGGGTCGATGAGCGCACACCCAGCGATGTCTGGGCGGTCGGCTCGTCCACGAACAGCTCCGCAACGCAGCCGTTCGTCGCGCACTTCGACGGTACTTCATGGCATAGCGTGCCCACGCCGACCTTGGCTGGCGGCGGTGAGCTCACCGATGTGGTTGCGCTGTCCGCATCCACTGCCGTCGCGGTCGGCCGATCCAACGGCGCCGCGCTGATCCTGCGCTGGAACGGGACCGCGTGGACCCGTGATGGCACCCCAGCGTTCTCCAACCCGTATCTCACCGGCGCGGCCGCGGGTGGTTCCGGTGCGGTCTGGGCGATCGGGTACAGCTTCGCGTTCAACGCGTACGCGAACCGGACGCTGACTATGCTCGGGTCGTGACCCTGGGCTGCGCCCTGAGGTTGTCCATGGCGGTGCGTTCGGCTTCGGGCCGCCGTCCAGAGAGGACCTCAGGGCGCAGCACGTCCTCCACCATGTCCTGAGCTGAAGCGCGGTCAGTCCAGGTAGTCGCGCAGCGCCTGGGAGCGCGCCGGATGACGCAGTTTGCTCATCGTCTTCGACTCGATCTGCCGGATGCGTTCGCGGGTCACCCCGTACACCTGGCCTATCTCGTCGAGGGTCCGCGGCCGCCCGTCGCCGAGCCCGAACCGCAGCCGGATCACCCCGGCCTCCCGCACCGACAGGGTCAGCAGCACCTGCTGCAACTGGTCCTGCAGCAGCGCGAACTCGACCGCCTCGGTGGCCACCACGGCCCCGCAGTCCTCGATGAAGTCGCCGAACTGGCTATCGCCGCCCTCGCCCATGGACTGGTCCAGCGAGATCGGCGCCCGCGCATACTGCTGGATCTCCACCACTTTCTCGGGCGTCAGGTCCATCGCGGTCGCCAGCTCCATCGCGGTCGGCTCGCGACCGAGGTCCTGCAGCAGCCCACGCTGCAGGCGACCCAGCTTGTTCAGCATCTCGACCATGTGCACCGGGATCCGGATGGTGCGCGCCTGGTCTGCCAACGCCCGGGTGATCGCCTGCCGAATCCACCACGTCGCGTACGTCGAGAACTTATAGCCCTTCACGTAGTCGAATTTCTCAACCGCGCGGATCAGGCCCAGATTGCCCTCCTGGATCAGGTCGAGGAAGGCCATGCCGCTGCCGCTGTAGCGCTTGGCGATGCTGACCACCAGCCGCAGGTTCGCCGCTACCAACTGGTCCCGTGCCCGCTGGCCATCTCGCGACACCCAGCCCAGGTCGCGGCGCATCGATGTACTGAGCTGCTCGCCTTCCGCTGCAGATCTACGGATGCGCTCCGATGCATAGAGCCCGCACTCGATCCGCTTGGCGAGGTCAACCTCCTGCTCGGCGTTGAGCAGCGGGATCCTCCCGATCTGCCTCAAGTAGGCTCGAACAGAGTCCCCGAACGCTGACGCCTCAGTGTCGTGCCGGGCCGGTTGCGCCTCGGGCTCTTCCGCATCATCGACGTAGTCAGAACCGTCGGCGTCGACCATGGCCGCACCGGTCGGTGACCGTGCCCCGCCAGCTGCCTCGCCGCTGTGCACGCTGTTGAGCCTACGCCGTGACACTTGTCGTGCGAACCCTCGAACCGACTCGAACCACGCCGGCCACGGCCCGCACCTTGCCTCGAATGGAAAGCTCTTCAGGGCTCACCGGTCGACTTCGGCCACGGCGCCGAGTCGTCAACCGGCTGCTAACGTTGGTACTGCGCAGGTCGTGATGAGCGCGCACCACAGTCAGGATGGGCCGCATTCCCCGGCGACGCGGCAAAGTCTTCACCCTGCCGAGTCATCGAAGGGTCTCTCTCATGGCCGATAGGTCTGACGTACGTTCGGGCGGGACCAGCACCGCCACCATCGACACACCTCGGGGCAGCGAGTACGCTGTCCTGCTCCGTCAGGTGAAGGCCGCCGGTTTGCTGGACCGGCGCTCCGCCTACTACGTCACGAAGATGGTCGTCATGGGCGCTGCGCTGCTCGCCGGGGGTGTCGTCTTCATCCGCCTGGGCGACTCGTGGTGGCAGCTCATCCTCGCCGCGTTCCTGGCAACGGTCTTCGCCCAGCTCGGCTTCATCGGACACGACGCCGGACACCGACAGATCTTCCGGACGGGACGTGCCAACTACCTGGTCGGGATCCTGCACGCCAACCTGGCGATCGGCCTGAGCTACGGCTGGTGGGTCGACAAACACAACCGGCACCACGCCCACCCCAATCACGAAGACCATGACCCGGACGTCAATATCCGTGCGTTGGCCTTCACGACAGGCCAGGCGCGCGCGAAGACAGGGGTTGGCCGCTTCATCGTCCGACGTCAGCGTTACCTGTTCGTGCCGCTGCTCTTGCTCGAGGCGATCCAGCTACACGTATCCAGCGTCCGGGCCCTCGTGCGGTGTCGGTCGCGACACCGCACCACCGAGATCACGCTGCTGGCCCTGCACGTCGTCGGTTACCTCACCCTGCTCCTGACCGTGCTGCCTCCGCTGAAGGCGCTCGTGTTCCTGGTCGTCCACCAAGGGCTGTTCGGCCTCTACCTCGGCATGTCCTTCGCCCCCAATCACAAGGGCATGCCCGTGCTGACCGCAAACGAGGAGACGGACTACCTGCGTCGCCAGGTACTCACTTCGCGCAATGTCCACGGCAGCTGGCTGACCGACTTCCTGCTCGGCGGACTCAACTACCAGATCGAACATCACCTATTTCCGTCCATGCCGCGGCCCAACCTGCGACGCTCACAGTCGCTCATCCGCTCGTTCTGCCGGGAGCACGGCGTCTCCTACCTGGAGACGTCACTGTTCGCCTCCTATACCCAAGCGCTGCGCCACCTCCACGACGTCGGCCGGCTCCTGCGGGCACCGGCCCCCGGCTGACCGCGCGTCGAGCCATCCAGCCACCAACCGCTGGCGGCCCGTGCTAAAGTTGCCCGGTTGCAGTGACGATTCTCGTATACTTTGCCTTGGCGGCAGCATCGCGCTTGGTGAGTATGGTCCCAGGCGTTTCGATTCTTGGACATCACGTTGATCACCACGGCAACGCGGTTCGCACGGTGCGCACCGCAACTGGTTTCAAGGAGCCAACGTGGCAACAGGTACGGTCAAGTGGTTCAACGCTGACAAGGGCTTTGGCTTCATCACGCCCGACGACGGCAGTGGCGACGTGTTCGCCCACTTCTCGGCGATCAGCAGCAGCGGGTTCCGTAGCCTCGAGGAGAACCAGCGGGTCAGCTTCACGATCACGCAGGGCGCGAAGGGCCCACAGGCGACGGACATCAAGACCCTGTAAGGCCGAGCACAGTGGCCGCCGGCCAACGCGCGGCGGCCACTGGCCCCGACCGCCCGGCGGCCAGCCGAGCGGCAGGCTCCATTGTGGATATTCCCGGATCATCGTCGCCGGCGTCGAGTCGACCGGCGGGGACTCGTCCGACACCCTCCGGCGGGTCCATCAGCTCGTGATGACGTTCTCGGCGGTGGTCACTTCTGCCTCCTTGGATCGCTCAGACGTGTGACCACCACTCAACCTGCCCAGTGAGGGCCGTCGCCCGAGCAATGACGACTCAGATCTGGCGGCGCGGTACCCCGGCGGGCGGAGAAAGCCGAACCTCCGCGAACGTGGCGTGGTGTCCGGCATTCTTGTCGGCGTGACCGGCGACGCGAGCGACACCCAAGGGCGCGCGCACCGGTGATCACGGCCGCAGCTCTGGTCGCGCTGGCCGCGGCCGCGCTCTACGCGCTCTCCGCGGCGCTCGAGCACGAAGCGGCTCGTCGGGAGCGCGAGCACGCGGCCTTCGATCCGCGACTGCTGCTGAGACTTGTCCGCCGGCCCCGTTGGCTCGCCGGTGCCGGGGCCGACCTCGGCGGTGCCAGTCTGCAGGGGCTCGCGCTCACGCTCGGCCCGCTCGCGCTGGTCCAGCCCATCCTGATCAGCAGTCTGATCATGGCGCTGCCGATCCAGGCCCTGATCGCACGCCGTCGGGTGCGCCGTCACGAACTGACGGCTGTCACTATCGCCGGTACCGGGCTCGCGTCGTTGATCCTCATCGTGGCGCCCCGCCCGGGCATCAACCCGGCCGGTCGAGCGCTGGCCGCGGCGGCCGCCGCGGTCGTCACGGCCGTGGTCGTGCTGGTGCTCGTGGCGTGGCGCAAACGGGGACAGGTTCGGGCAGTACTGCTCGGCATCGCCACCGGAGCGCTCTTCGGCCTGGGTGCCTCGCTGGCGAAGGCCTGCCTGATCCGTCTCGGTCACGACCCGCTCGGCCTCTTTGCCAGCTGGGAGATCTACGCGTTTGTCGTGGTCGAGATCGCCGCGCTCACCCTCAACCAGAACGCCTTCCAGGCCGGGCGGCTCGCCGGCTCGCTGACCGGCATCACGCTGCTCGACCCGCTGGTCAGCACGACGATCGGGGTCGCGGTGTTCCAAGAGGTGTTGGCGCTCGGTGGGGCCCGCACGATCGCGACGGTCATCGCCGCGCTCGTCACCGTATGGGGAATCTGGCTGGCGAGCTCGGCGCGCTCGGCCGCAGCGCGTTAGGGCCGCTGTTTGATTCCCGCATCCAGAAGTTTGACCATCTCGCTGATCCGCTCGGCCCGTAGTTGCGGGCGACGTTTCGTCGCGTCGATCCAGCGCAGGTAGCCCTTGCGGTAGAACTGGGCGAGCGAGTCGAAGAACGCGCCCGCACGGGGGTTGTCGTTCAGCGCGGAGGCGATGTCGTCGGCCAGATCGTCGCGTTGGGGTCCTTCGGGGCTGATCTCGACCGTAACGGTGCCGCCGAGGGTGAGGGCGTGGCAGTCACGCAGCCAGGCGGGCCCGAGGACGAATCCGCGCTCGCCGTCGTGGGCCTCGATCGTGGTGCGGACACGGACACCGTTGATGGTGCCCGTGACGTGGTGCCGTGTCTTGGGACGCCAGACCAGGTCGGGATCGAACGGCACGCGCACAAATGCGTGGCCCCGAGGCGCGGACACGATCGTGGCGGTGAAGCGCTGCGGCTGCACGGCTCGATCCTGCCACGTTCACCGTAGGGAGGCGAGTTGGCCGGCGCCGTGTTGGGCATCCTCCGCAGTACGTGCGGCAAACCACTGGCCATCGATTGCCTGCTGCCGCCGTACGCTGGCGGCAGCCGGAATCAGGGTGGATGCATGGTTGCTGCGTGGGCCGGGCGGTTGCCCCGAGGGCTTCGGCGGACACTGTCGGTTGCGGCGTGCGTGGCTTGTGCCGCGGCGATGCTGACCGGATCGTCCGCGGTCGACGCGGTCCCTCGCATGCCATACCGGGTGCTGCAGCTGAACCTCTGCAACAGCGGAATCGCCGGCTGCTATAGCGGTCGCGCGGTGGCCCAGGCCGCCATCGTCATCGGTGGCCAGGCGCCCGATGTGGTCACGCTCAATGAGATCTGCCGCGACGACCTCGTCCCACTGGCCCACGCACTCGCCGACGGGCACCCGAACGGGACGGTGGTATCGGCGTTCGCGGCCGCGCTCGACCGCCGCACCGGTGGTGATTTCCGCTGCCGCAATGGCGAGTCCTACGGCATTGGCGTGCTGATGCACACCGCGGCGCAGCATCCCTCATACATGACGCGGAGCGGGATCTATCCCGTTCAGGACACCAGCGATCCCGAGGTGCGAGTGTGGTTGTGTGTCCGGGTCGCCGCCGCCGTGGACGCCTGCACCACACACCTGGCCAACACCAACCAGACGGTCGCGCTCACCCAGTGTCGCTACCTGCTGAACGTGGCGGTCCCCGCGCAGTGGCGCACGCATGGGTACCAGCCGGCTGTCGTCGGCGGCGACCTGAATCTTCGGTACGGTGCGGCACCGGATGTGCGGACCTGCGTGCCGCCCGGCTACCTGCGCCGCGACGATGGCGACGTCCAACACGTCCTGGCGACGACGGACTTCACCATAGGCGCGAGCACAACCCTCGATATGGCAGGGACCACGGACCATCTCGGCCTGCTGGTCACGCTGGTCCCACTCCATGCCGGCTCAGGTCCGCCGTCGGGGGCTGCCGCTTGCGGACCACCAGCGTCGCGACGCAGAGGTCCGGCTCGACGAACGGGTCCAGCCGTTGGGTGTCGACGGGTGCGTCGATGCCCGCGAGCAGGCCCTGCATCAGTCCCAGGTGGACGGAGCACACCACGCTTGGGTGGGCCTGGGCTGTCTCGCGGAACGGGCAGTGGTGCAACAGAACGCGCCGTCGGCGTGCAGTGGTGACCGCCTCGGGCTCGAAGCCGATCTCGGCCAGCGTGGCGACCAGCCGCTCGGTGGCCGCGTTCGCGTCGAGACGACGAAACGGCGGCAGGCGCTCGGAGAGGAACCGCCCCCACTCCTGCCCGGCCCGCACGCCGGCCTGCCTGGGCTGCGGCACGCCGGCCGCCAGGTAACTGGTCAGCACCTCGGCAAGCAGCCGATAACTGCGTCTCCCCGCTGGCGCCGTGCCAGGCCGCGCCGCGTAGAGCACCCGAGGGCGGCCGGGCTGCGCCCGCACCTGCATCGAGCGGTCGACCAGCCCGCTCGCGATGAGCCCGTCAAGATGGAACCGTGCCGTGTTCTCATGCAGACCCACCCGCGGGGCCACCTCTGGCACACCCATGGGCCTACCGGCATCCTGCAGCACAGCCAGCACGCGAGCGCGGCTGTCCCCCAGTGCTCGACCGGCATCCTCGCCGGCACCCACCAGCTCCGACGCGATCATGCCGACCATTTTCACAGGCTCTTCTAGTAGAAACAACTCGAGCCTTCCTCATCTGGTGGCGGCGACCTCCGACGCGGCCGCATGGCGTCCGGGTACGCTGCCGACAACCCACGCCCGAAGTTTCTCGGTAAGCCTCGCCGGTGGATGGAGCGTGCTGTGCAACCGCGTCCTGCACACCCCACGCCATGGCAGGCGATGAGCGCGAGCGTGCGAACGCTCCACCCCGGGTCCTTCGCCCTCGTCATGGCCACGGGCATCGTCTCGCTCGGGCTGGTCGATCGCGGTCTGCCGGCGCTCTCCACGGCCCTGCTGTGGTTCGCGGCCGCCGCTTACCTCACGCTGGTAGTGCTGCACGTCTGGCGAGCCATGGCGTTTCCCGAGCACCTGCGCCGCGACCTGGTCGACCCGGCACGAGGATTCGGATTCTTCACGTTCGTCGCCGGTACCGACGTGCTCGGCGCCCGCATCGCCGAGGTACAGCCGGTCGCGGCCACGGCATTGCTGGCCGTCGGCGTCCTCGGCTGGCTCGTGCTCGGCTACCTCGTCCCCTGGACGGCCGTCGTCGGCGGCGCTCATCGCCCGGTGCTGGCGGCGGCGAACGGCACCTGGTTCATCTGGGTCGTGGCCACCCAGTCCGTCGCGGTGCTCATCGCGACAATCCAGCCGACGGTGCGCACGGGCCGAGTCGAGCTGTCGCTGCTGGCCGTCGTCTGCTGGTCGGTCGGCGCGCTGCTCTACGCCGCGCTGGGCGTGCTCGTGGCGGCCCGGCTGCTGCTCTACGACCTGAGCCCGACCGACGTCACCCCGCCCTACTGGGTGGCGATGGGCGCCACCGCGATCACCGTGCTGGCCGGTGCCCGGATCGTGGAGATGGCCGACGCACCGGTGCTGACCGCGACCCGTGACCTGATCGCCGGTACCTGCGTGGTCTTCTGGGCCTTCGGCACCTGGCTCATCCCCCCGCTGATCGCGGCGGGCTGGTGGCGCCACGTCGTCCACCGGGTGCCCCTGCGGTACGAGCCACCGTTGTGGAGCATCATCTTCCCGCTCGGCATGTACGGGGTGGCCACGCGAGCCCTCGGCGAGGCCGACCACCTGCCCGTCGTGGGAGCCATCGGCCGAGGCGAGATCTGGCTGGCCCTCGCCGCGTGGACGGCCACCGCGGGCGCCATGCTCACCCACCTCGTGCGCACGCTGCTGCGCCGGGGCCCGTAGCCGTACTGCTGCACCAAGGCCGCCGCACCTGGACTGCCGCACCCGGCGGGCGCTACGGCTGCCGCACCGGCCGGCTCGCCACCAGAGGTGCGTCGAAGTCGAGCGGTCCCACCGTCGCGGCTCCGCCAGGACAGCCGAGCGCTTGGTGCCGACCGGGTAGCACCTGGGCGAAGAACGCGGCGTTGGCGGCGGCGTATGGGCGCAGCGGCTCGGGCAGGTCCTCCTCGTAGTAGATCGCCTCCACCGGGCACACCGGCTCGCACGCACCACAATCGACGCACTCGTCCGGATTGATGTAGAGGCTGCGGCCGCCCTCGTAGATGCAGTCCACCGGGCACTCCTCGACGCACGCCCGGTCCTTGACATCGACACAGGGCTCGCCGATCACGTACGTCATACCCGCATTTTTACCCAACTGACTCGTGAAAACCAGCAGGATCGGCCGTGGCGAGGCTCACCTCGGCGCCACCTCGATCCGGGCTTGCGCGCCCACTATTCAGCGTTACTATGTACCGGTAGTCAGTAAGGCTGAGTAGTTCAGGGAGGGCGTCGCATGGGCAAGCTGGTGACGGAGATGCTCAAGGGGACGCTGGAGGGCATCGTCCTTGCGATCCTGTCCGTGCGGGCCGCGTACGGCTACGAGATCACGGCGTGGTTGCGGGACCAGGGCTTCTCCGACATCGCCGAGGGCACCGTCTATGCGCTGCTCGTGCGGATCGAACAGCGCGGCCTCGTCGACGTGGAGAAGATCCCGTCCGAGAAGGGCCCGCCGCGCAAGGTGTACTCCCTCAACCCGCAGGGACGGGAATACCTCAACGAGTTCTGGAGGACCTGGAGCTTCCTCTCGGAACGGCTCGAACAGCTCCACGAAGGAGGCAGGTAGTCATGTTCCTCGAGAAGGTGATCGGCGACCTGGGCGACAAGCGCCGCTGGCGGCAGTACAAGGCCCGCACGCGGCAGCTTCCCCCGAACTATCGCATGGCCATCGAGGCGGTGGAGCACTATCTGATGTACCTCGGGCCGGGGTCGGGTGACGTCTCGATGTTCGAGGACCTCATCGACCTGTTCGAACGGGCAGCGGCGGACGGCACGCCGATCCGCTCGATCGTCGGGGACGATCCCGTCGAGTTCGTCGAGGCGTTCAAGGAGAACTATGCCAAGGGCGGATGGATCATGCGCGAGCGCAGCCGGTTGACCGATGCCATCGCGCGCGCCGCCGGCGAAGCGACACAGACCAGCGAGGGCGGGGACCGATGACCGACCGGGATGCGATCCAGGTACACGGCTTGGCGAAGTCGTACCAGAAGCTGCATGTGCTGCGGGGCGTGGACTTCGACGTGGCGCGCGGCAGCATCTTCGCCCTGCTCGGCTCCAACGGCGCGGGCAAGACCACGGTGGTGAGGATCCTCTCCACGCTGCTCAAGGCCGACGCGGGGACCGCCAGCGTGAATGGCTTCGACGTCGCCACGCAACCGGCGAGCGTGCGCGAGTCCATCAGCCTCACCGGACAGTTCGCCGCCGTCGACGAGATCCTCACCGGGCGGGAGAATCTCGTGCTCGTCGCACGGCTGCGACATCTCAAGCACCCGGGCACGATCGCGGTTGGCCTGCTCGAGCGCTTCTCGCTCACGGACGCGGCCGCACGGAAGGTATCGACCTATTCCGGTGGCATGCGTCGCCGTCTGGACATCGCGATGAGCCTCATCGGCAATCCGCCCGTCATCTTCCTCGATGAGCCGACCACCGGGCTCGACCCGCAGGCTCGCCTCGAGGTGTGGCATGCCATCAAGGAACTCGCCGGTCAGGGCACGACGGTGCTGCTCACCACGCAATATCTCGACGAGGCCGAACAGCTCGCCGACCGGATCGCGATCCTCCACGAGGGACGGATCATCGTCAACGGCACCCTGACCGAGCTCAAGCAACTGCTCCCGCCGGCGAAGGTCGAGTACGTCGAGAAGCAGCCGACGCTCGAGGACGTCTTCCTCGCCATCGTCGGTGACGACGGCAGGGACACGACCCCGGCAACGACCGTACCGTCCGCACGCCTGAGTAAGGAACAGCGATGAATGTGCACTTCTTCGGCGACGCCGTCGTCCTGTTGGGACGATCCCTGCGCCACATCACCCGCAGCCTGGACACGATCATCACGACCACGATCATGCCGATCGCCTTCATGTTGCTGTTCGTCTACGTGTTCGGCGGCGCGATCAGGTCAGGGTCGGACTCGTACGTGAACTACCTGCTGCCCGGCATCCTGCTCATCACGATTGCTTCGGGCATCTCGTACACCGCGTTCCGACTCTTCCTGGACATGAAGACCGGCATCTTCGAGCGGTTCCAGTCCATGCCGATCTCGCGGCCGGCCGTGCTGTGGGCACACGTACTGACCTCGCTGGTCGCCAACCTGGTCTCGCTCGGGGTCGTCGTGCTCGTCGCCCTCCTCATGGGCTTCCGCACGGGAGCCGGGGTGCTGGCGTGGCTCGCGGTCGCCGGCATCCTGATCCTGTTCACCCTGGCATTGACGTGGATCGCCGTCATTCCCGGCCTCTCCGCGAAGTCCGCGGACGGCGCGAGCGCGTTCTCGTACCCGCTGATCTTCCTGCCGTTCATCAGCTCGGCATTCGTGCCGACCGACACCATGCCCGGCCCGGTGCGGGCGTTCGCCGAGAACCAGCCGGTCACGTCCATCGTCAACGCGATCCGGGACCTGTTCACGCAGCAGGCGGTCGGCACCGACATCTGGATCGCCCTAGCCTGGTGTGTCGCCATCCTCGTCGTCGCGTACGGCTTCGCGATGGTCTCCTACCGCCGCAAGATCTCCTAGTACCTCATCCGAGCGCGGGATCGGCGACGGCCCGGAGAACGTGGACGGCGATGTACCCAGCGTAGGCGACCAGCAGGAGCATTCCCTGAACGCGGCTGACGCCGCCGCGCCATAGGAACACCGTGGCCAGGCCGGTGACCACGACCAGGAACGGCCAGTCCACTGTGGTCACACCACTCGGTACGTCGACCGGCGTGATGAGGGCGATCAGGCCCAGGTTGAACAGCACGAAGTAGAGCAGCGTACCGATGAGATTGCCCGCGGCGACGTCGTGGCGGCCCAGCCGGGTCGGTACCGCCTGGCGGATGACTTCCTCTGCCTCGATGGCCGCGGGAGTCACGATCATGCCCATGATGGCCGCGGGGAAGGCGAACTGCGCGACGATGCCATCCGCACCGTGGCTGACCAACTCCGCGCCCGCGGTGAGAACGGCCAGCCCAGCCACGGTGAGCCCCACGGGTCGCCACCGCGGGCGCCACCCGGTCCGCCGTTCCCCGGTCTGCTCCCGGCTCTCGGCCGCCTCCCCGCCCAGGAACGCATGGCTGCGTGAGGCTCGCACCAGGTACCCGATGCTGGCCACGAACGCGACCAGCAGCAACGCCCCCGCCAACCGCGGCGTCCTCGGGCCGACCAGCACAACGCCGGCAGCGACGGGTGTGGCGGCGAACATCACCAGCACGCCTCGCGGCAGCCGCACTCGCAGGGGGAACAGCACTGCGCTCAGTCCCAGTGCGACACACACGATGAAGCTGCCACCACCGAAGACCGTGCCGAGCGCGATCTGCGCATCACGGTTGGCACCTGCGGCGAGGCCCACCGCGATGTTCTCGGCCTCCAGGCCGGAGAAGATGCCCGCGATGACAAACGGCGCCGCACGCAGCAGCGTCGCGAGCCCGACCATCCCGTCCAGCAGCCACTCGGTCGACCAGACAACGATCACCACGCCGACGACGAACGCCGCGATCGCGAGACCCGCACTCACGCCCAGCCCCTGTCCGCGTGCTCGGCTGCGGTCGTAGACTACGCGGCCGCGGGTGACGGAATCGCAGCAAGCCGGTAGCCTCTGGTGACTGTGCGTTCACTGTTGGCCGCCCCGATTTCGGCTCGCCAGACCCCACGCTGAGTACCCTCAGTAGCCGGTGACCCACACTCTGGACTCTGAGAAGCGGCCAAGAAAGCTGACCCACACTGGGAGCCTCCGACGCGGAGGGGAGCGGACCCATGCCCGATCAGTGGTATCGACGCATCGATCAGCGGGACGAGGGACGGCGGCGGCTGAGCCGGCTCACCCGGTGGACCGCGGCCGCGGGAGTGGCGCTGTCCAGCATCTTCGGGGTCGCGCTGGCCCAACACGACCGCGCCGCGGCGGCACCAACGGACCCGACCCAGGACCAGATCACCAACGAGACCGGCGACGACGGCGGTGCGCCGCCCACCACTCCCAGCTCGGGCCGAGGGAAGGTGATCCAGCCGCCCGCGCAGCCGCCGGCCCCGGCGCACACGCGTGGTCACGTGAACTCAGGCGGCTCGTGATGCACCAGGCGACGTTCCCGGCACTCGGGACCACCGCTGTACTCCTGGTCACCGAGGCGTCCGCGCTGGCGGCCGCGGAGCACCTGCTGCGGGCCGAGCTTGACGCGCTCGATCGGGCCTGCAGCCGGTTCCAGGCGGACTCGGAGGTGCGCCGGTTGCCCGCCGGACGCCCGGCGTGGGTCAGCCCGTTGCTGCATGACGCGCTGGAGGCCGCGTTGTGGACGGCCGAGGCGACCGGCGGGCTCGTCGATCCGACTGTGGGCGAGGCGGTGGCCCGACTGGGCTACGACCGGGACTTCGCCGAGGTCGCGCCAGACGGGCCGCGGGTACCAGCCGGGATGCCGGCGCCGGGATGGTGGCGCGTACGCCTGGCTGGCGACCAGGTCGTGGTACCTGACGGGGTCCTGCTGGACCTCGGCGCGAGCGCGAAGGCGTTCGCCGCGGACCGGGCCGCGGCGAAGATCGCCGGCGAGTGTGGCGGTGGGGTGCTGGTGAGCCTCGGCGGCGACCTGGCCGTGGCCGGCGAAACCCCTGACGGCGGTTGGCTGGTCATCGTCGGCGACGACCATACCCGTACCGATCCCGGTGATCCGGTCGTCGCGATCGCGTCGGGTGGCCTGGCGACCTCGAGTGTGATTCGGCGCTCGTGGCGGCGGGGCGGTCGGACCCTGCACCACATTGTCGACCCGCGCACGGGCGACGTACCCGAGCCGGTCTGGCGCACGGTCTGCGTCGCCGCTGGCTCCTGCCTGGCGGCGAACGCGGCCAGCACGGCCGCGCTCGTGCTGGGTCGCGAGGCGCCCGTTTGGCTGCGGGGGCGTCGGCTCCCGGCGCGGCTAGCTGACATGAATGGACATGTGTCCGTGGTAGCGGGCTGGCCGGAAGAGGCGGTGGTGGCGGCCCGATGACCGACAACATCGCGGTCTGGTATGCCGCGCGGGCTACCGGGTTGGTCGCGCTGCTTCTGCTCACCGCCACGATGCTGTGGGGCATGCTCGGCCCGCCTCGGACAGGGCAGGGCGCGAGCGCGGGGGCCGAGCGGCCCGCCCGCTCGCCCCGGTTCGTGGTGACCCTGTTGCACCGCAACCTGTCCCTGCTCACCCTCTCGTTCCTCGGCGTGCACATCGGCAGCAGCATCATCGACACCTACGCCGGCATCGGGTGGTTGGACGCGGTCATCCCGTTCGGATCGACATATCGGCCGATGTGGCTGGGCTTCGGCGCGGTCGCGTTCGACCTGCTGCTCGCGGTCCTGGTGACCAGCTTGCTGCGCGCCCGGATCAGCCTGCGCCTGTGGCGCGGGCTGCACTGGTTCGCGTACCTGTGCTGGCCGCTGGCGCTGGTGCACGCGCTCGGCGTTGGCACCGACTCACGGGGCGGCTGGCCGTTGGTCGTCACCCTGCTCTGCTGCGCGGCCGTCGCCGTCGCCGGCCTGTACCGGCTGAGCGCGCCCCGGAGCGCTACCTGATGGCCGCGGCACGGGCCGTCATCTCGGCGCGGCCGCCGGCCACGGCCGGACGCCTGGTGCCCCTTCTCGGCACCGGGTCCCTGGCCGGCCACCGGCAGCGCTACGGGCCGCTGCCCGACCTGCCCGGGCCGGTCCTGCTCGACCTCGTCGAGCGGGCCGGACTGCGTGGGCGGGGCGGGGCTGGCTTCCCGACCGCCCGCAAGCTGCGCGCCGTGGCGGGCAATGCCGGCAGGCCGGTGGTTGTCGCCAATGGCTGCGAAGGCGAGCCGACCAACGCCAAGGACCACGCGCTGCTCTCGCTCGCACCGCATCTGGTGCTCGACGGCGCGGTCCTGGCCGCACAAGCGGTCGGCGCCCGGCGCGTGATCATCTGCGTGCACCGCGGCAGCTCGCACGCCGCCGACCTCGGCGCGGCCATCGCCGAACGTGGCGCCGATCCGGTCGATATCGAGCTCGCCCTGGTACCACCGCGGTATGTCGCGAGCGAAGAGTCCGCGCTCGTCCGCTACCTCAACACCGGGGAGGCCCGACCGCTCGCCACGCCACCACGCCCATTCCAGCGCGGGGTGGACGGCCAACCGACGCTGGTGGACAACGTGGAGACGCTGGCGCACCTCGCCACGATCGCCGCCTGGGGGCCGGCCTGGTTCCGCGAACTGGGGACCGCCAGCGACCCGGGCAGCACGCTGGTCACGATGGGCGGAGCGGTCAGCCGGCCGGGCGTCTATGAGATCGCGCTCGGCAGCACGTTGCGCGAGACGTTGGAGCTCGCCGGCCCGCATCCGGACGCATCTGCCGCGTTGGTCGGCGGCTACTTCGGCGAGTGGGTAGCGCTGCCGGCCGGGGACCGGCTGCCGATCACCCACGACGGGGGTGGCCCGCACAGCGCGAGCATCGGAGCCGGCGGGATCCAGGCCCTGCCCGGCGACGCATGCGGCCTCGCCGAGACCGCCCGAGTCCTCGGGTATCTCGCCGCCGAGTCGGCCGGCCAGTGCGGACCATGCCGCTTCGGCCTGCCCGCCGTTGCCGCGCAACTGCACACGCTCGCCGTGAGTCGGCTCGACCAACCCGGATACCGCCAACTCGTCCATCGCCTCGGCGTGATCCCGGGTCGCGGCGCGTGCAAGCATCCCGACGGCGCGATCCGGTTGGCCGCGAGCGCGTTACGCGTCTTCGCCGAGGATGTGCGTATTCACCTCAGTGGCTACATCTGTGGCGGCCTTCGTCACCCTCCCGTGCTGCCGGTACCACACCCCGGCGCCATCGCCCCGGACTGGCGATGACGGAGCGCAACCTTCGGGTCAACCCCATCGCCTGCGAGGGCCGTGGGCTCTGTGCCGAGCTCTTCCCGGAGATGGTCAGCCTGGACGAGTGGGGTTACCCGATCATCGACCCTCGACCCGTCCCGGCGGAGCTGGCCGCACACGCCCGCCGCGCCGTCTCCGCGTGCCCCGTCCTCGCGCTCAGGCTCGACCCGC
Organism: Micromonosporaceae bacterium; assembly: GCA_036557785.1. GTDB lineage: Bacteria > Actinomycetota > Actinomycetes > Mycobacteriales > Micromonosporaceae > DATBGZ01. The sequence goes on from DATBGZ010000091.1 coordinate 17,040, forward strand.
GCGAGTAGATCGACCCACCCGGTCCGACGTTCCCGGTGGAGATTGGCCGTTCGCCTCTTGGGCTGCTACGGGCGCGCTCACAGTATTCGGGAGACGGCCCGTGGCAGGCGGGTTGATCCACCCCGTCGGAGGAGGCCCATGCGGAGGACGATCCGGTGGCTGTGGGAGCGTCGCGACCCGCTGCTGTTCACCGTCACCGTGGGGCTGCTCGCCGCCGGCATCGCGGGGTACGTGCTCGACGCCCGGGAGTTGGCGACGGACGTGTGGGTCGCCGCCACGCTGCTGGGCCTGATCTATTCGACCGGGACCGTCGCGGTAGCGTTGCGACACCGCCGGCCGAGCGTGGACGTCATCGCGTGGCTGGCGCTGCTCGGAGCGCTGCTGGTGGATGAGCTCTTCGCGGGTGCCGTGGTCGCGGTGATGCTGGCCACCGGCGGGTTGCTGGAGTCGAGGGCCGCGGCGAGGGCACGGCGTGAGTTGAGCCTGCTCGCTTCTCGGTCGCCCCGCACGGCCCGCCGGATCCGTGACGGCATCGCCGAGGTGCCCGTCTCCGCCGTGGTGAGCGGGGATCGGCTGCTGGTCGGCTCCGGCGAGATCGTCCCGGTCGACGGACGGCTGGTCGAACCGGGTGTGTTCGACGAATCAGCGCTGACCGGCGAGCCGCTACCCGTCGAGCGCCGACCCGGCGAGGACGTGCGCAGCGGCGTGATCAACGCCGGAAAGCCGTTTGAGATGGTCGCCACCGCGACCGCCGACCGATCGACGTACGCCGGCGTGGTGCGGCTGGTCGAGCAGGCGCAGGCCGCGAGCGCACCGTTCGTCCGGGTCGCCGACCGGTTCGCGGTCGCGTTCGTACCGCTCACGCTCGCCCTGGCCGGTGGCGCCTGGGGCCTGGCCGCCGACCCGGTCCGCGCGGTCGCGGTGCTCGTCGTGGCGACCCCGTGCCCGCTGCTGATCTCCGCACCGATCGCGATCATGTCCGGGCTGTCCCGGGCCGCCCGCCGAGGCGTCGTGGTCAAGGGCGGTGGTGCACTCGAGCAACTCGCCGCCGGGAAGGCGTTGCTCTTCGACAAGACGGGAACGCTGACCCAGGGCCGGCCGGCGCTCACCGAGGTGATCACGGCAGAGGGAGTCGACCCGGACGACGTCCTGCGGGCCGCCGCGTCGCTGGACCAGGCGTCCCCGCATGTGATCGCCGGATCCATCGTCAGCGCCGCGCGCCGACGCGACCTCACGCTCGCCGCGCCACAACAGGTCGACGAGCGGCACGGCGCCGGCATCGAAGGATTGGTGGAGGGACGGCGGATCCGCCTGGGCAACGCGTCGTGGATCCTCGCCGACGCACCACCTCCGCCCTGGGCGCGCCGTGCCCGGCGACGGGCCGAACTCGACGGCTCGCTGACGGTATTCGTGGCGATCGACGACTCGCCCGCCGGAGTCCTGCTCATGGAAGACCCGATCCGGCCCGACGCCCCACGCATGGTCCGCGCGTTGCGCGCGGCCGGGATCCGCCGTCTCGCCCTGATCACCGGCGACCGCGCCGACGTCGCGGAGACGGTCGGGCGAGTCGTCGGGGTCGATGCCGTCTATGCCGACCGCGACCCCGAGGAGAAGCTCTCCATCGTCCGCGACGAGCAGAGCCGTCAGCCGACCATCATGGCCGGCGATGGAATCAACGACGCCCCCGCCCTCGCCGCGGCGGGCGTCGGCGTAGCGCTGGCCGCGCGTGGCGCCACGGCGTCGTCCGAGGCTGCCGACGTGGTGCTCACCATTGACCGGATCGACGCCCTCGCCGACGCGATCCTGGTCGCCCGGCGGGCCCGCCGCATCGCCCTCGCCGCGGTCGTGGTCGGCATGGGCCTGTCCCTGCTGGCCATGGCCGCGGCAGCCGCCGGGCTTCTCCCGCCCGCGGTCGGCGCCGTCCTGCAGGAGGGAATCGATGTCGCATCGATCCTCGTCGCGCTCGTCGCGCTGGTACCCACCCGATCCTCCACCGCTGCCCTCAGCCCGACCGACATCGCCACCGCGCGCGCCCTCTACGACCAGCACCGCGCCGTACGGCCGCTCGTGGAGCAGGTCCGCACCGTGGCCGACACGCTGACGACCGCGGATGGCGGCCGGCGGGCCATCGAGCCGGTGTACCACCTGTTGGATCAACTCGAGACCCAACTGCTGCCCCACGAACACGCGGAGGAGTCCGAGCTCCTGCCGATCGTCGCCAGGGCGATGGGTGGCGCCGACCCGACCGGCGCGTTCAGCCGTACCCACAGCGAGATCGAACACTACGTCTCCCGGCTGCGCCGCATCCTCAGCGACCGCGACGAAGCCTCTGGCCGTGAGGCCGGGAACGCGGCCATCGAAGCGGAAGACATCGTCGAAATACGGCGGATGCTCTATGGCCTGCACGCCATCCTGCGCCTGCACAACGCGCAGGAGGAGGAGGGTGTGTTCAGCCTCCTCCCGGAAGAGTCGGACGAGACCCGCCGCTGAGTGGTCGCAGCGTCACCCACCGCGAGTGTTGGGCTGCCACCAGAGCGCCCGAGCGGACTGCCGGTCCGACGCCCTTCGGGTCGGTGCCCGAATGTGAAGTCCAGTACGGCCACGGATCGCGGTATGTTCAGGGTCCATTCACGCATCGGTCGAAGGGCATGCCTAAGGTACTGGCGTACTTTCGCACACGTTGGGAGAAGTCTGTGGCCAAATTCCCGTCCTCGAAGCGGGGCCGTGCCGTCGCTGCCGGGGCCGCCATGGTGGTCCTCGCGGGCTCCGCGGCCGCGATCGGTACCCTCACCGCCGACGCATCCACCCAGTCGGCACGCAGCTGCGCGCTGGGTAACGGAGTCAAGCACGTCATCGAGATCACGTTCGACAACGTCCACTTCTTCCGGGACAACCCGAACGTGCCATCGGACCTGGAGCTGATGCCGCACCTGACGCAGTTCCTGGAGCACAACGGTGCTCTGATGTCCAATGTGCACACTCCCCTGATCGCCCACACCGCCGATGACAGCCTCACGCTCTACACCGGCCTGTACGGCGACCGGCACGGTCAGCCACTGACCAACAGCTACAAGACCTTCAAACCGGATGGCACCACCGAGGCCGACGGATCGTTCGCGTACTGGACCTCACCGGCGTACGACTCCGGCAACGGCGCGGTCTCCAGCGCCGAGCCGACGGTCCCGACGATGGTCTACTCCCCCACGGTGCCAGCGGTTCCCGGCGCCACGGGCACGATCACGCCCGCGCCGTGGGTGCCGTTCACCCGGGCTGGCTGCTCGGTCGGCGACTTCTCCACCGCCAACATGGTGCTGGAGAACACGAACGTCGACATCCCGAACGTCTTCGGCCCGAACTCACCGGAGGCCGCGGAGAACAACGCGGACACCGGATTCAAGGACGCGACAACCACGAAGTACGTCGGTGAGGCGGTGCACTGCGCGAAGACCGACGTCGCCTGCAACGGCGCGCAGCGGGCCGTTGCCGACACGCTGCCCACCGAGCCCGGCGGCTACGAGGGGTACCAGGCCCTGTTCGGCTACAAGTACGTCAATCCCTTCCTCGACGGCGGCCAGGCCAACCAGTACCACAACGGGTACCAGGTGACCGACGGGAACGGCAACCTCGTCGACATGAACGGCAACACCATCACCAACGCGTTCATCGGTACGCCCGGCTTCCCGGGGTTCAGCCCGTCGGCCTCGCAGACCCTGGCCTATCTCGCCTCGATGCAGGAAGCCGGCATCCCGGTCACGTACGGGTACATCGCCGACATCCACGAGAAGAAGGCGGGTCAGACCGGCTGCTCCACCGCCGGCGCGACCGGCAGCGGATTCGCGCTCGGACCGGGTGACCCGTGCGCGATCGCGACCGCCCGAGCCTACGATGACGCGTTCGCGAAGTTCTTCGATCGCCTCGCCAAGGCCGGCATCACGCCGAAGAACACCGAGTTCATCATCACCGCCGAAGAGAACGACCACCTCGCCGGGGCGAACTCGCTGCGGGCCACCACTGCGACGCCGGCCACCTGCGACGGTGTGACCACGCCGTGCAGCTACACCGCGAACCAGATCGGCGAGCGGGAGGCGAACCTACCGCTGCTGCTGCAGAAGGAGCGCGGCAACAGCACGCCATTCGCCGTCGAGCCACAGGGCGCGGCCATGTACGTCAACGGCAACCCGGCCGCCGGGGATCCCGCGCTGCGCCAACTGCAGCGCGACACGGCGGCGCTGATCGCGAACAACCCGTACAGCGGGGTGACCGGCGAGAAGATCGTCAACTACCAGGCCGGCGCGGTGGAACAGCGGATCCTGCACATGCAGACCGCCGATCCGCTGCGTACGCCGAGCTACACGATCTTCCCGCAGCCCGACTACTACTTCGACCCGGGCTTCCCCCGGTGCGGGGCGTCGACGGACCCGGCCACCGACTGCGCCTCCACGTTCACGCACTTCGCGTGGAACCACGGGTACTACTCGCCCGACGTCGACATCACCTGGGCCGGCATCGTCGGTCCCGGCGTGGCGAACGTGGGCCTGCTGGGTCCCGACCCCCAGCACGGTCCGACCTCCACAGTGGACGGACAGAACGGCAGCCCGGCGCTGGATGTCCCGACCGCCAGCCGCGGGCTCTGGGTGGAGGAGACCGACATCCGCCCGACGCTGCTGTTCCTGACCGGCCTGCGGGACGACTACCTGTCCGACGGCGCGGTGATCGGCGCGATCCTCAAGGGCAACCACGGCCTGCAGCGCGTGGCGAACCTGGTCGACGTCTATCACCAACTCAACTCGTCCGTCGGCGCCTTCGGGACGGACACCTTGACGGCGGAGACCATGGCGCTGGCCAGTTCCTCGCCCGGCGACCAGACCTTCGTCCAGACAGAGGCGCAGCTGACCCAGCTCGCCGATGCGCGCGACGCACTCGCCGGACAGATCAAGACGACTCTCGACCAGGCCGAGTTCGGTCACGGCCAGGCCAAGCAGTCGCAGATCGACATTGAGGTGGCGCAGGCTCGGCACCTCCTGCAGCAGGCACGCGCTCTGGCGGCAGCCAGCGCCTGATCTGCAGGCACTGCCTCGAGGTGCGAGTCCTGCGAGGGCGGGGAGCTTCGGCTCCCCGCCCTGTCGTCGTCGCGCTACCCGACGACGGCCCGCCTGGTGAGCTGGGCGGCGTTGGCACGTCTCACGTGCGCTCGCGCAACACAGTGATCTTGGGGATGATCACTGTGTTGCGGTGGTGCACAAGGAAAGCAAACGCGCCACCCAGCTCGCAAGCACTAACCGTCGAGCGTCAGTCAGGGTCGGCTTGCTTGCGGGCGAGGATGAGCTGGTACCTCGGGCCACCGCCCCGATGCTGGCCCAGCGTGGTCAGGTCGACGGCCGTCACGGTAAAGCCGGCCGCAGCCAGATCGGCGCGGACCGCAGGCAGCGGCGCGATCCGGTAGTACATGACGAACGGTGGGCGCCACACGGCATTGCGCGCCCGCATGGCCACGTCGAAACCGAGCGCGGCCCAGTGCAGGACCGAGGTGAGGGGCGGCGCCGTGCCGATCGGGAACGCGAACAGGCCGCCGGGGCGCAGCGCGCGGTACACCCCAGCGAAGAGCGCGGGCCGTTCGCCGGGCAGGAAGTGCCCGAGTGCACCGAACGTGACCGCGAGGTCGAAGTCCTCGGCGAACGCCAGGGCCCGCGCATCGGCCCGTGCCCACGTGGCATCCGGGTGCGCGTCGCGCGCCCGGGCGAGCATGCCGGCACTGAAGTCGACGCCCGTGATCGATCCCCGGCACAGAGGTCTCAGCACGTGCATGCCCGCCCCGGTACCGCAGCACACGTCCAGACCAGCGCCGAACGGCCCAAACTCGGAGAGCGCGAGGGCGGTCGCGGCGAGCATGCTCTCCGGAGTGCGAAACGGCGTGTGGTCGAACTTCGGAGCCAGCAGGTCGTAGCCGCGCTCGACCGAGGAGAGTGCCTGAATGTACAGTTCGCGCAGGGAGGGCCCTTGAGGCGAGAACACAGCCGAGGGTACCTCCTCGACCCGGACCGCACCGAGCGGGAGGTGGAGGTTCTCAGCCTGGTCGCCCGTGGACTGTCCAATGGGGAGATATCCCTCATGAAGCTCGGCGTCCGCGACCGCGCGAAGCTCATCATCATCGCCTATGAGACCGGCCTGGTGACCGCGCGAGACCCGAGGTGAACCGCGCTAGCCCGGTCGGCTCACGGGAACGGCGGTGTGGGCGGGTCGCCGGCGAGGATCTCCTCTCCGCGACGGCGGATCGCCGCGTTGCGGTTGTCTGAGGTGAGGATGTAGAAGCGGCCCTCGCGGATGCTGTGCAGGACCAGTTCGGCCACCTCGGCGGGCTGCTTCGCGGCCGCCAGCAGCCGATCGAACTGTTCCTCGCTGGCGCGTTCGGCCTCACCGGAGACCGCTGACGGGCCGGCCTCGGCGGGCCGGTTGCGTGCCGAGCTGCCGAAGCGGGTCCGCACGGCTCCGGGGCAGAGCACCGACACCCCCACCCGGGCGCGCAGCTCGCGGAGCTGGAAATGCAAGGTCTCGCTCAGCGCCACGACCGCGTGCTTGGAGATGCCGTACGGGCCGAGCGCTCCGGCGAAGATGCCGAAGACCGACGCCGTGTTGACGATGTGCGCCACGTCCTGCTCCAGCAGCAGGGGGACGAAGACCCGGGTCCCGTGGATCACGCCCCACAGGTTCACCCCGAGCACCCAGTCCCAGTCACCGAGAGTGGCCTGCCACAGGGGACCGTGCGGTCCGCCGACCCCGGCGTTGTTGCAGACCACGTGCACGGCGCCGAAGGCACGCACCGCCGCGTCCCGCAACGCCTCGACCTGCTCCGCCTTGGCGACATCGGTGGGGACGGCCAGCACCCGCGCCCCCTGCTCCGCCAGCCGTACGGCCGCCTCCTGCAGGGCCGGCCCCTCCACATCGGCCATCACGACGCGCATGCCCTCCGCGGCGAAGCGCTCGCAGAGGCCCAGGCCGATCCCGCTCGCCGCCCCCGTCACCACGGCCACCCGTCCTGGTGCCACGGGGCCTCGCGGTTCGTTCATGGCCATCTGCCTCTCCGCCCGCCCGGTGACCGGCCGTCCGACCGTACCAAGGTTTGCCGCCAACCAGAGTTCCGTGGAACGGCCCTGAGCCGGCCCGGGCCGGCGCTACGCTCAGCAAAGAGGCGGGCCCGAGACATCGACTCTGATGATGGTGCACGGGGGAGTCATGAAAGCATTCGTGATGCACGGGATCGGCGACACCGGCTTCATGGACAAGCCGGTCCCTCGGCCCGGCCCCAACGACGCCGCGATCGAGGCGCTCGGCCAGGACGTCACGTTCCAGTCCGCGGTGAGGGTGACCAAGCCCGGGGGAACGATCTCGAACGTCGGCTACTTCGGTGAGGGCGACTTCGTCCGCATCCCCCGCATGGAGTGGGGCGTGGGGATGGCGGACAAGACGATCGCGACCGCGCTGTGCCCCGGCGGCGGGCTGCAGATGCAACGCCTGCTCCGGGTGCTCGAGCGCAAGGACGTCGATCCCACACACATGACGACGCACCGCTTCGGCTTCGACGAGATGCCGCCCGTCTTCGAGGTCGCCGACCACAAGCTCGAGGACGTCGTCAAGGTCCTCATCAGCTTCTGACGGACCTGTTCTGGCCGGACCTGGCACACGACACTGATCAATTTGCGCGCATCACCGTAGCGACGAAGCGAGGCCGGCATGCTCGAGCTGGACCCGGCGTTCCGCCCGGCGACTCGGCTGGACGGCTACCACCGCCTCGAGGATCTCGGGCTCATCGGGGACGGCCAGACGGCGGCGCTGGTCGGCCTCGACGGCTGCATCCCCTGGCTGTGCCTGCCCCGCTTCGACGCCGACCCGGTCTTCTGTGGACTGCTCGACCATGCCCATGGCGGGCAGTTCAGGGTGGCGCCCGAAGACCTCCGCGAGGCACGGCAGCGGTACGTGCCGGACAGTGGGGTACTCGTCACCGAGATGCGATGCCCGACCGGGACGGTACGGGTCACGGACGCGCTGACCCTGCGCGCTGGCGCCGACCTCACCGACGACACGCCCGCGAGCCGGGGCGAGCTCGTGCGTTCCGCTGAGGTGATCGAGGGAACCGTACGGCTGGAGGTCGACGTCGACCCGCGCGACGGCACGCTGACCCGGCCGGCACTCGACGGGATCGAGCTGCGGCCCTCCCGCCGACCGGACCTGCCCCTGCACCTGCGGTCCAATCGACCCGTGCAGGGCACGCACAGCAGGTACGAGCTCGGCCAGGGCGAGCGGCTCGACCTGGTCCTGTCCTGGGGTCGCATCCATCGGCATCACCGCTTCAATGCCGCCCAACTGCTGGCGGCAACGGTCGACGCCTGGCAGCGCTGGATGACGCACTTCGACTACGCCGGCCCGGAGCCCCAGCTCGTGCGTCGCTCGGCCGTGACGCTGAAGATGTGCGACGACTGGGTCAACGGCTCGCTCGTGGCCGCGCCGACCTCGTCGCTGCCCGCCCCGGTCGGCGGCGTCCGCAACTGGGACTACCGGTACTCGTGGATCCGGGACGCCGCGTTCAGCGTGTTCGCGATGCGCCGCATCGGTTTCCTCAACGAGGCGGACGCGTTTCTCGGGTGGGTGCTCGACGCCTTCGAGCGAAGCCGCCGGCCGCGCATCATGTACACAGTGGACGGATCGGTGGTGCCCGACGAGGTCGAGGACACGGCACTGGCAGGCTATCGTGGCTCGGCCCCGGCTCGCTGGGGCAACGGCGCCGCCGATCAGCGCCAGCACGACGTCTATGGCGAGGTGCTCGACTGCGCTGACCAGTGGGTACGGGCCGGTGGAGAGGTCCCGGCGGCGTTGTGGACCAGCCTCACCGAACTCGCGAACACCGCTGCACGCGAATGGCGCAACCCCGACCAGGGCATCTGGGAGGTGCGCAGCATGGGCCGAGCCTTCACCTACTCGGCCGGCCTGTGCCAGGTGGCTCTCGACCGCGCCGCGGGACTGAGCCAGCGTCTCGACCTGCCCGGGCCGGTACCGGAGTGGCGCGCCTGCGCGCAGCACCTGCAGGAGCTGATCCTCAACCAAGCGTGGGACGAGAAGGCACAGACCATCAGCGCGCATCTCGACGGCGGCGGTGTCCTGGACGCCAGCCTGCTCGCGCTGCCGTTGCGAGGCGTCGTCCCGGCCAACCATCCGCGCATGCGCGCGACGACCGCGGCCATCAGCGACCGCTTGTCGGCCGGCGCCGGCTTGCTCTACCGCTACCTGCACGAGGAGGCATCCGACGGCATCGCCGGGGACGAGGGCGCGTTCCTGCTGTGCAGCTTCTGGCTCGTCGACAACCTCTGCCTGCACGGGCGCATCGACGAGGCCCACGCGCTCTACGCGAGCCTCTGCGCCCGGGCCAGCCCGCTCGGCCTGCTCTCCGAGCAGATCGACCCAGCTACCGGAAGTCTCATCGGCAACTTTCCTCAAGCGTTCAGCCATCTCGGAGTCGTGGCGAGCGGGGTCAACCTCGCCCGAGCCAAGGAGTGTACCTCGGTATGATCGATCGACTTGCCATCTTCGGTGCGACCGGCGACCTCACCGCTCGCTTCCTGCTGCCGGCACTGGGCACCCTGTGCGCGCATGGAGACCTCCCCGAGGGATTCCAGCTCACCTGCGCGAGCCGAGAGGAGTGGACGACCGCGCAGTACCGGCAATGGGCGGCCGACCAGCTCGATCGGCACTGCGCTGACCTACCCAAGCCCGCCCGGGACGCGCTCGTCGCCGCGACCCGGTACCTGCGGGTCGATGTCTCGAACCCCGAGGACGTCCCGGCCGCCCTGCCGCAGGACCGGCCCGTGGCCGCGTACCTCGCGCTGCCACCGTTCCTGTTCCCCTCGACGGTGACCGCGCTGCGCCGCGCCGGCCTTGGCCGGGACAGCCGGATCGTCTTGGAGAAGCCATTCGGTGAGGACCTGAGCAGCGCGGTGCACCTCAACCAATTGCTCGCCGACCTCCTGCCCGAGCAGGCCATCTTCCGCATCGACCACTTCCTGGCCATGACCACGGTCCAGAACCTGCTGGGCAGCCGGCTCGCCAACCGGATCCTGGAGCCGGTCTGGAACAGCAGCAACATCGCCAAGGTCGAGATCGTGTGGGAGGAGGCGCTCGCCCTCGAAGGCCGGGCCGCCTACTACGACGGCGTCGGCGCGCTCAAGGACATGGTCCAGAACCACCTGCTCCAGATCATGTGCCTGGTGGCGATGGAGCCGCCGCTGAGCCTCGGCGAGGCGGACCTGCGTGACCGCAAGCGTGACGTCCTGCGCTCGGTGCGCCGCCTATCCCCGGCCGACATGCTCGGCCGGACCCGGCGGGCGAGCTATACGGCCGGACGCGTCGACGGCAATGAGATCCCGGCCTACGTCGACGAGCAGGGCGTGCAACCCGACCGACACACGGAGACCTTCGCCGAGGTCAACCTGGAGATCGAGAACTGGCGATGGGCAGGTGCGGTGTTCCAACTTCGCACCGGCAAGGCGTTCGCGCGTGACCGCAAAGAGGTCGCGCTGCACCTGCGGCCCGTACCGCACCTGCCGTTCGGCGACGACAGCGACGCGCCGCCCAACGTGCTGCGGTTCGGACTCGAACCCGAGCACACGGCCATCGACCTCGTCGGCATCGGCCCCCACACGCACACCCTCGCGCCGATCAGCCTGCGTGCCCAGGCCGAGCCGGCGGCCCTGCCCGCCTACGGTCGCCTCCTGCTGGACGTGCTCAACGGCGACCCCACCCTGTCCATCCGCGACGACGAGGCCGAGCTGGCCTGGCAGGTATTGACGCCCGTGATCGAGGCCTGGTCCAGCGACGCCGTACCGATGGAGGAGTACCCGGCCGGGTCAACCGGCCCGCGGGCCCGCTCGCTCGACGCGCACCGCGAACTCCACAGCCTCGACCTCGGCGTCGGCTAACCCGGTGTCGGCGGGTTCACCGCCTCGCTGGTGCGGGCTCAGGCGAATCGGATGATGCAGAAGGTCCCGGCGATCAGGCAGTAGATACCGAACGGCACGAGGTTGCGAGTCTGGAAGTAGTGGGTCAGCCAGCGGACGGAGACGTACGCGGCGGCGCCGGCGACGAGCGCGCCGACTATGACCTGGCCGTGGATGCCGTTGCCCGCGGGCCCCATCAGGGAGGGCAGTTTCAGCACGCCCGCCGCGAGAATCGCCGGAGTCGCCAGCAGGAACGAGAAGCGAGCGGCGTCGCGATGGGACAGGCCACGCGCGAGGCCACCGACCATGGCGATGCCGGAGCGGGAGATTCCGGCGAGCAGCGCGAAGGTCTGGAAGAAGCCGATCACACCGGCTTCGAGGTAACTGAGCGTGGCCAGCCGGCGGGTGGCTCGCCGTGACGACGCGCCATTGGCGACGATATCGACATCGGCCACCGGCCCGGGCGTCTGCTCCTCGGCGTCGACGGGTGCTCGGCGGCGCAACCGTTCGCCGACGAGCAGGACGATGCCGTTGATGGTCAAGAAGACCGCGGCGGCAAGCGGCTTCGCGAACAGGGTGCGGAACGGGTGCTCCAGGACCAGGCCGGTGATGCCGACCGGAATCGTGCCGATGATCAGTAGCCAGGCCAGGCGTTCGTCGGGGTCGTTCGCCACGATCCGTCGTGCGGCGATCGACGGCCGGATGGTGCGCAGGAACCCCCGGATGATGCGGATCCAGTCGGCCCGGAAGAAGACCAGCAGAGCAACCGCCGTGGCGACATGCAGTGCGACGATGAACGCCAGGTACGGGCTGGACTCACTGGACTCGGTCGACGACTGCGTGACCAATGTCTGCCAGGTGCCGCCGATCAGCGCCGGTACCAGGACCGAATGGCCGAGACTGGAGATCGGGAACAGCTCAGTGACGCCCTGGAGCAGCCCGATCACGACGGCCTGCAGGTAGCTGATCATCGTGCCCGCCTTCTGTCGACGAAAGCCCCGTACGAGCCGCTGCTCCTACGAGGCTGTAGGAGCATACTCCTACGGTAATGTAGGACTTCGATCGCACGGGTCGACACAGAGGAAGTAGCGCTCGGTGGGCAAACGGCGAGCGGCTGGCAGTCTCGAGTCAGAGGTGCTGGCCGCGTTGTGGGCGGCGGACAAACCCCTGACCGCCGGTGAGGTGGTCCAGGCCGTGGGCGCGGACCTCGCGTACAACACCGTGCAGACGATCCTGTCCCGATTGCACGCCAAGGGTGCGGTGGAGCGAGAACAGGCCGGCCGGGCGCACGCCTATCGCCCGGTGCTCGATGAGGCCGGGATCGCCGCGACCCGGATGCGCGCGATGCTGGACCGGTCCGGCGACCACACGGCCGTTCTGGCGCGGTTCCTCGGCACCCTGAGCCCACAGCAGGAGGCGACGCTGGCCCGGCTCGTCAACGAGCACCGGGGCGAAGGGGATGACGGGTGATGCACCTCGCCGTCTATCTGCCGTTCCTCTTCAGTGCCATGTTCGGCACTGCGGCGCCGATCCTGGCCCGGCGGCTTCCCCCCGCCCTCGCGACCTGGCTGCTGGGCGGCGGAGCGTTGCTCGCGGCAGCGAGCTCGGCGACTGCTCTGGCGCTGCTCGGCTTCACCCTGGTCGGCCAGAACTCCCTGGTAGCCGACGAGGGTCACTGGTCGGACTCAGCGCTGCACCGGGCCGATCCGGTCGCGACACCCGTCGCCGTGCTCGCTCTGGTCGCGCTGTCAGTACTGCTGGTCCGGGTCGTGGCCGCCCTCGCTCGGCGGCTCGTAGCGCTGCGGGACGCGTACCGGCTGGCCGGGGCGCTGCCAGCCGCCGGCAGGGAACTCGTCGTCATCGATGGCCCGGATCCCCAGGCGTGCGCGGTTCCCGGACGCCCTGGTCGCATCGTCATATCGCGCGGCCTGCTGCGCAGTCTCGATGCCGAACAGCGACGGGCCGTCCTGGCGCATGAACGCACGCACCTCGTCCACCATCACCACGTGCATCACACGGTCGCGCACCTCGCCGCAGCCGCCAACCCGCTCCTGGCCCGGCTGCCCCCCGCGGTGGCCCTGTCGACTGAGCGGTGGGCCGACGAGAGCGCCGCGGCCCGCTGCTCCCGTGGCGCCGTCGCCGACGCACTCGTCCGTGCCGCCAGGCGTACGGGCAACAGCGGGCATTCATCGACGGCGGTCCTTGCTGCGGCTACCACGGAGCTCGCGGCCCGCGTCGCCGCGCTACGGGTGCCGCCACCCCGCACGACGCTGTGGCGGGTGGCTCTGCTGGTCGGGCTGCTGATCGCGACAGCCGCGACGGTCCTGGAAGCCGCGCACGATACGGAGCGCATGTTCGACCTGGCACAGGCCGCCTACCGCGCCACGCACTCCTAGACGGCTCCTAGACGGCGTCGCGGCCGGGTGCGAGAGCCCCGTTCGGAACCTGACCGTCCACTGTCGACTCGAGCCAGGACGAGTTGGGCGCCATCTCTGCGATGGTGACGAACCGGCCGCCGCGCTCGCCGACGTGGTCGATGATGCGCGCCAGCGCCTCCGGCACTCCGGCGGGCCAGGAGTGCAGGAGCACGACCGCGCCCTCGCGATGGGTCTCGATGCCGTCGATCACCCGGTCCGCGATGTCCGCCGCCGACGCGTCGGCCTCCCAGTCCCTGGCGGTGACGTTCCAGTGGGCGTCGTGGTATGCCAGCTCCCGCAGCGCCGGTGCCAGGTGCTCACCGTGGGAGTGCGTCCCGTGCGGGCAGCGAAACCACGGGTGCGGGTCGACCCCGGCGCTGGCCGCGATCGCCTCCTCGGCGGCGCGGATGTCGGCGACGAGGCCGGTTGGACTGAAGTTGGCGAGCCTGGCGTGGGCATGGGAGTGGCTGCCCACCGCGTGCCCGCCGTCGGCGATCTGGCGAGCCAGGTCCGGGTACGCCGTGGCCCATCGGCCCTGGAGAAAGAACGACGCCGTGATGCTGTTCGCGTCGAGCACCGAGACGATGCGCTCCGCGACACCGGCCGGGCACCGGGGTCCATCCGGGTGCTCCGCGTCGAAGGTGAGCGCGACGTCGAATCCGCTCATCGTGGCGGTCGGGCGGTCTCGAGGCGACGCGGTGGCCCGGCCACGACGGGCGGCGGCCCAGCCACGACGGGCGCGACCACACGCCCAACGACCACGCGCCCAACGACCACGCGCCCAACCGCGGGTTCTGCCTCCCCAGCACGGTCGTGGGTGATGATCAGCACGCAGATCCGAGCGTTCACCACACTCCTTCACCTGCGGTGAGGCAAACCCGCCCACGCTTCGCCCGCCACGACGCTAGCAAGCCAGCGCCGAGATCACCGGTGGTTGGCGAATCCGGGGCGGGCGACCGGCCATCGGTCAGTCCAGGTCGAGCTCGAACCGCGCGGTGAAGCCGAGCAGCTCTCGAGCGGGAGCCAGGTCGATCGGGACCGTCCTGCCCGGAAGCGGCCGGCGACGCGGAACGTCGGGGTGGAAGCGGTCCAACAGCTCGGCGGTCGGATGCGGCACCAGCGTCCTGGGCGCGGCCACGTACACGACCTGCAGTCCCGTGGTATCGGCCCGCAGAGCCAGGAGCGCAGCCCGGGCCGCGTCGCGCGTCTCCAGATAGGACCACATGTCCCGTGCGCCGATCTCCAACTGCTCAGCCACGAGCGCCGCGAAGTCGGGCAGCCGCTCGTCGAGGCCACCGACGAACGGATAGCGCAAGCAAACCACGTCGATGCCGTAGCGGCGCGCCATCATGGCCGCGGTCAGCTCGTCGGTCTGCTTCGACAGCGCGTAAGGATCCTCGACCTGCCCGGGCATGGCGACATCGATCGGCAGGTATGCCGGATGCAGCAACTGGCGCGCGAAGGGCAGCCCGATGATGCTCAGGCTGCTGGCGATCACCGCCCTGGGCACGCCGGCCCGGCCAGCCTCATCGAGGACGACGAACGTGGCCAGGACGTTGCCGCCGAAGACTTCCAGGGACGTGCCGTGCTCGGGTGTGACGAGGGCCGCGAGGTGGACCACGCCATCGACGCCCCTCAGCGCTGCCCGGACCGTCGACGGATCGGCGGCAGAGCCGGTGAAGACGGCCTCGGCGCGCAGGTCACCGGGATCGTCGAGCACCAGCGCGTTCGCCGGGATGCCGTCCGCCGCCAGGGCATCGAGCACCGCCCGGCCGATGCGGCCCGCCGCGCCCGTCACGAGAACCCGCGAAACAGCCATGCCGCCAGCCTCTCATCGCGGCGCGGTTCGGTGATCTCTCACGCCACAGGAGTGCCGAACCGGCATTGCCCGGCCCGGCACTCCCGCATCGTCGTGGTGACCAGGCGCTTCGTGCGGTTCAGCTCCGCGATCCGGGCATCGATGCGCTCGACGACCGCCTCGAGCCGCCACAGTTCACCGGCGCAGTTGGCGCTGCCGGTGTCGTGCGCCTTCAGCGCGTCGATGACCTCGTCGAGCGTCAAGCCCATGCGCTGCAGGTCCCGAGCCATGCGGATCCGCTCGACGGTCGAGGCCGGATAGTCGCGGTAGCCCGAGGAGCGTCGTGCCGCCGCCGGCACAACGCCCCGGCGCTCGTAGAAGCGGACGGTGTCGACGCTGACACCGGCGTCGCCGGCCACCTGTCCTATCCGCACGCCCCTCACCACCCCTCGCCCGCGTTGAGTCTGCACCGAACCGAGCTGTACCGACGACGGGCCCGCGTGTCCCGGCGTGCCGCGTGACCTGGGTGGCACAGTTGCTCCCTTGGCGCACCACCGCAACACGGTGATCATCCGCCAAGGTCACTGTGTTGCGCGAGTGCACCTGGGAGGCACCAACGCTACCCAGGCCACGACCTCCCCGGCCGGGAGACCGGCGTCCAGCGCACCCGGTGGTAGCGCGGGTGCTGCCACCACCCTCGCCGGCTAGGAGACCGAGTCGCCGTTGATGAACTGGAGCCGGTGGTCGCGGTAGCGGTCGGCCAGCGCCGCGGGGTCCTCGGTCCCGGTCTCGGGCAGTTCGTAGAAGAGGTCCAGGACTGCCCGGGCGTCGTCGTTGTCGCTGACCGCGACGTCCATGTGCACCTCGTCGCCGACGGTCGCCACGTCGAAGGCCATGAATGCACAGCACGCATGCTCACGCTGGGCGAGGTCACGGACCCACGCCTCGATGCCCTCCTGCGCCCGGAACCGGAACCGGATGCCGACGGCGTGCCTTTCTCGACCGACGAGCGCGCGACGGAACAACTGCTGGTACTCGGCCAGACGCTCCTGCGCCGTGTCCGGGGCGGTGGACAGGTCACACACGACCGGTGTGTCGGCGGGCGGAATCTCCATCCGTGTCTCTCCTTCGGTTGGTCACGGGTTGGTGCTACCGCAACCGTAAAGTCTGGACCTTACTCCAGGGTCAAGTCGGCGCGGGGGAGCAGATAGTCGTACGTGTGTGCGAGTATGACTCCATGCCGGGCGAGGCGGCCATCCTGCACGCGGACCTCGACGCGTTCTACGCGTCCGTGGAGCAACGTGACGACCCGTCGTTGCGCGGTCGGCCGGTCATCGTCGGCATGGGCGTCGTGCTCGCGGCGAGCTACGAGGCCCGGGCGTTCGGCATCCACACGCCGATGCCGGCGCGGTTGGCGGCCCGGCTGTGCCCGCAGGCGATCACGGTGTCGCCGCGCTTCCCGGCGTACGCCGAGGCCAGCCGGGCCGTCTTCGAGATCTTCCGGGACACCACGCCGATCGTGGAGGGACTCTCGATCGACGAGGCCTTCCTCGACGTGCGTGGCCTGCGCAAGATCGCGGGAGCGCCGGTCGACATCGCGGCCCGGCTGCGACGGCGGGTGCGACAGGAGGTCGGCCTGCCGATCACGATCGGCGTCGCGCGTACGAAGTTCCTGGCCAAGGTGGCCAGCGGCGTCGCCAAGCCCGACGGACTGCTCCTGGTCGAGCCCGAGCATGAATTGGAGTTCCTCCATCCCTTGCCGGTCGAGCGGCTCTGGGGCGTCGGCGCCGTCACCGCACGCAAGCTGCACGACTACGGCATCCGGAGGGTGAGCCAGGTCGCGGAGATCGGTGAGCCAGCGCTCGTCTGCATGCTCGGCAAGGGCGCGGGCCGCCATCTCTACGCGCTCGCACAGCTGCGCGATCCACGCCCGGTCGAGACCGGCCGTCGACGTCAGTCGATCGGTTCCCAGCAGGCCCTCGGGCGGCGGTCGCGCAGCAGCGACGAGCTCAACGCCATCCTCGCCGGGCTGGCCGACCGGGTCACCAGGCGGATGCGCAAGGCGGACCGGGTGGGCCGTACGGTCGTGCTGCGCCTGCGCTTCGACGACTTCACCCGTGCCGCGCGGTCGCACACGCTCCCCCACGCCACCTCCCACACGGAGACGATCCTGCGTGGTCTGCGGATCCTGCTGGCCCAGGCAATGCCGATGATCCAGACCCGTGGCCTGACGCTGGTCGGCGTCGCGGTCATGAACCTCGACAACGACGACGCCGTGCAGCTTGAGCTCCCGTTCGACCAGGACAGCGGCCCCGAGCTCGACGACGCTCTCGACCGGGTCAAGCAGCGCTTCGGCTCCGCGGCGGTCATGCGCGGTAGCTTGCTGGGCCGCGACCAGGGCTACAGCCTGCCGATGCTGCCGGACTGATCGCCGCGCTCCGCGTCGCGCAGCGCGAGGGCGGCCTGGACGAGGGTGGCGTGGGTCAGCGCCTGGGGAAAGTTGCCGAGGGCATGGAGGCTGACCGGATCGACCTGCTCCGCGTAGAGGCCCAGCGGCCCGGCGAGGCCGAGGAGCAGGTCGAACAGCTCGCTAGCCTCGCGCCGCTGCCCGGTCCTGGCCAGTGCCTGGACGAGCCAGAACGAGCAGGCGAGGAAGGCACCCTCGGTTCCTGGCAGCCCGTCCTGGCCGGGCGGGTACCGGTACACCAGTCCTGCCCCGGCGCCGAGTACGCGGCGAATGGCTTCGATGGTGCCGCGGACCCGTGGCGAGCCTGCGGGCTCGATCTCGAGCAGCGGCAGGAGCAGGAGAGCGGCGTCGAGATCGTTGGATCCGTAACTGCGTGTGTAGCTGCCCAGGCGCTCGTTGAAGCCCCGTTCCCGCACCTCGGCGGCGATCGCGTCGCGTTGCTGCTGCCAGCGGCGGATCCGCCGTGGCGACGTGCGGCGCATGGCGGCGATGCGCAGCGCGCGATCCAGCGCGAGCCATGCCATGAGCTTGGAGTGGACGTGATGGGCCTGGTCGCCGCGGACCTCCCAGATGCCCGCGTCCGGCTGCCGCCACTGGGTCGCGATCGTGTCGGCGAACCCGGCCATCGCCCGCCACGTCTCGCCGAACAGCGGCCACCCCGCTCGGGTCAACAGCCATGCCGCGTCGAGCACCCAGCCGTAGCCGTCGAGCTGGCGTTGATTGACGGCGCCGTTGCCCGTGCGTACCGGCGTGCTGTGGGCATAGCCGGGCCAACCCGGGATCTCGCGCTCCGCCCGTGGCCGGCGGCCGTGCAGGTTCAGCAGGACGGGAAGGCGGGGGCGGTCCAGGCGAGTGGCGCTCAGGAGCCAGGCCATGAAGCGTCGGGCCTCCTCGTGCTTGCCGACGCCGAGGAAGGAGCCGATGCCGATGCTCGCGTCACGGGGCCAGGCGTACCGGTAGTCCCAGTTGCGTACGCCGCCGAGGTGCTCGGGCAGCGATGTGGTGACCGCGGCGACCGGGGCGCCGGTCGGTGAGTAGGTCAGCAGCCGCAGCGTCAGCAGGCTGCGCACCACCTGTTCGCGTCGCGGCAGCTCGTCCGTGATGGCCTGGCACCAGCGGCGCCACTCTCGCTCGTCGGCCTCGAGCGCGGCACGGGCCGCGATCGGAGCGACGTGCACGAGCGGTTCGCGGTCGGCGATGCAGAGCACCACGGTCAGTGGCTGCCCCGGGACCACCTCGACCGTCACCGGCCGGCCGGGCTCAACCGGGACACCCGGCCCAGCCTCCAGCGACAGCACGATGCCGCGCCAGCGACAGAACACGACCCCGCCCCGGTGCTCGACCCTGGGTCGCACCCGCCGGTCATCGAAAGTTGGTTCGAAATGCATCGTTGCCTGGATCGGTGCATCAGCGGCCGAGAGCTGCCGGACGAGCAGCGTGGTCGGTAGCAGTTTCCCGCCCACCTCGGCCACCATGGCATCGGTCAGCGTCAGCCGTCCGCGCGTGCACGCCCATGTGGTCTCGAGGGTGGCACAGTCGCGCCGATAGCGACGCGATGCCATTGCCGCGGGCGCGGCGGGACCGAGCCGGAACACTCCCGCGGCGGGGCCGCCGACGAGACGAGCGAAGACCGGTTCCCCGTCGAAGGAAGGGACGCAGAGCCAGTCGATCGCTCCATCGGCCGCGACGAGTGCCGCCGTCCGCGTGTCGCCGACGAGGCCGTACTCCTCGATCGGCGGCGGATCGCCGGTCATGGCCTGCTGCCACATCCGGTCATCGAGGCCCGAGCAGCAGACCCAGCGCGACGCCGTACAACAGATGCGCCGCGATGGCCACGACGGGCGTCTGGATGCCGTAGTTGAGGGCGAGCAGGCCCGGCGGTTCGAGCACGGCCCTCGAGGAGGGCCCGGCGCGGTAGGACGCCATGCGGGGATGCGTACCGGCGAGCATCGGTACCAGGGCGGTGAGCGAGATCGTGACATGAATCAGCCCGAGCACCGCGCCCAGCCACCACGTGGCTCGGCCGAGGAGCGCGAACACGGCGGCATAGCCGAGGGCGAACACCTGACCCATGATCAGGTGGATGAAGAATCCGGCCAGTCGCGCCCGGTCGGGATCCGGCGTGACGATGGTGCCGAGCAGCAGCGGGAGATCGAGGCGGGTCAGTCCCGCCATCTGCGCGGCGATCATCACACAGGTCAGCAGGGTCGTGGCCACCAGGCCGAACACTGCCCAACCGGCCCAGTCCACCATCACCCGACGAGCTCACGTGCCCTCGTATCGAGCGTGCGCAGCACGTGCGTGAAGGAGTCCTGAAAACCGGCCGCCCCCTGTTCCTCCAAGGTCAGGCCCACGTCGTCCATGTCGACGCCGACCTCACCGAGGCGGCGCATCACCTCCGCGGCGCCGTCGAGGTCGGTGTCGACGGAGCGCGCGACGCGGCCATGGTCCTCGAACGCCGCGATGGTCGCCTCGGGCATGGTGTTGACGGTGTCGGGGCCGATGAGGGTGTCGACGTAGTACGTGTCGGGCAGCCGCGGGTCCTTGGTGGATGTCGATGCCCACAACGGGCGCTGCAACCGGGCGCCGAGCGCAGCCAGCCGGTCCCAGCGTGGACCGCTGAACCGCTGGCGGAACAGCCGGTACGCCAGCTTGGCCTGGGCGACCGCGGCGGTGCCTTCGAGGGCCAGCGCCTGGCCCGTTCCGTCGGACGCGAGCTCCTCAAGTCGCCGGTCGACCTCGGTGTCGACCCGGCTCACGAAGAACGAGGCGACACTGTGCACACTGGACAGATCGCCGCCACGTTCCGCGAAGGCCTCCAGTCCGGAGAGGTACGCCTCGATGACCTGGTCGTAGCGCTCCAGCGAGAAGATCAGCGTGATGTTGATGTTGCGGCCCTCGGCGATCATGGCCTGGATCGCGGGAATCCCCTGGACGGTCGCTGGTATCTTGACGAAGAGGTTGGATCTGTTGATGCGTTGGTGCAGCTCCCGCGCCATCGCGATCGTGCCGTCGGTGGACCGGTGCAGCGCGGGCGCCACCTCGATCGATACGAACCCATCGGTGCCGCCGCTACCACCGAAGGTCCCGCTCAGGATGTCGGTCGCGGCACAGATATCGTCGACCGCGAGATCCCAGAACGCCTTCTGGATGGACCGGCCCGCGCCGACCAGCCGCGCGAACTGGTCGTCGTACGCGTCCGAACCCTCCATCGCCTTGGCCAGCGTCGTCGGGTTCGCCGTGACGCCGCGCACACCGTCGCGTACGAGACCGGCCAACGTGCCGTCACGAAGATACGGGCGGGTCAGGTTGTCCAGCCACGGACTTTGGCCCTGTTCCACACACAGCTGCTGCAACCTCGTCATGGCAAGCCCCCTGTGTCATCATGCGTCCGCGGCCCGCGGCCTCGTGGCCGAACCGGAGAT
Organism: Micromonosporaceae bacterium; assembly: GCA_036557785.1. Taxonomy (GTDB): domain Bacteria; phylum Actinomycetota; class Actinomycetes; order Mycobacteriales; family Micromonosporaceae; genus DATBGZ01. The sequence goes on from DATBGZ010000091.1 coordinate 38,129, forward strand.
TCGACCCGCCGCGACCGAGCAGGATTCGAGAAGCGCCGGTCATGGCGGCGCCGGTAGCGTGACCGGCGTACAGGGACACAGGAGATGACGAGTCAGGAGCGACCATGAGCGACTCTTCCACCGAGGGAATCAAGACTGTGCTGCACCCGGTCTCCGACCTGGAGAAGGCGAAGGCCGTGTACAGCGCCCTGCTCGGCATCGCGCCGCAGCACGACGCGTCCTTCTATGTCGGCTACGAGGTAGCGGGCCAGCACATCGGGTTGGTGCCCGGCGGGGGACCACAGCACATGACCTCACCGGTGGCCTACTGGCACGTGGCGGACATCGAGGCGAAGCTGGCTGAGGTGACGGCGGCGGGTGCCACCGTCAAGGAGCCCGCGCACGACGTCGGCGGTGGCCGCCTGGTGGCCTCGGTCACCGACCCCGATGGCAACGTCCTGGGGTTGCTGCAGGACCGATGAGGACCGAACGCACCGCGACGAGGCCGCCGACGCAGACCGCGCCGGCGGCCCACGTTGCCGACAGCCATGGCCTGATCCGCGTCCACGGCGCGCGCGAGAACAACCTGAAGAACGTCAGCGTCGAGATCCCGAAGCGGCGGCTCACGGTATTCACCGGCGTATCTGGCTCGGGCAAGAGCTCACTGGTGTTCGCCACGATCGCCGCCGAGTCGCAGCGGATGATCAACGAGACCTACAGCGCGTTCGTGCAGGGGTTCATGCCGACGCTGGCACGGCCCGATGTGGACATCCTCGAGGGACTCACCACCGCGATCATCGTCGACCAGGAGCGGATGGGCGCCAACGTCCGCTCCACGGTCGGCACCGCGACCGACACCGGTGCCATGCTGCGGATCGTCTTCAGCCGCCTCGGCCAGCCGCACATCGGCTCGCCCCAGGCGTTCTCGTTCAACGTCGCGTCGATCAGCGGCGCCGGAGCGGTCACGCTCGAGCGTGGCGGCAGGACCGTCAAGGAGCGGCGCAGCTTCACCATCACCGGCGGCATGTGTCCGCGCTGCGAGGGCATGGGCTCGGTCACCGACTTCGATCTGTCCGCGCTCTACGACGAGAGCAAGTCGCTCAACGAGGGTGCGCTGAGGATCCCCGGCTACAGCGTGGACGGCTGGTACGGCCGCATCTTCAGCGGCTGCGGCTTCTTCGACCCGGACAAGCCGATCCGCCGGTTCACCAAGAAGGAACTGGCCGACCTGCTCTACAAGGAGCCGACCCGGATCAAGGTCGACAACATCAACCTGACCTTTGAGGGGTTGATCCCTCGGATCCAGAAGTCGTTCCTGTCCAAGGACGTCGACTCGCTGCAGCCGCACATCCGCGCGTTCGTGGAGCGGGCGGTCACCTTCACGACCTGCCCGGAGTGCGGCGGCACCCGGCTCTCCGAGGCGGCCCGGTCGTCGAAGATCAAGGGAGTCAGCATCGCCGATGCCTGCGCGACGCAGATCAGCGACCTGGCCGAGTGGGTCCGCGTCCTGGCCGAGCCATCGGTGGCGCCGCTGCTGGCCGCGTTGGGCGCGACCCTCGACTCGTTCGTCGAGATCGGGCTCGGCTACCTCAGCCTCGACCGCGCAACCGGCACGCTCTCCGGCGGTGAGGCGCAGCGGGTCAAGATGGTGCGGCACCTCGGCTCCGCGCTGACCGACATCACCTACGTCTTCGACGAGCCGACGATCGGCATGCACCCGCATGACATCCAGCGGATGAACGACCTGCTGCTCCGGTTGCGGGACAAGGGAAACACCGTACTCGTCGTGGAGCACAAGCCGGAGACGATCGCGATCGCCGACCATGTCGTCGACCTCGGCCCCGGGGCCGGCGCCGCCGGCGGCGAGGTGGTCTTCGAGGGCACTATCGACGGCCTGCGGGCCAGCGGCACACTGACCGGGCGGCATCTGGATGACCGGGCGCGGCTCAAGCCGTCGGTGCGCACCGCCACGGGCGCGCTGGAGGTGCGCGGCGCCAACCTGCACAACCTGCGCGACGTCGACGTCGATATCCCGCTCGGCGTGCTGGTGGTCGTGACGGGGGTCGCCGGCTCCGGCAAGAGCTCGCTGATCCACGGCTCGCTCGCCGATCGCGACGAAGTGGTGCTGGTCGATCAGACCCCGATCCGTGGCTCGCGACGCAGCAACCCGGCGACCTACACCGGACTGCTGGACCCGATCCGGACGGCCTTCGCGAAGGCCAACGGCGTCAAGCCCGCACTGTTCAGCGCCAACTCCGAGGGAGCCTGCCCCACCTGCAACGGCGCCGGTGTCGTCTACACCGACCTCGGCATGATGGCCAGCGTCGCCACCGTCTGCGAGCAGTGCGAGGGCAAGCGGTTCCAGGCCTCGGTGCTGGAGTACCACCTCGGCGGCCGCGACATCAGCGAGGTGCTCGCCATGTCGGTGACCGAGGCGGAGAAGTTCTTCGGCGCCGGCGAGGCTCGCACTCCCGCGGCACACACGATCCTCGACCGGCTCGCCGACGTCGGGCTCGGTTATCTCATCCTCGGCCAGCCGCTGACCACGCTCTCCGGCGGCGAGCGGCAGCGCCTCAAGCTGGCGATCCGCATGGTCGACAAGGCGGGCGTCTACATCCTCGACGAGCCGACCACGGGCCTGCACCTCGCCGACGTCGAGCAACTGCTCAGCCTGCTCGACCGGCTGGTGGACGGCGGCAAGTCGGTCATCGTCATCGAGCACCATCAGGCCGTCATGGCGCACGCCGACTGGATCATCGACCTCGGTCCCGGCGCGGGCCACGACGGCGGTCGGATCGTCTTCGAGGGCAAGCCCGCCGACCTTGTCGCGGCCCGCTCCACGCTCACCGCCCAGCACCTCGCCACCTACGTCAGCGCCTGAGGTTCTGCGCACGGCGCAGGATCGCGACCCACCGCGCTTGGCCACCCATGCAACCCCGCGGCGGGGGCCTTCGGCGGGCCTGCCATTGGTCGCACACCGTGTGCGGCCGTACAAGGGCTCACCAGCGTGAAGCTGCCGGGGCCGGCACCGACGCCCAGTCGCCAGCCACTACGGGACGCCGCTGTCGCGGTGCTGGCTGGCCTCGAGCCGCTCGGCCGGCGTGAGCTCGTCGTCGCGCATCAGGCGCACCGCGGTGAAGTGTTGGCCGACCGGGCAGTACTGGAGGCGGATCAGGCCGAGGCGAACCGCCTTGACCGAGACCATCGGGATCCACGTCGTCAGGAACAGGTGCCCGTCCCGGCACCGCACGATCACGTCGGTCCCGAACCGGTAGCCCTGCAACTGCGTGCGTGACACGCGGGCAAACCGCATCGTGACCGCGATGACGATCACCACGGCGAGGACGACGATCAGGATCTGCGTCAAGGGGGGCACCAGCCAACCCTAGCGCCGGCGCGCCGGGGCATGCCTGGTCAGGACGTCAGGCGACTGCCGTGCGCGGCATGCGTCGCAGAGCCATCGCGATGCGGGTCAGGCTCGCGGGGATGGCGATGGCCATCGGCCAGACCAGCAGCGGCGCGGCGAGCAGGACCAGCACGAGCATGGCGACGTCGAGCGTGATCACGCCGACCGCCGCGACGTGGCCGAGCCGGGTGCGGCCGTAGCCGTGCCGAGTGGTCGCGGCGGCGATCAGGCAGGCGACGACGCCGAGCAGCGTCACGCCCATGCCGCCGGCGACACCGGCCGGAACGGGCCAGGTCCAGGCACGCGCCGCCAGCAGCGTGCTGGCCCAGGCGGCGCCGACGATCGGCCCGGTGGCGAGCAGGAGGCGGGCGGTGGTTCGCCCGCTCGCTTGGGCGACGAACGCGTCGCTGACCTGCGCCGCGCTGCCGAACTCGGCGATGGCCGCCCGCGCGGCGTCGGTCGGGGCGAGGCCCTGCTCGAGGTGCTGGCGCCAGGTTTCGTGCAGGCCATCCGCGAGCTCATCCACCACGTCGGTGGGCAGCCGGCGCGCGAGCTCAGCCAGATAGGCGTCGATCAGGTGGTGGCCGGCCATGGCCCCCGCTCCACGATCGAGGTGATCGCCATGGCGAACTCGCGCCACGCGTCCCGGTCGGCGTGCAACCGCCGCCGCCCGGCGGCCGTGAGCCGGTACGTGCGCCGGCGCCGGCCGTCCACTGTAGACCACGTGCCAGTCACCAGCCCGGCGCTCTCGATGCGCCGCAGGGCCGGGTAGATGGTGCCGGTGGGCAGGTCGAACCGGCCGCCACTGCCTTCGCGGAGCGCCTCCTTCACCGCGTACCCGTGGCGCGGTCCGTCGGCGAGGGCCGCGAGCAGCAGGAGGTCGAGGTGGCCCTTGAGCGCCTGACCGTCCGGTTTCATGCGCCACACCCTACCCGCCGATAGGTAGGAATGCTACGTTAACAGGTAGCAAACCTAGCTATCGGAAGGTGAGGGCCACGATGCCGGACCACCTGGCGATCGAGGCGGTGGGCCTGGCCAAGCGCTTCGGCGCCGTGCCGGCCCTCGCGGAGCTGAACCTGACCCTGCCGGTCGGCGACGTGCTCGGCTTGCTCGGCCCCAACGGTGCCGGCAAGACGACCGCGGTCCGCATCCTCACCACGCTGCTGCCGCCGGACGGTGGCCGCGCGGCGATCCTCGGCCGGGACGTGGTCGGCGACCCCGAGCGGGTGCGCCGACTGATCGGGTTGTCCGGACAGAACGTGGCCGTGGACCCGTACCTGACCGGGCGGGAGAACCTGCGCATGATCGGCCGGCTCTGTGGCCTGACCCGCGTGGAGTCCCGGCGCCGGGCCGACGAACTGCTGGAGCAGTTCGAGCTGACCGCGGCCGCGGACCGCAATGCCCGCGGGTGGTCCGGCGGCATGCGCCGGCGATTGGACGTCGCGGCGAGCCTGGTCGGCCACCCCCCGGTGCTCTTCCTCGACGAGCCGACGACCGGGTTGGACCCGCGGGGCCGCATCGGGCTGTGGCGGCTGCTCGGTGACCTCGTGCACGCCGGCACCAGCGTGCTGCTCACCACGCAGTACCTGGAGGAGGCCGATCGCTTCGCCAACCAGATCGTCGTGCTCGATCGAGGTCGGGTGATCGCCGCCGGGGCACCCGATGAGCTCAAGCGTCGCGTTGGCGGCGATCGGCTGGAGTTACGCGTGGAGCCCGGCGCCGATCCTCGGCCGTTGGCCCGAGCGATGGCCGGGCTGGGCTCGACATCACCCACTGTGGACAGTGATACCGGCCGGGTGCTTGTTCCGGTGATGGACGGGCCGTCGGTGCTGGCCGAGGTGGCGGCACGACTGGCCCGAAGCGGTCTGCGCGTGACCGATCTGGCGTTACGACGCCCCAGCCTCGATGACGTGTTCCTCGCGCTCACCGGGGGACCAGGCACGCCATCCCTGCCGCAGACATCGAACATTGTGAGCAAGCCATGAAGACCACCAGCCTCGCTACCAACACTCCTGACCCGACTCCTGGCCGTGCGCCGCGCTGGCTCGCCGTCGGCGTGGCCACGGTCACCGGTCGCAACCTGCGCCGCCTGGTCCGGGTGCCGACCCTGATCGCCTTCGCGACCGCGCAGCCGATCCTGTTCGTCCTGCTCTTCACCTACGCCTGGGGCGGTGCCGTTCACCCGCCCGGCGTGGTCCGGTACGTCGACTACGCGCTGCCGGGGATCTGGGTGCTCTCGATCGCGTTCGGTGCCTCCCAGACCGGAGTCGCCATCGCCGATGACCTCGCCACTGGCATGATCGACCGATTTCGCGCCCTGCCGATGGCCCGTTCGGCGGTCCTCGCGGGACGCACCCTCGCCGACGCGATCCGCAACCTGTTTGTTGTGGTCCTCATGACCGCGGTCGCCTCGGCCATCGGGTTTCGGTTCCACGTCGCCGCGACGGCCGCCCTCGCGGCACTCCTGCTCGCCATCGGAGTTGGCGTGGCCTTCTCCTGGATCTTCGCGCTGCTCGGGCTGCTGGTCCGCGATCCGGAGTCCGCCGGCATCGGTGGGCTGCTCGCGGTCGTACCGCTCGTATTCACCAGCTCCACATTCGTGCCGATCGTCACCTTCCCCGGCTGGCTCCAGTCGTTCGCGAAGGTCAATCCCATCACGTCGACCGTCGACGCCCTTCGCGCACTCTGCCTCGGCGGGCCGACCGCCACCCCGGTGGGACACGCGCTGGCCTGGCTCGGCGCGCTCATCGCCGTCACCGTGCCCACCGCGGTCTGGCGCTACCGACGTGCCGCGGCATCATGAACCCGGCCCGGGCCTGCGCGCCGAGACCTAGGGTCGACACATGACCGACAGCCACGCCGATGTCCTGGTGGTCGGTGCCGGGCCGACCGGTCTGACCCTCGCGGCCGTCCTGGCTGCGCATGGGGTTCGGCCTCGGCTCGTCGACCGCGCCAGGGACCGGGTCCACGAGTCACGGGCGCTGGCGATCCAGCCACGCACGCTGGAGGTGTTGGCCGGTCTGGGCGTCAGCGACACCCTGGTGAGCCTGGGCAATCCGGACGTACGGCTGCACCTGCACGTGGCCGGGCGCGACATACCGGTGCCCCTGTTCGACGTCGGCCTGGCGGACACCGCCTACCCGTACCTGTTGTTCCTGTCCCAGGGGCAGACCGAGCGCGTCCTCGCCGAGCACCTGAGCGCCCACGGGGTGGCGGTGCAGCGCGGCGTGGGGCTGTTCGGTATGGACCAGCACGACGATCGGGTTGTCTGTCGGCTGCGGCACGGCGATGGGAGCGAGGAGGTCGTCGATGCCGCCTACGTGGTCGGCTGCGACGGCGCGCACAGCACCGTGCGCGAACGGGCCGGGATCCCGTTCGCCGGTGGCTCCTATCCGCAGACGTTCCTGCTCGCCGACCTCGAGGCCGACGGCATCCGCCCCGGCTCGGCGCACGCGTTCCTGTCCGCGCGAGGGCTGCTCTTCTTCTTCCCCCTGGTGCAGCCGGCGAGTTGGCGGATGCTCGCCATGCGCCCGCAGGGCCTGCCCGTCGAGCCATCGACGGACGTGACACTCGCCCAGGTCCAGGCGCTCGCCGACGCGTACACCGGCCGATCGGTGCTCCTGCACGATCCGGTGTGGATGACGAACTTCCGGCTGCACCACCGCGCCGCCACCCGGTACCGCGCGGGCCGCGTGTTCCTGGCCGGCGATGCCGCGCACATCCACTCGCCGGCCGGCGGCCAGGGCATGAACACCGGCATCCAGGACGCGGTCAACCTCGGTTGGAAGCTCGCCCACGTCCTGCGCGGCTCCAACGCCGGTCTGCTCGCCACCTACGAGACCGAACGGGCGCCGGTCGGGCGAAGCGTCGTGCGGATGACCGACCGGGCGTTCGGCATCGCCGCCTCCGCCAACCCGCTGATCGCGTTCGCTCGCGCCCGGCTGGCGCCGCTGGTCCTCTCCCTGGCCCCGCGGATCTCGACCGGTCGGGCGTACCTGTTCCGCACTCTCGCCGAGCTCGGCATCCACTACCGGTGCAGCCCACTGTCCATCGAGGACGGTGGCCGCGCGCGTCATGGGGCGCGGGCCGGGGACCGCCTGCCCGACGCGACCATCATCCACAAGGGAGCGCAGACGACGCTGCACGCGGCGCTCGGCGAACCGGCGTGGCACCTGCTGACCTGTGAAGCGGATGAGCCCTCGCTGCGTGCGGCGGTGCAGCGCCTTCCTGAGCGCTACCACGGCAGCGTGCGCGTCCATCACCTCACGAGCCGGTCGGGCGGGAGTGACCTGCACGACCCGGATGGGGTGGCCCTGCAGCGCCTGGGCGTGCGCCGTGGCCGCCCAGCCGTGCTGCTCGTACGGCCGGACGGACATGTGGGCTACCGCACCGGTACCGTGGGCGTGGGCGGGCTCGAGGCCTACCTGCGACGGTGGCTACCACCGGAGGCCGCCCGCCGGTGACGGCCAGGGAGTTGACGATGACCGCGACCGTACGGCCGATGAGCGCCGACGACGCGCAGGCGGTCCTGCGCATCTACCAATCCGGGCTGGACACCGACCTGGCGAGCTTCGAGACCACCGCTCCGGCCTGGGACGCGTTCGACAGTGGCCGGCTGCGCGAGCACCGGTTCGTCGCGGTCGACGGGACCGACGCCGTGGTGGGCTGGGTCGCGGTGTCCACAGTGTCCAGTCGTTGTGTCTACGCCGGTGTCGTCGAGCACTCCGTCTACGTGGACCCGGCGGCCTCCGGGCGCGGCATCGGCCTGCTGCTGTTGCAGGCGCTCGTCGCGTCGACGGAGGCCGCCGGGATCTGGACCATCCAGTCCGGTGTCTTCCCTGAGAACACCGCCAGCCTGCGACTGCACGAGAAGGCCGGGTTCCAGGTCATCGGCATCCGGCACCATCTCGGCCGGATGCAGCGACGCGGCGGAGGGTGGCGGGATGTCGCGCTGGTCGAACGACGCAGCCCGCACGTCTACCCCGCCTGAGCCGGAGCATCGGCTCAGGCGGCGGGCTTGCGTGCCTTGATGATCGCCGAGTACATCCCGGGGACCGTCTCGTGCGTCGGCGTGATCTCGATGTCGGTGAACCCGCTGTCGACCAGCCCCTGCTGGTACTCCGCGAACGACAGCGCACCGGCGATGCACCCGACCCAGTCGCCACGCTCGGCGCGCTGCGATGGGGTCAGGTCGTTGCCGGCGACCACATCACTGATGCCGATCCGCCCGCCGGGCCTGAGCACCCGGTACGTGGAGGCGAACACGGCCGGCTTGTCGGTGGAGAGGTTGACCACGCAGTTGGAGATCACCACGTCGACGCTCGCGTTCGGCAGGGGGATGTCCTCGATCTGCCCGCGCAGGAACTCGACGTTCGTCGCCCCCGCCTGCTCGGCGTTGTGGCGGGCCAGTTCCAGCATCTCGTCGGTCATGTCCAGCCCGTAGGCCTTGCCCGTCGGCCCGACCCGCCGGGCGGAGAGCAGTACGTCGATCCCGCCGCCGGAGCCGAGATCGAGCACGGTCTCGCCGGGGTTCAGCTCGGCGACCATGGTCGGGTTGCCGCAGCCCAGGCTTGCCTCGACCGCCGCGTCGGGTAGTTCGTCGCGCTCGGCCGCGGAGTACAACTGCGCCCCGAACCCGGCTTCGGCCTCTGCGGCCGAGCCGCCGCAACCGCACCCGGACCCGCAACAGCCGTCGCTCGACTCTTGCTGAAGGACCGTCAACGCGGCCGCCGCGTACCGTCCTCTGACCTGCTCGCGTGTCGCCGGCGCCCCGCTCTGGGTGGACATCGGCACTCCCTTCCTCGTGTCGTCGACCGTCGCGCTACTTCGACGATCGGCTAGTTAGGCATCTGTCGAAACAGAGCTTGCCCCTTGATTCGAGTTCTGTCAAGATAGGCGTCATGGCGAAGCTGCCGGTGATCCAGACCTCCGCGATGGCGTGCTGCACCCCGATCGCCCAGACGCCGCTGGACACCGCTGCGGCAACCGACCTGGCCCGCATGTTCAAGGCGCTCGGCGACCCGGTCCGACTGCGGATCCTGTCCCGCATCACGTCCGCACCCGACGGGGAGATCTGCGTCTGCGACATCACCGGCGGCGACATCGACGTCTCGGGCCCGACCATCTCCCACCACCTGCGCGTGCTGCGCGAGGCGGGCCTCATCGAGGGCGAGCGCCGCGGCACCTGGGTGTACTACCGGCCAGTCGCGGAGAGCCTCACCCGGCTCGGCGCCCTGCTCGGAACCTGAGCCCCGGCCTTGACGGCAGCGGGGTAGCTCAGTAAGTTTTGACTCAATGAACGCTGAGCCTTCTTCCCTCGCAGCCCGGGCCCGCGTCCACGCGGCACTGGGCGACCCGACCCGACTCGCGATCGCCGACATCCTCGCGCTGGGCGACGCGTCACCGGGCGAGATCGGTGCTCGGCTGAGCGTGCCGACGAACCTGGTCGCGCACCACGTCAACGTGCTCCTCGACGCGGGCGTCATCGCCCGAGCCCGCTCGGAGCACGACCGGCGTCGCAGCTACCTACGGCTACGGCCGGCGGCCCTGGCGGCGCTGACACCGCCCTCGCTCAGGGCGCCCGCGCGGGTGCTGTTCGTCTGCACCCGCAACTCCGCGCGCTCCCAACTCGCCGCGGCGCTGTGGGCCGCGGTCAGCGATATCCCGGTGGCGTCGGCGGGCACCGACCCGGCGCCCCGGGTCAACCCTCGTGCGGTGCGGACGGCCCGCCGGCATGGCCTGCATCTGACCGGACCACGAACCACCCATCTCGACGAGGTCGCGGCCGATGGCGACCTGCTGGTGGCGGTCTGCGATCACGTGCACGAGACCCTGCCCGCGACCCGGGCCCGACTGCACTGGTCGGTGCCCGACCCGGTGCCGGCAGACACGGAAGACGCCTTCGAGGCCGCCTTCACCGACCTCGCGGGCCGCATCGACCGCCTCGCGCCGGCCCTGACCGGGTCGGGGGCGCGATGAGCACTTCGTCGTTCCCGCGCCGGCTCTTCGCCGAGTTTCTCGGCACCGCGCTGCTGGTGACCACGGTGGTCGGCTCCGGCGTGATGGCCACGAGGCTCTCGATCGTCGATGTCGGACTGCAGTTACTGGAGAATTCGATCGCCACGATGCTCGCCCTCGCGGTGCTCATCGTGATGCTCGCGCCGGTCTCGGGTGCGCACTTCAACCCCGTCGTGTCGGTGGCGGACTGGTGGCTCGGCCGCACCAGCCGTACCGGCATCTCCGCCCGTGATCTGGCCGGCTACCTGGTGGCCCAGTGTGCCGGGGGCATCGGCGGCGCCGTGCTGGCGAACCTGATGTTCGACCTCCCCGCCGTGGCGTGGGCGCGGCACGAGCGCACCGGAACCGGGCTCTGGCTGGGCGAGGTCGTCGCCACTGCTGGGCTGGTGCTGGTCATCTTCGCGCTCGGGCGCGCGGGTCGGGGCAGCGTGATCCCCCTCGCCGTCGGCGCGTACATCGGCGCGGCGTACTGGTTCACCTCGTCCACGTCGTTCGCCAACCCGGCCGTCACGCTCGGCCGGGCCTTCTCCGACAGCTTCGCCGGCATCGCCCCGACGTCGGTGCCCGGCTTCGTCGCGGCGCAACTGGTCGGCCTGGTCGTCGGGCTGGCCGCGCTCTCGGCCCTGTATCCAGCCCCGCGCCTCCGGCCGCGGGCCAAGGCACGGCCGGTAGAGCGCTCCACAGTAGACATAGGATCCGGAGGTAGCCCATGACCACACATCCCGAGCTCACCATCGATCATCAGCTCGCGCTGCGCACCGCCGCGGAACGCCTGGCGCGCGAGTTCGAGGGCATGTACGGCCGACAGACCATTGAGCGGTTTCTGACCAGCAGCTACGACCAGTTCGCCAGCCGCAGCACGGTGGCGACCTACCTGCCGCTCATCGCCGAGCGGTTCGCTCGCCAACGGCTGCGGGCACTCGCCAAGGTGGATGGCCTGCACGGCGCTGGCAAACCCGTGGTGCTGTTCCTGTGCGTGCACAACGCGGGCCGCAGCCAGATGGCGCTCGGCTTCTTCCAGCACCTCGCGGGCGAGAAGGCCATCGCCTGGTCCGGTGGCTCCGAACCCGGCATCGCGGTCAACCCGGCCGCCGTCGCGGCGATGGCCGAACGGGGTATCGACATCTCGGCCGAGTACCCCAAGCCGTGGACCGACGAGGTGGTACGCGCCGCCGATGTCGTCATCACCATGGGCTGCGGCGACGCCTGCCCCTTCTTCCCCGGCAAGCGCTACGAGGACTGGACCCTCGACGACCCCGCCGGCCTGGATGTCGCCGACGTAAGGCCGATCCGCGACGAGATCGAACGGCGCGTCCGGACCCTGCTCGCCGAACTCGACATCCCGGCCAGCACCTGAGGGTCGCAAGCCTCAGGCGCCCGCCTGCGCCCAGGGTCCCTGACCGTAGACCCGGTCGACCGCGACGTGCAGCACGATGCCCGCCGGCGCCTCGCGCAGGGGGTAGCGCTGCCCCGGGCCGATGTAGTACTCGGAGAGCCGGTCCATCACGTCGAGCGCGCCACCCTCGGTGATCCGGTCGACCCGGCCCTGCACGACCGCGTACGGCCAAAGCCCCTGCCCCTCGAACTGCTTGGCCTGGAAGGAGAGCACGACCCGCGGATCACGACGCATGTTCCTGAGCTTGCGCTGCCCAAGATTGAAGAACGTCGCCATGACGATCTCGTCGCCGTCCGCGCCCGCCCACGCGAGCGTCACGTGGGGCGTGCCGTCCCGGTCGATGGTGGTGACGTGGGCGAGCGGGCCGGTCTGCAACAGCTCGCGCAGCGGTGCCGGAATACTGATCATTGGCAAAGTCTACGAGAGGCGCAACCGGGTGGCGGTCGCCCGTCCGTTCGGACCGGCACTACGTCAATTGACGTACGTCAGGCAGTCCTGCCGCCCCTTGGCCGTGGCGGCGCGCCATCCGTACGGTGCGAAGACAGACGTACGACAGGCGGTCGGAGATGGCGACACGGGAGAGACTGCTCGACCCCACGGGCCTCGCCGCGCGAGCGGCCGACGCGACCCTCGCCCCGCGACCGGCGAGCCTGAGCGGCCTGGTCGTCGGGCTGCTCGACAACACCAAGGCGAACGCCTCGGCCCTGCTGGCGCAGATCGCCGACCAGCTCAGTCGCCGGTACCACACCGGTGAGGCGCGCAGCTACACGAAGGATTACTTCGGCACACCGGTCAAGCAGGCCCTGCTCGAGCAGATCGTCGACGAGTGCGACGTCGTGATCACCGCCGTCGGCGACTGCGGTTCGTGCAGCGCCGCGACGGTGGCCGACGGCATCCTGCTGGAGCGGGCCGGGGTGCCGGCGGTGAGCATCATCTCCGACGCGTTCGGTGTCTCCGGCCGGGCCATGGCCGAGTTGCAGGGCTTTGCCGGTTACGAGTTCCTCATGGTGCGCCATCCGGTGGCGAGCCTCGACGGGGACCAGATCCGCGAGCGGGTCGGCGAGGCGATGCCCGCGCTGCTCCGGATCCTCGCCGTGGAGGGGTGAGATGACGGAGGCACCGCTGGTCGACGCGGCGCAGGTCCGTGGCGCGCTCGAGTACTACGCCGCCCAGGGCTGGACCGACGGCCTGCCGGTGGTACCCGTCACCGATTCGTACCTGCGCGAGTTCCTCGCCTGCACCCGTCGCGACCCGGGCGAGGTGCTGCTCACGATCCCCCACCTGAACCGGCACTGCACGGTGGAACTGGCCGCCATCAACGCCGCCCTGGCCGGCTGCCTGCCGGGGTATTTCCCGGTGGTGCTCGCGGCGTGGGACGCGTTGGCCCAGGAGCCGCTGCCGGTTCGCGGCATCTGGCAGAGCACGACCGGCTCCGCGCCCCTGCTCATCGTCAACGGCCCCGTCCGGGCGAAGATCGGCGTGAATGGAGCGGGCAACATCTTCGGCTCCGGGTTCCGCGCCAACGCGACGATCGGCCGGGCCATCCGGTTGGGCGCCATCAATGTCTTCGGTTTGCACCCGCACGTGCTCGACCAGGCCACGCAGGGTACGCCGGCCAAGTACTCGGCCTGCATCGCGGAGAACGAAGAGGAGAGTGGCTGGTCGCCGCTGCACGTGGAGCATGGCCTCGACCCGTCCGAGAGCGCGGTCACCGCGGCGATCATCCGGTCGTGCCTGCACATCGAAGCCCGTCACACCAGCGTGCCAGAGCATCTCGCCTCAGACATCACCAACACGATCGCCCGGACCGGTGCGCTCGTGCACGAGTTCACCGCCGCCCTGGTGGTGCTCAGCCCCGAGCACGCCGGCCTCTTCGCGTCGGCGGGCTGGAGCAAGGATGACCTGCGTCAGTACATCTACGAGCATGCGATCTGCACCCGCGCGCAGCTCGCGGCCGTCGGCAAGGACGCGGTCTCCCGGCACACCCGCTGGCGCCTGCCGGCCGACCACCCGGACGCGGTGCCGGACCAGGCCAGCGCCGGCGCGGACCCGGAACGGGTCGCGGTCCTCAGCTCGGCTGAGGGCGTGCAGTTCGTCGTCGCCGGTGCCAGCAACGCCGGGGTATCTGCCGTCCTCGACATCTTCTCCACGGCACGCGCGGTGCCGCTCTCGGTGGTCAAGGTCAACGACGTCCCGTCATAGCGACGTGGCCGCCCATGGCGTGAGCGCGGCACGATCTCGGTCCGGCTACCCGGCATCGACCTGGTGCTGGACGGCAGCGCGGGCCGGGTGACGGATCCGCAGACGTTGGAGCGGGTCGCGGCCGGCACCGGGACAGCGGCTGGCCGGCCCAGGTCGAGAGCGACGCGCTGACCGCCCCGTACCACGCGCCCAGCGCCGGGCAGCCGCCGTGGCACGTGTTCCGGTTCACGTTCCATACCGTCGTCGGGGTAGCGACCACCCAGCCGTACGGCGCGACCCGCTGGCGCTTCCCGCGCTAGCCCGAAGTTACGTCTCATTCCCAATGCCGTGCCGAGGGGTTGAGGCCTGTTGACCTGCGGGTTTGCGCTTGGGCGCCGGTTTCGGCGGGGTCCGGGTTCTGGCTACGTCAGGGTGACGGGCACGGGTGTGCCGAGCA
>DATBGZ010000092.1:0-126858 GCA_036557785.1 Micromonosporaceae bacterium
CCGCGGTAGGTCCGCTCGTACGGCGCGTACTGGATGCCGTGGGACGACACGACGGGCTTCGCCTGGAAGGACTCGTGTGCGCTGATCTTGAGTGCCGGCGCCTTGCTGGCGATCAGGTGGCGTGCGGACTGAGCCGCCAGCGTTCGGGCGTTCTGCCCGCCGCCGTTGGCGGCGGCGTCCGCGCTGTGCGGGACCGCGGCGAACGCCGCCCCGACCAACGCGGCGACCGCGAGGCCGCCGAGATGACTCCTGCTCATGCTGACTCCTGGATCCGGGCCGAGGCCCATTTCAGACGGCGCGACGGGGGTACGGGGTGCCGTCATCCATGACCGATCCGGGGTACCGGCTCGGTCCCGGCCACCACGGGGAGAGGTGGGCCGTGGCCGAAATCTCGCGCTCCGCACCAGGGGGGTCAACGAGTGCGCATCTGCAGGTTTGTGCATTGCAGGAACATGAGTGAACCGCGTGCGGAGGCCCCGGTGCCCGCAATGAACGGTCCAAGGACGACGTCGCGACGGAAGACGTCGTCGCCCGGCGTCGCAGGCCGGGAAAAGGCTAGGGAAGGGTCAGGATCTCCGCGCCGTCGTGGGTGACCAGGAGAGTGTGCTCGAACTGAGCGCTACGGCGGCCGTCTGCCGTCACGACGGTCCAGTTGTCGTCCCACATCACCCACGTGTGGCTGCCGAGGTTGAGCATCGGCTCGATGGTGAAGGTCATCCCGGGAAGGATCTCCTCGCCATAGCGCGGGTCGTCGTAGTGAGGGATGACGAGGCCGCTGTGGAACGACGTACCGATGCCGTGGCCGGTGAACTCGCGGACCACGCCGTAGCCGAACCGCTTGGCGTAGGCCTCGATCACCCGGCCGATCACGTTGATACGACGGCCGGGCTTGACGGCCTTGATGGCGCGGTCGAGTGCTTCGCGGGTGCGCTCGACGAGCAGCCGGGACTCCTCGTCCACGTCGCCGGCGAGGAAGGTCGCATTGGTGTCCCCGTGGACACCGTGGATATAGGCGGTGATGTCGATGTTGACGATGTCGCCGTCCTCGAGCACCCGTGCGTCGGGGATGCCGTGGCAGACCACCTCGTTGACGCTCGAGCACAGCGACTTGGGGAACCCCTTGTAGCCGAGCGTCGACGGGTACGCCCCGTGGTCGCAGAGGAACTCGTGCACCACCGCGTCGATCTCGTCGGTGGTCACCCCGGGCTTGCAGTGCTCCCCCGCGAGAACCACGGCCTGGGCCGCGAGGCGGCCGGCCCGGCGCATCTTCTCGATGGTCTCGGACGTCTGCACGTACTGCGTCGAGCGCTTCGGCTCCCGCTTGCCGACGTACTCGGGCCGGGGGATGTGCGCCGGCACCGCCCGAGCGGGCGAGACGCGTCCCGGCGTCAGGGGTGCTCGCTTCGGCTCGGTCATGAACAGAGCCTATCGCCCGCATCCGACACGGCGGCGCGACTAACGGTCGGCGCGGGCCGCCGCAACCAGCGCCGCGAACACGCGCAGGTCGCCCATCGCCTCGGGATGCCACTGCACGCCGACGGCGAAGGCCCGGTCAGGATCCTCGACCGCCTCGATCAGATCGTCGTCGACGGACCAGCCCACGGGCGTCAGCCGGCCCGGATCCGCCACCCCTTGGTGGTGCTTCGAGTTCGCCACCAGAGCGTCGCCGAAGATCTTGTGCAGGGCAGTGCCGGGCGCGAGCCGTACGGCGTGCTCGGCGAGGTTCGCGAGATCAGCCGACGTCCGGTGACCCTCGTGGCCCAGTGCCTCCGGCAGGTGCTGGTGCAGTCTCCCGCCGTACGCCACCGCCATGACCTGCATGCCCCGGCACACGCCGAGCACCGGCAGGTCGCGCGCCAGGGCGGCCCGCAGCAGCAGGAACTCGGCCGTGTCGCGCTCCGCGTGCCAGCCCGTGGACGGGTGCGGGGCCTCGCCGTACCGGGCTGGGTCCACATCGGAGCCTCCGGCGAGCACGAGTGCGTCGAGGCGGTCGAGACCCTCCGTACCCGGATCGTCCATCGGGATCAGCACCGCCCTACCGCCGGCCCGGTTCACCGATTCCACATACGCCGTCGGCAGCAGCGACACCTGCGCGGCATTCGACTCCCACCGCGCGTCGACGGTGTAGGTGGTGATCCCGATCCAGGGCCGCATCCGGCCACCCTATCCACGCGCAGGTTTGCCAGCCACGGACCCGTACCGGTGCTCAGGCGGCGACCGCGAGCGCGAACGGGAGCACCGCGGGAGCCCCGGCCTGGCGCAGGGCCCGGGCGGCGACGGTCATTGTCCAGCCCGAGTCGACCAGGTCGTCGACAAGCAACACCGGGCCGTCGATCTGCCCCAATGCGGCCGCCATCGGTGGCGGAACCGCGAACGCGTCCCAGACCGCCGCGAGCCGCTGCACGGAGTTGGCGTCGGCACTCGCGCCCGGTGGGCCGCCGCCGACCCGGGCCAGGTCGCCGAGGTCGGCGAGACGGCCGACCGCGGCGATGCGTCGCGCGAGCGAGCCCACGAGCCGGGGTCGGGTGCGCGATGGCACCGCCACGACCGCGACCGGGCGACCCGCCCACTCCCAGTCGCTGAGAACCGCGACGACCGCCTTGAATATGTCGTCGGGCACGTCCGGGTCGGCGATCTGGGGTGTCAGGTCGCTCGACCCGCGAGCCGCGCCCAGCAGGTCGCGCAGGCGGGTGCCCCAACCGAGGTCGGTGAGCCGGCCCAGGGCCCGACCGGGCTCGGCCGCCTCGGTGGGCCGGATCTTCCCGCTGGCGGTGATGCCGAGCGTCGCGGCCCCGGTCGGCCACAGACGCCGGGGCTCCACTACGACGCCGGGGCGGGTGAGGTACGCCTGGGCGGCGGCGAGCGCATCCTCCGGCACCGCAGCCTGATACCAGGCGCCACGGCAGGTGTCGCAGCGACCGCACTCACGCGCGTACGGGTCGTCGAGCTGGCGACGGAGGAACTCCAGGCGACACGTGCTGGTCGCGGCGTACTCGAGCATCGCGGCGGCCTCGGCGGTCCGGGCCTGCCCGACGCGCCGGTAGCGTTCCCGGTCGTACGACCAGGGCTGTCCGGTCGCGCGCCAGCCACCGGCCACCCGGCGTACAGCCCCATCGACATCAAGGACTTTGAGCATCATCTCGAGCCGGCCGCGGCGCAGGTCCACCCTGGACTCCAATGCGGCTGTCGAGAGCGGACGGTCGGCGACCGCGAGCGCCTCCAGCACCCGGTGCACCTGATCCTCGGGTGGGAAGGCAAGCGAAGCGAAATAGCGCCAGATCGCCTCGTCCTCGGCGCCCGGGAGCAGCAGCACGTCGGCGGTGTCGACGGCCCGACCAGCGCGACCCACCTGCTGGTAGTAGGCGATCGGCGAGGGCGGTGCGCCGAGGTGCACCACGAACCCGAGATCCGGCTTGTCGAAGCCCATGCCCAGAGCCGAGGTCGCCACCAGTGCCTTGATGCGGTTGTGCAGCAGATCCTGCTCGGCCTGCTCCCGCTCGCCGTCCTCGGTCCGACCAGAGTAGGACGCGACCGCGTGTCCGGACTGGCGCAGGTACTGCGCCACCTCCTCGGTGGCGGCGACCGTCAGCGTGTAGATGATCCCCGATCCCGGAAGGTCGGCCAGGTGCGCCCCGAGCCAGGCCAGGCGATGGGCCGGGCCCTTCAGCCGGATCACCCCCAGACGCAGGCTCTCCCGGTCCAGCGACCCGCGCAGCACGAGCGCCTCCTGGCCCGCATCGGCGGCGAGCTGCTCGGCGACGTCGGAGGTGACGCGGGCGTTGGCGGTGGCCGTGGTCGCGAGCACCGGCACACCCTCGGGCAATGCGGCGAGCAGTGTCCTCATGCGGCGGTAGTCGGGGCGAAAGTCGTGGCCCCAGTCCGAGATGCAGTGAGCCTCGTCGATGACAACGAGCCCGCATCCGGCCGCGAGGCCGGGCAGCACCTCGTCCCGGAACTCGGGGTTGTTGAGCCGCTCCGGGCTGACCAGAACAACGTCCACCTCGCCGGCGGAGATGGACTTCGTGATCGCGTTCCACTCGGTGACGTTCGCGGAGTTGATGGTCGCGGCATGGATGCCAGCGCCCGCGGCGGCCTCGACCTGGTTGCGCATCAGGGCAAGCAACGGCGAGACGATCACGCTCGGACCGGCGCCCGCCCGGCGCAGCAGGGCCGTGGCGGCGAAGTAGACCGCCGACTTGCCGAAGCCCGTGCGCTGCACCAGCAGCACGCGCCGGCGCCCCTCGACGAGCGCCTCGATCGCCGTCCACTGGTCCTCGCGCAGGCTCGCCCGCGGCCCCGCCAGCCG
Source organism: Micromonosporaceae bacterium (assembly GCA_036557785.1). Classification (GTDB taxonomy): domain Bacteria; phylum Actinomycetota; class Actinomycetes; order Mycobacteriales; family Micromonosporaceae; genus DATBGZ01. The sequence goes on from DATBGZ010000092.1 coordinate 4,307, forward strand.
GCGCAGGATCTCCTCCGCGTCTTCCCGTACCACGCTCACGGTGCCCGCCTTTTCGTTCGCAACTGCGGGGCTCGCTGGCGCTCACTCCTCACGCTCGCGGCGATCATCCTGCCTTCCTACCCGGGCCCTCCGACACTCCCGGGCCGCGGCTCCGCGCACGGGCACGCCGACATCGATGCGGGCCGAGCGCGACTCCGACAATGCCATCGTGGCCGCCAAGGAGCGCCGACTCGCGGCCATGAGCGACGCGAGGACGGAGGAACAGGCCGCCCGCATCGGCGAGGCACTCCTGTCGCGGTTCGAGGCATAGATGTCTGATCGACGCCTGGTGATGGACGCCTCCGCGCTCGTGGCCTGTCTGCTCAACGAACGCGGCGCCGCGACCGTTGGTCGTCTCCTGCGATTCGCGGTGCTGCCCGCGCCGAACGTCACCGAGGCGGTCCGGACCGCCCGCGGCAAGGGTCACGCGATGACCGCTGACCAGCTCTACTCCAGGCTCGACGTATCCTGGTCGGCGGTCGAGCCATTTCGGGACGTGGATGTAGTACGCGCGGCTGAGTTCCTTCGCTTCGCCGACGACAAGGCCGGCGGCCAGCTATCGCTCGGTGACGCGCTCTGCATCACCGTCGCGGAGCGGCTGCGGCTGCCGGTCGTGGGCGACGACGGACTCTGGTCGCAGCTACCCCTCGAGGTTGAGTTCCATCAGTTCCGCTGACGAAGCGCCGTGCCGGGATCAGGTGGTCAGGTCGATGTCGGTCAGGATCGGCGGTGTGGGTGCCGGTGAGCCGCCGGACGGTTCCTGGGTGACACCGAGTGTATCGGAGGTATGGACTCCGTCCAGCAGAACCGTGCCGGAGCCGGTGCCCGCGGCCAGCAGGCCGGCCGAGGTCGGCACACCGTCCCGGATCAGCCAGAGCTGGTAGGCACGGTCGGGGCTCGGATCGGGCAGGCCGGCGAGCAGCACGACGCCGTCGCCGAGGCTCGGCGAGACGACGACCGTCACGCGGCCACCACCCGTCGGGGTCGCGCCGCGCACCTGCGCGTCCGGGGCGGAGAGGATCGCGGCGACCTGCTCCTGCTGCGAGATCGCCTGCTCGGTCTGCCCCCGGGCGTCGGTGACACGGTGCTGCTGCACGGCCCAGACGCCTGTCATGCCCGCGATCCCCACCACGGCCGCGGCCACCGCGGGCAGCCACCGGGAGCGGGCCTGAGCGCGGCCCCGTACCGGGGCCATGCGCGCACGCTCCGCCGGGAGTTGGCGGGTCCGGTAGACCTCGTTGAGCACCGTGTCCCGCAACCGGGCCGGGGGCGCCTGCGCATCCAGAACCGCGAGTCTCGCCGCCGCCTCGGTGAGCCCGGCGACTTCGGCGGCGCACGCCTCGCAGCCAGCGAGATGGCGCGCGAATGCCGCCCGCTCGAACTCGCTGAGCGCGTCGAGCGCATAAGCGCCGGCGAGCGTGTGAACGTCCATGGCCTGGCTCATCACGCGCTCACCTCCACCCCGAGACAGTCACGAAGGCGGATCAGTCCGTCGCGCATCCGCGTCTTGATCGTGGGCAGCGCGGTCTGCAGCTTCTCCGCCACCTCACGGTAGGTGTAGCCCCGGTAGTACGCCAGGGTGATCGCCTCGCGCTGCAGGTCGGTGAGGGTCTTCAGACAGCGCCGGACCTGCTGCTGCTCGATGCTGGCGGTGACGCCCTCCACGACCTCGTCGTAGGGCGTCTGCATGCTCGCCACCGCGACCCGCTGCTCCCGCTCCGAACCGGACTGTGCCGCCCGTACCCGGTCTACCGCCCGGCGATGGGTGATCGTCAGCGACCACGACAGCACCGAGCCACGCGAGGCGTCGAACCGTGCCGCGGTACGCCAGACCTCGACCAGCGCCTCCTGCGCCACCTCCTCGGCCTGGGCCGGGTCACGCACGATCCGCCGGGCCAACCCGTACACCCGCGGGGCGATCTCGTCATAGAGCGATGCGAACGCTTGCTCGTCGCCGCGGGCGACCCGGCGCATGAGCTCGTCCGGGTCCGTCGCCGACACCGAGCCCGCGCCGGGCCCGTTCCCGGGCGGCGCGTGCTCGTCGGTGCCGGTCATCCTGTGCGCTCCCCTCGGCGAGGCTGTTGCGGCCCGCACGGTTGCCGGCCATACCCTATCGGACATCGACGTCACACCACACCTCCAGCGGCGCGCACGGCGAGGCCGAGCCCCACCATCACGACCATGACGGCGGTGACGCCAGGCAGGGCGGGCGTCGCCCGGCCGACCCATCGGACCAGCCGCGCCGGCAGACGCACAGCGCCGAACCGCCGCCGCGCCACGACGAGCAGGAGTCCGGCCGCGGTCAGCGTCGCCGCCATGCCCAGGCCGTAGAGCACGACGAGCGCGACCCCGAAGGCCGTACGGCCCAGGCCGACCGCGGCCAGCAGGAGGATCAGGGCCGAGGGGCTGGGCACCAGTCCGCCGGCCAGGCCGATCCCGGCCAGCCCCCACCGTCCCGTTCGGACAGTGTGCGCGTGGCCATGCTCGTGATCGTGGCCATGCTCGTGATCGTGACCATGCTCGTGATCGTGACCATGCTCGTGGCCATGGTGGTCGTGCCCGTGGCGGCGGCGCATGCCCAGGAGCATCCCCAGCCCCACGGCCATCACGAGGCCCGCGCTGACCAGGCTCAGCACACGCATGAGCCCGCCACCGATCGCCGCGGTGCCGGCCGCGAGGAGGCCGCCGATGACGAGCACCCCGACGGTGTGCGAGGCGGTGACCGCCACGCCGACGCCGACCGCGTCGCGGGTCCTGCCACGGGTCCCCGCCAGATAGGCGGCCATCACCGTCTTGCCGTGCCCCGGCAGGGCCGCGTGCGCCGCGCCCAGCAGCAGGGCCAAGACCACGGCGAGGGTCGCCAGTGCCGGCGTCAGCCGCCCTCCCACGATGCCGTCGAGGCGGCGCTCGGCGTTGGCGAGCAGCCGCGTCATCGGATCCGCGCCAGCGGGCGTGACCGGGGCGGCCGCGACGACGCCGGTGCCCGGCTCGACCTCGAGGACCGCAGACCGTACGTCCAGTACCGAGGCGAGCAGGTCCTGTCGGTAGGTGTGCAGCCGGTCGGTGACGCTCGTGATCGGCAGCGGCGACGAGCTGAGCCGCACCCCGTCCGAGGTGGCGGTCATCTCCCGCCAACCGACCTGGTCGGTAAGGTAATAGTTGTCGATGCTTACGCGCACCCGCCGGTCGAGGTTCGCGGCGCCGACGAGCGAGCACTCCAGCCGGCTGGTCTGCAGGCCGCCGGCCCCCGCCGCGTACGCGAAGGTGCTCGACGCAACAGTCCACTGTAGAGCCTCGTCGCCGACCCGTACGGTCAGCCCGGCTGCGACGTCCCTGCAGGTGCGCGACGCGTACGCGACGCGCTCATCCACGCTGACCGTCCCGTCGCCGTCCCCGTCCACGGTGGAACGGGCCGCGAGCGTCGGGATCTCCGCGGTGTCGACGACCGCCAGGACCTCGATCCGGTCCGGCCGCAGCACGAACTCGTCGTAGTGGTTGACCGAGAGGTTGCCCATCGGGTGGGCCAGCGCCGACGTCAGGGCGCCGGCGACCGCGAGCGACTTCGCGGCACCGACGACGCTGAGGACGAGGGCGTTCATCGCGTCCCGCCGAGCCAGCGCAGGGCGGCGTGGGCGGCCGTCGCGTCCAGCGGTGCGAAGGCCGGGTTGGTTTGCAGGGCGAGCGCGAGGTCCTCGCGAGCCTGTGCGGTCCGGCCCAACGCCAGGTTGATCAGGCCGCGGTGGTACGCGTAGGCGGCGTTCGGGGCGCCGGTGTCCACGGCGAGATCGGCGTAGTGCAGCGCCTGCGACGGCTCGCCGTTGGCGTACAGAGCCTGGGCCATGGCATCGGCGACGTCCGCGAACTGGCGCCGCGACCACTCCTTCTTCGCGGCCGTCAGCGCCGACCTCGCGTCCCCGGTGGCGAGTGCGACAGCGACATCGGTGAGCCCGTCGATGCCGCCGTTGGCGACGAAGAGGGACTCCGCGGCGGTGGCGAGCCGCACCTGCGTCTGGGCCTTGTCCTGCGCCGTCGCCGACCCCGTTGCCTGCAGCAGGTCGGCGTACTCCAGGAAGTACGCCGGCAGCGGCGCCCGACGTGTGAGCGTGGCATAGTCCGCCAGCGCGGCCTCGACGTCACCGTCTGCCGCCTCGACCCGGGCGCGGCCGAGCAACGCCGCGAGATTGCTCTGGTCGGCCCGCAGCGCCGACGCGTACAGGTCCGCGGCTTCGGCCAGACGACCGGTTCGCCAGGCGAGATCGCCCAGCGCCACCTGACAGAACGCGACGTCGGTCGGATGGGCGGCGTCGGCGAGCGCACGCTGCAACAGGGCCTGCGCCTCGTCAGTCCGGCCGTGCTGCTCGAGGTCGTACGCCGCGCGGCTGTAAGCAGGCAGTCCGGGTCGCAGATCGAGCATCCGCTGGATCGCGGCGGTAGCGGCATCCCGGTGTCCGAGTTGGGTTTCGGCATCGCCGAGCACGCCGTACGCCTCGGCGGAGTAGGCATTGGCGGCGATCGCGTCCCGCGCGTACCGGCGTCCGGCCGCGAAGTCGTGCCGGGAGTTGGCGAGCGCGCCGGCGGCGATGCTCGCGTCGGTGTTCGCTGCTGGGTGCAGCGCGAACGAGCGCTCAACGGCACCCTGGGCCTTGGTATACCAGGTCGGGTCACCCGTCGTCCGGGACCGCTCCAGGTAGAGCAGCGCCAGCCCGGCCCAGGAGGTCCAGTCGCCGGGGACCTGCGTCAGCCTCTGCTGTGTGCGGGAGATCTGGTCACCGAGCGCGTCTTCGGTGAGCACCACCGAGTCCGGGGCGGCGGCATGCCCTCCCTGCGGCGCACCCAGCACACCACCCGCGACGACGAGGGCGAGCCCCAGCGCCACCGCGGCTGTGGTCACTATGGCGATTTTCCGATGCATGACGAAGTCCCCTCAGGTGGTCGCTGGCTGGCTGCTGAGGTCCGTGGGGCGGGCACCCCCTCCCGCCCCACGGACCGCCTGTGTGTCAGGGCCTCGAGTCGCTCGGTGGCACCATGCTCGCTGGGAGCTGCACTACTGGTGCCGGTGAGGTCGGGGTCGCCAAGGCGCGACGACGCCGCCAGCTCCAGAAGTACATGGCCAGGGCGAGGGCGAGGGCCGCGCCGGTCACGCCCGACATCACCCAGACGATCGTCCCGGTTTCGTTCGCGTTATCCACTGTGGACGTCAGCGCCTCGTTCGTGGTACCGATGCTGGGCTCGCCGCCCGGCGCGGGCGCCGCCGCCTGGCCCGCGGCCGTGCCGTGCGTGTTCACACCCTCGCCGTTGGGCAGGGCCACGTACGGGAACTCCTCGGAGAACGGGTTGTCGTTGGCGTCCACCTTGTCGCCCGCTGCGAGTGCGTCGACCAGCGTTCCGGTCTGGGCCGCACCCTCGACGGCCTGCAGCGCGATGTCGACGACGTCGTCGCCGAGCCGCCGGCCGTTCGGGAAGCCCTGCAGGTCACCGGCGAGCACGCCGAGCCGGTTGGGTTCCGGGGTGACCGGCACCGAGAGGTTGAGCCGCAGCATCTCCGACGGCCGGAACTTCGACGACGAGACGTCGGCGTTGTTGAGCTGCGAGTTCAGATCCGCCTGGATGGGACCGCCCGCCTTGGTGGTGATACCGGTCAGGAAGATCTCGACCAGATCGTTGCGGGGCGTCGCCGGGGCCGGCAGGCCGTAGACCGCCTCGATCAGATGCGGCACCTCCGGGTCCTTGACGCGCGCCACCACCTGCGGAATCCCGGCGTCCTTGTCGGGAGACAGCGAGTTGAACGCGTCCTTCAGCCCAGCCGGGACGACGACCTCGTTCACCAACGGGTTGCCCAGACGGGAGACCTGGACGCGGTCACCCCCGGGCGCGCTGCCGGGCTGGCCCGAGATCCGGACGCGGGAGCGGTCGGTGGTGCTCCATACGCCGATGACCGGGTTGCGCGTCGGGTCGTTGTTCAGCGCCACGTCCTTGAACGGCACCTGCAGGGCGATCGTGTTGACGTTGTAGCCGGCCAGGGTGTCCTGCCCGACCTCGCTGAGGTCCCCGCCGTAGAGCAGATCGAAGACGCGCAGGTCGAGGAAGAACGGGTCGTCGGCCTGACCGGCGAATCCCTTCCACCCACCCGGGAACGTGTAGATCGCCTGCTGGCGTAGCGTCCCGTAGTCCGGCATCGTCGCGTTACCCACTCGCGACGGCGCGACCGGAGCGTTGTCGACGCGGGTCACGAACGGCGCGTTGCCGAACTTGGACTGCAGCGTGTACGTCTGCCGGAACAGCAGGTTCTCGTCGTCGATCGAGGTGACCGGTCCGTTGGCGTAGAGGAACGTGTTGTTGCCACGCTTGTCGATGTTGTGGAACGTCCACCGGAAGGTGGCGTCGGGCTTGGCGTCCCCATTGCTGTCGACGTAGATGTTGTACGATGCGTCCGTCGCGAATGGATAGAAGTTCGGCCCGCCGTTCGGGTCCGAGAATGGCGCGAAGTTCGCGATGAACGTGACGTAGCCCGGCCGGTCCGGGCTGACGAACGCGTACAGGTCGGTGTTGTCCACGGCCGGGTCCGCGGCGATGAGCGGCGCCTCCCGGTGGCTGGACGCCCCGGCGAGGGACGGTCCGAGCCCGAGCGCCACCGTGGCCAGGGCGCTGCCTGCGGCGAGGACGGCGACGCCGCGACGGGCGAGCCTCGCTCTGCGAGGTGTTCCGCTCGCAAGCTTCGCGACTGAGTCGAATGTTCCGCTCGCAAGCTTCGCGGAATTCATGATCTTTCTCCCCTACCTCCGCGCGGCGCGATCTGCGCCGTCACGAAGGCTTCGGAGCGACCATCGGCCGGGACAGCCCGTTGTTACCTTCCTCCCACCGACCCATCCACGGCCCTGCCGGCACCGAACGGCAGCGGTGCCTTCGGCCGACCTGGCGGTCGCACGAGTTCGGCGGGAAACAGGCGGACCTGCCCGTACGGCGGCGTTGCGCCCCCTCGCCTCCGAGGGACTCCTCTACCGAGACGAGCACGAGGTCGCAGAAGAGCCGGAGAAGCCAAAGGTGGCGCGTGCGGTCGCTGGCACTCAGGATCAGTCGATCCTGAACGCGCCAGTCCGATCGAGTCATGAAGGCGTCATCGAACGTGACGGCCGGCTCGCGCAGCGCCGGGCATAGCCAGATCGCCCGGGAGTCACCCTAGCGTCGAGACTCGCGCTCCTGTTGAAGAACAAGCGCGATCACCGTGGGTTGGGTGCCGGGGGCAAAGACGGCGAGGTAGGCGTCCAGGTCGCCGGCCTCGACAGGGCAGTAGAAGTAGTCGAGGGCCGCGAGAAGGGCGCGTCTGCGGAAGGCATCGGCATCCTCCTGCCTCCACCTTCGCATCGGCTCCATGACTCATCGCCTCGCGTCACGCCGCGGCGGGTTGCTACAGCGGGGTGACGTAGGCGCCGGTGATGCCGCCGTCGACGACGAAGGTCGATGCGGTGATGAAGGAGGCGTCGTCGCTGGCAAGGAAGGCGACCGCGGCGGCGATCTCCTCGGGCTGGGCGAAGCGGCCCATCGGGATGTGCACCAGCCGGCGGGCCGCCCGCTCGGGGTCCTTGGCGAACAGCTCCATGAGCAGCGGGGTCGCCACCGGGCCGGGGCACAGCGCGTTGACCCGGATGCCCTCGCGGGCGAACTGCACGCCCAGTTCCCGGGTCATCGCGAGCACCGCGCCCTTGCTCGCGGTGTAGGAGATCTGGGAGGTGGCGGCGCCGAGGAGGGCGACGAAGCTCGCGGTGTTAATGATCGATCCCTTGCCCTGCCGCTGCATGTGGGGGATCGCGTATCTGCAGCAGAGGTAGACCGAGGTGAGGTTGACCCGCTGCACCCGCTCCCACGCATCCAAGCCGGTGGTCAGGATCGAGTCGTCGTCGGGCGGAGAGATACCGGCGTTGTTGAACGCGATGTCCACGCTGCCGAGGTCGGAGGCGACCCGCTCGAAGAGGGAGGCGACCTGCTCCTCCTCGGCGACATCGCAGTGCAGGAAGGTTCCTCCGACCTCGTCGGCGGCCGCCCGGCCGGCCGGCTCGGAGATGTCGACGGCCACCACCCGCGCACCCTCGGCCGCGAACCGGCGTGCGGTCGCCAGGCCGATGCCGCTGCCCGCTCCGGTGACGACCGCCACGCGCCCCGCCAACCGTCCGTCCACGATGGACCCTCCAGGCACCCTAGCCGTCGCTGAGGAAGACGTTCTTCACGTCGGTGAACGCGTCCAGCGCGTCGGGCCCGAGCTCACGGCCCAGGCCGGACTGCTTCATCCCGCCGAACGGGGTCCAGTAGCGCACCGACGAGTGGGAGTTGACGCTCAGGTTTCCCGACTCCACGGCCCGCGCCACCCGCAGCGCCCGCCCCAGATCCCGGGTCCAGATCGAGCCGGACAGGCCGTACGTCGTGTCGTTGGCCAGCCGTACGGCCTGCTCCTCGTCGTCGAAGGGCAGTACCGAGACCACTGGTCCGAAGACCTCCTCGCGCCAGTGCCTCTCCCGGCCGTCATGGGCCAGCAGCACGGTCGGCGGGTACCAGAACCCGGCCCCGGAAGGCGCCGAGCCCCGGAACGCCACCTCGGCGTGGTCCACATAGGACGAGACGACGCTGCGCTGGGCCGGCGAGATCAGCGGACCCATCTGCGCCTGAGGGTCGGCGGGATCGCGCACCTGTACCGCGGCGACGGCGGGCTCGAGGAGCGAGAGGAACCGGTCGTACACGCTACGCTGCACGAGCAGCCTCGAGCGGGCGCAGCAGTCCTGGCCGGCGTTGTCGAAGACCGCCATCGGCGCGGTGGCCGCGGCGCGCTCGAGATCGGCGTCGGCGAATACGATGTTCGCGCTCTTGCCGCCCAGCTCCAGGGTCAGCCGCTTGACCTGGTCAGCGCACCCGCGCATGACGCGCTTGCCCACCTCGGTGGAGCCGGTGAAGCAGACCTTGCGCACTGCGGGATGGGTCACGAAGCGTTGCCCCACCACGCTTCCGGCGCCGGGAATGACCGTGAAGACCCCCTCGGGCAGGCCCGCCGCCAGAGCGAGCCCGGCCAGCCGCAGCGCGGTCAGCGGGGTGAGCTCGGCGGGCTTGAGCACAACCGTGTTGCCCGCCGCGAGCGCCGGCGCGAAGCCCCAGCCCGCGATCGGCATCGGGAAGTTCCACGGCACGATGACCCCGACCACGCCGAGCGGCTCGCGGAAGGTCACGTCGACACCGCCCGGGACCGGGATCTGGCGCCCGGTCAGACGTTGCGGCGCGCCCGCGAAGTAGTGCAGCACGTCACGGACGTTCCCCGCCTCCCAGCGTGCGTTGCCGATGGTGTGGCCGGAGTTGGCGACCTCCAACCCGGCGAGCTCGTCAACGTGACTCTCCACAAGGGACGCGAAGGCCCGCAACAGCCGCGCTCGGTCCGCGGGTGAGACCCGGCGCCACGACTCGAACGCGGTCGCGGCCCCGCCGATCGCCGCGTCGGTCTCCTCGAGGGTGGCCCGCGGCACGGAGGCGACGACTTCCTCCGTCGCCGGGTTCAGCACATCGAAGGAAGTCACAATCGCTCGAACCCCCGGAACAGCTCCCAGTCCGTGACGGCCGAGTCGAAGGCCGCGAGCTCGACGCGGGCGTTGTTCGCGTAGTGGGCCACGACGTCGGCACCGAACGCGGACCTGGCCAGGTCGCTGGCCTCCCATCGCGCCAGCGCCTCGCCGAGCGTCGCGGGAATCCGTGGCGCCGTGGTGTCGCCGTACGCGTTGCCGGCGACCGGATCCTCCAGGTCCAGCTCGTGCTCCAGGCCGTACCGGGCAGCCGCCATCATCCCGGCCAGCGCGAGGTACGGGTTGACGTCGCCACCGGGTACCCGGTTCTCGATGCGCAGCGATGTGCCCTTGCCGACCAGCCGCAGCGCGCAGGTTCGGTTGTCCTGGCCCCAACGGATCGCCGTCGGTGCGAAGGTCCCCGGCCGGTAGCGCTTGTATGAGTTGATGTTCGGCGCGAAGAGCAGGGTGAGGTCAGCCATGCCCGCGAGCAGGCCTGCGACGACGTGCTCACCCGCCGGCGACAGGCCACCCGGCCCTGACCCGGCCATCACCGGGGCGCCGGCTTTGTCGCGCAAGGAGAAGTGGATGTGGCAGGAGTTGCCCTCGCGCTGGTTCGGCTTGGCCATGAAGGTCAGCGACATCCCGAGCTGCGCGGCGATCTCCTTGGCGCCCTGCTTGTAGACGCTGTGGTTGTCAGCCGTCACCAGTGCCGTGTCGTAGTGGAACGCGACCTCGTGCTGGCCAAGGTTGCACTCGCCCTTGGCGCTCTCGGGCCGCAGCCCGGCTCCAGCCATGTCGATGCGTAGCCGGCGCAGCAGCGGCTCGACCCGCGCCGTGCCCAACAGGGAATAGTCCACATTGTACAGATTGGCGGGAGTGAGATCCCGATATCCGCGCGTCCAGGCGTCCTCGTACGAGTCGCGGAAGACGCAGAACTCCAGCTCGGTGCCCGCGTAGGCGACCAGACCGGATCCGGCGAGGGCGTCGGTCTGGCTGCGCAGGATCTGGCGTGGCGACGGCGGGACCGCCGCCCCGTCGACCGTGGTCAGGTCGGCGAGAACCAGCGCGGTGCCGGGCTGCCATGGCAGCCGGCGCAGCGTCGAGAGGTCGGGCACCATGACCAGGTCGCCGTACCCACGATCCCACCCGGACATGGCATAGCCGGCAACCGTGTTCATCTCGACATCGACCGCGAGCAGGTAGTCGCACGCCTCGCTACCGTGCGGGAGCACCTCGCGCAGGAAGTAGGGCGCGTGCAGCCGCTTGCCCTGCAACCGACCCTGCATGTCCACGAGCGCCAGCGCGACGGTGTCGATGGTGCCGGAGTCGACGCCGTAGCGTAGCTCCTCCAGCGTCAACATGTGCGCCTCCTCCCCGCGGCCGCTCTTCCGCGCACGGGCAGCGTAACGGTCCGCTCACCCGTTCGGGAGAGCCGAGTGGGATACGCCCCGCGCCGGAGGACCCGCGGGCTACCGTCTGCTCCAGCGAAGGCCAGGTGAGCGCGATGTTGGTCGTCACGACCGAGAGCATTCCCGGGTACCAGGTGCACGCCGTCATTGGCCAGGTCGTGGGCGTCACCGCCCGAACGTTCAACCCCTTCATCGAGGGTGTCAAGTCGCTCAACGGCAAGACGAACCCACAACTGCTTCGGCTGCTGGCCCAGATCCGGCAGGAGGCCGTCGCCCGCCTGGCCGCCGCGGCGGAGCGGCGGGGCGCGAACGCGGTGCTCGGCATGCGGTTCGACACCCGCGACATCACCCCGCCGTGGCGCGAGATCTGCGCCTACGGAACCGCGGTCCTGGTCGTTCCGACCGGCCCCGCCGAGCTCGCGGACGAGCCCTATCCAACCCCGCACCAGATGTACCCCGGCGAGCCGTACTTCGACCCGGCCTGACCTGCCCGGGCTACGCGGGGAATGAACCCGGCGGGTTCGCCTCACCGGCGAACGTCGGCCTGGGGAACGGCGTCGCCGGCAGCCGCAACGCGTCGGCCGTCTTCGCTATCAACGGGAGCAGGATCCGCGTGGGCAGGGCCGCGTCACTGTCCGGCGCGGCCCTGCTGTACCAGCCCGCTCTGCGCTACTCAGCGAGGATCGCGTAGAGCTTCCTACGCGCCTCGTCGATGACCTCGATGGCCCGGCGGCGCTGATCCTCCGTACCGCTCGTCATGATCTGGCGCAGGGCGTTGACCGCCCCGAATCCGGCGTCCCGGACATCGTGGAGGTTGCGCAGCAGGTCGTCGTCACCGGGTCGCTCCCACGGTGCGGGTCCCGCCTCGGCGGCATCGGCGCGACCCGCCTCGGTGAGCGTGAACCGCTTGCGCCCGCCGGACTCCTCGCTGGTGATCAGCCCTTCGTCCTCGAGCAGTTGCAGCGTCGGATAGACCGACCCCGGGCTCGGCCGCCACATCCCTCCCGTACGGGTCTCCAGCTCAGTGATCATCTCATATCCATGCATGGGTCGCTCGGCCAGCAACGCCAGGACCGCGGCGCGCACGTTCCCACGCCGGCCCTGATGCCGGCCGCCGTGGGGGCCGCCGTGCCACCGGTGCCCCCCTGGGCCGAACGGACCGAACGGGCCGAACCCGAAACCGCGCAAGCGTGCCTCGACGTGAGCGTGTCCTCTTCCTCGCATCGCCATCCCCTCTCGTGTCGTATCGGCGATGGGTTGACGATATATCGGAAACCGGTCGGCCGCCAACTGTAGCGGGTGATCGGGTGACCGGGGTTCACGAGCGTCTGGCAGGCTGGGGACATGCTGACCGCGCCGGCGCGCGAGCTCGACGACACGGAGCGGGCTGCGGTGGAGCGCGTGCTCGAGTCTGAGCCGATCGCAGCCGCACAGGTGGCCGAACGGGTGCACGCGGCCGGCCTCGGCCGCCGCGTCGACGTCCGGGTGCTCGGCTACGGCGGGCGAGCCCGGCTGGAGTCACTCTGCTGGCACGGTACGAACCTGATCCCGGTGCACGCCACGAGCGCGGCCGTACACGCGTTCGCCGACCATGCCGCGACGCATCCGCGCCTGTGCTCCTCCCTCGTGGGGGAGGCCGACGCCGTGCTCGGGCTATGGCACGACCTCGCCGACACGTGGGGACCGGCCCGCGACGTCCGTCCGTGCCAACCCCTGCTGGTCACCCAGATGCCGCCGGCGATCCCGCCGGACCCGACCGTACGGCTGGTCCGACCGCATGAACTGGACAAGCTCTTCCCCGCCGCGGTCGCCATGTACACCGAAGAGGTCGGTGTCTCCCCGCTGGTCGGCGACGGAGGGCGGGACTACCGCAACCGGCTCGCCGACCTGGTGCGTTCCCGGCGCGCGTACGCGAAGTTCCTCGGGGGTCGCGTCGTTTTCAAGGCGGAGCTCGCCGTGGTGACCCGGCATACCGCACAGGTACAGGGCGTGTGGGTCGCGCCGGAGTGGCGGGGGCGGGGCCTGGGCACCATGGCGATGTCGGCCGTCGTCCGCGACGCCCTGCGCCGGGTCGCCCCGAGCGTCAGTCTCTACGTGAACGACTACAACACGGCTGCCCGGCGGGTCTACGCACGCTGCGGCTTCCGCCAGCAGGGCATGTTCGCTACCGTCCTGCTCACCTGAGGCTCGTCCTCGCCGACCCGGCCGTCCCAGCCCTAACTGGTTGGCGGCTGTTCCTCTGCGGCGACGGTCGGTACAGTCACGACCGCGCCCGGCGAGTGTGCTGAGTCGTGCAGCTCCAGCGTGGCGAGCGTGGCTTCGACGGGGATGTCGAAGACGAGCCGTCCGGTCACGGAATGCCCCGGCAGCACGGGATTGGCCCAGAGTTGCAGTCCGCCGGTCGCGACCACGGTGGCCAGTTCGTCGGCGCTGTGGCGCGCTCCGTCGACCGTGTACGCGAACTGGTTGGTGTCCCGGAGCAGATTGGGCAGGTTGCCGACGTTCCTCAGCGCGACGCCGACGATGCAGTACTGGCCCGATGCCCGGCGGCTGATGAGGCCGGAGCCGACCTGGTCATGGCCACAGCTCACGTCGGTGATCACGAACTCGAATGTGCCATCGCGGACCACGTCGCCGACCCCGGGCGGTGGCGGTGTGGGCGACGGCGTCGGTGACGGCGTGGGCGACGGGGTCGGGCTCGGCGTCGCCGACGGGGCGGGACCGATGCCGACGGCATCGCGCAGGCCGGGGCTGGTCAACAGCGCCGCCGTGGCGCCGGCGGCGAAGCAGATCAACATCAGCCCGACGACCCAGCCCCACCGCCGCCGCCCGACCCGCTCGACGTAGATGACCGGCGGCGGGGCGAGGCCCGCCGGTACGACCGGCTGCTCCGCGGTCGGCCACTCGTCGCGACGCGGACGGGGCGTGGCACGCCCCACCCAGGTGGTGGGGTTGCGGTCGCCGCTGGATGGCGAGGACACGACGTCCTCAGTGGACGGTGACGACCGGACCCGCGGCACCGCCACCGGTCGATGGTGAGTCCTCGCCGGCGACGTCGATGCCCATCTCGTCGGCCAGGCGCAGGGCCTCCGCGATGAGTGTCTCCACGATCTGCGACTCGGCAACGGTCTTGACGACCTCACCCCGCACGAAGATCTGCCCCTTACCATTGCCGGACGCGACGCCGATGTCGGCCTCGCGTGCCTCACCGGGACCGTTGACGACGCAGCCCATCACGGCGACGCGCAGGGGAGCCGGGAAGCCCTCCAGCGCGGCGGTCACCTCGTTGGCGAGGGTGTAGACGTCGACCTGCGCGCGACCGCATGACGGGCACGAGACGATCTCCAGACCCCGCTCCTTGAGGCCGAGCGAGGAGAGGATCGCGATACCCACCTTCACCTCCTCGACCGGCGGCGCCGAGAGCGAGACACGGATGGTGTCGCCGATCCCCTCGGCGAGCAGGGCGCCGAAGGCAACGGCCGACTTCACCGTCCCCTGGAACGCCGGGCCGGCCTCCGTCACACCCAGGTGCAGCGGGTACTCGCACTGCTCCGCGAGCAGGCGGTAGGCACGGATCATCACGACCGGGTCGTGATGCTTCACCGAGATCTTGATGTCCCGGAACCCGTGCTCCTCGAACAGGGAGCACTCCCACAAGGCGGACTCGACGAGCGCCTCGGCAGTGGCCTTGCCGTGCTTCTCGAGCAGCCGCGGGTCGAGCGAGCCGGCGTTGACCCCGATCCGGATCGGTACCTTCGCGTCCATCGCGACCCGCGCGATCTCGCCGACCTTGTCATCGAACTTCTTGATATTGCCCGGGTTGACCCGCACGGCGGCACAGCCGGCATCGATGGCGGCAAACACGTACCTGGGTTGGAAATGGATGTCCGCGATCACCGGGATGCCGGACTTGCGGGCGATCGCCGGCAGCGCCTCGACGTCGTCCTGCGACGGTACGGCCACCCGGACGATCTGGCAGCCCGCCGCCGTCAGCTCGGCGATCTGCTGCAGGGTCGCGTTGACGTCGGCGGTCAGGGTCGTGGTCATCGACTGGACGCTCAACGGGGCGCCGCCGCCGACCGGGATCGAGCCGACCATGATCTGGCGGCTCTGCCGGCGGGCGGCCAGCGGTGGCGGTGGGGCAGCGGGCATCCCGAGGTTGACGGCGGGCGGGGAGGCGGGGCGGGCGGTCTCGGTCATGGCGACTCCCAACGCGTCACTTCGGGATGGTGATGGGGTTGACGATGTCGGCCGCCACGGTGAGCAGGCTGAGCGCCCCGAAGAAGATGATCACCGCATAGGTGATCGGCATCAGCTTGGCGTAGTCCACCGTGCCCGGGTCGGGTCGGCGCAGTCGGGCGTAGATCCACCTCCGGACCTTCTCGAACCAGGCCACCAGGATGTGACCGCCATCCAGCGGCAACAGCGGGAGCAGGTTGAAGACGCCCACGAAGAAGTTCAGCGCCGCGAGGAAGAAGAGGAACGACGGGATCTGGCCCTGGCTGAACCACTCACCGCCGATGCGGCTCGCGCCGACCACGCTGATCGGGGTCTCGGGGTCACGCGGCGCGCCCCACAGTGCAGACCACAGCTGCGGCACCCGTTCCGGGAACCGGCCGATCGAGGCGACCACGCCCTTAAATACCCCTACCGTGTTGTCCCAGGTCATCCTGAACGCGGCGCCGGCGCCGTACGCCGCGGTCGGGGTCACTGGCGTGACGCCGAGCACGCCGACCGGCTCGAGGTCGGCGTCGGTGATGCTCGACAACGCCCGGTCGCTGGTGAGCACCTCCTGCTTGAGGCGCAGGACGGTCGGCAACGTCCCGGTGCGGGTCAACGTCTGGTCGCCCCGTTGAACCGTGACCGTGATCTGCTGACCGCCGGCCGCGCGGACCTTCGTCGTCAGCCATTCCCAGCCGTCCACGGCCTGGCCGTCCACCGCGACGATCACGTCGCCGGGCACGAGCCCCATCGCCGAGGCCACGCTCTGCGGGTCCGTGCCGACGACGCACGGCTTCACGCCCCGGGTGGTGGGGTCGTAAACGACCGACGGCTCAGTGCACGCCGCCACCTGCTCGATCGTGACCGGGCCATGGTCGAGCCGCTCGGGTCGCGGCAGCGCGACGAACGCGAACACGAGCCAGAGGATCACCATTCCGAGCACAAAGTGGGTGAAGGCGCCCGAGGCGAGCACGATCGTGCGCTTCCACACCGGGAAGCGCCACATGGCCCGCGCCTCGTCGCCGGGCTCGACGTCGTCGTCCTGCGGCGTCATCCCCACGATCTTGACGAAGGCGCCCGCGGGGATGGCCTTGACCCCGTACTCGATTCCCTTGCGGCGGAACGCGAAGAGTGTCGGGCCGAAGCCGATGAAGAATCGGGTGACCTTCATGCCGAACGCCCGGGCCGACCACATGTGGCCGGCCTCATGCAACGCGAGAGAAACGACGATGCCGAGCGCGAAGACGACGATCCCGAGTGTCTCCATCAGGCTCCCTTGCTCTCCGGCTCGGCCCGACGCGGGACGGCCCCGTCTGACGACTCGGTGCCACCAATGAGCTCTCGGGCTCGGGCCCGTGCCCACGCCTCGGCGGCGAGCACCTCCTCGACGTTACCTGGTTCGCCAAACCCTGGCGCCTCGTCCAGCACCCTGGCCACAGTCTCCACAATGCCCAGGAAGGCCAGCCTGCCCGCAGTGAACCCGGCCACGCACTCCTCGTTCGCCGCGTTGTAGATGGCCGGCCGGCAGCATCCGGCCCGCCCCGCCGCCTTCGCCAGGGCCACGGCCGGGAACGCCGCCTCGTCGAGCGGGTGCAGCTCCCAGACGTGTGAGCTGTGCCAGTCCACCGCGCCGGCGGCATCGGGCACCCGTTCGGGCCAGCCCAGGGCGAGTGAGATCGGCAGGCGCATGTCGGGTGGGCTGGCCTGCACGATCGTCGAGCCGTCGACGAACTCGACCATCGAGTGGATCACCGAGGTCGGGTGCACCATCACCTCGATGTCGTCGTAGGAGATGCCGAACAGCTCGTGCGCCTCGATCACCTCAAGGCCCTTGTTCACGAGCGTGGCCGAGTTGATCGTGACGACCGGGCCCATGCTCCAGGTCGGATGGGCCAGCGCCTGGGCGGGCGTCACGTCGGCCAACGACTCGCGGGAGCGGCCACGGAACGGTCCGCCGCTGGCGGTGAGGACGAGCCGGCGCACCTCAGACTCCCGGCCCGCCCGCATGCACTGGGCCAAGGCCGTGTGCTCCGAGTCCACCGGCACGATCTGGCCGGGACGGGCCAGCGACCGGACGAGCGGACCCCCGGCCACGAGCGACTCCTTGTTCGCGAGGGCGAGGGTGCGCCCCGCTTTCAGCGCCGCGAGCGTCGGGCTCAGCCCGAGCGAGCCGACGACCCCGTTGAGCACCACGTCGCAGGGCCACTGCGCGAGTTCGGCCATCGCCTCCGGGCCCGCGAGGATCTTGGGAAGCTTGAACTCGCCGCTCGAGTAGCCCCGCCGGGACGCCTCCGCGTAGAACGCGAGCTGGAGGTCCTGCACGGCCGAGGCCCGCGCGACGCCGACGGCCTCTACCCCAAGCTCGAGCGCCTGGGCGGCGAGCAGCCCGACGTTGTTGCCCTGGCCGCCGACGGCCACGACCCGGAACCGGTCCGGGTTGCGCCGGACGATGTCGACCGCCTGCGTGCCGATCGACCCGGTCGACCCGAGCAGCACGACGTCACGCATGCCCACGCCGATGATTCTTCCCGATCGCGGCCAATGTATGCGTACCTGGCCCGGCGCGGTTCGCCGCACCACTCGGGTGGCACGGACGCCCACCGGTCCGGGAGTCTGGTTCCGCTAGGGTCAACCCATGGCGGCGGGGGCTGACCCACCGGTGCTCGGCGTGGCCGGCTCCTGGGGCGCGGCCGAGATCGACCTATGGCGCCGCTTCGACGAGCTGCACCAGCTCGTCTATCGCCGGGGCGGCCTCGCGTCGAGCAACGCCGCGCTCGACGAGGTGGCCAAGCTCATGCTGATCCGGCTCTGGGCCTCCCGTACGCACGCGACCGTCGCCGACCACCGAGACGCCTTCGCCAGGGCATTGCGTGACCCACGGATGTCCGCCCGCGACTCCGCCGGCGGCCTGCACCCGATCTGGCCGCTCGACGAACCGTTCCGGCTGACCGACCCGACGCTGCTGGGCGCGGCGGACGTGCTCGTCAGCGACGTTCGCTCGGCCGCGGTGGCGGGCCTGGATCCGCTGGGAACGGCCTTCGACGCACTGCTCGCCGGTCGCTACGACCACACCGGCGGACTCGGCACCTACCTGACCCCGAGCGCGGTGGCGAGGATGATGGCGGCGATCGCGATCCCCCTCGTCACGACCCCACTGTCGCTTCTGGACGGTGGCCCCGGGTTCGGCGACCCCTACTGTGGCACCGGTCGCTTCCTCGTCGCCCTGCTCGCGGCGCTGCCCGACGAGCATCCCCTGCGCCTGGCCGGGCCCTTCGGCGCCGACGTCTCCGCCTCCGCGGTCGCGAAGGCGCGACTGAACCTGATGCTCTACGGGGTCAGCAACCCTCTGGTGTGGACGGTCGCCGACTCCGTCACCGACGCCACCGTGGACCCTCTGGCCGGCCGGGTGCCGCTGATCCTCACCAACCCCCCGTTTG
This sequence comes from Micromonosporaceae bacterium, assembly GCA_036557785.1. Lineage (GTDB taxonomy): Bacteria > Actinomycetota > Actinomycetes > Mycobacteriales > Micromonosporaceae > DATBGZ01. Next base: position 22,949 of record DATBGZ010000092.1, read on the forward strand.
GGGAGCGGCAGTACGACTCTGCCGAGGGCATCACCGCGGCCGCGCGCGTCATGCCGGCCCTGGCGGGGCGTTCCCGGATCGACCCCAGTCTCGCCTGCCTGGCTCGGGCGCTGTCCCTGCTCGCGCCAGGCGGAGTGCTCGGCATCGTCCTGCCCGACGGCGTGCTCGGCTGCTCACCCGTCCGCGCCCTGCTCGCCAGCGGCTCGGTCACGCCGGTGGCGGTGGTGTCGCTGCCGCCGGTCACCTTCGCCCTCAGCGGCACGGCCGCACGCACCAGCGCCCTGTTCGTGAGGAAGGCGCCGTTCCTGACCCCCAGCATGGGGCGGGTGGTGCTGGCGCGGGTGGACCACGTCGGGTACATGACCCGGGCAGGGGCACCGGCACCGGACCCGGCCGGCAACGAGCTGCCCGCCATTGTCGCCCTCATCGGTGAGGCAGCCACACGCGAGCGCGCCCGGTCAGCCGACAAGGCCGGCTGGTTGGAGATCCTCAGCGAGTCGCCGCTCGTCGCGCTCGCGGATGCCAATGGGCCTGCCACGCTCGACCCGTCCCGCCTCGACCCGGTCGCCGCGGCGGCGCGCCGTTCGCTCACCGATGCCGGCGGAGTACCCCTGGCGGAGTACCTCCGCGCCGTGCCTCCCCGACGCTGCCGTGAGGTGACCAGGCCGTTCCTGTCGGTGCTGCACATCGACGACCTCGGTACCGTGGACTGGCACGCCGCCCGCTCGTACGAACCCGTGACGCCCGGCGTGCTCGCCGAGCCCGGCGAGCTCATCGTCTGTCTGCTCAACCCCGCGAATCTTCGGGCCGCCGTGGTGCCCGCGGGCGCGGCCGTCCAGGTCTCCGCTGAGTTCGGCGTCTTCCGATCCACCGTGGACCCTTACGCCGTGCTGGCGCTGCTGTACCACCCGGCGGTGCGGGCGCAGCTGCGGCCGCTCGGGACGGGCACCTCCAACTCCCGGCGCCGGATCGCTCCCCTCGATGTGCTGTCTCTCGTGGTGCCGAAGCTTGAACCATCCACACTGGACGAACGTGCCGCGGCCGTACGGTCAGCGCACCAGAACGTCACCGCCGCGCGCGACCGGCTACGCGCCGCCTACGACGCAGAGGGGCCGACACGGTCCGGGCGGGATCGACCATGACCCTCGAACGGCTGTCGCTGGCCTCGTACGGGAGCGGTCAGGACGTCGGGGCGGTCTCGGACGCGGGTTGGGACCGCAGCGTTCGCCCGACGCTGGTGAGGCATCGACCGGACTCGAGGTCGAACCGCCAGCCATGCAACTGGCAGGTGAGCGTGCCGTCGTCGGCGATCCCGAACCGGGTCAGGTCGGCCTTGAGGTGGGGGCAGCGGCGCTGAACCTGCCAGGCCTTGCCGGTCGTACGGTCGACCAGGGTCACGTCCTCGGTGTCGACGGCGCGCTCGTTCTCGTCGTACCAGCCCTCGGCGTACTGCAGGCGCTCCTCGGAGAGGCACTTGAAGAACGCGTAGACGAACTCGTTGTACTGACCGATCCGAGCCGCGGAGAACCGGCAGGAGAGGAACAGCGAGTTGACCCAGTCCACCTCACCATTGGCGAGCAGACTCTCCACAAGGGAGCGCCGAGTGCGGAACCGGTACCGCACCTTCTCATCTGCGGCATCGCGGACCTGCTTGGCCGGGAAGTCGACCACAATGGACTGCGCCACGGTCGCGTTGTCGTCGGCGAGCAGGTCGAGCCGGATCGGGCCGCCCACCCCCTTGGCGAGGTAGATCGACTCTTCCAGGAGCGGCTCGACGCGGCGCTTGAGCTCGGCGAGCACATCGACCTCGGGGCGGTGCCAGGACGCCTTGGCCGCCGCGATCACGCCGCGCTTGCGGTCGCGGTAATCGCGCAGGTGCTGCTCCTTGTTGGCGAAGAACTCGTCCAGGTCCGCCACGGGATGGCTGACGGTACAGTCCTCTGCGGTCAGGGTGGCCACCGATCCGGGCAGCAGCACCACACCGTTGTCCCGCCCGATCGCGCGGTACTCGCGCTGGAAGACCGACTGATCCGGGAATATGTTGCCCTCGTCGCCGAAGATGTCGTTGAACTGCCACAGCTCGTCGTCGAGGAAGCAGGGCGGGCCGGCGATCGGGAAGACCCAGCTCGCCTTCAGGTCATCGATATAACGCCAGGTGCGGTCGAACTGCCGATCCCGCTTCTGCTTGCCGAACGCGGTCTTCGCGGCCTCGGGGAGCTCATAGACCATCGGGTACCAGATCGCGCCAGAGAACTGAAGCATGTGCGCGTGTACATGCCCGAGCCGCGCGAACTCCACCAGATCCGTCGGGCGCGCGTCGTTCTGGTTGAGCAGCCGCACGCCGTCGTGCTCCACCCACAGCGACGAGTCTCCGATCGGCCCGTCGGTCGGCGAGGTGAGGGACTGGATCATGATGTTCAGGCCGCCGTCGAGCTCCACGACCTCATTGCTCTCGGTCTTCACGAACTTCGTGAAGCCGACCTCGCGCAGTTCGTCCTCGAGCTCACTGGTCGGGTAGTTGGGCAGCAGCACCGTCGCCTTCTTGTCGATGAAGCGCTTGAGGTGCTCGTGGTCGAAGTGATCGCGGTGCAGATGACTCACGTAGAGGTAGTCGACCTTGCCCAGGCTGTCCCAGTCGAGCGCGGAGTTGTCGGGGAACGGGAACCATGAGGCGAAGTAGGCCGGGTTCACCCACGGATCGGTGAGAACGCTCCCCGCCGCGGTGTCGATGCGCATGCTGGCGTGACCGGTGCCCGTGATCTGCACGTCCCGACGCTATCAATCACGCACCTCGCAAACGCCTTCGCCCGCCCAACCCGACGCCGTCGCCCCGCGTGGCTATGCCAGACTGGTCGGCGAGGTGCGCACCAGTCGCAGGAGTTCGTGGAAGGGGACGTCAACGTGGCGGGCAACGAGCTGGCTCACGCCCAACCCGGCGAGCACGCGGTCGACCAGCACGGCGCCGGCCACGGCGAGGAGCACGATGCCGTGGTCGCCCCAGACCAGCTCAAGCCGGTGCCGTTTCGGCGGCTGACCGTGGTCGCCGCGTTCCTCACGGCCATCGTGTTGGTGCTCATGGCCCTCATAGGCAACCACCGGGGCAACATCGAGAAGGTCTTCCTGATCGGGATCGCCGGCCTGATCGTGCTCATGGTCACCGTGGACGTCGTGCTGCGCCGGCGCGGCCTGAGGAACTGACCGCCGGCCGCTCGGCATCTCGCCGGGCATGACAAAGATGCCCCGGGCCGAAGCTCCGGGGCATCCGTCGTTCGACTGGTCTAACGGCGGACCAGGTCGCGCACCTCGCGCAGGGCTTGGTTCACCTCAGCCTCGAAGTACCCGCCGGGCACAAGGCTGAACTGGTTGGGGTCCAGTTCAGCCTCGCTGATCGGCATGCCCGAGCGGCCGGACAGCGAAGCGAGGATCGCGTCAAAGAGCCGGTTCACCTGGATCGCGTCATAGCCGCTGCCGAATCGGCGGGCGGTGAAGGTGCGCCGCATGGCATCGATGCGCTGCAGGTCCGCCGGGTGGGCACCGCCGGGCATGCCGCCCGCGTGGCCGCCGAGGTCATAGCGCATCTCGTGCGTCAGGTCCGAACGACCGCGCCGACCCGTGTAGCTCTCGCCGTAGCCGCCATGGTCCGTCTCGTCGAAGCGTGGGTACCCGCCGCCCATCGGCGGACCGGACATCGGCCGCCCGCCCATCGGCGGACCCGACATGGGGCGGACCGGGGGCGCGGACATCGGCCGCATCGGTGGAGCAGACATGGGACGCATGGGTGGAGCAGACATCGGCCGAACGGGTGGCGCGGACATGGGCGGCGCCATCATGGGCGGCATCATGCCGTTGCCGAGCATCGGACCGCCGGCCATCTGGGTGACCGCGGTCAGCGGCCGGGTCGGCATCGGCGGGCCGGGGATCGGCGACCGGCGGATCTCGACCGGGTCATCGCGCAGCGGTGCCATCCGACCCGCACCGGCGCGGGCGAAGCCGCCCGTCCGCTCCTCGAGGTCACCGAGTTGGCGCTCGACCCGGTCGAGGTGCAGGTCGACCTGCCACTCGTCATAGCCGCCGAAACGGACCCGGAACACGACGTCGTGGACCTCCTGGGCGCTGACCGGCGCGCCCATGGACTCGCCCTGCAGCGTGGCCTCCACGCGGTCGAGGAACGCGTCGACTTCGTCGACCTTGTATCCCCGCCGCAGCGCACGCCGCCGGAACCGTTGACCCTGACTCGTCACTGTTTCGCCTTTCCTCCCGGCCCCCGTGAGTCCGCCCACCCAGACTGCACGAGATTGCCAGTGATGCCAACAGGATCTTGCACGATATTGCGCGTCTGCGCTACTCGGCTGTCAATATTCATCGCCGCACGGGTCGCCCCCGCGACCGGCCCTGACGGCACCCGTGCGCCCGGCTCGCTCGCCGCGAGTTGACCGCACGCCCCGTCGATCTCCCGTCCCCGGGTGTCCCGTACGGTCGTCGCGATGCCGGCGGCGCGCAGCCGCCGGACGAACTCCCGCTCCACCGGCTTCGGGCTCGCGTCCCATCGCGAGCCCGGTGTGGGGTTGAGGGGGATCAGGTTGACATGTGCGAGCTTACCCGCCAGCAGCCGACCCAGCAGATCCGCCCGCCAGGGCTGGTCGTTCACGTCCCGGATGAGCGCGTACTCGATCGACACGCGCCGGCCCGTGCGCGCGGCATAATCCCACGCAGCCTGGAGCACCTCGGCGACCTTCCAACGCTCGTTGACAGGGACCAGCCCATCGCGCAGATCATCATCGGGCGCGTGCAGCGAAAGCGCAAGTGTCAGCGGGAGGTTCTCCTCGGCCAGCCGGCGCATCGCGGGCACGAGCCCCACCGTCGAGACCGTGATGTGGCGCTGCGAGAGGCCGAGGCCCTCGGGGGCCGGCGCGGTGAGCCGGCGTACGGCCGCGAGCACCCGGGCGTAGTTCGCCAGCGGCTCCCCCATGCCCATGAAGACCACATGGGACAGCCGAGCGGGCAGGCCCGCCATGGCCCCGCTCGCGGCCGCGCCGGCGAACCAGACGACCTGGTCAACGATCTCGGCGGTGGAGAGGTTGCGGCGCAGCCCGGCCTGCCCGGTGGCGCAGAACGGGCAACCCATCCCGCAGCCGGCCTGGCTGCTCACGCACAGCGTCACCCGGTCCCACCCCGACGGGGCCCCGGCCGTCCCGCGGTAGCCCATGAGGACGCTCTCCACGAGCGAGCCGTCGTGCAGACGCCAGAGGGTCTTCCGGGTGGCCCCGCCGTCGCAGGCCAGCTCCCGCACCGACGTGAGCAACGGCGGCAGCAGCGCGGCGGCGAGCTCGGCACGGGCGGCGGCGGGGACGTCGGTCATCGCGGCCGGGTCCCGGGTGAGCCGCCCGAAGTAGTGGCGGGAGATCTGCTCCGCCCGGTAGGGCCGGTGCCCGAGCTCGGTGACCAGTGCCCGGCGGGAGGCGAGGTCGAGGTCGGCCAGGTGTCGCGGGGGCATCTTCACCCGTCCGGAGGACGTTCCGGCCAGCGCGACGGGCCCGGGCGCGTCGGCGTCCGGGTCAAGCAGGGGTAGGTCGATCACGGGCATACGGGAACATCCTCGCATGCTGGTGCATCCCGCGACCGGCCGCGTCGCAGCCACCGGCCGGGTCAGGCGGCGACCGGGACGATCGCGGCGAGCATGAGGAAGCCGGCAGGGGCGGCGAAGAGGATCGAGTCGAGGCGATCCATGAGCCCCCCGTGACCCGGGAGCAGGCTGCTCATGTCCTTGACGCCGAGATCGCGCTTGAGCAGCGACTCGCCGAGGTCGCCGATGATCGACGCGATCGAGATCGCCAGCCCGAAGAGCAGTCCCCACCACGGTGCCACGCCGAACATCAGCGCGAGCACGGCAGCGCTGCCGAGGGCGGCGGCCCCCAGCGAACCGACCAGCCCCTCCCACGACTTCTTCGGGCTGACCGAGGGCGCCATCGGGTGGCGCCCGAGCCGGGCCCCGACCACGTACCCGCCGGTATCGGAGAGCACGACCGCGATCAGCGTGGCGAGCACGCGACGGGCCCCGTCGTGGGGACTGGCGAGCAGCGCCGCGAACCCGGCGAGAAACGGCACGTAGGCGGCGATGAGCGTCGCCATCGTGATGTCCATGCCGTACCCGTCGGGACCATGAGCGAAACGCCACGCCATGACCGCCAGCACGGTGACCACGAGCCCGAAGGTCAGCCCGTCGCCACCCCCCCACCAGGCCAGGCCAGTGGTGAGCACACCGCCGGCGATCAGCGGCACCAGCGGCGGGTGCAGCCCGCTGAGGTTGACGGCCCGGACGAGCTCCCAGATGCCGACGCCGACGGCGAGCGCGATCACCGCCAGGAACGCGGGTCGCCAGACGAACAGCGTTGTGAGCACCACCGCGCCGAGGACCAGTCCGACGCCGATCGCGGCCGGCACGTTGCGTCCGCCGCGTTTGGGCGGACTGGGTGACTCATCCGTGGGCACGGTGCTCGTGGGGCGGGCACGTCCGCTCCGTCCCAGGTACGCCTCCTGGCCGTCCGGCCCCGACCCGCTGCCGGGCTCCGGCGGGGCTTCGTCGAGGTAGAGCCCGGCTGCCACATATACCGGCTCGTCGTCGCGCCCCGTCGGCGGCGCTGCCGCGGGCTCGGCCCGGAACGTCGTGTACGCGTCCGGGGCGTAGCTGCCCGGAGCCGGGTATCCCTCCCCGGCACGGTACGTCTCGGGCGGGGCGTACGGGTCCGACCGGGTGTACGTGTCCGATGCGGCGGGGTAGGCGCTGGCACCAGGGTAGCCGGTGCTCGCGGGCGGGGCGCCGTAGGACGGACCGTACGGCGGCTCGGCTCCGTAGGAGGACCCGGACCCGTACGGCGGGGTGGGCTCCGGCGCAGGCGGTGGGGGTGGCTCCGTAGCGTGCACCGGGCGCCGGGAGTCGGTCGGCACGCCGTAGGTCATCGCGTCCCAGGCCGGACGGGCCGGGCGTGTCGCGTGCCGCCGGCCGGGGCGAGCGTCGTCGTCGGGCCCGTGCCGCTCGTCGGCGTACGGGTCGTCCGCATAGGGGTCGTCGCGTGCCGGCATCAGACCTCGTGCCGTGCCCGACGAGTGGCCATCATGCCCAGACCCCCAACGCATCGCGGTCGCGCTCCGACCAATTGTGTACGCCAGGCTATCGACTCACCCCAGCGTCAACGACCCGAGTACGTCATTACCGCTGACAGAGGCGGTCGCGGCGCGCGCTGCTCACCCTACGTCGTCGATCTGCACCGGATCGTCCGGTTCGTACAGCCTGCGGAAGACCCGGTCCCCGATCACCTGGATCTCGCCGCCGTGCTGTCGCACGATCCAGTCCCCGGCCCGAACCGTATTCGTGGTCTCCACCAGGCCATCGCGCAGCACGGTGGTGACCCGTCCGGGGGGACCACTGTGCTGGTATGCGTCGACCTTCGTGATCTTGCGCCAGCCGTCCTCGGTCTCCGGGATGCGCTCGTGCATCTGGATGAATTCGGTGTACGCGGCTCCGTAGACGGTCTCGCCCTCGTCGTCGAGCACCGCCACCCAGGGGCCGACAAAGTGCTCCTCCTCGCCCCATTGCGCGAGAATCGTGGTCCGTTCTCCCGGCGCCGCATCGACGATCCTGGCGCGCTTCGGCTCCCCCGACGGGCGGTACGTCCTGGCCTTGCTCGGGTCGAACGACACCTCGACTGCCATGATCGGATCGTACGAGCCGGCCGCTAGGCAGCCAGCTGTTGACGCGGAGCTATACCTCGAGCAGCTCGGCTTCCTTGTGCTTGAGCAGCTCATCGACGTGCGCCACGTAGCGGTGCGTGAGGTCCTCGAGCTCCTTCTCCGCGCGGCGGCCCTCGTCCTCACCGATCTGGCCGTCCTTGACCAGGTGGTCGAGCTCCTCCTTCGCCTTGCGGCGCACGTTGCGGATCGCCACCCGCGACTCCTCGCCCTTGTGGCGGGCGACCTTGATCATGTCTCGCCGGCGCTCCTCGGTCATCTGCGGCAGCAGGATCCGCAGCTGTGTGCCCTCGTTGTTGGGGTTGACCCCGAGGTCGGAGTCGCGGATCGCCTTCTCCATCGCCCGCAGCTGTGACGGGTCGTGGGGTTTGATGATCACCATGCGTGGCTCCGGAATGGCGATGGTCGCCATCTGGGTCACCGGAGTCGGTGACCCGTAGTAGTCGACCATGATCCGAGCGAACATGGCGGGCGTGGCCCGACCGGTGCGGATGGTCGCGAGGTCCTCCTTCGCGAACTCCACCGCGCGCTCCATCTTCTCCTCGGCTTCGAAGAGAGTCTCCTCGATCATGTGCCCCATCGCCTCCTTGGAGAGCTGGGATGGACAAACCGGGTCGTGCGGCAGGGCTTCAGTCGGCGCCCTCGTCAGCCGTGATCAGGGTGCCGATCGGATCTCCGGCGACCGCCCGGGCGATGGTGTCCTCGCCCTCCGCGCCGAAGACCAGCATCGGCAGCTTGTTGTCCTGGCACAGGCTGAAGGCTGCCGCATCGACCACCCTGAGCCCGCGCCGCAGCGCCTCGTCGAAGGTGACCCGGTCCAGCTTGCGGGCGCCCGGATTCGTTCGCGGGTCGGCGGTGTACACACCGTCGACCCCGTTCTTGCTCATCAGCACGATGTCGGCGTGGATCTCCAGCGCGCGCTGGGCGGCCACGGTGTCGGTGGTGAAGTAGGGCATACCCGCGCCGGCACCGAAGATCACTACCCGCCCCTTCTCCAGGTGCCGGATCGCTCGGCGAGGGATGTACGGCTCGGCGACCTGGGCCATCGAGATCGCACTCTGGACCCGGGTGTCGATGCCCTCCTTCTCCAGGAAGTCCTGCAACGCCAGGCAGTTCATGACCGTACCGAGCATGCCCATGTAGTCCGCGCGGCCCCGGTCCATGCCACGCTCCTGAAGTTCCGCGCCCCGGAAGAAGTTGCCGCCGCCCACGACGACCGCGACCTCCATGCCCCGCCGTACCGCCGCCGCGATCTGCCGGGCCAGCGACTGCACCACATCCGGGTCCACGCCGACGCGCCCGCCCCCGAACGCCTCGCCCGAGAGCTTGAGCACGACCCGGCGAGCGTGGCTCAGCGGAGCGCCGTTGGCCGCCGGCCGAGGCTGGCCGTCCACCTGATCCGTCGCCTTCGTGATGGGCGGGCGAAGCATGGGCGGTCCCGGCGTGGCAGGCGTCTCAGGCGGGCTGAGCCTGGGTGGGCTGGGTGTCATGGCGTCCATTCAACCCCCTCCCCCGGGTCGGCGCGGCGCAGGCTCCTCGCGGGCCCCGGCCCCGCGATCCTGGGCTGGCCAATGCGGCCCGAGCTCCGATCGCGTCGGGGCAGGCAGGATCGCGGGGAAACGGGCGTTGCGTCAGGCCTGTCCGACCTCGAACCGGACAAACCGGGTGACCTCGATGCCGGCCTCCGCGATCACCTGTTTGACGGTCTTCTTGTTGTCGGTGACCGACGCCTGCTCGATCAGCACGAAGTCCTTGAAGAAGCCGTTGACCCGGCCCTCGACGATCTTCTGCAAGGCGGCCGCCGGCTTACCCTCCTCGCGGGCGGTCTCCTCGGCGATGCGCCGCTCGCTGGCGAGCACGTCGCCGGGAACGTCGTCCCGGGTGAGGTACTTCGGTCGCATCGCTGCGATCTGCATGGCGATGCCCCGGGCGTCGGACTCCGCGGCCTCGTCCGCCTTGCCCGTGTACTGCACCGCCACGCCGACCTGGGGCGGCAGGTCCGGGCTCTTGCGATGCAGGTAGACCGCGAGCGTGCCCTCGAGCGTTGCGAAGCGGTTCACTACGAGCTTCTCACCGATCTTGGCAGACGCCGCCTCGACAGCCTGGGCACCGGTACGGCCGTCGAGCAAGGTCGCCGCGAGCAGTGCCTCGATATCGGCAGGCTTATGGGCGTCGACGTACTCGACGAGCGTCCGGGCCAGGTCGATGAAGTCCTGGCTCTTGGCCACGAAGTCGGTCTCGCAGTTGAGCTCCAGCAAGGACCTGCCGCTGTGCGCGACCAGCCCGTTGGCGGCCGTACGGCCGGCCCTCTTGCCGACGTCCTTGGCGCCCTTGATGCGCAGGATCTCCACGGCCTTGTCGAAGTCGCCCTCCGCCTCCTCGAGCGCCTTCTTGCAGTCCGAGACGCCGCTGCCGGTGAGCTCGCGCAGCTTCTTGATGTCATCCATCGAAACGTTCGCCATTATTCCCGTCATCCCCTCGTCTGTCTGGGCGGTCTTCGGCTGGCTCAGGCCTCGTCGGCCGGGGCGTCCGGCGCTCGGCTGCCCTCGAGCAACTCGCGCTCCCACTCCGGTAGCGGCTCGTCGCTGCCAACCGCGCCGGGCTCGGGCTTCGCCTCCGGCGCGCCGGCCCGTAGGGCCTTGCCTGAGCGGGCGATGAGGCCCTCGGCCACGGCGTCGGCCACCACCCGGGTCAGCAGCGCCGCCGAGCGGATCGCGTCGTCGTTGCCCGGGATCGGATAGTCCACCTCGTCCGGGTCACAGTTGGTGTCCAGCACGGCGATCACCGGGATGCCCAGCTTGCGCGCCTCGTCGACGGCGATGTGCTCCTTCTTGGTGTCGACAACCCAGACGGCGGCCGGCACCCGTGACATATCGCGCAGCCCGCCCAGGGTCTTGCTGAGCTTGGTCCGCTCGCGCTGAAGCTGCAGGGTCTCCTTCTTCGTCAGGCCCTGGGCGGTTCCGGTCTGCTCGAGACCCTCAAGCTCCTTCATGCGCTGTAGCCGCTTGAAAACCGTGGAGAAGTTGGTCAGCATGCCGCCGAGCCACCGGTGGTTGACGTACGGCATGCCGACACGCGAGGCCTGTTCGGCGATGGCCTCCTGGGCCTGCTTCTTCGTACCGACGAAGAGAATGCTGCCGCCCTCGGCCACCGTGGTGCGGACGTAGTCGAAGGCCCTGTCGATGTAGTCGAGGGTCTGGCGCAAGTCAATGATGTAGATACCGTTGCGCTCGGTGAAGATGTAGCGCTTCATCTTCGGGTTCCAGCGCCGGGTCTGGTGGCCGAAGTGGACACCGCTTTCCAGCAACTGGCGCATGGTCACGACGGCCATGACGCGTGGACTCCTTTGGCTCCCTGGTTGCCGCGACGAGCCGGGTGGCCCGCCGCCCTGGCGCCCGGTCGGCGGCCGGGTGGCTCCGCCCGCGTGGTGCGGGTCAGGACCAGGGAGGCCGCCGCCGCGCTCCGGCCGGCGTTGGGGCCGCGGAGCGTCGGAAGGGCGCGCGAGGTCGACCACGTGGGTGGTCGCCGCCGACCAGTCTACGCGGACCTGTGCGGCGGTGATGCGGGCGGGCAGCCGGACCGGTGCGGCCCGGCACTCAGCGGATGGCCAGGCCCGCGGCGAGCACGAACGACAGCCCGACGATCAGGTACGCCAGCGGCGGGCGGGCCCAGACCCGGAAGCCGTAGTGCTCGGCGCCGTGTGCGGCCCCGGTCACGAGCCCGTACACGCCGGCGACCATGAACGGCAGGCTGGCCAGGCCACAGATGCTCGAGATGATGCCGGCGATGTCGAAGGGGTCGCCGAAGGCGGCGATCGCCAGCGCCCGGACCAGGAGCACGCCGACTCCGACCGCGGGAATGACGAGCAGGATCGCCAGGCCCGGGCGCCGGGACCGGTAGATGTTCGTCGGCAGCGGACCCGAGCCCGAGCCTCGCGGCTGCTCAGGGCGCGGGATCGGGCCACGCAGCTCCGTCGTGGGGTGCTCCACCGGGTGGGCGCCCAGCGGGTCGCTGGACCCCAGCGTGGTCGCCGAGGCCGCGGCGCCGACGGGTGCGGTGGTCGGCAGTGTCGTGGTGGGAAGTGCGGTCGTGGGCAGTGCGGTCGTGGGCAGTGCGGTCGAGGGCGGGGTGGTCATGGCGGTCTCCGGGGGCAGGGCCGGCAGCTCGGTCACAGGGGTCGTGGGTAGGTCCGCGCCGGCGCTCCGGCGCGACGCCGCGCGGTCGGTGGCGGTGCGACGGGAGCTCGCGCGCTGCCCGGGCGCACGCCCGCCCGCGCCGGAGTCCTCCGCCGGTTCGTCGGTGCGTTCAGCATTCACGGGTGGCACCGTAAGCGACGCGCTGCCCGGACTCCAGTTCCCACGCGGGCGCGTCGCGTCGATATTGCCGACTGTGGCCCGGCCGTGATCCGCGAGGGGCGGTGTGGGCTGCTTGGACGAGAGGCCGTGGGCTATCTGCCAGCGGCCACGACCTGCGTGAATGGATCGACGCGACTCTCCACTGTGGATCTAAACCCGTGGGCTGTCCACAGGCCCACGCAGTGAGTTATCCACAGATTCTGACGCCATGCTGCGCCGTGCGCCGCTGGCCGCAAGCCTGTGCGGCATGACACGGCTGACCAACGCGGTCGGTGCCTACGGTGAGCGGGTCGCGATGCGGACACTGGTGCTGGCCGGCCTGGAGCTCCTCGACCGGAACTGGCGCTGCGCCGAAGGCGAACTCGACCTCGTGGCGCGCAACCGCGACGTGATCGTCTTCTGTGAGGTCAAGACCCGTCGCAGCCGGTGGTTCGGTGAGCCGATCGACGCCGTTGACGACACCCGGGTCGCCCGGCTCCGGGCCGCCGCCACGGCATGGCTCGAGGCCCACCCCCGGCACCGGGGGGAGTTGCGCTTCGATGTGATCTGCGTCTGGCCGCAGGCCAAGGGACCCGCGAAGGTCGAGCACGTGATGGGTGCCTTCTGATGGCCTATGCGCGGGTGCGCTCGATCGGGCTGATCGGGCTCGACGGGCACGGCGTGACGGTGGAGGCGTACGTCGCCGCGGGTCTGCCCGCCATGACGCTGTCGGGGCTGCCCGACACCTCGCTCAACGAGGCCCGTGATCGGGTCCGGGCCGCGGTCGTCAACTCCGGCCAGGAGTGGCCGAACCGGCGCATCACCGTCAACCTGCTCCCGGCCGACCTACCGAAACACGGTTCCGGCTTCGACTTGGCCATCGCTCTCGCGGTGCTCGGGGCCGCGGGCCGGCTCCCCCTGCACCCGCTGGGCGGCGCGGCGGTCGTCGGCGAGCTCGGTCTCGACGGACAGGTCCGGCCCGTGCGGGGCGTGCTCCCCATGGCCGCGGCGGCGGCTCGCGAGGGCATCGGCCGGTTGATCGTGCCCGGCGAGAACGCGACCGAGGCACGGCTTGTCCCCGGCGTTACGGTCCGTGGCGTCAACGCCCTCGCCCAGCTCGTGGACTTCCTGGTCGCGGGCGTCACCCTGCCCGAGCCGATGCTCGCGACAGAGGAGCCTGACGACGAGGACGGGCCCGATCTGGTCGACGTGGTGGGGCAGGAGCGTGGTCGGTTCGCGCTGGAGCTCGCCGCGGCCGGACGCCATCACATCGCCCTCTTCGGCCCTCCCGGTGCCGGCAAGACGCTGCTCGCGCAGCGACTGCCGTCGATACTGCCGCCCCTGTCGGACCCGGCCGCCCTCGAGGTCACCGCGCTGCACTCGGTCGCTGGCGTCCTGCCGGCGGCGCCCCGGCTGATCCGGCGACCGCCGTTCCAGGCGCCGCATCACACGGCGACCGCGCCGGCACTCGTCGGCGGCGGCAGCGGGGTGGCCCGGCCCGGCGCAATCTCCCTGGCTCACCACGGTGTTCTCTTCCTCGACGAGGCACCGGAGCTGCGGCCCCACGTGCTCAACGCGCTGCGCCAGCCGCTGGAGGACGGCTTCGTGGTCATCGCCCGGTCGCACGGCGTCACGCGCTACCCGGCGATCGTGCAGTTGGTGCTCGCCGCGAACCCGTGCCCCTGCGGGCAGGGAAACGAGACCTGTACCTGCACCTCGGTGACCCGACGACGCTACCTCGGCCGCCTCTCCGGGCCGCTCATGGACCGCATCGACCTGCAGGTCACCCTCATGCCGGTGACTGCGGCCGCGCTCATCGGCGACACCGGCCCGCCCGAGTCGTCAGCCGAGGTCCTCAAACGGGTGGTGGCCGCGCGTGAGGCCGCGGCGGCGCGGTGGCGGCACCACCCGTTCGAGGTCAACGCCGACGCGCCGGGCAGCGTGCTGCGCCAGCGGCCGTTCCGCCTCCCGGCGAAGACGACGGCGCCCCTGACCGACCGGCTCGACCACGGCTCGCTGTCCGCCCGCGGCCTGGACCGGATCCTGCGCGTGGCGTGGACGATCGCCGACCTCGATGGCAGAGCCGTCCCGCGACGCCCCGATATCGAAGAGGCGCTACAGCTGCGCACTGGGGCGACGCCATGACGGTCGGCCGGGCCGGGCCGCCTGACGAGGTCAGGATGGCTCGGATCGTCCTCGCGCACCTGGTCGAGCCGGGCCGGCGCGACCTCGGCGTGCTCGCCCGAGCGGTCGGACCGGTCGAGGCGCTGGCCCGGGTGCGTGGTGGGGCCGTGCCGGAGTCGCTGCACGGCGTCACCGCCGCACGAATGTCCACACTGGATCCGGACCGGCTGGCCACGCGAGCGCTGAACCGAGCCGCGAAGCTGGATGCACGGATCATCATCCCGGAGGACGAGGAGTGGCCGCCACAACTCGAGGACCTCGTCGCGATCAGCCGCGCCACCGGCGAGAGCGTCGACGTGAACACCGACCCCCCGCACGCCCTGTGGTTGCGCGGGCACTGGCCGCTGCGTGAGGCGTGCGAACGCTCGGTTGCGGTCATCGGGGCCCGGGCCAGCACCTCGTACGGAGACCACGTCGCGGCCGACCTCGCCTATGGGCTCGCCGACCGTGGTTGGACGGTCGTCTCCGGTGGCGCGTTCGGCATCGATGCTGCCGCGCACCGTGGCGCGCTCGCCGCAGGTGGACGCACGATCGTGGTGCTCGCCTGCGGCATCGAGCGGCCGTACCCGCAGCCCCACAAGCTGCTCTTCGACCGGGTCGCCGACAGCGGGCTGCTGGTCTCGGAGTGGCCGCCCGGTTCGGATCCCCACCAGCATCGGTTCCTGGTCCGCAACAGGGTGATCGCGGCGCTGACCCGCGGCACGGTGCTCGTGGAGGCGAACCTGCGCAGCGGCGCTCGGCAGACGCTGCACCGCGCCCGCGATCTCGGGCGGATGGTGATGGTGGTGCCCGGCCCGGTGACCTCAGCGCTCTCGGCCGGCGCCCACGAGGAGCTGCGCGAGCCGGGCGCCACGCTCGTCGCCCGGACCGACCACATCGTCGAGGAGGTCGGCCGGATCGGGCTGGACCTCGCTCCGGTGCCCCGAGCCGCACCGACGCCCCGCGATGCCCTCAGCCCGCTCGAGCGCCAAGTCCTCGACGGCGTACGTCCGCGCAAGATCCTGACCGCGGAGCAGATCGCGGTCGCGGTCGGTGTCTCGCCGCGCGATGCCCGCGCCACCCTGCCCGGCCTGGAACGGCGGCGGTTCGTCACGGTCGACGGCGTCGGCTACCGGCTCAGGCGCGCCAGCGACGACAAGCCGGCAGCACGCAGGCGCCGGTGAGCCCGGCGCCTGCGGGATGTCCATTGTGGATGAATTGCCGCGGCCTTCGCCGCGGTCACGGCACCGCTCGCCGCAGCACCAGCCACCCGCCGACCGCGGCCAGCACCGTAGGGATGAGCGACCAGCCGATGGTCAGGGAGAGCCAGGACCGGGCGAACCAGGAGCCGACCTCCGGCCAGTCGTTCAGGTAGGTGACCAGCGCGGCCAGCCCGCCGAGGATGACGATGGTGAGAACCGACAGCACGAAGATCCCCATCGGGCCCCAGCGCCGGTTCACCGAGCCGAAGAAGATCCCCGCGGTGCTCACCAGCACCAATGGCACGGTGTAGACGAGGATGGTCACCGGTGATGCGCTGTGGGTCAGCGGCAGCGGGTCGAAGAACCTCAGGTTCACCCCCCAGCCGCCGGTCGCGTGCTCGATGAACCGGCACGCGTAGAGGAACAGGCCGAAGAGCAACGACTGGGCCAGCGCGACCAGAACCGCGGCCAGATAGTAGCTGCGGCGGGTGGCGTTGAGTCCCACCGCGAAGCTGAAGTGCTGGTAAAGCCCCTGCCAGCACACGATGAGCTGGACGACGTAGAGGCTGCCGAGCCCGCCGGTCGGGGCGTTGCCGATCGCGTCGCCGACGGCACCGAAGATGAGCACGTTGATGGCGAACGATGTCCCCATGATGCCCAGCGGGAAGCCGAGGGCCGCCGGCCAGTTGGCGAGCAGGACCCGTGCCACGGTCACGACACGGCTCAACGGAAGACCGGTGCGGGGGGCACGGTCGATCGCGATGGTGGTCATCGGAGAGACTCCTTCGATCCATGGTCCATGGCCGGGCCGCCGGTCAGGCTGACGACGAGCTGTTGCAGCGAGGCGGGCTCGACGCGCAGTCCAAGGCGGTCGGCGAACGCCTTCGTCTGTTCGTCGACCGCGCCCCGCAGCGTGGCACGGGTCACCGGACCGATGCTGGTGCGGTGCAGTTCCGTGCGGTCGGCGGCGAAGCTCTGCACCGCCGCGGAGGGCCCCGTGACCGTGACCACCTGCCCACGCAGGTGATCGCTGGCCTCGTCAAGGACCAGACGACCGCGGTCGAGCAGCAGCACGTGCTCCACCAGGTCCGCGACCTCATCGATGAGGTGCGTCGAGAGCACGACGGTGCGGGGGTGCTCGGCGTAGTCGGCGAGCAGCCGGTCATAGAAGAGCTGACGCGCGACCGCGTCCAGTCCCAGGTACGGCTCATCGAAGAACGTCAGCGGCGCGCGTGACGCGAGACCGATGATCACGCCGACCGCCGAGAGCGTACCTCGCGAGAGCTTGCGGACCTGACGGGAGCGCGGCAGCCGGAAGTCGTCCACGAGGGAGTCCGCGTAATCCTGGTCCCAGCGCGGAAACAGGTACGAGGCGGCACGCAGCGCGTGCATGACCTTGAACCAGTCGGGGTAGCGCTGGTTCTCCCGGACGAAGCAGGTCTGCGCGAGGGCCGCGTCGTTCTCCAACGGCGCCGAGCCCATCACGCGCACGGTCCCGGTCGAGACGAACTGCTGGCCGGTGAGGATCTGCATGAGCGTCGTTTTGCCGGCGCCGTTGCGTCCAAGGAGCCCGTAGATGACGTTGGGCCGGAGCGCGAAGGTGACCTCGTCGAGTGCCATCGTGTCGCCGAACCGCCGCGACAACCCGCGGACCTCCACGACCGGGTTCATTTCCCGCTCTCCCATGTGTCGATCATCTCCTTGAGCTCTGTGGCGGTGAGCCCGAGCTTGCCCGCCTCGGCGATCAGTGGTCGCAGGTACCGCTCAGCGAACTGCTCACGGCGGCGCACGCGCAGCTTGGCGCGCGCTCCCGGTGAGACAAACATGCCGATGCCTCGCTTCTTGTAGAGGATGCCGTCGTCGACCAACTCGTTGATGCCCTTAGCGGCTGTGGCGGGGTTGATGCGGTGGAACGCGGCCAGTTCGTTGGTCGACGGCACCTGCGCCTCCTCGGCGAGGCTGCCGTCGACGATCGCGTTCTCGATCTGCTCGGCGATCTGGACAAAGATCGGCCTGCCCTCGTCCATCACGCCCCGCGGCGGAGGTTCATCGGTCCGCTAGTCATGTAAGTAACCATTGCACCAGTCAGGCTCGCTGTCAAGTCCGGTCAGCGACCGAGTACGGTGATCGTCGATGGAAACGGGAACGTCGCGGCCGACGGTGGAGGGCGTCCCCGTGGACTGGGAACAGCGGCGCGAGCTGTTCTCCCTCGACTGGGGCGTCGGCCACCTCAACCACGGGTCCTTCGGCGCTGTTCCGCTGCCCGCCCAGCGGGCACAGCAGCGGCTCCGCGACGAGATGGAGGCCAACCCGATCGCCTTCTTCACCCGCGGCCTGATCGAACGGATCGAGCACTCACGCACGCACCTGGCTCGGTTCGTCGGCGCCGAGCCGGACGGCGTCGCGCTGGTGGCGAACGCCACGGCGGCAGCGAGTGCCGTCCTGCGCTCGCTCAGCCTCGCCGAGGGCCAGGAGATCCTGGTCACCGACCACGCGTACGGTGCGGTCCGGCTCGCCGCAGAAGATCTCGCCGGCCGTGCCGGCGCGATCGTACGGACGGTCGCGGTCCCGCTCCTCGCCGACGACGACGAGATCGTGACGCGGGTGGTGCAGGCCGTACGGCCGGGCCGGACCCGCCTCGCGGTCATCGACCACGTCGCCTCCGCAACCGCCAAGCTGTTTCCGGTCGACCGGCTGACCGCACAGCTGAAGGATCGGGGCGTTGCCGTGCTCGTCGACGCCGCCCACGCGCCCGGCATGCTCGCCGTCGACGTCGCGGCCAGCGGTGCGGACTTCTGGTTCGGCAACCTCCACAAGTGGGCCTTCGCGCCCAGGGCGACCGCGCTGCTCTCGGTGGCCCTCGAGCACCGACAGACGATGCGCCCGCTGGTCGTCTCGTGGGAACACCTGCGCGGGTTTCCGCAGGCGCAGGAGTGGGCCGGCACGCTGGATTACACCGCCTGGCTCGCCGCGCCGACCGGGCTGCACCTGTTGCGCACGCTCGGCCTGGATCGGGTGCGGACATACAACGCCGCTCTCGTGGCGCAGGGCCAGCGCCTGGTGGCCGAGACGATCCGCGGGCTGGCGCCCAGCACTGATGTTCTCGATGCGGCGGCCACGGGTGAGCTGGGCAGTGGCGAGGTCAGCATGCGCGTGGTCGCGTTGCCATCCGGGATCGCGAGCGACCTGGCGGGCGCGATCGAGCTGCGAGCCCGGCTCGCGCGCGAGCACCAGATCGAGGTCGGGGTCTCGGCCTGGAACGGGATCGGGCTGCTGCGCCTGTCCGCCCAGGTCTACAACCGGGTCGACGACTACGAGCGCCTGTCCCGCGCGCTGCGCCGGATGCTCTCCCGCTGACCTCACCCGTCCAATGGCTTGAGCCGGACGTGCAGCGGCCGTAGCAGCTGGAGCGGGTCAAGGTACACCATGCCGCGGCGTAGTCCCCAGTGCAGGCACGCAGCCACGGGGCACCCCGGATGACCCGGGTCGAGGCTGCCCAGCCGCGTGCCAAGACCGACGGCGTCGCCAGCCCGTACCGTCGCAGTGACCGGCTCATACGTCGTACGCAGTCCACCAGGATGCTCGACGCTCACCACCCCGCGACCGGCGATCATGCCCGCGAAGACCACCGTGCCGGCGCCCGCGGCGAGCACCGCCTCGCCCGACGCCCCCGCAAGATCAACGCCGCGGTGCCCGGGCAGGTACGGCAGTGCGGGAGGGTCGAAGGCGCGCACAATTCGCAGCGTTCCCGGCAACGGAGCACCCCATCGCGACGCGGGCACCCGCACGTCAACGGAGGCCGCGAGCGGCGCGTGGCGTGCCTCTGCGACCGCTGGGACCGGGGCGGACGCCAGCGTGGGCGACGGGAGGACCAGGGTGAGTCCGAGAATGGCGGCGAGCAGTGGCATGAGCCCAGGCTGCCCGTCCGGCGCGAGGCTGAGGGGCCAAGCTCAAGATCTGTGGACAGCCGGCGCCCCTGTGGACAACGGATTCGTACGTCGCTGCAGGTCACGCCTCCGTGGCAAGCGGATAGCTCCCCGAACCGCGCTCAGCGAGCGATCCTGGCGTCAGGTGCCGAACCCGCCCTCGGGAACCGAGATGTCGGGTTTGTCGAGCTCCTCGACGTTGACGTCCTTGAAGGTCATCACGCGAACGTTCTTGACGAACCGGGCAGGGCGGTACATATCCCACACCCAGGCGTCGTGCATCTCGACCTCGAAGTAGACCTCGCCGTCGACGTTGCGCACGTGCAGGTCGACCGAGTTGGCCAGGTAGAACCGACGTTCGGTCTCGACCACGTAGGAGAACTGGCGGACGATGTCGCGGTATTCGCGGTAGAGCTGCAGCTCCATCTCCGTCTCGTACTTTTCGAGATCCTCGGTGCTCATCCCGTCCCGCCCTCCGTGACCTTCGCCCAGCCGCCGCTCGTGCTTGCCTCCGCCCGACCGCCACCGCTCGAGGCCTGGGCCGCCACGCCGACGGTACTCCGCGCTCGTCGCCCCCCGGACCTGACCACCGCATCTGCGGGCGCCGCTGAGCCCGACGCGCGGCTGGCAAGCTGCGCCGCTGAGCCTGCTGCGCGGCTGGCAAGCTGCGCCGCTGAGCCCGACGCGCGGCTGGCAAGCTGCGCCGCGATCACGTTGACGTACGAGAACCGGTGTTGCGGACACGGCCCCCGCTCGGCCAACGCCGCTGCGTGCTCGTCGGTCGAGTATCCCTTGTGCTCGGCGAAGCCATAACCGGGATATTCCTGGTCAAGCTGCACCATGATCCGATCCCGCGTCACCTTGGCGACCACACTGGCTGCCGCGACGCACGCCGCGATCCGGTCGCCCTTCCACACGGCCAGGCCCGGCGCGCCGAGCCCGGCCACCGCGAACCCGTCCGTCAGGACGTAGTCCGGGTGCGTCGCCAGGGCGGCCAGTGCGCGTCGCATGCCGGCGAGGTTACACACCTGCAGCCCGCGCCGGTCCACCTCCGCGGCTGGGATGACGACCACAGCGTACGAGCTCGCCCGGTCCACCACCTCGGCATAGACCCGCTCCCGGGCGGCCGCGGTGAGCAGCTTGGAGTCCGCGAGCCCAGGTACCTCGCCGCGGCGGCCGGGCGGCAGGATCGCCGCGGCCACCACGAGTGGACCGGCACATGCGCCACGTCCGGCCTCATCGGCCCCAGCGACCGCAGCGAAGCCACGCCGCTGCAGGGCGCGCTCGAGGGCGAAGATCCCCGCCTCGCGCCGGACGACCGTCCGCGGGCCAGCCAGCGTCACGCGCTCTCACCCCTGTCGCCCTCGCACTCCGCCTGGCCAAGGATCTGCCTCAGGGTGTCGGCAAGGTCGGGCGGATAGACCTTCTCGTCGGTGGCGGCGAGGTCGTCGACCGACCACCACCGGTACTCGTCGATAGTGTGCTCATCGCCGCCGACGCCCGCGACCCAGTCGTGCGGAACGTCGTAGGCGGTGACCCGCAGGAGGTAGAAGTCCTGCCGTTGCCGATACCAGAGGCCCTCGTACGGGAACTCCGCGACGTCGCTGAACAGCGGTTCCCCGAGCTGCTCGGGAGCCACCCGCAGCCCGGTCTCCTCGAGCAGTTCGCGCGCCGCGCCCTGGGCCGCGTCTTCACCCGGCTGCAACCCGCCACCGATCGTGTACCAGTAGCGGGAGCCTGGCCGGCCCGGATCGAAGCCGCGCAGCAGCAGCACCCTCCCCTCGGCATCGATGAGCAGTACCCGCGCCGCACGACGCGGCATCGGGTCCTCCCGCGACCCGGCGGCCGCGCCCACGCCTCAGCCCCCCGGCGGCGCGATGTGGTCGAAGGTGTCCGGCACGGTGAGCCAACTGAAGCGGCTCACCGGCCAGAAGAGCACAAAGGCCCGGCCGACCACGGCGCTGGTCGGGATCGTCGCCTCCATGATGTCCTGCGTCCGGCGGAAGTTCTCGCGCGAGTCGCTGGAGGCGGACCGGTGGTCTCCCATCACCCAGAGCCGGTGCGCTGGCACGACGATGTCGAAGCTGTCCAGGCTCGGCGCATCCTGGACGCCGGCGTCGTTTCGGAAGATGTACGGCTCGTCGAGCGGGGTGCCGTTGACCGTGATCCGGCCGGCGCTGTCGCAGCAGACCACGTGGTCGCCGCCGACCCCGATCACGCGCTTGATGAAGTCCTTGTCGGTCGTGATCTGACGCCACGCGTCGGGGGCCTCGAAGACCACGATCTCGCCACGGCGCGGATCCCGGAAGTCGTAGATGAGCTTGTTGACGAGGACGCGGTCCTTCTCGTCGAGCGTGTGCTCCATCGACCCCGATGGGATCCAGAACGTCTGGACGAGGAAGGTGCGGACCACCAGCGACACCACCACGGCCACGATGACCAGGATCGCGAGCTCCTTCCAGAGCGCGGACCTGGCCTGTGCAGCCGGCTGTGGCTGCTCCGGCTCGTCGGCCCCCCGCTGCTCCTCAGTCACGCTCGCCCATACCTCTCCCCCGTTCCGCGGACGTCGCATCGCTGGTCACTCGGGCCCGGCCATGCCGTTACCGACGCAGCGTACGTGGCGCGGGCCATCGGGACTCAGGGGGCGGCCGGTGCACACGGCGCCTGACCAGGGGCGCCATCAGCGCCAGCGTGAGCAGGGCGGAGGTGGGATCGGGCCCGATCGCGGTCGGGCCAGCCGCGGAGGGCAGATCGGACAACGAGCCCGGTGTCCCGACGCCCCCCCAGTGGCTGATCGGCCAGACGCGCAGAAACGCCTGCCCGACCACGTTCTCGATCGGGATCGTTCCCTGGCATCGGGAGTCCTGTGAGACGCCGCGGTTGTCGCCCATCACGAACAGTTCCCCGGGTGGCACCTGCACCTGGGCGAACTGCCGCGGCCCACACAGGCCGGGGGTCGGCGCCAGGTCGAGCGGGTTGTTCGACTTCAGGTACGGCTCGTCGATGCCGACGCCGTTGACCGTCACCCGACCCACCTCGTCGCAGCAGGCCACATGGTCACCCGGAACGCCGATCACCCGCTTGATGAAGTCCTTCTCCCCCGGGCGACTCACCCCAACGAGGTCGCCCAGCGTGTCGCCGATGCGAGCGAGGAACCCGTTCGATGGCACCGAGAGGTTCTCCGGCACCCAGTTGTCCGGGCCGTGGAACACGACCACCTCGCCGCGCCGCGGATCACGGGTCGTGTACACGATCTTGTTGACCAGCACCCGGTCGCCGACCCGGAGGGTGTCCTCCATGGAGCTGGAGGGGATGAGAAACGCCTGCACGAGGAACGAGCGCACGAGCACGGCGACGCAGAACGACACCATGACGAGGAGCGGCAGTTCCTGCCACAGCGGCATGATCCGGCGCCGCTCGTCCTGAGCCCGGGTGGCCTGCTTGGTCGTGGGCAGCTCCTTGACCCGCTGCTCGGCGAGGTCCACCGCGAGCTCCTGACCCGGGCGGCCCTCGACATAGGTCAGGCTCTCGTCGTCCGGGTTCAGGTACCTGGGGTCGGTGGCCAGGTACTTCGGGTCGGTGGTCTGGCGGCCGACGTCCACGGTTCGGAGCGGAACCGCCGCGCGTCCCGTCGCCGGACCGACGAGCGCCGGTGTGCCATCGACCGGATCGTCCGCCACGGCTTCACTGACCACCGCCGGCACCTGCGCCGAGGCCACGACCACGGGCGGTACGGCCGCGGCTGCGCTCACCACGCCCACGGCTGTGTCGGGAGTTTCGGCGACCGTCGCCGGTACGCCTGGCTCGTCGCGGGAGGCGGCGTTCGGACTGTCCTCAGTGGAGTAACCAACGGCCGGCACCGAGGCCCGCCCACGAGCCGCGGGGGGTGGCGTCAACACGCTGGCGGGGGGCCGAGCGGAGCCCACGACCGACGCGCCAGGGACGGGGTCGCCGCCATGGGCGACGTCGCGCGGATCGTCGGTCTCCGCCCCGTTCGGGCCAGGGAAGTTCATCGCCACCAAGCCTAAGCGGGTCCGTCGTGCGTGCCGGCGTTGCGGCGGTCGGCCCGGCTCAGCTCGCCGCGGTCTTCTCGCGCAGCTCCTTGATCTTGGCCTTCTTGCCCCGGAGATCGCGCAGGTAGTACAGCTTCGCGCGGCGCACATCGCCTCGGGTGACGATCTCGATCCGGTCGAGTTGGGGGCTGTGCAACGGGTACGTGCGCTCGACGCCGACCCCGAAGCTGACCTTGCGTACGGTGAACGTCTCGCGCAGCCCACCGCCCTGACGACGGATCACCACGCCCTGGAAGATCTGGATCCGGGAACGGTTGCCCTCGACGACCCGGGCGTGGACCTTGAGCGTGTCGCCGGCGCGGAAGGTGGGGAGGTCGGTCCGGATCGACTCGGCGTCCAGGGCGTCCAGCGTGTTCATCGCATGGTCCTCATGGCTGCGGGCACGCCTGAGAGAGCGTGCGGTTGCTCTTGGGCGCCGCGATACGGCACGGACGCGGCAACCACCTACTTTGCCACACCGAGGCGCCGCGGCGGAAATCAACCCCCGTCGCGCAGAACCTCGCGGTCGCGCTTCGAGAGGGCGTCGGACGGAAGGGCAGCCAGCAGATCGGGTCGGCGGCGCGCGGTCCGCAGCAGCGACTGGTCGCGCCGCCAGCGGGCGATGCGCGCGTGGTCACCCGAGCGCAGGACCTCCGGCACCGGCAGACCGCGAAACGTCGTGGGCTTCGTGTAGACAGGAGCCTCCAACAGGCCGGCGGCGTGGGACTCGTCCACCAACGACTCGGCGTTGCCGACGACGCCCGGCAGCAGCCGGCCCACCGCCTCGAGAATCACCAGCACCGCCACCTCACCGCCGAAGAGCACGTAGTCGCCGAGTGAGACCTCGAGCACGCGGGCGCGGGTAGCGGCGTGCTCCATCACCCGCTCGTCGATGCCCTCGTAGCGACCGCAGGCAAAGACCAGATGATCTTCGAGGGACAGCTCCCGCGCCAGCGCCTGTGTGAACGGCACCCCGGCCGGGCTCGGCACGATGAGCAGGCCGCCCGGCGGCAGTACCCCGTCCAGCGCCTCTCCCCACGGCTCGGGGCGCATCACCATGCCGGGGCCTCCGCCATACGGCGTGTCGTCGACGGTGCGGTGGACGTCGTAGGTCCACGTGCGCAGGTCGTGCAACCGCACGTCGAGAATCCCGACCGCACGGGCGCGACCGAGAAGCGACAGGTCGAGCGGGGCCAGGTACTCAGGAAAGATCGTGATGATATCGACGCGCATCGCATCCCCTACAGGTCGAACAACCCCTCCGGCGGGGTGAGGACGACCCGGCCTCCCGCGAGGTCGACCTCGGGCACGATCGCCTTGACGAACGGCACGAGTGCCTGTCGCCCATCGGGCCGGGAGAGCACCAGCAGATCGCTCGCCGGAGCATGTTCGACCCGAACCACGCTGCCGAGCTGCTCGCCGTCCGGCGTCAGGGCCTGCAGGCCCACGAGTTGGTGGTCGTTGAACTCGTCAGGATCGTCGGGTTCGGGCACGGTCGCGCTGTCCACGAGCAGGTACACCCCCCGCAGCGCGTCGGCGACATCACGGTCGGCGTACTCGTCGAAGA
Source organism: Micromonosporaceae bacterium (assembly GCA_036557785.1). Lineage (GTDB taxonomy): Bacteria > Actinomycetota > Actinomycetes > Mycobacteriales > Micromonosporaceae > DATBGZ01. Next base: position 47,939 of record DATBGZ010000092.1, read on the forward strand.
GCACGAGCAGCCGCCCCGCCGAGCTTCCGCGCCTGTCACCCTCACCGCGCCCGTGCAGCGGCCTGACCTCGCTGATGCGCAGCGGTCCAGCACCGGGCGGGTCGGTCTCGAGCACCGACCCGACCGCCAACCGCTGCTCGGGCGAGTCGGTGAGGATCTCCACCACGACCTCGCCGCGCACGCCGTGCGGACGGATCACCCGTCCGACCGCGAGCTGCACGCGAGGCACCTGTGGCGCCGACTCGTCCATGCCGGAAGCGCGGCCGAGGTCAGTACGCGTCGATGATGTCGACCCGGACGCCCCGGCCACCTACTGAGGTGATCACCTGACGCAACGCCTTGGCCGTACGGCCGCCGCGACCGATCACGGTCCCGAGGTCGTCGGGGTGCACCCGTACCTCGAGCCGCTGGCCGCGCCGGCCGTCCACCATACGCACCCGCACGTCGTCCGGGTGCTCGACGATGCCCTTGACCAGGTGCTCCAGCGCCGGTCGCAGGGCGCTGTCAGCCCTGCGCGTCGGTGCCGGCATCGCCCGACTCCTGAGCCTCGCCCTCCGCGGCGGCCGTGGCGGGCGCCTCGGTCGGCGCCTCGGCCGCGGCAGCCCCGCCTCGCGCTGCCTGCTGGCTCTTCGCCGCCTTCTTGGCCGGCTCGCGCTTGGGCTTCTCGGCCTCGACGAGCCCAGCCGCTGCCTTTGCCTCCGCCTCGTAGGCGGCGGTGCGGCTGGTCCGGGCGGGGGCGACCTTGAGCGGCTCGCTCGGCGCTGGCAGTCCCTTGAACTTCTGCCAGTCCCCGGTCCTGGACAGAATCGCGATCACCGGCTCGCTCGGCTGCGCGCCGACCGAGAGCCAGTGCTGTACCCGCTCGGAGTTCACCTCGATGCGCGAGGGCTCCTCCTTCGGGTGGTAGAGCCCGACGTACTCGATCGCCCGGCCGTCGCGCTTGGTGCGCGCGTCCGCCACGACGATGCGGTACTGAGGGTTGCGGATCTTTCCCATCCGCAGAAGCCGGATCTTTACGGCCACTTCTTCTCGCTCCTGCTGAAGTTGTGTGACGACATCCTCGCGCCCGAGCACGCCGTTGCGGGCGTGGCATGGGTGTGCACGACGAGTCATCCGCTCACGAGGAGGCTGGCCGCCACCGTGGGGTTGGTGTGGCCGGCGACTCTGCTGACAGTGTCGGGCCGCGCCAGGGTAGAGGGCCGGGCACGGAACCCGTCAGCAGATTCTGCCAGACCGCAGCGCCCCGGCACGAACCCACCCCGCGGATCCACCCGACCCGGGGTTCTTGACGCCCGCGCGTGTCGGTTAGGCCCGGTTCCGGGCGGGCGCGGCGTCCCGGCCCGGGTGCAGCGCCCGTGGCCGGTCGTAGCCGTGGGGAAGCGCCGGCACGGTCCACGATGCGTCGGGGCGAAACCCGCACCAGGTGCCGTCGAACGGAAACTGCGCCGCCTCGGCGAGGCGTGTGAGCCGCTCGGCCGTACCGCGGATCTGGACGGCCTGCGCCTGGGTCCAGTAGAGCGGGTGCCCTGTGCGGGCACGGAACTCATCCTCGTCCCGCAGCCGCCACGAGCGGTCGGGACGGACGGCCACCTCAAGCGACTGGTCGGCCGTATCGACGCCCGCACATCCCCGGTCAGCCCACCGGACGTACGGCTCCTCCAGGCGTGCGCGCCATCCGGCGAAGGTTCCGTCTGCCCACAGCCAGGTGACGGAGTAGGCCCGGTCCTCTGGCAGCCAGATCAGCACGTCGGTCCCCGTCCACATGTGGCGGACCAGGCGCGCGGTACGGGAGTCGTCGGTCGGTTCGTGGTCGGCGTCGTCGTCCGGCCCGACCAGGCGCCAGTACGGTGAGCCGGCCGGCAGCCAGAGTCGCAGGCCCCGCTCGTCATCGGCGGCGACCCGCACGAGTTCCAGGAGGTTCACCCGGCCGCCCCGCCAATGCCGGCGGACGAGCACCTCGCCGGGCGCGAACTTCACCGGCGCTCCTTCAGGGTGTCGGCCGGATCGCTGGGGGGACGATCCGTACCTGCTTGGACATTAGCCCTGAACCGTCGTTCAGTCAGCACCCGTACGGTTGAGGCTGAGGCGGCCGACCGGGTGAGCCGGTTGGTGCCAGTGCGGTACTCGCCGCCCGTCGATCGGGGATGAGATCAGCGGGGTAGGCCGCAGGCCGTCACCATCGCGTTCAACTCGTCCTGGTAGTCATCGGCCGGCGCCAGCCAGAAGTCGCGCAGCGCATCGGTGCAGGCAGTCAGGTCGGTCACGTTCGCGTTGGCGTCGTCGAGGTCGCCCCTGACCTGTTGCAGTTCCGAGTCCTTCTGCGCGATCGCGTCGTCCCGGTCGCTGACCGTCTGCTGCAGATCAGAGATCTGGCCGTTGCGGTCGATCACGGCCGATCGCGCATTGACGAAGCTCGCCCCCAGGCCGAGGGTACCGAGCAGGAACACGACCGTCGTGGCGAGGAAGACCCAGGTGAGTAGACCCATCTGCTTCTGTGCCGCAGCCGGAACGGCGGCCGGGAACGCGGTCGTGGGATACGCCGTCGTGGGGTAGGCCGAGGTGGGGTAGGCCGAGGTGGGGTAGGCGGAGACCGGTGCGATCGAGGTCGGCAGGCCGGAGACCGGGTATCCCATCGGCTGTGCCGGCGGGGGCGCGCTGGGAAACGCCTGCGGTGCCGCCGCTGGGGGTGGCTGCGGCACGGGGGTCAGCGGCGCGGTGGGCGGGGCGGGCGAACTCGGTGGCGAGGCCGGCGGAGGGTAGGCCTGCGGGGCGCCGTACGGGTTGGGCGGCACCGGAGGGTTCGGGTATGGCTCGGTCACGGTCGACCTCTCTGGCAAGCAACGGGCCCCCGGGGTAGGGCCATGCGAGGATCGTAGGCTGCCACACGCACGATCGGACTGCCCGGCGACCCCTGCTGGAGCGCGGCTTCAGCGTGGGATGCCGCGGAGCACGACCAGCCGCGGCGCGCGCAGGACCCGCAGATCCAGGCGCGGATCCTCGTCGTAGAGCACGAGGTCGGCCAGGCCGCCTTCGGTCAGACCGGCGAAGCCCAGCCACTCCCGTGCTCCCCAGGAGCCGGCCCGCAGAACGTCCATTGTAGACATTCCGGCACGGTCGTGCAGCATGAGCATCTCGTCGGCGGCACGACCGTGGGCGATGCCGCCGCCGGCGTCGGAGCCGACGTAGATGGGAACCCCCGCCTCATGGGCGGCGGCGACCACGGCCGGGAACCGTCGCCCCAACCGCCGCATGTGCGCCGCGTAACCCGGAAACTTGTCGACGGCTTTGGCAGCGATCTCGTCGAATGTGTCGACGTTTATCATCGTGGGTACGAGCGCGGTGCGCCGGGACGCCATCTCGGCGATGTCGGCCTCGGACAGCCCAGTGCCGTGTTCGACGGAGTCCACGCCAGCCCGGACCAGCGCCGCCACGGAGTCCTCGGCGAACAGGTGGGCGGCCACCCGCGCCCCCGCCTCGTGGGCCGCTGCCACCGCGCGCGCCATCGCGCCAAGGTCCCACGAGGGCGCCAGGTCCCCCGACTCCCGATCGATCCAGTCCCCGACGAGCTTCACCCACCCCGTGCCGGCGGCGGCCTGGGCGGTCACGGCGGCGGGCAGTTGCTCAGCCTCCACCTCCGCCCCGATGTCACGCAGGTACCGGCGCGGCGACGCGACGTGCCGGCCGGCGCGGGCCAGCCGGGGCATCGCCGGGTCGTGGTCCAACTCGGCGTACGGAAGCGGTGAGCCGGCGTCGCGCAGCGCGAGCACCCCGGCGTCACGATCGACGATGGCCAGCTGCCGCGCCTCATCGACCGACTCGACCGGGGCGGGGCCCTGACGAATGCCGATATGGCAGTGCGCGTCGACGAGGCCGGGAAGCACGAAGCCCCGGTCGGCAAGGGTTACCGCGCCGGCCACCGGCCGCATCGTCACGCGGTCGCCGACCAGCCACAGGTCGCGCACCTCGTCATCGGGCAGCACCACGCCCCGCACATGCCAGATCGGTCCCGCCGGTGTCCCGCCACTGCCGCCCATGATCCCGTCCTACACCATCACGGATCGCCGCCGACCCAGCCGGTTCTGGTGCCCGCGTTCAGTTGTCGCTGTCGCGGCGGGTCAGCCGGCCGAAGTCGAGGTTCGGGAGCTTGAAGCCGGGTGGCAGGCCTTGCGTCGTGTCCAGACCGCCCGACTCGAGCGACTCCAGGGCCGACGGGTCGATGCCCGGGGGCAGCGCGGGCAGGCCGCCCGAGAGCCCCGGCCTGCGCGCAGCGCCGCCCTTGCTGCCCTTGCGCTTGTTCTTGGGCGACTTGGTCGCCTTGCGTCGACCCGGCAACCCGAGCATGCCCCCCATCTGGCGCATCTGCTTCTGCGCGTCGGCGAAGCGATTCAGCAACTGGTTGACATCCATCACGGTGACGCCCGAGCCGTTGGCGATCCGCGCCCGTCGGGAGCCGTTGATGATCTTCGGATTCTGGCGTTCGCCGGGCGTCATGCCGCGGATGATGGCCGCAAGCTTGTCGAAGTGGCGGTCGTCGACCTCGGCGAGGGCATCCTTGTACTGACCCATGCCGGGCATCATCCCGAGCAGGTTCGCGATCGGACCCATGCGACGCAACGCCGTCATCTGCTCCAGGAAGTCCTCGAGCGTGAAGCTCTGGCCCCCCATGAGCTTGGCGGCCATCCGCTGCTTCTGTTCCTCGTCGAACGCCGCCTCGGTCTGTTCGATGAGGGTCAGCATGTCGCCCATGCCGAGGATCCGGCTGGCCATGCGGTCCGGGTGGAAGACGTCGAAGTCTTCGAGCTTCTCACCGGTGGACGCGAACAGGATGGGTGATCCGGTGACCTCGCGCACCGACAGCGCGGCGCCACCGCGCGCATCACCGTCCAGTTTGGACAGCACGACCCCCGTGATGCCGACGCCGTCGCGGAACGCCTCGGCCGTGGCCACCGCGTCCTGCCCGATCATGGCGTCGATGACGAAGAGCACCTCGTCCGGTCCCACGGCGTCGCGGATGTCGGCGGCCTGCGCCATCATCTGCGCGTCGATGCCGAGCCGCCCGGCGGTGTCGACGATCACGATGTCGCGCATCTGCCGGCGCGCGTGCTCGATGGACTCCCGAGCCACCTCGACGGGATCGCCGTAGGAGGTGGCATCGTCGCCCCCGCCGGCGTTGCCGGGCTCCGGCGCGAAGACCTCGACTCCGGCGCGCTCGCCGAGCACCTGAAGCTGGTTGACCGCATTGGGGCGCTGCAGGTCGGCCGCGACCAGCAACGGCTGATGCCCGAGCGTGCGCAGGTGCCGGGCGAGCTTTCCGGCGAGCGTCGTCTTGCCGGAGCCCTGAAGGCCGGCAAGCATGATCACGGTTGGCGGATGCTTGGCGAAGGTGAGCCGGCGCGCCTCGCCGCCGAGCACCATGACGAGCTCCTCGTGCACGATCTTGATGACCTGCTGCGCCGGGTTCAACGCCTGGGAGACCTCGGCTCCCCGCGCTCGCTCGCGGAGCCGGCCGATGAACCCCTTCACCACGGGCAGGGCGACGTCGGCCTCCAGAAGCGCACGACGGATCTCCCGTGCGGTGGCGTCGATGTCGGCGTCGGAGAGCCGCCCCTTGCCGCGCAGCTTCGAGAAGATGCCGGACAGACGGTCGCTCAAGGTGTCGAACACAGGTGATCCCTCACGGTGCGTTGGCTCGTAGTGCTGGCGCCATGGACCCGGACGTGCGGGCCGGAGGCTGAGTTTCCGGGCGCCCCCAAGGGTAGCCGCCCGACCGGCCCGTACGGCCTCGCACCGCGTCGTGAGTCCCGGCTCGCCGGGCGCTGCTCGGCCGAACAACTGACCATGCCGGGGCTGCGCGTGCCGGGTACCGTGCACTGCGTGTCTGGAACCGGCGGGCGGCAGGGTCTGCGCTACGCCCCCGGCCTGGACGGCGTGCGGGCTCTGGCCGTGTTCGCGGTGGTGGCCTATCACATCGGCACGACGAGCGCCGCCATCGTGCTTCCCGGCGGCTACCTGGGCGTCGACGTCTTCTTTGTCCTCTCCGGCTACCTGATCACCAGCCTGCTCATCGTCGAACGGCGGCAGACCGGCCACATCTCGATCAAGAACTTCTACATTCGCCGCGCGCGACGGCTGCTGCCAGCGCTCTACATGATGCTGCTCGTGGTCGCCGCGGTCGGCGCCTTCTGGCTGCCCGCCCAGGCCCCGCGGCTCAAGGGTGATCTGCTGGCCAGCCTCGGCTACTTCCAGAACTGGTGGCTCATCGGCCAGCACAGCTCCTACTTCGCGTCCGCCGGCGACCGCCCGCCCATGCTGACGCACCTGTGGTCACTCGCGGTCGAGGAGCAGTACTACCTGGTCTGGCCAGTGATCCTGATCGCCTTCGCGGTCGTACGGGCCCGCCAGACGCTCGTGCTCATGGTCGTGCTGGCGGGGGTGGCCGCCTCTGCCGTGACCGGACTGCTCCTCTATGACCCCAACGTCGACCCGTCCCGGGTCTACTACGGCACCGACACGCGTGCCCTCGCCCCACTGCTCGGCGCGGCCCTGGCCATCGCGGTCAAGCCATGGCTGCACCGCAGCCGGCTGCCCTGGCTCTCCCGTCTCGGCCTGGACGTGATCGGCGTCGCCGCGCTGGTCCTGCTGGTGGGCATCGCCAGGAGCCTGGCCGACACCGACGAACGCCTGTACCGCGGCGGCTTCCTGATCATCGCGGTACTCGCGGCCGGCCTGGTCGGTGTCGCGGGCCATCCGGGCACGACGCTCGGTCGGCTCCTGGGCATGCAACCGTTGCGTTACCTCGGCGAGCGCTCCTACGCCATCTACCTGTGGCACTGGCCGGTCTGCCTCGTTACCCGGCCCGGCGTCGACATCAGCCTCACCGGCTGGAGCAATGCGGCCCTGCGCATCGCCATCGCGGTGATCCTCGCCGAGATCTCCTACCACCTCATCGAACGCCCCATCCGCAGGCATGGCTTCCTCGCCGCCCTGCGCCGCCCCCGGCCCGTTCCCGTCGCCGGCAGCGCCGCGGCAGCGGTGGCGCGCGGGCCCGCGCTCCCGCTCGCCGGACGCGACGGTCGTCCCCGCGACCCGGACCCCACCCTCGTGCTGCGGCCCGGGACGCAGACCCTGGCGCGCCGGCCGCGAGCACACCTGCTGCGCACCGCCGCGCTGACCATCGTCCTCGTCGCTGGCGGCGCCTGGACCGGTTTCGGCCTGACCGCGGCGGCCAGCCACCCGGTCGCGGGCGGCCCGGTCGATACCGGTGCGGACCAGAGCCTCGGCGCGCTGACGACCGCCACGCCCGAACCGTCGTCGGCGGCACTCCCCTACCGTCCGTACCTGCCCAAGGGGGCGACGGTGGCCTTCTTCGGCGACTCGCAGGGCATGACCCTGTTGCTCAACAAGCCAGCGAACCTCAGCCAGTACATCCACGCGGTCGACGACACGATCGAGGGCTGCGGCGTGCTCCGCGGCAAGATCGCCAGCCGCAGCGGTGAGCGCCGGACCCTCAACTGCGACTGGCAGCCGATTTGGCACAGCCGGGTCACCAACGACGACCCGGACCTGTCCGTGATCATGATCGGGGCGTGGGACGTCTTCGACCTCACGCTCTCGTCGGGCCAGAAGCTCGCCTTCGGCAGCCCGGAGTGGGACCAGAACTTCCGGGGCGCGATCGTCGAGGCGATCGACACCCTGCTCTCCCCCGGGCACCCGGTCGGGGTCGCCCTGTTGCCGTGCTACCGGCCCATCCCGGCCTCACTCGGCACCGGCTCCGGGTATTGGCCCGAGCGCGGCGACGACCAACGCACCCGCCACGTCAACGACGTGCTGCGGCTCGTCGCGGCCACGTACCCGACCGGGGTCTTCACGATCGACCCGCCGGCTCAGTTCTGCACCGACCCGATCGCGAGTGACCTGGACTACCGGTGGGACGGGCTGCACTTCTACAAGAAGGGTGCCGCCCTCTACTTCCAGACGATCCTGCCCCAATTCCTCGCGCCCGAACCGTCGGCCACACCCACCCCGGCCCCGCCGGCGAGCTCGGGTTCAGCCCAGAACGGGTAGGGCCGCGGCAAGGACGGCCTGCTCCACGTCGGCCTGTTCGGTCGCCCCGGACCAGTCGCCCACGAGGTAGAAGGCATCGACAACGTCCGAGCCGAGGGTCGAGATCCGAGCGGCGCGCACATTCGCCCCGGCCAAGGCGAGCGCGTGAGCCACGCGGTAGAGAAGTCCGGCGTCGTCGGCGGCGCGCAGTTCCAGGATGGTCGCGTCCGTGGCGCGATCGACGGCCCAGACGACCCGTGGCGGCGGTGCCTCCCGCTCGGTGCCGCCCCGGGGTCGCAGCGTGCTGCGCACCCTGGCGGCGAGCGCCGCGTCCACGTCGAGCTCGCCGGCGACGGCACGGGTCAGGTCGGCGACCAACCGCTGGCGGTCGGGCCCGCTCGCGTCGCGGGCCTGCACCCGGCAGGAGACGACCGCCACGGGGCTCCCATCGACCGTGGTGGTGGCCGTGTCGGCCGAGACCACGTCGAGGCGGTGCAGGGTGAGGCAGCCGGCCATCGACGCGAGCAGTCCGATCCGGTCGTGCGCCGCCACCGTGACGCGATCAGGAGCGATCTCGACCGCCGGCAGGGGACCCTCGGCCAATGGTGAGCCCGCCGGTCCGGTCGGGGGTGGCACGACCGCCCCCGTGACCAGGGCCGCCCGTACCCGCGTCACCAGGTCGGCGACGAGGCGCTCCTTCCACGCCGACCACGCCGCCGGGCCCGTGGCCACCGCGTCGGCCCGGCTCAGCGCGTGCAGCAATTCCAGCGTCTGGACGTCACCGACCGTCTGCGCCACGTGCCGGACGGTCTGCGGATCACCGAGGTCGCGGCGGGTGGCGACCTCGGGCAGCAGCAGGTGCCAGCGCACCAGACGGCCGAGCAGGGCCACGTCCGCGGCCGGCAGCCCGACCGCCTCAGCGATCGCGGTGGCCACCTGCACGCCGACGACCGAGTGGTCGCCGGGCAGCCCCTTGCCGATGTCGTGCAGCAGAGCGCCGACAAACAGGAGATCCGGCCGGGCCACATCCCGCGCGTAGCGGGCAGCGGCAGCGACCGCCTCGATGAGATGGCGGTCCAGGGTGAACCGGTGCACCGGGTTGTGCTGCGGAGCGCTGCGGACGCGCGCCCACTCGGGCAGCCACGCGACGATCAGGCCGTACCGGTCGCACGCCTCCCAGGTCGAGACCAGCGCCGGTCCAGCGCCGAGTAACTGGGCGAACGCGGTCAACGCCGGCTCCGGCCACGGCCGCGGCAGTGGCGGGCAGTGCCGGGCCAGCCACTCCAGGGTTCCGGGCGCGATGCGCAGTCCATGCCGCGCCGCGGCAGCCGCGACCCGCAGAGATAGCGTCGGGTCGGCAATCGCCTCGATGGCCCGCCGGGCGAGCACAACCTCGCCATCCTGAGCCACGACGTCGGGAGCGACCGGCACGCGGACGACGGGGCCGGCCCGGCGTCCGCTGTCGCGTTGCGCCGCGACCCAGCGCTCGGCTGCCCGCAGCGCGTCGTCGACCGCGTACGCGATCGTCCGCGCGTCGTCCGCGATACGCCGGCGCAGGACCTCGGCACCCGCCAGGCCCAGCAGCTCGGCGACGTCGTCGAGATCCTGGACGAAGAGGCGGTCGCGGCGACGGCCGGCGACCAGATGCAACGCGTCGCGGGCGTCGAGCAGCCGGGTGTAGCCGGCCCGCACCTGCGGCCGCCAGGCATCGGCGACCTGCGCGTAGGCGACCCCCCGCAACACCCGAACGTCGCGCAGACCGCCCCGGGCCTCCTTGAGATCCCCGTCGAGCAGGAACGCCAACTCGCCCTGCGCCCGCCAGCGCTGAGTGGTGAGCTCGCGCAGCACCGGCAGGTGTTGCCGGGCGAGGGCACGCCACTGGTCGTGGGTCTCGTCCCGCAGCCGCTGGGTGAGTGCGGCGTCGCCCGCGAGGTGTCGGATGTCGAGCAGCCCGAGCGCGGCCCGGGTGTCGCGGCCGGCCACGGCGAGCGCCTCCTCGTGGGTACGGACGGAGTGGTCCAGCGTCACCCCCGCATCCCAGAGCGGGTACCAGATGCGCTCCGCGACGGAGGCGACGCCCTCGACGCCGGCGTGCAGGAGCACGAGGTCCAGGTCGCCGTGCGGCGCGCACTCCCGGCGACCGAGCCCGCCGAGCGAGAACAGGGCGACGCCGGGTGGTGGCTGCGCCGCTGTGCCGTCCTCCCCGTCGGCCGCGCAGGCCTGCCGAAACAGTCCGACGAGCCATGCGTCGAGCGCCGCCGCGCGGTGCTCCCGTGCGGCGGCGCCGACACCACCAGGTTCCGCGAATCCCCGGCCGGGGGTGGGGGGTACGGGCGGCGGTGCTTCGCCGCCCTCGCTGACCAGCCCCGGCACGGTTGTCATCTCACCGTTGTCATCTCATTGCCTCGGCTACAGGGCATCCAGGCCACGCTCGCCGGTACGGACCCTGACCACCTCATCGATGGAGGTCACCCAGACCTTCCCGTCACCGATCTTGCCGGTGCAGGAGGCCGAGACGACCGCTTCGACCACCTTGTCCACGTCCAGCTCGTCGATGAGAACGTCGATGCGGATCTTGGGCAGGAACTCCACGGTGTACTCGGCGCCGCGGTAGACCTCGGTGTGGCCCTTCTGGCGCCCGTACCCCTGGACCTCGCTCACGGTCATGCCGGACACGCCCATGGCGTGCAGCGCCTCCTTGACCGCGTCGAGCTGGTGCGGCTTGATGACCGCCGTCACGAGCTTCATGCCCCGAACCCTTCACGCCACCCGGGCGACGGCTTACCCAACGGAACCCTGCAAGCGCTGCCCGTCAGGCTACACACCCGCGGCGGCGTGCGCCCCGGCCCCGACAGACTCGCCCGGGGTGAAGGTCTCGTACGCCGACTCCTGATGCTCGTGCGCGTCCAGGCCCTCGAGCTGCGCGGTCTCCTTGGCCTTGAACAGGCCGAGCAGCCGCAGCGCGTAGCCGAGCACCAGCGCGACCACGAAGGACCAGGCGCTGACGATGGCGGCGCCCTCCAGCTGGGCGATCAGCTGCGTGGCGCCGCCGCCCCGGAACAGACCCTCGTGGAACACGCCGCCGTCCGGAGCGAAGAGCCAGCCGGACTTGGCGCTGGCGAACAGCCCGATCCAGAGGCAACCGATCCACCCACCGACGAAGTGGACGCCGAAGACGTCGAGCGAGTCGTCGGCCCGCAGCAGGTACTTCAACGCCACCGCCAGACAGCAGAGCCCACCGGCGACCAGGCCGAGCAGAGCCGCCGACCACGGCTCGACGAAGGCACAAGCCGGAGTGATCGCGACCAGCCCGGCCACGGCGCCGGAGGAGGCTCCCACGAGGCTAGGCTTGCCGCCCTTGATCCACTCTACGATGATCCAACCGAGCATGGCGCCGGCCGTCGCCACCTGGGTGTTCACGAAGGCAACCGCGGTGGTCGCGTCGACCGTCTGCTCCGAACCGGCGTTGAAGCCGAACCAACCGAACCACAGCAGGCCGGCGCCGAGCGCGACGAACGGGACGTTGTGCGGCTTGAAGGCCGCCCGCGGCCAGCCGACGCGCCGGCCCAGCACGATCGCCAGTGCGAGTGCGGCGGCGCCGGCGTTGATATGCACCGCTGACCCACCGGCGAAGTCCGCCTCACCGATGGTGGTGCCGAGCAGGCCACCGCCCCACACCATGTGGGCGATCGGCACATAGGCAAGGGTGAACCAGCCGGCGGCGAAGAGCAGCCAGCCGATGAACTTCGCCCGGTCGGCGATGCCACCGGAGATCAGGGCGACCGTGATGATGGCGAACATCATCTGGAAGACCATGATCACATAGGTAGGGATCGAATGGTTCGGGCCCGCGAAGCCGTTCGGGTAGCCGAACAGGTCGAAGTAGGTGTTCGTGCCGAGGTACGAGTGGCCGTGACCGTCGGTGAAGTTGCCGATGAACCCGGCGGTCGAGCCGTTGAGCGGGATGTCCTTGCCGAACGCGCCCGCCCAGCCGTAGAACAGCCAGAGGATGGAGATGAGCCCGATGGAGGAGAAGCTCATCATCATCATGTTGAGGACGCTCTTGGAGCGGTTCAGGCCGCCGTAGAAGAAGGCCAGGCCAGGGGTCATCAGGAGCACCAGCGCGCTCGACACCAGCAACCATGAGGTGTGACCTGTGTCGATGACTGGTGGTACGTCTTCAGCCAGGAACACTATCGACTCCCTAAGTGTGAGGACCGCCCCCGGCGAGGCCGCACTGCCGTGACCGGTGGTGCGAACTCTGGCGGACTCCTGTTTCACGCAGGGTCACCCACAGGTTTCCAGGGCGTGGCGCCACGTTTCGGGCTCGTGACGCGAGCGAGTGCGGTCCATCCGGTCCGTGACGCCTGCGGGTTGACCGACGCGGGAGGGTCTGATGGATCTGTCCGGACGGATGAGGTGGGCACCGCCGAGGGGATGACTACGGTGGGGAAATGAGATCATCTGCGTCGTGCCGGGCCATGGTGCCGATTGGCCCGGCCAGTTAGCATTCGGGCCATGTCCCCAGCCGCCCCCCGGCACCCGGATGCCGATGCCCGCCGCCGCCCTGTGGAACAGCCGCACGAGGGCGTACACCGGTTCCTCCTCGCGCTCGTGACTCCCGTGGTCCTGCTCGCGGGCCTCGCGGCCTGCTCGAAGAACAACACGAACCCGAGCGATCTGCCGGACGGCGCGACGCTGCTCACCCAGGCTGCGACGGCGAGCAACTCGATCAGCAGCACGCACATCATCATCGACGTTGATCAAGATGCCACGCACCTCATCACCACGTTGCCGGTGAAACGGGTCGAGGGCGACCTGCTGCGTACCGGCGACGCAAAGGGGTCGATCCAACTGATCAGCGGCGCCCAGTTGATCGGGCTGGACTTCGTGGTCTCCGGCGACAAGCTCTACCTGAAGTACCCCACCGGCGGATGGCAGGACGGCGGGGCGATCAAGACCATCTATGACCCGTCGTCGATCCTCGACCCCAATCGCGGGATCGTGAAGCTGCTCGGCGGGCTCACCAGCGCACACACCGAGGGCACGGAGAAGATCGCCGGCACCGACACCTACCGGGTCGCGATCGCCGTCACGAGGCAGAACGTCAGCATCCTGCTCCCGCTGGTCGACTCCATCCCGACGGACCTCACCGGGAAGGTCTGGATCGACAAGCAGACCAACCGTCTGACCAAGATCTCCGTGGATACACCGGCGAACGGGGGCGCGCCCGCTGGCTCGATCACGGCGGCGTTCTCCAACTACGACCAGCCGGTAACGGTCAATGTCCCGACATCGTGAGCCGCTAGCCGGGGCCCGGACCGGCACGGGTGCCCTCACGGGCGAATCGACCGCGATCGTCATCTCGCCTCGCGCGCGCCGGGTGGCGGTCGGCGTCGGCGCGACCGCGGTCCTGCTCGCCGCCATCGATACCTACGTCGTGGTCACCCTGCTCACCGAGATGGCCGCCGACATGCACGTGGTCGTCGACCGGATCGAGCGGGCCAACCTCATCGTGACCGGCTTCCTGCTCGGCTATGTGTCCGGCATGCCGCTGCTCGGCGGGCTCTCGGACAAGCTCGGTCGCCGCGCGGTCATCCAGATCAGCCTGGGTGGATTCCTCGTCGGCTCCGTCATCACCGCCGGCTGCACCGACATCGCCAACTTCCTCGACCAATACGGCCACGTGGAACCGTTGCCGTTCCTGGTCGTCGGGCGCACCATCCAGGGCTTCTCGGGCGGAGCCCTGCTGCCGGTCACGATGGCGCTCGTGGCGGACCTGTGGGCCGAACGCCGCAGGCCGACCGTGCTCGGCACGGTGGGTGCGGCCCAGGAGCTCGGCAGCGTGCTGGGGCCGCTCTACGGCGCCGCGCTGGCCGCCCTCATCGGCTGGCGCGGCATCTTCTGGATCAACGTCCCGTTGGCGGCGGCCGCCATGGTCGCGGTGCACTTCGCGCTGCCCGGCCGGGAGAAGCTGGCACACACCGGCCTACGGCGCAAGGTCGATGTCACGGGCGGCCTGCTGCTCGCTGCCTCGCTCGGGCTGCTGACGGCGGGCCTGAACAACCAGGACACCACCAAGTCGATCCTGCCGCCCCACGGTCCTGAGCTCATCGCCGCCGGGGCCGGTGTGCTGGTGCTGTTCCTGCTCTGGGAGTGGCGTGCCCGAACCAAGCTGATCGACCTGTCCAGCTCCGCGAAGCTTCCGTTCTTCGCCGTGCTGGCCGCGAGTTTCATCGCCGGGTCCGCGCTGCTGGTGACCCTGCTCGACATCTCCCTGCTCGGCCAGGGCGTGTTCCTCCTGAGCCAGGAGGACTCGGCGAAGCTGCTGGTGCGGTTCCTGGTCGCGCTACCGGTCGGCGCGGTGCTCGGCGGGCTGCTGGCCACACGGCTCGGGCTGCGCATGGTCAGCGTCATCGGTTTCGTCGTGGCCGCCCTCGCCTACTGGTTGGTATCGACGTGGCAGGTCACGATCATGGCCGACCGGTACCACCTGATCGGGCTCTCCCTGCCGCGCTTCGACACCGACCTGGCTCTCGCGGGACTCGGCCTGGGCATGGTGATCGCTCCACTCTCGGCGGCGATCCTGCGGATCGTGCCGCCGAACGAGCACGGCGTGGCGTCCGCCGGGGTGGTGGTCGCGCGCACGATCGGCATGCTCATCGGATACGCCAGCCTGACGGTCTGGGCGCTGCACCGGTTCCACGAGCTGGCCGCGGGGATCGACCCTCCGCAGTACCCGATCCCGACCACGGAGATGCCGGCCAACAGCACCGCCTACCAGCAACTCCTCGACACCTACAACCAGGCCATGACGGTCTACACGGCCAAGGTCAACGAGTTGCTCCTGAACGAGTACCACGTGATCTTCCGGGCCACCGCCCTGCTCTGTGTGGTCGCCGCCGCGGTGAGCCTCGCCATCGCCACGCGGCGCACGGCCGAGACCGCCGTGGTCGTCGAAGACGGCGCGGCCGCCACGGCCTGAACGCCCGACCGGCCCCGTGCGCCCACCAGCCGTACGGTCGGCGTCAGCGCAGCGCTGCCTCGAGCGCGGCGCGGTCGGCGTCGATGAGGCGCAGGTCCCGCATGGGCCGGCGCAGATGTCCCTTGTGGACAATCCGGACGAAGGCCGGGTCACCCGCGGCCGCCATCCGGCGGATGCCCTCGACGTGGTCGACGATGCGTGCTCGGATGGTCGCGACGAGCCGGTGCCGGTCCCGAGGGATCAGACCGTACGCGTCGGCGAACAGGCGCAGCCGGCGCGGGCGGTCCGGGGTGTGCCAGCCCAGTGTCTGCGAGTCCCGATCGGAGAACACGGGAACCCACGTCCACGCCGCGTAGGCCACGTCGTAGATGCGTGCGCCCGGCGACGAGAGGTCGAAGTCGATCAGGGCCAGCGTGTCGTCGGGTCGCCAGATCACGTTGTGCGGGGCCGCGTCGTGATGGCAGACGACCTCGGTGCCGGGTGGGGGCGGCCCGAACGAGCGCCACACCGCGCCCGAGGCTGGGCGGAAGCCGTACTGGGCGTCGTGGAATCGGCGCAGCATGGTGGCGACGGCGGCGAGCGCCTCGTCCGTGACCCAGTGCGCCTGCAGTGGGTACGCGCCACACTCGCCCTCGAGGTAGGAGAGCACCTCCCGACCGCGCTCGTCGATGCCCAGCGCGCGCGGGGCGCCGGTGAACCCGACCGCTTCCAGGTGGCGCAGCAGGGAGTGGACCGCTGGCGTCCACGGACCGGTGTTGCGGCGGACCGTGTCCCCGACCCGCACCACCGTGCTCGTGTTACCGCCCAGGAGGGGGATCTCCTGCTGCGCCTGCTGGACCACCCGCGACCTTCCCGCCCCATACCCGAGACCGGCCGCGAGACAGGCCGGGTTCGCCCAATCTAGCTGCCACGGGCAACCGGCGCCCCACCGCGGCCCGACGCCACGGCGGAGCGGCGAGCCGGTGGGGCGACGGTCTACTCGGTCAACAGGGCGTCGACGAACACCTTCGGCTCAAATGGGGCGAGATCGTCCGGACCTTCGCCTAAGCCCACGAGCTTCACCGGGATCCCGAGCCGCCGCTGCACGGCGATGACGATTCCGCCCTTTGCGGTGCCGTCGAGCTTGGTCAGGACGACACCGGTCACGTTGACCACCTCGGTGAAGACACGCGCCTGCTCCAGCCCGTTCTGGCCGGTCGTGGCGTCGAGCACGAGGAGGGTCTCCTCGACCGGCCCGTGTCGCTCGACGACCCGCTTGACCTTGCCGAGCTCATCCATGAGGCCGACCTTGTTCTGCAGGCGGCCGGCGGTGTCGATGAGGACGGTGTCCACGCCGGACTCGGTCGCCCGCCGGACCGCGTCGAAGGCGACCGCGGCCGGGTCGCCGCGCTCAGGGCCGCGGACCACCTCGGCGCCGACCCGCCCGGCCCAGGTCGCGAGCTGATCCGCCGCCGCCGCCCGGAACGTGTCCGCCGCGCCGAGCAGGACCGAGTGACCGTCGGCGACCAGCACCCGGGCGATCTTGCCGCAGGTCGTCGTCTTGCCGGACCCGTTCACCCCGACCACGAGCAGCACGGCTGGGCGGCCGTCCACGGGGGTGACCCGAAGCGTGCGGTCCACCCCTGGGTCGAGGGCATCCAGCAGCTCGTCGGCGAGCATGTCACGAAGACCGCTGGCGCTCGACGTGCCCTGGATCCGCGCCCGCTCCCGGAGCCGCTCGACGATCTGCTGGGTAGCCTGCACGCCGACGTCCGCCGAGATCAGCGCCTCCTCGATCTCGTCCCACGTCTCCTCGTCGAGCCGGTCGCGGGACAGCAGCGCGAGCAGCCCTCGTCCGAAGACGTTGTGTGACTTGGCCAGGCGGGCCCGCAGCCGGACCATGCGCCCGGCCGTTGGCTCCGGGCGCTCCAGGACCGGCGGTACGGCCTCCTCGATGACCAGCGGCTCCTCGATGACCACCCGCCCTTCGATGACCACCGGCTCCTCGACGACCACCGGCTCCTCGACGATCGGCTCCTCGGTGACCACCGGCTGCTCGGCCTCGGGCTCCTCGACCGCGGGCGGCGCCTTGACCCCGCGTGCGGTCACCGTGCCGGACCGCGCGACCGGGCGCCGACGCTGCGGAGGTGCCTCCGACGGGGCCTGCCGGTCCCAGCGCCGGACGGCGGGCACGACGAGGGCCGCGCCTGCGGCGATCAGCAGCAGACCGAAGTACCAGAGCTCGGTGGGCATGCGCCAATCCTGTCAGACCGGCCGCTCGCACCACGCGGAGCGCCAAAGGCTCACGCCTGCCCGCCTGAGGGTCGGGCGCGACCGCGCGCGATCAGACGTTGGTGTCGACGTCCCGCAGGCGCTGGCTGATCACCTGACTCACGCCGGTCCGCATGGTGACGCCGTAGAGGGCGTCGGCGATCTCCATGGTCCGCTTCTGGTGAGTGATGATGATCAGCTGGCTACGCTCGCGCAGTTGTTCGAGCAGCAGCAGCAGCCGGCCCAGGTTGAGGTCGTCGAGGGCGGCCTCGACCTCGTCCATGATGTAGAAGGGACTCGGCCGGGCGCGGAAGATCGCGCAGAGCAGCGCCACCGCGGTCAGCGACCGCTCGCCACCGGAGAGCAGCGAGAGCCGCTTGATCTTCTTCCCGGGTGGGCGGGCCTCAACCTCGATGCCCGTGGTGAGCATGTCGCTCGGGTCGGTCAGCACGAGACGACCCTCGCCACCCGGGAAGAGGACGCTGAAGACCTGCTCGAACTCACGGGCCGTGTCCTCATAGGCCGACGTGAACACCTCGAGGATCCGCTCGTCGACGTCCTTGACCACCGTGAGCAGATCGCGCCGGGTCGCCTTGACGTCCTCGAGCTGGTCGGAGAGGAACTTGTACCTCTCCTCCATGGCCGCGAACTCTTCCAGGGCCAGGGGGTTGACCTTACCGAGCAGCGTGAGGTCCTTCTCGGCCTTGGCAGCCCGTCGCTCCTGCAGGGCCCGGTCGTACGGCATGGGCTCGGGTGTGGGCAGCTCGTCGGCCTCCGCCGCGGCGATCTCCTGGGCAGAGGGCGGCACCGGCAGCTCGGGGCCATACTCGGCGATCAGGGCCTCAGGGTCGATGCTGAACTCCTCCAGGGCCCGCGCTTCGAGCTGCTCGACCCGCATCCGTTGCTCCGCGCGCGCCACCTCGTCGCGGTGCACCCGCGAGGTGAGCCGTTCCAGCTCCGCGCCGACGTCCCGCGCCGCGCTCCGCACCGCACCCAGCTCCGACTCCCGACCGATGCGGGCCTGGGCCACGAGGTCACGACGCTCCGCGGCGCGCAGCAGCGCCAGCCCGGCCCGGGAGAGGGCGTACTCGGCGCCCCCCACCACGGCCGCGGCGACCGCGGCCCCGCGCGCTCGGGTCGCCCGCCGCGCCTCGGCGCGAGCCCGGGCTTCCCGCTCCTGCTCGGCCTGCCGGAACAGCGTGTCCGCCCGGCCGGCGAGTGCACCGACCCGTTCCTCCGAGGTGCGCACGGCCAGTCGGACGTCGATCTCGTGCTGGCGCGCCGCCGGCACCGCCGCCGCGAGCTGATCACGCTCCACAGTGGACGGATCGATCTCGATCGGGCTCTGCTGGGCGAAGCGCAGCCGCTCCTCCAGGTCCGTCAGCCCCGCGAGATCCCGGTCCCGCGCCCGCTCCGCCGCGAAGCGGCTCTGGGCGAGGCGGTCCGCCTCTGCCTTGGCGGATCGTGCCGCCGCGCCGAGCTCTGCCACCCGCCGGCTGGCCACGTTGCGTTCTCCCTCGGCCGCCTTGCGAGCGTTGGCGACCTCCGCCACCGCCGCCCGTGCAGCCGCCTGCTCGGCTCGGACCACGTCCAGCTCCGCCCGCAGCTGCGCCAGGCGAGACTCATTCGCGACCCGATTGCGGCGGGAGTCCTCGACCGCGGCCTGGACCTCGATGAAGCTCGGTGCCTTGCCGGAACCGCCGACGGCAGAGTACGCGCCGAGCAGGTCGCCCTCGGGCGTCACGGTGCGCAGCTCGGGCGCGTAGCTGACGATCGTGCGGGCCGTGGCGAGGTCGGGCGCGAAGACCACGTCCTGCAGCAGCCGGACCACGGCGGCGCGCACCTGGTCCGGCGCGTCGACCAGCTCAACCGCCCAGCGTGCCCCCTCGGGCAGGGCCGGTCGGTCGCCCTTGGCCGGCATGTCCGAGCCACCGACGAGCAGGGCCGCCCGGCCGGCGTCCTTCGCCTTCAGCAGCTCGATCGCCGAACGAGCACTGTCCACATCGGAGACAGCAACCGCGTCGGCGAGCGCGCCGAGCGCGGCCGCGAGGGCAGCCTCGTACCCCGGCTCGACCGTCAGCAGTGCCGCGACGCTGCCGAGCAGGCCCTTGACCCGACTCCCGCCCGCGAGTAGCGCACCCGCCCCGTCCTTGCGCGCGAGCCCGAGCGCGAGGGCGTCCTCCCGCGCCTTCCAGTGCGCCACCTCCTTCTCCGCGGCGCGCTCGAAGTCGCTGAGTTCCTTGAGCCGAGCGGCGACCGCCTCGGCCGCGGCGACCGCGTGGTCGTGGCGCTGGGCGAGCTCGTCGGTGCCCCGGTCCGCCTCGCTGGCTCCGGTCGCGGCGAGCTCGTACTGCTCCTGGGCAGCGGCGGCGCGGGCCAATGCCTCCTCGAGCGCGGAGTCGAGCCGGGCGATCTCGTCGGCTGCGGCACTGGATCGGGTGCGCATCGCGTTGACCTGGCCCACCAGCTTCGCCAGACCCTCCCTGCGGTCGGCGATCGCCCGCACCGCCGCGACCAGCGCCTGCTCGGCGTCGGCCAGGCGTCGCTCCATCTGCTGGCGCCCCTCGACCGCCTCGTTGAGCCGGGACTGGTCCTGTGCGAGCTCGGCGCGCAGGGCGAGCTCCTGCTCGCGCAGCGCCTCGGCCTCGGCCAGGATCTCCTCCGGGTCCCGGCCGGGTCGCACCTCGGGCTCCTCAGCCGTGAGGTTGCGCCACCGCTGCAGAGCGAGCTGGTGGGTGGCTCGCAGCCGTTCCTGCACAGTGGACAGTTGCAGCACGGTCTCCTGCACATGGGCCAGTTCGGGCGCGTCCTCGGCGAGCGCGGCCTCCAGCTCGGCGAGCCGGGCCTCGATCTCCTGGTGCCGACTCTCGATCTCGGCGCGGTGCTCGCGCAGCGCCGTCTCGTCCGCGATCTCCTTCTGCAGAGCCGTCCGGACGGTGAAGAGGTCGTCCGCGAGCAGGCGGATCCGCGCGTCACGCAGGTCGGCCTGGATCGTGGCGGCGCGACGCGCGACCTCGGCCTGACGGCCCAACGGCTTGAGTTGGCGGCGCAACTCCGCGGTGAGGTCGCCCAGCCGGTTCAGGTTCGCCTGCATCGACTCGAGCTTGCGCAGCGCCTTCTCCTTGCGCTTGCGGTGCTTGAGCACGCCGGCCGCTTCTTCGATGAACGCCCGGCGGTCCTCGGGTTTGGCGTGCAGGACGGAGTCGAGCTGGCCCTGCCCGACGATCACGTGCATCTCCCGGCCGATGCCGGAGTCGGAGAGAAGCTCTTGGATGTCGAGCAACCGGCACGCGTCGCCGTTGATCTCGTACTCGCTCTCGCCCGAACGGTACATGCGACGGGTGACGGAGACCTCGGTGTACTCGATCGGCAGCGCGCCGTCCGTGTTGTCGATGGTGAGCGTGACCTCGGCACGCCCGAGCGGGGCCCGGCCAGCGGTCCCGGCGAAGATGACGTCCTCCATCTTGCCGCCACGCAAGGCCTTGGCGCCCTGCTCGCCCAGCACCCACGCGATCGCATCGACGACGTTGGACTTCCCCGAGCCGTTCGGGCCCACGACGCAGGTGATCCCCGGCTCCAGCCGCAGCGTCGTGGCGGACGCGAAGGACTTGAAGCCTTTCACCGTCAGGGTCTTCAGGTGCACGGTTCTCCGCGTTCGTCGCTCGGGCCACCAGGGCGACGCGCCCAGGGGTGGGTCGTGTCCAGGACCGGCTGCTGCGCCGGGTTTCCTTGCGCAGGCTACCGCGCATCCCGTCGGATTCCCGGCAACGACGCGCAGACTGCCCGGGCCGCAGCAGTAGCGACGGGCATAAAGATGCGCGCCGACTGTGGGTCGGCGCGCAGGCGTGCTGCTCTGGTACGGGGGTGTGGACCTAGGCGAGAGCGGGCTCCTCGATGTGGAGCAGCTCTTCGGCATTGGACGCGTCGGCCACCAGCCGGTCGTTCTCCGCGCGAAGCCGCATTACCTCGATCTCCAGGTCCCGGACCCGCGTACGCAGGCGGGTGACCTCGTCGAGCAGGCGCTGGTCGGGCGCGCTGCCCACGTGGCCGTAGAGGGCCTTGGCCATATCATCTCCTTGTCAGCGCCACCGGAACACCTCCGGTCGAGCGCGTGCCACTGCCGCTGCCCGCCGCAGGGGAGAGATCTCGTGATCCCCCTCGGGGCCGTGCCCGTGGTCTCGACACAGGGAACAAGACGCTCGAAGATTCTCGAGATCAAGTTCCAGGCCAACAGGTTGCCGGCATGCGGACATGGCAGGACGTGCCTGGCGACGTCCCTATAGTCCCGCCGGAAACGGGCACGCGTCAAGCTGGGTACGGCATCACTCTTCCAGGTGACCCCGGCACGCCCCGATATACCCACTCTTATCAGCACAAACCAACCCGCTATATCGGGCGTCGCCGGCGTGTGCAGGGCGGCTCGGACTAAAGCCCCCTGAATCAGTCCGAAGCGGTGCGCGGTCGCCGGGGCCGCGGCTGACACCGGGGGCAGGAGTAGGACGACCGGTTCATGAACGCTTCGCGGCGCACCGGCGCCCCGCAGCGCGGGCACGGCTCGCCCTCCCGTCCATAGACAGCAAGAGATCGGTCGAAGTAGCCGCTCTCCCCATTCACATTGACGTAGAGCGCATCGAAGCTCGTCCCGCCCTGCTCGAGCGCCTCGACCATGACGTCGGTGACATGGCTGAGCAACCTCCGAGCGGCCGGGCGGGTCAGCGCGGTCGCCGGCCGGGCGCCATGCAGGCCCGCGCGCCACAGGGACTCGTCGGCATAGATGTTGCCGACACCCGACACCAGCGTCTGGTCGAGCAGCGCTCGCTTGACACCCGTTCGGCGCCGTCGCAGCGCCGCCACCACGAGCTCCAGGTTGAACTCGGGATCGAACGGGTCCCGTGCGATGTGCGCGATCTGGCTCGGCAGGACGGCCCCGCCCGGCGAGATCGCGAGGCCGCCGAACGTGCGCTGGTCGACGAAGCGGAGTTCGGGGCCGGAGTCGGCGAAGCTGAACCGCACGCGCAGGTGTGGACCGGCGGGCACGGAGGGCGCCAGCAGGAGCATCTGTCCCGACATGCCCAGGTGTCCGATCACGGCATCGTCGGAGTCCAGCGCGAACCACAGGTACTTGCCCCGCCGGCGCACGGCGGTGACCGTACGGCCCGCGAGCGCGGCGGTGAAGTCGTCTGTTCCCGCGACATGGCGGCGCACCGATCGAGGGTGCAGCACCTCCACGCGCCGGATGCGGCGACCCGCGACGTGGCGTTCCAGCCCACGCCGTACGGTCTCGACCTCCGGCAGCTCAGGCATCAGCCGGTCGCGGTCGCGACGTCGGGGGAGGCGTCGGCGTCGCGGTCGGTGCTGCCCGCGACGTCGGTGACGGTGACGTCCAGGGCCGACCCGTCGGGGCTTGGGACGTCCGGGCGCGAACCACCGGTCGTCCGTCCCGCTGGGGTCAGGGCGAGGAAGGCCGAGCGGGCCGCGTGCTGCTCAGCCTCCTTCTTGGTGCGCCCCTGCACCCCGCCATGGCGCACTCCAGCCACCACGGCCCATGCGGTGAATGTCTTGGCATGGTCCGGGCCGGTCTGTTCGATCGCGTACTCGGGAACGCCGAGGGCGAGGCTCGCGGTGAGCTCCTGAAGGCTGGTCTTCCAGTCAAGGCCGGCACCGAGCCGCGCGGCCCTCGCCATCATGGGGTCGAACAGCCGGTGGATCACCTGCGCGGCAACCTTCAACCCGTACTGCAGATAGGCCGCGCCGATGACCGCCTCGAGCGTGTCGGCGAGGATGCTTTCCTTGTCGCGCCCGCCCGTCGCCTCCTCGCCCCGCCCGAGCAGCAGGTACGGCCCCAGGCCGTGCGGGCCCAGACCACGGGCGACGTCAGCGAGGGCCCGGGAGTTCACCACGCTTGCCCGCAGCTTGGCCAGCCGGCCCTCGGGAAGAGCCGGGTGCTCGTGGTAGAGGGCAGTCGTGATCACCAGACCCAGGACCGAGTCACCGAGAAACTCCAGGCGCTCGTTCGTAGGCAGCCCGCCGTTCTCGTACGCGTACGACCGATGCGTCAGCGCCTGCTCAAGCCGCGACGCGTCCACCGCGACCCCGAGCGCGGACTCGAGGTCGGCCAGCGGCGGCCGGCGGCCCACGGTTACCCCCGTTTCGCCCATCGGTCCGCTCCGCCGCCCAACGGCGGTCAGACCTCGACGACCTGGCGGCCCTTGTAGGTACCGCAGACCGTGCAGACGGCGTGGGGCAGTTTCGGCGAGCGGCACTGGGGGCACGCCACCGTGGCGACGGGCGTCGCCTTCCACTGTGCCCGGCGGGACCGGGTGTTGCTTCGCGACGTCCTGCGCTTGGGTACGGCCACGGTGCTGCGCTCCTTTGATTTTCAGTGGTCTTCGGGTTTCAGGACTTCCTGAGCTGGGCAAGTGCGGCCCACCGGGGGTCTGTCTGGTCGTGGCTGTGGCCTGCGGGCAGCTCGTCCCACGGGACTCCGCACCCGGCGCACAGACCGGGACACTCCGGTCGACACGTCGGGTTCATCGGGAGCGCCAGCACCACGGCGTCCCGCACGTCTGGCTCAAGATCGATGAGGTCGCCGTGCACCCGGCCGACCTCGTCCTCGTCGGTCGTCTGCTCAGTCGTGGAGTGCTCATACGCGTAGAGCTGCTGGAACTCCACATCGAGCGTGTCGTCGATCTCCCGCAGACACCGCCCACACTCGCCTCGCACCGCCGCATGAGCCCGGGCGGAGACGAGCACGCCCTCCGACACCGACTCCAGTCGGACGTGCAACGAGATCGGCTCCCCCTCCGGCACGCGGACCAGCTCCAGCCCGAGATCGGCTTGCGCCGGCACCATCCGGTCGACGACACGCATCGCCCCCGGAGTACGCGGGAGGTCCCTCGTGTCGAGGACGAACGGCGCCCGTGGGTCGAGCGCGGACGGCTCATGGCTCGGCCGGGCATGGGCGTGCGTGGGCTGGTGATCGCGCATCATCATCGTCTGCGTAGTTTCCGGCTGAATCGTCGGCATCGTCGGCCTGAACAGACCAAATAGACAGCTTACCTTACGAGCCGGGCGCCCACCCGAGCCAGGTGACTCAGAACGGCATGTGCTCGCGGTCATCGCCCTGGAACGAGCCGATCTCGCGCAGCGCGTGCATCTTGTCCCGGCCACGTTCGATCGAGGCGAGCGAGCGGTGTAGGAACTGCTCGAAGTTGGCCAGTGTGGTGTCGACGTACTCGTCCACCTCGTCGCGCAGCCGCTGCACCTCGGCCCGTGCCTCGTTGATGATCCGGGTGCTCTCCCGGTCGGCGGAGACCACGACCTCGTTGTGCGAGACGAGCCGGTGATGCTCGGCCTCAGCCTCCGCGATCATCCGCTCCGCCTCCCGCTGTCCGGCGTCGAGGATCTTGTCACGCTCCTCGAGCAGCGCCGCGGAGCGCCGCATCTCGCCCGGCAGCTCGACCCGCAACTGCTCCAGCAGCCCGATCAGCTCACCCCGGTCGATCATGGCGTTGCGCGACATCGGGACATTACGGGCATTCTCCACCAGCGCGATGATCTGGTCGATGCGGTCCATCGGGTCCACCGCGGTCTCTCCCGTCCGTCAGAAGTGCTCTGACTCAGTCGCGCGCCTCGTCCGCGGGCGCCCCCGATCCAGCGTCGGACAGCCTCGGAGCAGGATCAACCGCCGGTCGGGCGCAACCGGTCGGCCAGTCGGCGGGCCACGACCACGGGGACGTGCGGTGTCACATCGCCGCCCCATTTGGCCACGTCCTTGACCAGGCTCGAGGACAGGAACGAGTGTTGCGGATTCGTCGGCATGAACAGCGTCTCCACGCCGGCAAGTCCGATGTTCATCTGGGCCATCTGCAACTCGTAGTCGAAGTCGCTCACCGCGCGCAGCCCCTTCACGACCACGCTCGCCTGCTGGGCTCGGCAGAAGTCCACCAGCAGTCCGTGGAACGACTCGATGCGGGTGTTCGGGTAGGGCGCGAGCACCTCGCGGAGCATCTCCATCCGCTCCTCGATCGTGAACAGTCCCAGCTTCGACTCGTTCATCCCGATCGCGACGATCACCTCGTCGTAGAGCCGACTGGTCCGGCCGATGATGTCGAGGTGCCCGTACGTGACGGGGTCGAACGAGCCGGGGCACACGGCACGCCTCATTGCACGCCTTTCACGCACGGACGGGGTCTGCGCGAAAGTACCAAAGCATCGACTCGCCGTACCGCCGAGTGCGGTCGAGTGTGACGCCGCTGACCGACGGCGGCGGCTGGGAGCGGGCCGACCGTTCGAGGACCACGACCGCGCCATCGGCGAGCCAACCGTGGTCGACCAGGTCCCGCAGCAACTCGCCGATCTCGTCCTGCGCCACCGCGTACGGGGGATCGGCGAAGACCACGTCGTACGGCCCCCCGACCGCGGCGGTTGGCACCCGGGCCACCAGCACGCGGCAGCACGCGGCCAGGTCCAACGTGGCGATGTTCGACCGGATGATCTTGGCGGCTCGGGCATCGGCCTCGACCAGCAGCACCGAGCCCGCTCCCCGCGACGCGGCCTCCAGGCCCACGGCGCCGGAGCCCGCGTAGAGGTCAGCGAAGCGGCAGCCATCGATATCAGTGAGCGTCGCCAGGGTCGAGAAGAGCGCCTCCCGCACACGGTCTGCGGTCGGTCTCGTGTCCCGCCCCGGTGGGGTGCCGATGCGCCGGCCGCCCTTGGTCCCGGCCACGATCCTCGTCATCGCACGCACCCCCCGCCGCCGCCCTCCCCCGCTCGCGTTGATCTAGGGCTGCGGACCGTGAGTTGATCTCCGATCACGGTCGGCAGCCCTAGATCAACGGGGGGTGGCGGCATGGCGCGGCGCCTAGCCCTTCTCCAGGAACTCGGCCCGTTCCTCGTCGACGGTCGCGGCGACGAGCGCGGCGAGACCCGCGTGGGCGTGCAGATCCGGGTCCTGGTCGAGCAGGGCGCCGGCCTGCTCACGGGCCGCGACGATCACCGGCTCGTCCTCGACGAGTGAGAGCATGCGCAGGTGCCGGGTCCGGCCGGACTGCGCCTCGCCGAGGACATCGCCCTCGCGCCGCAGGGCTAGGTCCTGCCGCGCCAGCTCGAAACCGTCCAGAGTGGACGCCACGGCGTCGAGGCGTTCGCGGCTCGTCGTCCCCGCCGGCGCGTCGGTCACCAGCAGGCACAGCCCCGGCGCACTCCCCCGCCCAACGCGACCTCGCAGCTGATGCAGCTGCGAGAGCCCGAACCGGTCGGCATCGAGGACCACCATCATCGTGGCGTTCGGTACATCCACCCCGACCTCGATCACCGTGGTCGAGATCAGCACGTCGAGCCGGCCCGCGGCGAACTCGCGCATCACCCGGTCCTTCTCCTCGCCGGGCAACCGGCCGTGCAGGATGCCCACCCGCATCCCGGCCAGCGCCTCGGCCTGCAGCAGCGGGGCAACCTCCAGCAGCGCGATGCTCTGTTGGCGCCGCGCGGGCGCGCCGTCGTCGGCGTCACGGTCCGGGCCCTGCTCATCGGCCGGGGCGTCGTCGTCGGCCTTGTCACCACCGATGCGCGGACACACGACGTACGCCTGGTGGCCCTTGCCGACCTCCTCCCGCAGCCGTTGCCAGGCCCGGTCCAGGAACTGCGGCTTCTCCGCGGTCGGCACTATGTGGGTGGAGATCGTCGAGCGGCCGCCGGGAAGCTCGGTGAGCTCAGACGTCTCCAGATCGCCGAAGACGGTCATCGCGACCGTACGCGGGATCGGCGTCGCGGTCATGACCAGGACGTGGGGTGGGATCTGTCCTGCCTTGGCCCGCAGCGCGTCGCGTTGCTCAACCCCGAACCGGTGCTGCTCGTCGATCACCACAAGCCCTAGGTCGTGGAAGCTGACCCCCTGGTAGAGCAGGGCATGGGTGCCGATCACGATGCCGGCCCGTCCCGACGCCGCCTCGTCGACCGCACGACGCCTCGCCGCGGCGGGCTGCGAGCCGGTGAGCAGAACCACCGAGGTCGCGTCCGGATGGCTGTCCAGCTCCCCCGCCCGGCCCAGCGGTCCCAGCAGGGCTCGCACGCTGCGGTAGTGCTGGGCCGCGAGCACCTCGGTCGGCGCGAGCAGCGCCGCCTGCGCACCGGCATCGACGACCTGCAGCATCGCCCGTAGTGCGACGATGGTCTTGCCGGAGCCGACCTCACCCTGCAGCAGGCGGTGCATCGGGTGCGGGCGTTCGAGGTCCGCGGCCACATCCGCGCCGATGGCCCGCTGGCCGGCCGTGAGCTCGAACGGCAGGGAACTGTCGAATGTGGAGAGCAGGCCGTCGGGGCGACGGTGCCGGGGGGTCGCCGGTACGGCATCGGAGCGCCGTTTGCGCTGCACCAGGGAGAGCTGGACCGCCAGTGCCTCGTCCCATTTGAGCCGCTTCTTGGCCGCGCCCACCTGTTCGTACGACTCCGGTCGATGGATCCAGCGCAGTGCCGTACCGAGGTCGACGAGCCCGCGCTGCCCCCGCAGGGCCTCGGGCAGCGGGTCGGTGATCGGCAGCGTCTCCACGAGCGACCGGATCGGCTTGGCGATGTCCCAGGACGCGAGCACCGAGGTCGCGGGATAGATGCTGATGAGAGTGTTGAGAAGGCCCTCCGCCTCCTCCTCGTCTGCCGTCAGCTCGCACTTGGGATGAGTCAACTGGAGCATGCCCCGGAACCGGGTGACCGTGCCGGCGAACAGGGCACGCCGGCCCGGTCGCAGATGGCCGGTCTGCTTGTGCACGCTCTGGTACGCGTTCGCGAAGTACGTGAGCGTGAGGCGACCCAGCGAGCTGTCCCGTACGACCACCTCGGTGATGAAGCCGGGCCGCCCCCGCATCGGCCGGGTATCGACCTTCTCCACTTCCGCGACGATGGTGACCTCGTCACCGACCTCGAGGCTCGCGATCTCGGTGAGTGTGTTGCGCTCGACGTAGCGCCGTGGGTAGTGCCGGAGCAGGTCGCCCACGGTCTCGATGCCGAAGGCACGCTGCAGCTCTGCCGCGGTCTGCTTGGCCTTGCTCCTCGTGCCCAGAAACTTGGCGACCGACGTGTCCATAGTGGTCACCGCGTCACCTACTCGACGCCAACCAGCAGGGGATAGTGGGGCTGCCCACCGTCGTAGACACGGACCTCCGCGAACGGCCACGTGTGATGCAGATGAGCCGCGAGCTGGTCGCCGAGTCCTGCCGGCGCGCTCGCGCCGAGCACCATGGTCACGAGCTCCCCGCCACCGCCGAGCATGCGATCGAGCAGCGCCACACAGGTCTGGCGCAGATCCTGTCCGATGACGTTCACCTCCCCCTCGACGAGGCCGAGGATGTCTCCGGCCTCGCACTGCCCGGCTACGGTCAGGGCCCGCCTGGTCGCCACGGTGACCTCCGCGAACCGGCACGCACCGGCGGCCTCGGCCATCGCGATCATGTCGTCGTGGAAGTGCCGGTCGTGGTCGCGCACGGCGATCGCCGCCATCGCCTGAACGGGCGACTTCGTCGGCACCACGCCGACCCGGACCCCGCTGGTCCGGGCCTGCTCCGCGGCCGCCTGGGCGACCGCGAGCACGTTCGGGTCGTTCGGGAGCACGACCACGCGCCCGGCACCGGTCGCGCGCACGGCGGCGAGGACGTCCCGGGTGGAGGGGTTGTTCCCCTGCTCACCGGAGACCACCACCGCACCCTCGCCGGCGAAGATCTTGGCGAGGCCGGCGCCCGTCGCGACCACGACCAGCCCCCGAGCGCCCGGGTCCACCGCGCGGTCCGTACCGGCGCCGGACTCGTCGCCGAACCGGGTCACCGAGACCCGGTGCGGCCGCCCCGACCGGATCCCAGCTTCGAGCGCGGCGCCGACGTCGTTGACGTGGACGTGGATGTTCCACACTGGCAGCGGGTTGTCGGCTCCCGCGGGCGACGGGAGTCCGGACCCCACGATCACCAGCGAGTCGCCGAGCGTGGCCAGCTGTGCCCGCAACTGCGTCACCGCCTCCGCCGGTGCGTCGAGCAGGTACTGCACCTCGTAGGCGTACTCGGATGAGCCGGTCTCCCGGGTGACGGTCAGCGGTGCCCGGTCCCGCCCCACCCGGCTCGGCGGCGAGCTCACGGGGGCCTGGCCCGTGACCACCTCGACCAGGGCGTCGAGCAGGACCACCAGGCCACGCCCGCCCGCGTCGACGACGCCCGCCCGAGCCAGCACCGGCAGTTGTTCGGGCGTACGGAGCAGCGCCTCGGTGGCCCCCTCGGCCGCCGCGATCACGACCCGGGCGAGGTCGTCGGTGTCCGCCTCGCGGGCCGCCAGAGCCGCGCCGGTGGCGACGCTGAGCACCGTGCCCTCGACCGGCTCCGCGACCGCGGTGTAGGCACCCTCCGCCGCGGCGGAAAGTGCTGTGGCCAGGGCCCGACCGCGGGTCACGGCGACCGCGTCGAGCGCCTCGGCGGCCGCGCGCAGCAGCTGGGCCAGGATCACGCCGGAGTTGCCCCGTGCGCCCATCAGCGCTCCCCGGGCCATCCGGTGCAGGACCAGGGAGGCCCTGCCCGAGCCATGGGCGGCCTCGCCGGGCGTGCCGGCACGAGCCGCGGGCTCCTCCTCGAGCGCTTCCCAGGCCGAGCCGAGGGTCAGCACGAGGTTGGTTCCGGTGTCGCCGTCGGGCACGGGATAGACGTTCAGCTCATCGATCTCCGCCTGGTGGCGGCGCAACGCCCGCAACCCCATCGCACACCAACGGCGCACCGCCGCGGCGTCCAGGCTGTCGAGCACGCCACCCACCGTAGTACCGGGCCCGCAGCGACGGACCGGCCCGAGTCCACCGGCTTGCGCAGCGGATTCGCGGGGGCGCGGGGCGCTCCGCTAGACTCTGCAACGGTTGCCCGTGCCTCGTCGCGGGCCGGTTCGCGCCCCGGCCGGGGCAGCATCTGCGGTCGAGCAGGAGATACCCGTGGCAAGCGTGTGCGACGTCTGTGGCAAGGGGCCGGGCTTCGGCCACAACGTGCCGTGGTCGAAGAAGAAGACCAACCGCCGCTGGGAGCCGAACATCCAGACCGTGCGCGTCGACGCCGGTGGCGGCACCACTCGCCGGCTGTCGGTCTGCACGTCGTGCATCAAGGCCGGCAAGGTCATGCGGGCGGCTCGCGGCTGAGCAGACCGTACGGCCGGCGGCTACAGGTCCCGGCCGAAGCTCACCGTGTCGGGCTCGTCCTTGTAGTAGCCGTAGTTCGTGATCGTGCGGTACCCCACCTTGGTGTAGAGCGCGATCGCCTCAGGCTGCTTGCCCCCGGTCTCCAGGACGATGCGACGGATCCCGCACTCGCGCGCCGCCGACTCGAGCGCGGCGAGCAGCGACGTCGCCACACCCGCGTTGCGGGCGGCGGGGGCGACGTACATGCGCTTGATCTCGGCCACCTCCTCGGGCACGCCCAACGGACCGACGTGCTCGATGGTGCGCCACCCGCCACAGCCGACCGGCTGCCCGTCGAGCCAGGCGACGAGGAAGATGCCCTCGGGCGGGTCGAACTGGATGGACTCGATCGGGTTGCCGTCGGCTTCGCCGTAACGCTGGGTGAGCTCCTGCAGGGCCTCAGCGACCATCCGCTGGGCCACGGGCGCGCCGAAACGCATCGGGCGGATCACGACGTCAGACACAAACACAGAGCGTACGGGCAGTGTGGTTGGGATGCGCGACCCAGTGGGCGGGGCCATAGCTCTCGTAACTTTGCGTAATCGCTCAGCGAGCGTATCGCCACTTATCGCCAACAGGTACCCGGTCCGGCACCGCACGCGTCACCGGAAATGGTCCCAGCCGTGGGAGGCCTCGGCGTAGGGCCGGCCGTCGACGGTGACGCCGACGCCGTCGACCACCCGGCCGATGATCCGCCATGGCTCGGGGAGCACGACGTCCGGCGGGAAGGTGGCGACCAACGGGTGGTCGTCGCCACCAGTGAGTATCCAGCGGTACGGATCCACCCCGAGCGCTGCCGCCGCGTCGCGCAGCGGCTGCGTCAGCTCGAACCCGTCGCGCCGGATGTCGATGCCCACCGCGCTGGCCTCGGCGACGTGGCCCACGTCAGCGAGCAGCCCATCCGACACATCGATCATGGACGTTGCGCCGAGGTCGGCCGCGGCCGGCCCCGCCCGGTACGGCACGGACGGCCGCCGGTACGCGTCCACGAGCGCCCGAGGGGCTCGGAAACCACGGGACAAGACGCTGTATCCCGCCGCCGCTTGCCCGATCCGTCCGGCCATCGCCACGGTGTCCCCCGGCCGCGCACCCGATCGCAGCACCGGGTCGCGGCCGCCCAGGTCGCCCAGCGCGGTGACCGCCACGATGATCACCGGGCTGCTCGACATGTCGCCACCCACGA
Source organism: Micromonosporaceae bacterium (assembly GCA_036557785.1). Lineage (GTDB taxonomy): Bacteria > Actinomycetota > Actinomycetes > Mycobacteriales > Micromonosporaceae > DATBGZ01. The sequence goes on from DATBGZ010000092.1 coordinate 79,586, forward strand.
CCGCGGCACCCACACTCTCGCATTCGGCACCGAGCCCGTCGGCGAGCTGCTCCGGCCAGCGCGGATCGGTCTCCTTCGGCATGCAGAGGCTGACCAGCAGCGCCGTGGGGATGCCGCCCATCGCCGCGATGTCGGCGAGGTTCGCCGCGGCGGCGCGGTGCCCCACGTCGGTCGCGGAGGACCAGTCGCGGCGAAAGTGGCGCCCCTCCACCAGCACGTCGCAGCTCGCCAGCACGGTGCCGCCGGCCGCGCGCACGAGCGCCGCGTCATCGCCGGGACCGACCAGGGTGGTGGGCGCCGAGCCCAGCCGAGCCGTGATCCGTTGGATCAGGCCGAACTCGCCCGGGTGCGCGGCCGTCATGTGGATCAACCCCTCGACGGATCGGTGGTCCGACGTTCGCTAGTCTCACACCACACCCGTGGGGCGGCGGAGCGGCTCGCTGCACTTTGTCCGGTTCCAGCGTCTTTCGAGGCGCCGCGTACCCACGTCCCGTTCCCGGACGCGTGCAGGAGGGGGTGTCCGAGGTGGTGCAGGCGTACGTCCTCATCCAGGCCGAGGTCGGCCGGTCGCGCGACGTGGCGAGCGCGATCGCTGATATCCCGGGGGTCGCCCGGGTGGACGCGGTCACCGGCCCCTACGAGGTCGTCGTGCTGGCGGAGGCGCCGGACATGGATGATCTTGGACGAATGGTGGTCGGGCGCATCCAGCACGTGCCTGGCATCACCCGGACCGTCACCTGCACGATCGTGCACCTGTAGGCCATGGCGTCCGACCCGGTCCGGCGCAAGGCGGCGCGCACGGCGACCATCGTCGCCGTCCCGATCGCCCTGGCTGTGCTCGCGGTGAGCGCGCTCGCCTTCGGTGGCTTCGGCAGCAAGGCACCCCCGCCCGAGGCGACCGGCCCGGTGGCGATGACGACCCGGGGGCTCACGGACGACACCGTGCAACTGTGCCAACTGGTCATCGCGAACCTGCCGGACAGCGTCGCAGGCCACGCCCGACGTCCGGTGACCGCGGGATCCGAGCAGAACGCCGCCTATGGCGACCCACCCATCACCGTCGAATGTGGCACTCCGCCACCCACCGTCGGCACGACCGACGAGGTGTTTAAGTTCGTCTCAGTGGGCGACGACGGCAAGCTCTACGGCGTCTGCTGGTACCCGGCGGCGGGCGACGGCCGTACGGTCTGGACCAGCGTGGACCGGACCGTGCCCGTGACGGTCACCGTGCCAGGATCGCCCGACGGGTCGGGTCAGTTGGTCGCACCCTTCTCGGTCGCGGTCGGGGAGAACATCCCCCTGCGAGACGCGGGCGCCATCCCGACCGGCTGCAGCCAGACCCCGCCCACCTCGTGACGGCGGCCAGTCAGGGACGTCAATGCAGGCCGGTGCCGCGACGCAGGGCGGAGCGGACGAGGCGAGCCACGAGCTTGGGGTACTCCAGGCCGGAGGCGGCCCACATGCGGGGGAACATCGACGTCGATGTGAACCCGGGCATCGTGTTGATCTCGTTGAGATAGACGTCCAACTCCGGCGTCACGAAGAAGTCGACCCGCGCCAGGCCTGAACAGTCCAGCGCCTCGAAGGTGCGGCAGGCGAGGTCCTGAACCCGCTGGGCCACGCGCTGCGGCAGGGACGCGGGGATGTCGTACTCACAGGAGTCGTCGAGATACTTCGCCTCGAAGTCGTAGAACTCGTGGCCGCCGACGATCCGGATCTCGGCGAGCACGGACGCCTCGGGGGCACCACCCGCCTCGCCCTCCAACACGCCGCACTCGATCTCCCGGCCCACGACCGCGGCTTCGATGATCACCTTGGGATCGACCGCTCTCGCGCTCGCGATCGCCGTGTCCAGGTCGTCGTGCGAGCGCACCTTGGTAATGCCGAAGGACGAGCCCGCCCGGGCCGGCTTGATGAACAGCGGCAGCCCGAGCCGTTCGGTCTCCGCCGCCGAGAGCTGCTGCCCCGCCCGCAGCACCGCATAGGGCCCGACCGGGATGCCCGCCGCCTCGGCGAGCTTCTTCGTGAACTCCTTGTCCATGCCCGCCGCTGAGGCGAAGACGCCAGCACCGACGTAGGGCACGCCGGCCATCTCGAACAGCCCCTGGATCGTGCCGTCCTCGCCGTACGCCCCGTGCAGGACCGGGAACACGACATCGATTCCACCCAGTGCCTTGGCGCCCTCGGTCGGGTCGAGCACGACCAACCCACCCGAGGTCGGGTCTCCCGGAAGCACGACCGTGGCGCCCACGCTCGAGGTGACCTCGGGCAGGGCACCCGCGCGGATCGCGAGCGCCGATGGGTCGGCGCCGGCGAGGACCCAACCCCCGTCGCGGGTGATCCCGATCGGCACCACCTCGAACTCGTCGGGGTCGAGCGCGCCGATGATGCCACCCGCGCTGACCGCCGAGATGGCGTGCTCGGTGCTGCGGCCGCCGAAGACGACGGCGACCCGGGTCTTGCGTGGCGTGCTCACGGCGATCACCCTACCGGCCATAGGGCTCACGGGTCGGGCGAGCGGCCGGACCGGTCAGTGCCGATGCACGGCAACATCCAGCGCGCGGGCGACATCGGCGACCAGGTCGGCCGCGTCCTCGATGCCGCACGAGAGGCGCACCAGACCCTCGGGCGTGTCGTCGCCCCACTGCGCCCTGCGATCGGCGGTGGTGTGCACGCCGCCAAAGGAGGTCGCCGCCGTGACGAGCTTCGATGCCGTGAGAAACGCGGCGACCGCCGTGGCGTCCGCGAGCTCGAACGTGACGACGCCCGGGATCCTGCGCATCTGCTTCGAAGCCACCACATAGGACGGATCGTTCGGCAGGCCCGGCCACCGCACCGACCGCACGGCCGCGTGTTCGGCGAGCAGCCCGGCGAGCGCGGCCGCGTTCTGCGTCTGCCGGGCCAGGCGCACGTCCAGGGTGGCCAGCGAACGGTGCGCGAGCCACGCGTCGAGGTTGCCCGGAATGCCACCCGTGCCGTTGCGCCACGTCCGCACGGTCTGCGCGAGCGACGGGTCCCGGCAGGCGAGGTAGCCGAGCAACAGGTCGGAGTGGCCGGTCAGCGCCTTGGTGCCGCTCGCGACCACGATGTCGGCGCCGAGGCGCAGCGGGGTCTGGCCCAGCGGCGTGGCGGTTGTGTTGTCCACCGCGACCAGGGCTCCCCCGGCGTGCGCCGCGCTCGCGAGCTCGGCGATGTCGCAGACCGCGAGCCCCGGATTGGCCGGCGTCTCGAGCAGGGCCAGCCGTACGCCAGAGAACGGCGGGTACGGGCCGGCTGTGGGCACGAGCCGGACCGTGACGCCCCGCGGCGTCAACTCGCGTTGCGCGAACGCGCGGGTGAGGTAATAGCCGTCGGCCGGAAGCGCCACCGTGTCGCCGGGGCGCAGCACGGTCAGCAGCAGTGCCGAGACGGCGGCCATCCCCGTGGCGAAGGTGAGGCATTCACCTTCTTCAAGCTCGCCGATTGCCGCCTCGAGGCGGCGACGGGTGGGGCTGTCGCCTCGCCCGTAGGAGTCGACCCCGGGCATAGGCCCGGTCGCCGGGTCCAGGGCGAAGACGGAGGCGAGCACCGGTCCGGGCACGAGGGGCTCACCCGGCGCCGGGTCGGGCACGCCGGCGCGCACCACGCGCGTGCCGTCGCGGTACGGGCCCACCGGGTCGATGCTCACTCCGGCTTGGTGTCCCGGCTCATCAGCGCGATCATCGCCTCCACGACCGGCACGCGCTCATGGCAGACCGCCTCGACCTGTTCCGTGATCGGCATCTCCACGCCGCGGGCGTGCGCGAGGTCGCGAATGGACAGACAGCTCTTGACGCCCTCCGCGGTCTGCCGGGTCGCCGCCTGCGCCTGCTCCAGGGTGTCCCCCCGGCCCAGGTGCTCGCCGAACGTACGGTTGCGCGACAGCGGCGACATGCAGGTGCCGACGAGATCGCCGAGTCCGGCGAGCCCGGCGAAGGTGAGCGGGTCCGCGCCGAGCCGCGCGCCAAGCCGAGCAGTCTCGGCGAGGCCACGGGTGATGAGGGTCGCCTTCGTGTTGTCGCCGAAGCCCATCCCGATGGCCATGCCACAGGCGAGCGCGATGACGTTCTTCACCGCGCCACCGAGCTCGCAACCGATGACGTCGTCGTTGGTATAGGGCCGGAAGTACCGGGTAGCGATGGCCTGCTGAACCACAGCCGCTCGATCCTCGTCGATGCATGCGACAACCGCGGCAGCCGGGTGCCCGCAGACGAGCTCGGCCGCGAGGTTCGGCCCGGTCACGACGGCGACCCGGGACAGATCGATTCCGGTCGCGTCGACGATCACCTCGGTCATCCGCTTGCCGGTGCCGAGCTCGATGCCCTTCATGAGGCTCAGCACGGTGGCGTCGTCATCGATCGCGTCGGCCTCGGCCCACTTCTCGAGGTTGGCGCGCAGGGTGTGCGACGGCACCGCGATCGCCACCAGGTCGACCCCGTCGAGTGCCTTCTCGGGCACCGAAGTGGCCGTGACCCGGTCGGGCAGCACCGCATCGGGCAGATAGTCGGGGTTGCGCCGGCGGTCCCGGATGCTCTCGGCGACCTCCTCGCGGCGGGCCCAGATCGTGACCTCCCGGCCCGCGTCCGCGCAGAGCTTGGCAAAGGCGGTGCCCCAGGAGCCGGCCCCCATCACCGCGATCCGGCGGATATCCGGGATGCCCACGTCACACCCCCGCCACGCCGCCGGGGCCGGCGTCGCCGGCTTCCGTGCTGCGACCATCCGAAGTGGAGGCCCGGCGCCCGGGTTGCCACAACGGCGGTGGCGTGGCGTCGCGGAGGGGGGCGAGCATGTCCCGCAGCGCCAGCATCATGTGCTCGGTGATCTCCGCGAGGACGGGCGCGGTCGGGCTGGCCCCGGTCCACTTCGAGAGGTCCAGCGGCGGGCCCGCCACCACCGTGACGGGTGTGCGCGGAACCGGACGGAACTTGTGGGTGCGCGGGTCGAAGAGGCGTTGCGGGCCCCACATGACCACCGGCACGACCGGTGCCCCGGTCTCGAGCCAGAGCCGCGCCGCACCCGTCTTGCCGCGCATCGGCCACAGCTGCGGCTCGCGCGTCGTGGTCCCCTCGGGGTAGATCAACACGCACTTGCCCGCCTTCACGGCGAGCCGTGCTGCATCGAGGGCCTTCACTGCATCGACGGTCCCCCGCTCGACCGGCGTCTGCTCCACGGCCCGCAGCAGGGGACCGAGCACCGGGATGCGGAAGAGTCCCGACTTGGCGAGGAAGACCGGCCAGCGCCCGGCGTCGTAGACGAAGTGCGCCAGCGCCAGCGGGTCGGCGTGGCTGAGATGGTTCGCGACGATGATGACCGGACCCTCGCGCGGGATGTTCGCCATCCCCTGCCAGTCACGCCGGGTCATCACGGTCAACGCCGGTTTGACCAGAACGACGGCGCCTCGCTGCCAGAAACCGACCTTCCGTCGCGCCACTCGCGCTCCCTCCTGCCCGTCCGGCCGCGTTCCCCGTCGGCTGCGCCGCGCGTCCGACGTGCCCGTCGTGCCCCGGCTGCGCCGCGTGCCCTGTCGCTCATCATGCCTGCCGTGCCCGGCACAGCACCATGCCATGGCACGGCCGAACGGCCATCGGCCCGTCGTGCGGGATAAGGGAGCATGGGCGCGCAGTCTCGGCGAAGATGGCACCGGGCGGTGCGGAGGGAGGACGGGCATGAGCGAGCGTCAGCGAGCGAATCATTGTTGCAGCGCGCTTGGAGCCTCATGCCCGCCCGCAGCGAAGCGAGGACGGGCATGAGCTGGACCGTGATCGTCCCCGTCAAGCGACTGGCCGTGGCGAAGAGTCGCCTGCGCCCCGCCACGACCCGGGTGGACCGACCCCCGGCCCGCAACGCCGCAGCCGGCGCCGCCGCCGCCGCCGCCGCGCACGAGGCGGCCGAGCACCAGACCCTGGTGCTCGCGATGGCGATGGACACGATCGCGGCGGCGTTGGCGAGCCCCGTGGTCGGGCGTGTGGTCGTGGTCACGGCCGACCCGGTGACCGCTGAGGAGGCGGCGGTGCTCGGTGCCGAAACGATCGCCGACGTCCCCGATGCCGGCCTCAATCCCGCCCTGGCGTACGCCGCGGCGCAGTTGCGGCGCACGGGCGTGGCCGGCAACGAGCCGGGCATTGCCGCGTTGAGCGCGGACCTGCCGGCGCTGCGCTCCCAGGACCTGACCGATGCGCTGCGCGGGGCCGAGGAGGCGGCACAGGGGCTCGGGCCCCGGGCGCTGGCCCGCTCCTTCGTGGCCGACGCCGCGGGCACGGGGACCGTGCTGCTCGCGGCACCACCCGGCTCCGTGCTCGAGCCGTGCTTCGGGCCGAGTTCCGCGGCGGCGCACGAGGCGAGCGGCGCCGTACCGTTGCACGGGACATGGCCCAGCCTGCGTCGTGACGTGGACACTCCCGCCGACCTCGCGGAGGCGCTCACGCTCGGCGTCGGACCTCGCACGGCCGCCGCGTACGACGCCCGGTCCGCCACCTCCTCACCGGTGGCGGGCTGAGCGGCATACGCGCGTGACCGGCGGTCGTGTCACGGACCGTCCAGCCCGCGTTCACGCGGGCTTCACCGCAGGTCGAGGAGAATCGCACAGTGACCGACCCCGCCACACCCCGTCCGCGCCGAGATCCCGCCACCGCCGGTACCTCTCGCCGCCCCACCGGTCCCCGTCGCGACGGCAGCCGCCCCGGGCTGCGCCACGCCGGAGCGACGGTCGTGGGCGCGGAGGTCAGCGCGGCCGGGCCGGACGTGCCGCCGGACGGGAGCGGGGCCGAGGTCGGCCGGATGCCCACCGACGCGGTCGCGGACGTACGGGCCGCCCACCTCGACGAGCCACCGCCCGACGAGTCCCTGCCCCCTGACCGGTTCCTCAACCGCGAGTTGTCCTGGCTCGACTTCAACGCCCGGGTGCTGGCGCTGGCCGAGGATCCCACGACGCCGCTGCTGGAGCGGGCGAAGTTCCTGGCGATCTTCGCCAGCAACCTCGACGAGTTCTACATGGTCCGGGTGGCCGGGCTGCAACGCCGGCTGAGCACCGGGCTGCCGGTCGAGGGCACGGACGGGCTCACGCCTCGGGAGCAACTCGGCCACATCGCCTCCCGGACCGCCGAGCTGATGGAGCGGCATGCGGCCTGCTTCATCGCCGACGTCGAACCCGCGCTCACCAAAGAGAATGTGCAGATCCTTCGTTGGGACGAGCTCGACTCGGCCGACCGCGAGCGGCTGCGCGGCTACTTTCGCGAGCAGGTCTTCCCGGTGCTCACACCACTCGCGGTCGACCCGGCCCACCCGTTCCCGTACATCTCCGGCCTGTCGATGAACCTCGCGGTGGTCGTGCGCGACCCGGACAGTGGCCCGGAGCTCTTCGCCCGGATCAAGGTGCCCAACAACGTGCCCCGGTTCGTCTCTGTCGACAGCCCGGGTCGGGCCATGGGCGCCACGACACCGGCCGAGAGGCGACCGCGCCGTGCCCGGTTCGTGCCCGTCGAGGAGCTGATCGCGGCCCATCTGGGCCAGCTCTTCTCCGGCATGCGGATCATCGAGCACCATCTGTTCCGCGTCACCCGCAATGCCGAGCTCGAGGTCGACGATGATCGCGACGAGGACCTGTTGCAGGCGCTGGAGCGGGAGCTCGCCCGCCGTCGTTTCGGCCCACCCGTACGGCTCGAGGTGGCGGCCTCGATCTCCGAGCACGTGCTCGACCTGCTGGTGCGCGAGCTCGACATGGAGCCCGAGCACGTGGTGCGGGTACCGGGACTGCTGGATCTGTCCGCCCTCTGGCAGGTCTACGACGAGGTGGACCGCCCGGACCTCAAGGACCGCCCCTTCGTGCCGGCGACGCATCCCCAGTTCGTTGAGGGTGAGATGCCGCGCAGCGTCTTCTCCCGCCTGCGCGAGAGCGACATCCTGGTCCACCACCCGTACCACTCGTTCTCGACCAGCGTGCAGCGGTTCATCGAGCAGGCGGCGGCGGACCCGGACGTGCTCGCCATCAAGCAGACGCTCTACCGCACCAGCGGCGACTCCCCGGTGGTCGACGCGCTCATCGCCGCGGCCCGGGCGGGCAAGCAGGTGGTGGTGCTCGTCGAGCTCAAGGCGCGCTTCGACGAGGAGGCGAACATCGGCTGGGCCCGGATGCTGGAACGCGCCGGGTGCCACGTCGTCTACGGCCTGGTCGGTCTGAAGACGCACTGCAAGATCGCCATGGTGGTGCGGCAGGAGTCCGGTCAACTGCGCCGCTACTGTCACATCGGCACCGGTAACTACCACCCGAAGACGGCCCGTACCTACGAGGACTTCGGCCTGCTCACGGCCGACCCCGACGTGGCCGGCGACCTGACCGACCTGTTCAACGTGCTGACCGGGTACAGCCGGCAGACCGCGTACACGCGTCTGCTGGTCGCCCCGCACGGCGTGCGCTCCGGCATCATCGAGCGGATCGAAGCGGAGATCGCCCACGCCGAGGCCGGCAAGCCGGGCCTGGTCCAGATGAAGGTCAACTCCATTGTGGACGAGGACGTCGTCGACGCGCTCTACCGGGCCAGCCAGGCGGGGGTCCGCGTCGATCTGGTCGTGCGTGGCATCTGCACGCTGCGTCCCGGGGTGCCCGGTCTCTCCGATCGGATCCGGGTGCGCTCGATCGTGGGCCGGTTCCTCGAGCACTCCCGGGTGTTCCGGTTCGGCAACGGTGGGGACGAGGAGTTCTGGATCGGCTCTGCCGATCTCATGCACCGCAACCTCGACCGCCGGGTCGAGGCACTGGTGCGGATCACCGACCCGGCCGCCCAGGCCGAACTGCGGTGGGTGCTCGAGGCGTCGATGAGCGAGCGTACCGCGGGCTTCGACCTCAGGCCGGACGGTAGCTGGGTCCGGGCCGGTCACAGTGGACTGTCCGGTGTGGAGGATCTTCAGGAACTCTTGTTGCGACGGGCGACCGGCCGTCCCGAGTAGACAGTGTCGGGAACTTTTCCGCTCTGTGGCGTAACCTCAGGGCCGCTGGCTCTTTGGCGGGCGAAGGATCGCGGCTAAGCTCTACGCGTGCTGGAGGAAGAGCGCAAGTACGAGGTGGCCGCCGGTTTCCGGCTGCCCGACCTCAGCGAGTGCGTGCCCGAGGGTGGCCGCCTCATCGTGCGCCCGCAGACCAAGCTCCGCGCCACCTACTACGACACCCCTGACCTGCGGCTGGCCCGGGCCGGCGCCTCGCTGCGGTTCCGCCGCGGTGATGACGAGCCCTGGACGGTGAAGCTGGCCACGGACGCCCCGGGTGTCCGCAACGAGATCTCGATGACGGGCCCCGCCTCGACGCCGCCGCAGCGCCTGCTCGATCTCGTCACGATCTACACCCGCGGAGCAGCGCTCGCACCGGTGGCCACACTCATCACGGTCCGTCAGGCGTACCAGCTCTGCGATCGCGACGACCGGGTCGCGGTCGAGGTGGTCGACGACACGGTGAGCGTGCCCGATGGCCGCCGGGTCGCGCTGAAGTTCCGCGAGATCGAGGTCGAGCGCAAGGCGGGTCGGGCGAAGCTGCTGGACCGGGTCGAGGTCGTGCTGCGGGACGCGGGTGCCACGGCCGGCGAGTTCACCCCGAAGTATGTGCGGGCCCTGGGTCCGGCGGCGCTGCTGCCACCGGACTGGCCGGTCACCACCGCGCGCCTGCCGCGCCGCCCCACCGTTGCCGACGTCGTCACGGTGGCGCTGCAACGCGACATCGCGCGGATCGTGACCCACGAGCCCTTGGTCCGGTTGCGCGCCACCGTGGGCCGGGACGATACCGCGGTGCACCAGATGCGGGTGGGCTGCCGCCGGCTGCGCAGTGACCTGCGCACGTTCGCCGCGCTGCTCGAGCGCGAGTGGAGCACCGCTGTCCGCACCGAGCTGACCTGGCTCGCGGGCGCGCTGGGCGGTGCCCGGGACGCCGAGGTGCTGCGCGCCAGGCTGAGGGCCACGGCCAACCTCGATCCGTTGGCGCCGCTGGACCCCGCTAGCGTGGCCCGCATCGACGCCGATCTGGCGGTCCGACACGAGGACGCGCTCGCCGCGCTCGACAAGGTGATGTGCGACGAGCGCTACCATCGGCTGCTCGAGACCCTGCTCGAGGCGTGGGAGCATCCCCGACTGTCGCGACACGCCGCGGACTCGGCCGAGGTCGTACTGCCGGGGCTCGTGGCCCGGCCCTACCGCCGGCTCGCGTACGGCGGCGACGGCGTCGTTGGTGCGGGCCAGCTCGACCCGGACGCTCCCGACGCCGTCTGGCACGCGGTGCGCGTCAACGGCAAGCGGGCCCGGTACGCCGTCGACGCTGTCGCGTCGGTGCTCGGGGGTGAGGCGAGCGCGCTGGCGAGCGCCCTGAGCGCGGTGCAGGAGCTGCTGGGCGAGCACCAGGACGCGGCGGTCGCCGCACAGACCTGGGTGGCCATCGCGAACTCCGACCCGGACGACCACGCGCTCGCCACGACGGCAGGGCGGCTCTTCGAGCGTGAGCGGGCGGCCGTTCGAGCGGCGCGGGCGGCGTTCCCCGCGGCGTGGCGGGCCGCGGCACGGCGCAGACTGACGGAGTGGATGCGCTAGGCAACATCGGCCCCGTGCCCGGCCCGATCCGGTCCGCGGGTGGTGTCGTCGCGCGCCGCGGGCATGAGGCCTCGGTCGAACTGCTGCTGGTGCACCGACCCCGGTTCGACGACTGGTCGCTGCCGAAGGGCAAGCTCAAGCGCGGCGAGCACGCGCTTGCGGCTGCGGTGCGCGAGGTGTTCGAGGAGACGAGCGTGCTCGGCGCACCGGGCATCCGGCTGCCCACCGCCTCGTACCAGGTCTGGTCCGGCCCGTCCCTCGTGGACAAACATGTCGAGTACTGGGCGATGACCGTGACGCGGGCGGACCTTTTCGTGCCGACGAACGAGGTCGACCGGGTCGCCTGGGCGCCGATCGCGCAAGCGCTGCAGGCGCTGAGCTATCCCCACGATCGGCGCGTGGTTGGCGCGTACGCCGAGCTTCCCGTGTTGCACCGTCCGGTGGTGTTGCTGCGCAACGCGAGCGCTGACCCGTCCGGCCGGAGCGCATCAGTGGGCAACGGTCCGGACGACGAGCGGTCGTTGGACGAGCAAGGAGTGCGCCAAGCCGCGGCACTCGCCACGCTGGTTCCGCTCTTTGGCCCGGGACGCCTCATCAGCGCCGAACCGCTGCCATGCCGGCAGACGATGGCTGGGATCGCCGCCGCGCTCGACCTCGGTATTGACATCGACGGGCGTTTTGCCGACGGCGCGGACGCCACGATCGCGGCTCAAGCGCTGCGGGGCCTCGCCGATCCGGATACCGCCACGGTGGTGTGCGGCCAGGGCGAGCTCATGTCGTCGGTGCTCGCGATCCTGGCCGGGCGGGCCGAGCCTGAGCACCGGGTTGCCGTGGGCGACGCCGTGGTCCTCTGCTTCGCCGGCGACGAGCTGATCGCGGCGGACCCCTTCACCACGGGCGTCTCCTGACGCCCGGCACGACACACCACAGCGGCGCCGACCTCGTCACGGATCGGCGCCGCTGCATGTCCGGTGCTACCTTCCAGAGCTGGCGCGTGCACGCGCCGACACCGTGCGCCGCCGTGACGGACTCGTCGCGGCACGGGTCGTCTTCTTGGCCGGGGCCTTCTTCGCCGGCACGGCCTTCTTGACCGCGGTCGCCCGGACGGTCTTGGTCGCCTTGGCGGGGGCTGCCTTCTTCGCTGGCGCCTTGGCGGCCTTGGACGCCCGGCCGGCGGCGACGAGCTCCTTGAAGCCCGTGCCCGGCCGGAAGGCCGGCACCGACGTCTTCTTCACCCGCACCGACTCACCGGTGCGCGGGTTGCGCGCGATCCGCGCGGCGCGGTCGCGTTTCTCGAAGACGCCGAAGCCCGTGATCGAAACCTTGTCGCCCTTGGTAACCGCGTTCTGGATCTCGGACAGCACCGCGTCGAGCGCGGCCGTCGCGGACCTGCGGTCCCCCAGACGCATGGTGAGCGCTTCGATGAGGTCAGCCTTGTTCACGAGTGGTTCCTCCCATGCTGTGCCCGATGTTCGGCTGGCAAGCTTCGCCGAATCCGCTGTCGTTCAAGCGGTCAGGCTCCGCGTACGTCGCTTGACGGTCATCGCTGCCGCTCAAACAGCCATTCTGCGCCGCACAGTAGCGGCGCCGCAGGCCGTACTCAAACATCGCCGCGACGAAACTCCGTGTCCTGCCAGGGAATTCCGCCTCGCCACGCGTGCTGGGGCGCCGAAGTCCGCCCGGCCGCGGGCGAAACCCCTTACCGGTGCCCCATTTCGGGGCCGACGCGTCAGGCGACGACCGGCTTGAACGACGGGCGGGTCGCCTCGAACGCCGTGATGTCATCGGCGTGGCGCAGGGTCAGGCCGATGTCGTCGAGTCCTTCCAGCAGCCGGTAACGGCTGAAGTCGTCGAGCGCGAACTCGTGCTCGATCTCCGGGCCGGTGACCCGCCGCGCGACCAGGTCGACGGTCAGCTCCACGCCGGTGCGCTCTTCGAGCAGGATCCACAGCTCGCTGATCACCTTGTCGGGCAGCACCACCGGCAGCAGGCCACCCTTGAGCGCGTTGTTGCGGAAAATGTCCCCGAAGGAGGGTGCGATGACCGCGCGGAAGCCGTAGTCCTGCAGGGCCCAGACGGCGTGTTCGCGGGAGGATCCCACGCCGAACCGGGGGCCCGCCACGAGGATCGAGGCATTCGCGTAGTGGGCGTCGTTGAGCACGAACGAAGGGTCGGCCCGCCAGGCGTTGAACAGGCCGTCCTCGAAGCCGGTCCGGGTGACCCGTTTGAGGTACTCGGCCGGGATGATCTGGTCGGTGTCGACATCGGAGCGGCGCAGGGGAACAGCGACTCCACTGTGCACGGTGAACTTCTCCACGGTGCCGTGGTCTCCTTTCCGGGCGGGTCAGGCCAGGTCGGCGGGGCAGGCGAGGCGACCGACCACGGCGGTCGCGGCGGCCACGGGAGGCGAGACGAGGTGGGTACGGCCGCCGCGGCCCTGGCGTCCCTCGAAGTTCCGGTTGGAGGTGGAGGCGGATCGCTGCCCGGGCTTGAGCGTGTCCGGGTTCATGCCCAGGCACATGGAACAGCCGGCGAAGCGCCACTCGGCCCCGGCGTCGGTGAATATCTTGTCCAGGCCCTCAGCCTCCGCCGCGGCCCGCACCTTCGCCGACCCCGGTACCACGAGCATCCGTACGCCGTCGGCGACCTTCTGGCCACGTAGCACCTCGGCCGCGGCGCGCAGATCATCCAGCCGCCCGTTGGTGCATGAGCCGAGGAACACCACGTCGACACTGATGTCGCGCATCGCGGTGCCGGGACGCAGATCCATGTACTCCAGCGCCCGCTGCGCGGCCGACGACTCGCCGGCGTCAGCGAACTCCTCCGGTGAGGGCACCACCGCGTCCAGCGGCACGCCCTGCCCAGGGTTGGTACCCCAGGTGACAAAGGGTCGCACCGTGCTGCCGTCCAGGACGATCTCCTCGTCGAAGCTGGCGCCCTCGTCGGTCCGCAGCCCCCGCCAGTACTTCAGCGCCGCGTCCCAGTCGGCACCGGACGGCGCGTGCGGCCGGCCCTTGAGGTAGGCGAAGGTCGTCTCGTCCGGTGCGATGAGGCCAGCGCGTGCGCCCCACTCGATGGACATATTGGAGATGGTCATACGCCCCTCCATGGAGAGGCGCTCGATGACCGGCCCCCGGTACTCGACCACGTACCCGACGCCGCCGCCGGTGCCCACCTGGGCGATGAGCGCGAGCACGACGTCCTTGGCCGTCACGCCGTGCTCCAGCTCACCAGTGACCGTCACCGCCATGGTCTTTGGCCGCGCCTGCGGCAGCGTCTGGGTGGCGAGGACATGCTCCACCTCGCTCGTACCGATGCCGAACGCGAGCGCGCCGAAGGCACCGTGCGTGGCCGTGTGCGAGTCACCACAGACGATAGTCATGCCGGGTTGGGTTATCCCGAGCTGCGGACCGATGACGTGCACGATGCCCTGCTCGACGTCGCCCAGCGGGTGCAGCCGAACGCCGAACTCCGCGCAGTTGCGGCGCAGCGTCTCCACCTGGGTCCGCGAGATAGGATCGACGATGGTGAGCAGGTTGTCGGTGGGCGTGTTGTGGTCCTCGGTGGCCAGCGTGAGGTCGGGCCGGCGCACGGATCGACCGGTCAGGCGCAGGCCGTCGAACGCCTGCGGGCTCGTGACCTCGTGCACCAGGTGCAGGTCGATGTAGAGCAGGTCGGGCTCGCCCTCGGCGCGGCGCACCACGTGCGCGGCCCACACCTTCTCGGCGAGCGTCTTCGGTGACGTGTCGGGGACGGCTCCCACCATATGGACATCCTAGTATCTGGGAGGTAGGTTTCAGGTCGTGGGACACAGTATGAGCGGAGTCGGCGTGCTCGACAAGGCGGTCGCCATCCTTGCAGCCAGTGTCGACGGCGCCAGCCTCGCTGAGCTGGTGGAGCGCACAAAACTGCCCCGTGCCACCGCACACCGCCTGGCCCAGGCGCTGGAGATCCACCGGCTGCTCGTCCGCGACGCGCACGGTCGCTGGCGCCCGGGTGCCCGCCTGGGCGAACTCGCGAACGCGGCCCCCGACATCCTCCTGACGGCCGCCGGACCGCTGCTCGCCGCGCTGCGGGACGCCACCGGCGAGAGCGCTCAGCTCTACCTGCGCCGGGCCGACGAGCGGGTGTGCGTCGCCGCCGCAGAGCGCACCAGCGGTCTGCGTGACACCGTACCGGTCGGGGCCGTGCTGCCGATGGTGGCCGGCTCCGCGGCCCAGATCCTGCTGGCCTGGGAGCCGCCGGAAGCAGTGATGCCGCTCCTGCCGCGGTGCAAGTTCACGGGTCGCACGCTCGCCGAAGTCCGTCGCCGCGGCTGGGCCCAGAGCGTGGCCGAGCGCGAGCAGGGCGTCGCCAGCGTGTCGGCGCCGGTGCGGGACCGGACCGGGCGGGTCATCGCGGCGATCAGTGTCTCGGGTCCGATCGAGCGACTCGGGCGCCGGCCGGGCGACCGGCTGGCGATGGCGGTGGTCCGGGCGGGCCAACGCCTCTCTGGGCTGTAGACCCGGGCGAATCGAGGCCGGCGCGGCTAGGTCGTGGGGGGCGTGGCGCGGGTGACGTCGGCGAGCCGTTCGCGGAAGCTGCGCTGGGCGGGAGTGGTCTGCACGCCACCAATCGTGCGCACAGTGGTGATCACGTCGTCGGTGATCTGCAGCAACCACCGTCGATAGATGGCCGCGTCGGCCTCGTCCGCCTTCGATCGCAGGATCGCCATGGCCGTCTGCGCGTAACCCACGACGAGATCGATGCCTTCCTGCGTGCTCGGATCCACGCCCGAGCGCTTCGGATCCTGGTCGAAGACCCGCAGCGTGGCGTCCGCGAGTTCGGCGACGAGAGGATTGCCCAGCCGGCGCCCGTTGGCGACGGACAGAAAACCGTTGTCCGACTCGTGATGGGACTTCGGCCCGCCCGACGCGATAGCGGCTCCGACGATCCACCGGGGCAGCCGCACCAGCAGGTTACGCTCCTCAGCCGTGAACTCTGACGTGGCGGCCACAATCACCCCGATCTACACAATTCAGGCCGGTTACTCCCGTGCCTCGCGTGAGGGTATCGAACATTCATGTCCGCGCAAACGCTCGTGACCGTGCCGCAACGGTCGGCTACCGCACAGTCGAGGCGCCATCGGCAGCGCCGAAGTCCCAGCGTGAAGGCGTTCTGATCGGCGAACGGCGGATGCGGCCGATCATCGCAGGAGTTGTAGCCCCGACCGGATTCGAACCGGCGCTACCGCCTTGAGAGGGCGGCGTCCTAGGCCGCTAGACGACGGGGCCGCGAGGACACGCTGGTGGTGCTGAGCGGGCTTCATGATGTCACAGCCGCGGTCCCAACGAAACCAGAGCCCGACACACAGAACCAGCCCCCGATGAGGCAGGCTGCGCAACGACCGCGGGCCTCGTCATCGGTGGCTGGGGTACCAGGACTCGAACCTAGACTAGCGGAGCCAGAATCCGCCGGGCTGCCAATTACCCCATACCCCATCAACGCCCGTGCTGGAGCGCCGGCACCGTACTTTACCCGACCCCGAACAAGATCCCAAACAGGTTCATCAGTCGAGGTCGGCCACGGGGTTGGCTATCTCCCCGATCCCCTCCACGCGTACCACGCACGTGTCGCCGGCGACGATCGGGCCCACCCCGGCCGGCGTGCCCGTGATGATCACATCGCCGGGCAGCAGGGTCATCACGTGCGACACGTACGACACCAAGGTCGGCACGTCGAAGACGAGGTCACGCGTGCGACCGAGCTGACGCACCTCCTCGTTCACCTCACAGCGGACCTCCAGGTCGCTTGGATCGAGGTCGGTCTCGATCCAGGGACCGAGCGGGCAGAAGGAGTCGAAGCCCTTCGCGCGCGTGAACTGCACGTCGTGGCGCTGCAGGTCCCGGGCCGTGACATCGTTGGCCACTGTGTAGCCGAAGACGGTCTTCAGCGCATCGGCCCGGCCCACCCTCCGGGCACCGGTGGCGCCGATGACGACGGCGAGCTCGGCCTCGTGCTCGACCCGCGTCGACTGCGGTGGTCGCCGGATCACGTCCCGCGGGCCGATGATGGCCGAGGACGGTTTGAGGAACAGCAGCGGTTCGGCGGGCACCTCGTTGCCGAGCTCCTGGGCGTGGTCGGCGTAGTTGCGCCCGATGCCGACCACCTTGCTGGGCAGGATCGGCGAGAGCAGCCGAACGTCGTCCAACGCCCAGCGCTGGCCGGTGAACGTGATGGTGCCGAACGGATGCCCGTCGATCTCGGCGACGACGAGGCCGGTGCCGTCCGAGGAGCCCTCGACGACACCGAAGGACATCCCAGCCGTGTGGGCGAAGCGAGCGATGCGCACGCGGCCAATCTAGGCCACGCCACGCGCGGACAGCGCCGGGGTCAGCGCACCCACACGACCTCGTCGAGGAACCGCTCGACGGCAGCGGTCACTTCGCCAAGGACGCCGGCGCTCGCGGCCAGGCCTTCCGGCACAAAGAGCCCGTGGTCGGCGCCGGCAACTTCGCAGACGTACGGCGAGAGCGACCGGGCCACCGCGCCGTCCCAGGCCAGGTGATCGGCCGTACCGCCAATGAGCAGAAACGGCGCCGCGCTGGCGCGGAGGCTAGCCACCGCGAGGGTGTCGAGCAACAGCGGTGTGTACCAGACGGCGGGCAGGTGCCGCTGGGATGCCAATGCAGCGGCGTACGTGCCCAGGGACTTGCCGATGAGCAGAGGCGCGCCGCCGACCCGGTCCACCAGGGGCGTCACCTCGCCCAGCACCCAGGCCTGCCGATCGGCCGGAGTCTCGAGCGGATCGATGGGGTCCGGCGGACACCAGTCGACATACTCCACCGCCGCGCCACGGGCCTGCGCCGCCCACGCCGCGTAGAACGTCAGCGGGGCGTACGGGCCGAACTTCCGGCCGGGCACGACCACCGCGCTGCGCGCCATGGGTCGCAGCCTACCGGTTCCACAATGGATCGTCCGCCGCGTTACAGACGCCGGTCGGTGGCGTCATCGGCGACGCCGTCGAAGTACCGCTGGAGCACCTGCGCGAAGACAGGTTCGTCCGGCTCCGCGCGGTGGAACAGCGTCATCGACGAGCGCAACTTCACGGCGTCCACGGGCCCGAAGATCTGCTCCGCCGTTCGGTTGGTGAGGTCGGCGACCGCCTGGGCGCACTGACGCAGGCGGGGTCCGAGTACCGGGTGGGCGAGGTAGGCACGCGCCTCCGCCACACCGGAGATCGCGTACCGCTGCGACATCTCACTCAGCCCGAGCCCGGCGACCTGAGGAAAGACGAACCACATCCAGTGGCCGGTCTTGTTCCCACGCCGCAACTGCGCCAACACCTGCTCGTGCAGACCCTCCTGCGCGGTCACGAACCGCGCAAGGTTGTACGGGTCAGCCGCCTGCGTCATCACCACACCTCCTTGGTCGACGCGTACATCGGAAGCCTGAGCACGCGGTCGCACTCGGCGACAAGGCGAGCCCGCAGTGGCTGGGCACGCTCGGCGAACTCGCGGGCCAGACCCGCGTACTCGGCCCGACCGGGGGCCGTCTCCACCCGCACCGGCTCGAGCCCGAGGTCGCTCAGGTCGTACGGGCTCGCGCGCATGTCGACGGTACGGATGTCGCGGGCGAGTTCGAAGCACTCCACCACGAGCTCACTCGGTACCAGCGGCGAGAGCTTGTAGGCCCACTTGTAGAGGTCCATATTCGCGTGCAGGCACCCCGACTGCTCCCGGTTGAGCTGATCGGAGCGGGTGAGCTGAAGCACGTTGCGCGGCCGCGCCGGCTCGGTGAAGAAGCGGAAGGCGTCGAAGTGTGTGCACCGCAACGGCTGCTGCTCCACCACCGGTGCCGGGTCCGTCCGCAGCGGCCAGTCGTGGTGGCGGACCGCGCCAGGGTCCTGCCGGTAGACCATGGCCCACTCGTGCAGCCCGAAGCAGCCCCACTGCGCCGGCCGACTCGCCGTGGCGGCGAGCAGATCCCGGATCGCCGCGACCGCCGGGCGCCGCGGTTCGAGCAGGCGACCGTGGTCCAGTGCCGCGCCGCCGGGCACCGCGATGTACTCGGGCCCCGGTGGATCGGCGTCGAGCAGTACCGTCCCGGCCCCGGGATGCCAGCGGCGCAACTGGGCGGGCCGGTGCGAGTAGTAGGTGAACAGGAAGTCCGCGACCGGGTGCGCCACGCCGTCACGGCGGCGGCCGAGATGCTCGGCCACGAGCGCGTCGACCCGGCGTTCGTGCTCGGCCTTGCGGCCCAACCACTGCCCCGGCCGCAGGGCAACGATGTCCCGCTCGGCCATCTGTCCGGTCAGAACGCGACCTGGACCAGCGCCACGATGATGAGGCCGCCGATCCATCCACCCAGCAGGCCGACGCCGGTATAGCGCCAGCCGCGCCGGAACAGGAACGAGCCCCCGAGCACCGCGACGAGCCCGAGCAGGATCTCGCCGCCAAAGAAGGTCAGCGCCCCACCGGCGATGGCGGCGGCCAGGAGCACGACCAGATGTGCGCCCGCCGCGATGGCGGCGGCGGTACCTGCGCGCTTGGGCGTCTCGGCCCGCTTCGGCGTCTCGGCACGCCTGTGATCAGGCGCATTGGCGGTCATACTGCCGCCTCCGCGGGAGAAAGTGCGTCGGCGGTCATACTGCCGCCTCCGCGGGAGAAAGTGCGTCGGCGGTCATGCGCAGGACGGTAGCCGACACTTCCCAGCGCCACCAAACGAGGTCGGCTACGGGTGGCCGTGGCGCGAGCCCTGGCCGGGACAGGTCGGCGGGCCTGGACCGCGGCTTCCGTACGGTCACCATCCCGCGCACCCACCACAGCGCGATCCTGGCGACGCTGCTCGTGCCCTGGACTCAGGAGAGCAGATGGGCGCGCATCGCGGCAACGTCTCGGGCGGTCACGCCGATCGAGTCGACGTACCCTTCGACCGAGCCGTGCTCGGCCCGCAGGCCCTGCAAGAAGGTGAGCATCGCGGCCGCGGGCGCGACTGTGAACGGAGCGGAGGGCATGTCGCGACTGCGCCGGTACGCGGTCTCGGAGTGGTCGCTGAGCGCGTAGTCGGTGGCGATGGTCTCGTCCGGGACGCCCAGCAGGGAGAGGACCAAGGCCGAGATGATGCCGGTTCGGTCCTTGCCGGCGATGCAGTGCACCACGAGCGGCGCCGCCTGCGCCTGGGCGATGAGCCGCAGCGCGGCGCCGATCGCCTCACCGCCGGCGGCCGACATCTCGCCATACCGCTCGACGAGGTACGCGGTCCGCTCGGCCACGTCGGCGAACTCGCGCGGCTCCCATCGCGGATGGAGCAGGTGCAGGTGGTGGTAGGTGAGCCCGGTGAGCTGCGGGACGCGGCCGAACTCGGCGACCTCCTGCGGTCGGCGAAGGTCCACGACCGTACGGATGCCCAGTGCCGCGAAGCGGTCGTGGTCCACCTTCGCGAGCCGGCCCAGGTCATCCGAGCGGAACAGCCGCTGCCAGGCGACGGTGCGCCCATCGCTGGTGAGGTAGCCGCCCAGGTCCCTGAAGTTGTAGAGATCGGTGAATGTCACAAGACGCTGCGTCACGCCCCGATGTTACCCATCCCGGCTGCTTCCGGCGTCGAGCGCCCGCAGCACCGCGTCCGCCTCGTCGGCTGCGCTCTGTCCAATGGGGACGGTTATCACGTTCTCGTCCGGCCCCGGCTCCTCGAGGTCGTCGAACTGCGCCGTCGCCAACGCCGGGGGAAAGAAGTGACCGGCGCGCCGGCCGAGGCGTTCCGCGATCTGAGCCCGGTCGGCGCGCAGGTACGCGAACCGCAGGTCGGGGTCGGCGGCCCGCAGCCGGTCCCGGTACTGGCGCTTGAGGGCCGAGCACGCGACGATGGCCGGCTCGCCGGCACGTTGCCGTTGCGCGATCCACTCCGCGACCCGACCCAGCCACGGCCCTCGGTCGGCGTCGGTGAGCGGGATTCCCGCGGCCATCCGGGCGACCGCCTGCGCCGAGTGCAGCTCATCGGCGTCGAGGAACGGCCATCCGGTCCGAGTGGCCAGCGTCACGCCGAGCGTGGTCTTGCCACTCCCGGAGACACCCATCACCACCAGCACGGCCGCGCCCACCAGACGAGCCTAGTCCGGAGGTGGCCGCATCCGGCCCGCCCCGACGTGTCCCACATCGTGGAAGGGCATCCCGAGCCAGTGCATGGCCGTGACAGAATCCGTGCCGTGAGGCAGATCCTGATTATCTGCTAGCGCGCGCACCGACGACACTGGGCGCGCGCAGACCTCCCGCATCGGCGGGGGGTCTTTTTGTTGTGCGAACGCCGGATCCGTGCCGACCGTCGCGACCCCTGCCAGGAAGGGAGAGCCGCCATGACCTACCAGGTCTTCGACACCACGCTGCGCGACGGAGCCCAGCGCGAGGGCATTACGTACTCCGTGGTGGACAAGCTCGCCGTGGCCCGGCTGCTGGACGAGCTCGGCGTCGGCTTCATCGAAGGTGGCTGGCCCGGTGCGATGCCCAAGGACACGGAGTTCTTCGCTCGCGCCCACACCGAGCTCGACCTGCGGCATGCGCTGCTCGTCGCCTTCGGTTCCACGCGCAAGGCGTCGACGGTCGCCGCCGGCGACCCGCAGATCCGGGCGCTGCTGGACGCGCAGACGCCGGTGGTCTGCCTGGTCGCCAAGTCGGACGTGCGGCACGTCGAGCGGGCGCTGCGCACGACCCGCGACGAGAACCTCGCCATGGTGCGCGACTCGGTTCAGTTCCTCCGTACCGAGGGCCGCCGGGTCTTCATCGACTGTGAGCACTTCTTCGACGGGTTCCGCTTCGACCCGGAGTACGCCACGCTGGTCGCCGCGACCGCGCTCGAGGCGGGCGCCGAGGTTGCCGTGATGTGCGACACGAACGGCGGGATGCTGCCATCGATGGTGACCCGCGCGATCGGCGAGGTCGGCCAGCGGCTGGCCATACGGTTGGCTGCGCCCCCCGACGAGGTGCTGCCGCGCCTCGGGATCCACTGCCAGAACGACACGTCGTGCGCGGTGGCGAACACGGTCGCGGCGGTCGAGGCGGGAGTTCGCCACTTCCAGTGCACGGCGAACGGCTACGGCGAGCGCCCCGGCAACGCCGACCTGTTCGCCACGGTGGCGAACCTTCAGCTCAAGCTCGGCCTGCCCGTCCTGCCCGAGGACGGCCTGGCGCAGATGGTGCGGGTCTCCCACGCCATCGCGGAGATCGCGAACCTCGCCCCCGACACCCATCAGGCCTATGTCGGGGCCGCCGCGTTCGCCCACAAGGCGGGGCTGCACGCGAGCGCGATCAAGGTGGATCCGGTGCTCTACAACCACATAGACCCGGCCACCGTCGGCAACGACATGCGCATCCTGGTGACCGAGATGGCCGGCCGGGCCTCGGTCGAGCTCAAGTCCCGCGAGCTGGGCGTGGACCTGGCCGCCCATCCGGACACGCTGACCCGGGTGACCAAGCGCATCAAGGAACTGGAGGCGCAGGGCTGGTCGTTCGAGGCGGCCGACGCCTCCTTCGAGCTGCTCGTCCGCGAGGAGCTCGGGCAGGCGGTCACGCCGTTTCGCGTCGAGTCGTACCGCGTGATCGTGGAGCACCGCGAGGACGGCGGCGTCGTCTCAGAGGCGACGGTAAAAATACACGTCGATGGCGAGCGCGCCATCGCCACGGCCGAGGGCAACGGCCCGGTCAACGCGCTGGACCGGGCGCTGCGCCAGGCACTCACACCCCACTTCCCCGCGTTGTCGGACTTCGAGCTTGCCGACTTCAAGGTACGCATCCTGGAGGGGTCCCACGGCACGGGCGCGGTGACCCGGGTGCTGGTGGAGACGAAGGAAGCCGACGGCCGGGACTGGGTCACGGTCGGCGTGCACGAGAACGTGGTCGACGCCAGTTGGCACGCACTCGTCGACGCCCTGTCGTACGGCCTGCTCCGCCGCTGACGACGGATCGGCCTGAAGGGATCCGCCGTGAGCGGATCGCTGTGGGCAGATCCGCTGTGGGCAGATCCGCTGTGGGCAGAGACGATTGTCGGTACCGTGCCGCGGCGGTCACGCTCGGGTCATGAGCGACGAATCGAAGGCCCGCCGGTTCACCGAACGTGCGCGGCGCGAGCTCTACGAACAGCGCGTCCTGGTCCTGGACGGGGAGCTCGACGACGACAACGGCACGCTGCTCGCCACCCAACTGGTCGCGCTCGCCACCGAGGACGCGTCCGCGGACATCGCGTTGTGGATCCACTCGCCCGGCGGGTCTGTCCCCTCGATGCTCGCGATCCGCGATGTCATGCGGCTCATCCCGTGCGACGTCGCGACGCTGGCGTTGGGCATCGCCTACAGCGCGGGCCAGTTCCTGCTGTCGGCGGGAGCCAGGGGCAAGCGGCGGGCCATGCCCCACGCCCGCATCCTCATGCATCAGGGCTCGGCCGGCATAGCGGGCACAGCCGTCGATATCGAGCTGCAGGCCGGCGACCTGCGCTACACCCGTGACACGGTGCTGCGGCTGGTCGCCGAAGACACCGGGCAGCCGCCGGAGCGGGTGTTCGAGGACTCCCTGCACGACCGCTGGTACACCGCGGCGGAGGCGCTGGAGTACGGGTTCATCGACGGGATCGTGCAGACCTTCGACGAGATCGCGCCCCGCACCCACCGACGTTTCGGGCTCGGCGTCGCGGAGGCGGGAGCCATCCGATGAGCAGCTACACGATCCCCAACGTCATCGCGCGACAACCGCACGGTGAACGAATCATGGACGTCTACTCGCACCTGCTCACCGAGCGCGTCGTCTACCTGGGCACCCCGATCGACGCGGGCGTGGCGAACGCGCTCGTCGCCCAGTTGCTGTTCCTGGAGGCGGACAACCCGGAGCGAGACATCCAGCTCTACATCAACTGCGAGGGCGGCGACCCGAGCGCGATGCTCGGGGTCTACGACACGATGCGCTACATCCGCTCTCCGATCACCACGACCAGCATCGGGCAGGCGATCGGCGTGGGCGCGGTGCTTCTGGCCGCCGGCGCGCCGGGCAAACGCTCGGCTCTGCCGCACGCGCGCATCGTGCTGCACCAGCCGGCGGCGCAGGGGCGCGGCGCCATACCGGACCTGATCCTGCAGGCGGACGAGGTTGTGCGCGTCCGGGCCGACATCGAGCGCATTCTCTCCCGGCACACCGGCCAGGCGGTGACGACCCTGCGCGTCGATACCGACCACGACCGGGTCTTCACGGCCGACGCGGCCAAGGAGTACGGACTCATCGACCACGTCATCGAGGAGCGACCCGCAGAGTAGGGGCCTACGCCGCCAGCGCGTACGCCGCCCGGCTCGCGCGCCCGGCGAAGACCAACGCCTGTGGGGTCCGCAGCGACTCCGCGATGCCCGTGGTCAGCTCGACCAGCGACGTGTCGAGCGCACCGGCGACCGCGGCGATCATCTCGCTCGAGGGCTCCTTGATGCCGCGCTCCATCTCGGACAGGTACTGCGGGGAGACCCCGGCGCGTTCCGCCGTCTCGAGCAGGGTCTCGCCGCGGGCGAGGCGGCACCGCCGCAGGTGCTCGCCGAGAACGTGCCGCCACAGGGGTTCGGTGTCGGGGCGCTGGGTCGCGGCACCGCCGGCAGACGGGCGCGGGAGAGGGGGCTCAGCCATGCCCCATGCTAGGTCGCTGGCAGCCATCGGGTGCGGTGCGTTCGCGCGCAGCGAACGCCACGGGAGTTCCAGCGGCGTCGCCCAGCGGTCCGCTGTCCGCTCGGAGCCGAGGCGGGATGACGGTACGGTCGGTGTGTCCAGGACCCGCTGCCCTCGATCCGGTCGCGACGAGCAGGGCCGCCGATGAAGGGGAGACCGACGTGAACGACCTGTGGGACGTCGGCCGGCTGGATCTGGACGCCTACCTCGCCCGGATCGGCGGCATCGGTGCGCGAGCACCCTCCCGTGCCGCGCTGGACGAGCTGCACACGGCCCACGTGCGCACGTTCACGTTCGACAATATCGACGTTCTTCTCGATCAGCATGCCGGCGTCGACCTCGATGCCGTGCAGGCCAAGTTCGTCGGCCGTGGCCGTGGTGGTTACTGCTTCGAGCACAGCACGCTCTTCGCGGCGGTGCTCGAGCGCCTCGGTTACCCGGTTCAGCGCCGGCTCGGGCGAGTCGCCGGTCCGAGTTCCACCGGTGCCCGAACCCACTGCGTCGTCGTCGCGACGGTGGATGATGCCGCGCTACTCGCGGACCCGGGCTTCGGCATGAGCCTGCTGCGGCCGACTCCGCTCGTGGACGGCGCCACGGACGATCAGGACGGCTGGGCGTTCCGCGTCGCCGCGGTCCCGCACGGCGCCGGCCGCGCGTGGGAGCTGCACCGGTGGCACGACGGCGCGTGGGAGCTGATGCACGCGCACGACGAGTTGCCGGTGCAGCCCGTCGATCTGGTCTGCGGCCACCACTACACAAGCACCTATCCGGCCAGCCAGTTCCGGCACGCCCTGATGGTGACCCGCCACGGTAAGGGTCGGCACACGACGCTCACGCATGGCACGGTGACCGTGCGGCGCCCGGGCCAGCCGACCGAGCACCGGGAGATATCCATCGATGAGCTACGCGACCTGTTGCAGGAGATGGAGGTCGCGTTGACCGACGCCGAGCAGGCCCGCCTGATCGAGAAGGTCACCGCACTCCGCGCGCTACACCGCTGACCCGGCTGCTCGTGCCCGTGCCGGCCCGCAAGAGGATGGAGGATAAGTTGCGCACCATCGACTACGAGTTCCAGACCGACTGGGGCAAGGCGTGGGCCAGAGGCCAAGCCGAGGGCGAGGCCAAGGCGTTGCTCCGAGTCCTCGCCGCGCGTGGCGTCCCGCTGAGCCAGGATGACCGCGACAAGATCACGGCGTGCACGGACGCGTCGACCCTCGAGACCTGGCTCGACCGGGCAGTCACCGCCACCACGATGGCTGACGTGTTCGGCTGAGTGGGATCGGCTACAGACAAATGCCGGGTGCGGCGCCCCGAGGGGACGCCGCACCGGCGTTTGACCAGCGGCAGTTGATCAGAGGACGCGGTGGACCCAGCCGTACCTGTCCTTGACCCTGCCCCGCTGGATGTCCACAAGGGACTTGCGAAGCGCTGCCGCGACCTTTCCCTTGCCCTTGTTGGGCATGGCGAACTCGCCGCCGTCGTACCGGACCATGCCGACCGGGGTGATCACCGCAGCCGTACCGCAGGCGAAGGCCTCGGTGATCTCACCGCTGGCCGTGCCGTCACGCCACTCGTCGAAGCTCACCGGTCGCTCCTGCACCGCACGGCCGGCCGCGCGAGCCAGGGTGATGACCGAGTCCCGGGTGATGCCCGGCAGGATCGTGCCCGACAGGGGTGGGGTCGACAGGTGCCCGTCGGCGTGAACGAAGAAGATGTTCATGCCGCCGAGTTCGTCGATGTACTTGAGCTCACGGGTGTCGAGGAAGACCACCTGGTCGCAGTCGTGCTCGTAGGCTTCGGCCTGTGCGGCGAGGCTCGCGGCGTAGTTGCCACCGCACTTGGCCGCTCCGGTGCCACCGGGCGCCGCGCGAGTGTACTCAGTGGACACCCAGAGCGAGACCGGTTTCACCCCGGTCTTGAAGTAGGAGCCCACGGGTGAGGCGATGAGCACGTAGATGTACTCCGATGCCGGCCGTACTCCGAGGAAGATGTCGCTGGCGTACATGAAGGGGCGCAGGTACAGCGATCCCTCCGGATCGTCCGGCACCCACTCGCGGTCGATCTTGACCAGCTCGTCGATCGAGCCAAGGAAGAGCTCCTCCGGTAGCGGTGCCATCGCCATGCGCGCCGCGGAGTCGCGGAACCGGCGCGCGTTCGCGTCGGGACGGAACAGCGTCACGCCACCGTCGGCGGTCCGGTACGCCTTGAGACCTTCGAAGATCTCCTGTGCGTAGTGCAGCACCGCGGTCGCGGGGTCCATGGGGATCGGCTTGCGTGCCTCGACCCGCGCGTCGTACCAGCCCTTCCCATCGGCGTACCGGATGGTCACCATGTGGTCGGTGAAGACCCGCCCGAAGCCCGGGTTGGTCAGCAGCGCCGACCGCTCGATGGCGGGCACCGGCTTGCGTGAGGGTCGGATGACGAAGGGGTTCTCACCGCCGGTCATGTCGCATACCTCCAAGAAGACAGCTGTCGATGGCGTCCGCGGGCCGAACAGATGGCAAAGCCGCCAGATCAACGTACCCGAACGGGCGTTAAGTGGGAAAGCGAGCGGCCCTGGAAGACCGCGGGTCGCGCGTGTCAGGCGGTCGTGTCGCTCGCGAACGAGGCCAGCCGGTCGCCGACCTCCTCGGTACGGATCGCGTGTGTGGAGTGCGTACGGCCGGCGAGTTCGGCCGCGACGGCGTGCTCGACGCGCCGGGCCGCCTCGGGGTGTCCGAGGTGGTCGAGCATGATCGCCACCGAGAGTACGGCCGCGACCGGATCCGCGAGGCCCTGGCCCGCGATGTCCGGGGCCGAGCCGTGCACGGGTTCGAACATGGACGGGAAGCGGCGATCCGGGTTGATGTTCCCGCTCGCCGCGAGCCCGATACCGCCGGTGACGGCGGCTGCGATGTCGGTGAGGATGTCACCGAAGAGGTTGTCGGTCACGATCACGTCGTAACGCTGTGGCGCGGTCACGAGGAACATCGCCGCGGCATCGACGTGCTGGTACTCGGTGGCGATGTCGGGGTGCTCGGCGGCAACCTCGGCGAAGGTACGGCTCCAGAGCCCACCCGCGTGGGTCAGCACGTTGGTCTTGTGGACCAGCGTGACCTTGCGACGCTCCCGCGTACCGGCCCGGGCGAACGCGTCCCGGATGACCCGCTCGACGCCGTGGCGCGTGTTGAGGCTCTCCTCGGTCGCGACCTCGGCCGGTGTGCCGGCGTGCATCGTGCCGCCGGCGCCGGTGTAGAGCCCCTCGGTGCCCTCCCGGACAACGACGAA
This sequence comes from Micromonosporaceae bacterium, assembly GCA_036557785.1. Classification (GTDB taxonomy): domain Bacteria; phylum Actinomycetota; class Actinomycetes; order Mycobacteriales; family Micromonosporaceae; genus DATBGZ01. The sequence goes on from DATBGZ010000092.1 coordinate 107,098, forward strand.
GTCGATCTCCCCGGCCTTGACGTTCGCGAGCGGACCGATGGTTCCCGGCCACAACCGCGACGGGCGCAGGTTCACGTACTGGTCGAACGCGAAGCGCAGCTTGAGCAGCAGCCCGCGCTCGAGGACGCCCGGCGGAACCGACGGATCGCCCACCGCGCCGAGCAGGATCGCGTCATGGCCGGCGAGCTCGTCGAGCACGGAGTCGGGCAACACCTCGCCCGTGCGGTTGTACCGGGCCGCGCCCAGGTCGTACTCGGCCGTACGGCAACCGGGCAACACGGCCTCGAGGACCTTCAGGCCCTGCGCCACGACCTCCGTACCGATGCCATCACCGCGCACGACCGCGATCGACGCAGCGCGTGGGCGCCTCTTCGCGGCCATTGCCACCTCCCGGGCTTCGCGGCAGACCCCGCAACCCTAGGCCCGCATCCTAGTGACCGGTACGCCACTCCCACGATCCGGACACTAGTCGGTGAGATCCACCGCTGAGGCGGCGGTGGCTCCGATGGCGTCGGCGGCCGAGGCGAGCAGCTCGGGCGCCACGGGAGTGTCCACCGTCAGGGTCATGAGCGCCTCGCCGCCGACCTCGCGCCGGGAGACCTGCATGGCCGCGATGTTGACCCCGGCCTTGCCGAGCAGCGTCCCCACGGCGCCCACCACGCCGGGCCGGTCCACGTACCGGAAGAAGAGCAGCACCCGCTCCGCCTCGAGCTCCAGGTCGAAGCCGTCCAGCCCGGTCAACCGCAGCGACTCCCGCGGCGTAGCCAGCGCGGTGCCCGACACGCTGATCACGCGACCGTCGAGCAGCGCGCCGCGAAGCGTGACGAGAACCGGGTGATCGCTGGTCTCGATCGTGGTCGACAGATCGACCTCGACGCCCCGGTCGGTGGCGAGGAGCGGCGCGTTGACGTATGTGACCTGTTCCTCGACCACCGAGGAGAAGAGTCCCTTGAGGGCCGCGAGACGCAGCACGCTCACGTCGTTGGCGACCACGTCGCCGGAGACCTCGACCGTGACCGACGGAGCGACACCGCCCGCGACGGCGGTGAAGACCCGGCCCAGCTTTTCGACCAGGGGCAACAGCGGTCGCACCTCCTCGGCCACCACACCGCCCGCCTGAACGTTCACGGCATCCGGCACGAACTCACCCTGCAGCGCGAGTTTGACGCTGCGCGCCACGGCGAGACCTGCCTTGTCCTGCGCTTCGTGCGTCGAGGCGCCCAGGTGCGGCGTCACCACCACGGTGTCGAAAGCGAACAGCGGCGAGGCCGTGCACGGCTCCTTGGCGAAGACGTCGATGCCGGCGCCGGCCACACGCCCCTCGGCGATCGCGTCCGCGAGGGCCTGCTCGTCGACGAGCCCGCCGCGCGCCGCGTTGATGATCCGCACACCCGACTTGACCAGCCGCAGCTCCTTCTCGCCGATGAGGCCCACCGTCTCGGGAGTCTTCGGCAGGTGGATGGAGATGAAGTCCGACTCGGCGAGCAGCTCCTCCAACCCGACCAGGCGGACACCGAGCTGCGCGGCCCGGGCCGGCTGGACGTACGGGTCGTAGGCGATGAGCCGGGTGCCGAATGCGGCCATCCGCTGGGCGAAGAGCACGCCGATGCGGCCCAGGCCCACCACGCCGACGGTCTTGCCCTGCACCTCGACGCCCGTGAAGTTCGTCCGCTTCCACTCGCCCGACTTCAACGATGCCGAGGCGGCCGCGGTGTGCCGGGCCACCGCGAGCAGCAGCGCCACCGCCTGCTCGGCGGCGGAGACGATGTTCGATGTCGGCGCGTTGACGACCATCACGCCACGCGCCGTTGCCGCGGCCACGTCGACGTTGTCCAGGCCGACGCCTGCCCGGGCGACGACACGCAACCCCGGAGCCGCGGCGATCGCCTCGGCGTCGATGTCCGTCGCGCTACGGACGATCACCGCCTGGGCTTCGGCGAGGGCGGCGAGCAGCGCCTGGCGGTCCGTGCCGTCGACATGGCGTAGGTCGAAGTCGTCGGCGAGCACGTCGATCGCCGCGGGCGCGAGCTCCTCGGCGACAAGGACAACGGAAGTCACGGTCGTTTCACCTCGTGGCGGCAGTGGTACGGACGCACCATTGTGCGCCTCCTGCGCGCCGCGCAGGGGTCAGCGCCACGGGTCGCGGGCGGCTGGGGGTTCAGCCGTCCGCGGGAGCCGTCGGCAGCGGTTGGATCAGGTCCGGCCGGCGGATCGGTGAGGCATCCACCATCGCCACCGGCACGCGACGCAGCACCTGCCGGAACGTCGCTGCCTCGGCGACCAGCTCGTCGTGGAAGATATCCAACGCCATCGACGCGACGGGCGGATAGATCCGTTCGCTCGGTGGCTGCGCACCCGGACCGATCGTGCGTTCGGCGACCAGGAAATCCTGGATCGCGTCGCGCACCGAGGGCGGGCAGATCGGTGAGTGGAACAGCGCGTTGAGCGCCTGATTGCGCATGCACCGGACGTGCTCGCTGCCCTTGTCGTCGTGGAAGTGCGGGTTGCGGGACTCGATCTGGACCACCTGCACCGAGTTGGCCAGCACGTCGTCGTGCTCGGTGTCGAGCACTCCGCCGAACTGTTCAAATAGGTCGATGAAGTGGAATGGCTCGACAGCAAAACCGCTCGCCATCCGCAGCCGTACGGCCAGCTCAATGCTGAGCGCGTGCTCGCCCGCATTGCCGGTGGCGATGACGTCGGTGCCGAAGCCGGTGTGCTCGCTGATCACTCGATTGAGGAAGTGGTTGACGACCTGGGAACTGCGTCCCCACCGGGTGAAGAACATCCGCCCGTCCCGCAGCTTCGGCTTCGAGCCCCAGCAGATGCGCACCATGCTGAACGGACTGCTGGCCAGGCTCAGACCGGCCGCGTACGCCTTGCAGTACTCGGTGACCGCACCAGGAACGTAGTTATCCGCGTCGACATACCCGACGTAGCGTCGCCCGGAGAGTGCCGCGAGCGCGGTCCCCACCAGCATCGCCTCGCCCTTGCCGTTGCGCACCAGGCCGTCATCACCGACGAGGTCGGGCATGCCGGCGGCCTTGACCGCGGCCGCGAGTCCCGGATCGCGCTGATGCACGGCGAGTGCCGGTCGTTGGGAGAGGCGGCAGAACTGCTCGAGAACCTCGACCTCCTCCGCGTACCGGTCGACCGGTGTGCGGGCGCTGTTGGAGACCAGGACGATGAGGCAGTCGTGCGGGATCCCCGCCAGCACGCCCTCGATGACCTTCCGTGTCTCGTTCATGCAGGGCACGACGATGACCAGGTCGCGCTCGGTCTCCCGCAGCCGCTCGGTGGAGACGCTCTGGGCCGGGCCCAGGTCGCCCATGAGGTCCGCTGAGGCCGGGCCGGAGTCGATCTCAATGACCCGCTGCAGATCCTGGATGCGGACAGCGCCGAAGCGCTCCATCCGGTGGGGGTACTCCAGCCGCATGGCCGGACCCTACCGGCGAGTCTTCACGATTGCATGACAATGGTGGCCCGATTTTGCCCTGAACATCAGTATTTGTGATGTCGGAATTACACGGAACTGTGAAGATCGGCGAGGTGCAGCCGGCCGTACGGCAGCGAAACACCGGGGGGACGGGCGGTCCCCGGCCAGGGCTCAGCCGTCGCCGCTGTGGCCGCCGCCCTTGCCGCCGTGGCCACCGTCGTCGGCACCGACGCGTGCGGTGGCGGTTCCCGCGCTGCAGGTCGCGCTCACCGTGAACTCTCCGTCAGAGTCGCTCTCGAACCGTACGCTCACCTCGGCCGCAGGCCCACGCACCGCGTCCTTCGAGCGGAAGCCAGGGTTCGGGCTCCAGCTCACGAGCGTGGCGACATCGCCATCGCAGTGCACGGTGACGATGCCCGGCGTCAGCGTCGCCACCAGATCGCCGAGACCAGTGACGACATCGCCGCTGCCCGCGCTCGTCGGCGTCGTGGTCGGCTCGGGTGTTCCCCCAGCCTGTGCGAGCAGTTGGTTCACGTCCTGAGGGGACAGCGTCGAACTCTGCCCGCGCGCGATCGCCGTGACCGCGGCGGTCGCGATGCCGGTGACGGCGACCGTGGCGGCGATCACTGACGCGATGCGAAGCGTTGACCCACTCATGAGACCGATCGTCGTCCTGCCACGGTTAAGGCGGCGCTAAGACAGCCACAACGCTACGTCGAGGGCGTCGCCGGGACTACGGAGCATCGTCGCAGCGGCTGTACCGTGCGGACCATGCCGCACATCCTGGTGGTCGAGGACGAGCCGCACGTGCGCTCCGCCCTCTTGCGCGCGCTCGCCGACCGGGACTACGCGACGAGCTGGGCAGCCACCGGCATGGCCGGCCTCGAGCAGGCGGTCAAGGACCGACCCGACCTCGTGATCGTCGACCTCGGGCTGCCCGACGTGGACGGTCACGAGGTCCTGCGCATGCTGCGTGCCGTCAGCGCGGTGCCGGTCATCGTCGCCACCGCGCGCGAAGAGGAGGATGAGATCGTCCGGGCACTCGATGCCGGTGCCGACGACTACCTGGTCAAGCCGTTCGGCGCGGGCCAGCTCGATGCCCGCATCCGGGCGGTGCTGCGCCGCAACCAGGCGGCCACCCGGGCCGAGAACCCGCTGACCATCGGACCGCTCGTGCTCGACGCGGCCGCCCGCACGGCCACCATCGACGGCCGGCCGGTCGAGCTCACGGCTCGCGAGTTCGATCTGCTCGCCTACCTCTGCCAACGGGCCGGCACCGTGGTGAGCAAACGCGAGCTGCTGGCTGAGGTGTGGCGGCAGCCCTACGGCGCAGCCGACAAGACCGTTGACGTCCACCTCTCCTGGCTGCGTCGCAAGCTCGGCGAATCGGCGGAGCAGCCGCGCCTGCTGCACACCGTACGGGGCGTCGGTGTGCGGTTCGGACTGACGGAGCCCGCCGTGGAGGGCGAGCCATCGTGACCGGCGTGCGGGCCCAGCTCAACCTGCTCGTCGTGGCGACCACGGCCGTGATCCTCGCCGCGTTCCTTGCTCCGCTCGGCCTCGTGCTGCGCAACAGCACCCAGCAGCGCGCGATCGCCGAGGCGACCAGCCGCGCCCAGGCGGCCGCGACGCTGGTGGCGCTGGGCCAGACCCCGCGCTCCGACGAGGTGTCGTTGACGGTCTTCTACGGCGACGGCACCGAGGTCGGTGCGGGGGCCCAGCGCGGCGCCTCGGTCGAGCTCGCGAGCAGGGGTGAGGCGTTCTCGGCCTGGACCACCGGTGGTGTCGAGGTCCTGGTGCCGGTGCAGGGCCTGTCGACCGGCACGGCGGTGGTACGCGTCTTCGTCCCCGACGCGATACTCCACAGTGGAGTTTCCCGGAGTTGGCTGTTGTTGGGCATGATCGGGGTCGGGCTGGTAGCCATGAGCCTGCTGATCGCCGACCGGCTGGGGCGCCGGCTGGTCGGGTCGGTCACCGCGCTCGCCGCCACCGCCGACCGGCTCGCCGCGGGTGACGCGGCCGTACGGCTGGCCCCGTCCGGCCCGCCCGAGGTACGCCGGGTCGGTGCGGAGCTCAACCGGCTCGCGGCCCGCATCGAGGAGCTGCTGCGCGCCGAACGCGAGGAGGTGGCGAACCTGGCCCACCGGCTGCGGACCCCGCTGACCGCGCTGCGCCTGGACGTCGACGCGGTCGGCGACGCGCAGGACCAGGCGCGGCTGGATGCCGACGTCCAGGCACTGCGTCGCGAGGTGGACGAGCTCATCCGCACCGCCCGCCGGACCGTACGCTCCGGGGTACACGCCCGGGCCGACCTCGTCGCGGTGGTGGCCGAACGCACGGCGTTCTGGTCGGCGCTCGCCGAGGACTCGGGGCGTCGCCTCGAGGTGGACATCCCGGCCGGGCCGTTGCCGGTGGGGGTGCCGGCGCAGGATCTCGCCGCGGCGCTGGATGCCTTGCTGGACAACGTCTTCAGCCACACTCCCGACGGTGCACCGGTACGGGTCTGCGCGGCGGCCACGGCCGGCGGGGCGATCCTGGTCGTCGAGGACGGTGGCCCCGGCTTCTCGGTGGTCGGCCAACGCGGGGTGAGCCCCGGCGGCTCCACGGGCCTGGGGCTGGACATCGCCCGGCGCACCGCCGAGGCGGCCGGCGGCACGGTGCGGCTCGACACCGGTCAGCTCGGCGGCGCCCTCGTGGAGTTGCACCTCCCCCTCGCGTTGATCTAGGGCACAGGACCGTGGTTTGATCTCCGACCACGGTCCGTAGCCCTAGATCAACACGGGTTTTAGGCGGTCTCGGTGATCGGACGGTCGACCCAGGACATCATGCCGCGCAGCTTGCGCCCGGTCTCCTCGATCGGGTGTGCCGCCGCCTCCTCGCGCCACTTGGTGAAGTTCGGGCGCCCCTCGTCGTCCTCGGCGATCCACTCCCGCGCGAACTCGCCACTGCGGATCTCGCCAAGGATCTTGCGCATCTCGTCCTTGACCCGGGCGTCGATGACGCGCGGCCCGCGCGAGTAGTCCCCGTACTCGGCCGTGTCGGAGATCGAGTAGCGCATGCGGGCGATGCCGCCCTCGTACATCAGGTCCACGATGAGCTTGAGTTCGTGCAGGCACTCGAAGTAGGCCACCTCCGGGGCGTACCCGGCCTCGGTGAGCACCTCGAATCCCGCCTGCACCAGGGCCGTGGCACCGCCGCAGAGCACCGCCTGCTCGCCGAAGAGATCGGTCTCGGTCTCCTCGGTGAAGGTGGTCCTGATCGCGCCGGCCCGGGTGCCGCCGATGGCCTTGGCGTAGGAGAGCGCGAGCGCGAGCGCGCCACCCGTGGCGTCCTGCTCGACCGCCACCAGGACGGGTACGCCCTTGCCATCCACGAACTGGCGGCGGACCAGGTGCCCGGGCCCCTTGGGCGCCACCATCGCGACGTCCACATCGGAGGGTGGGCTGATGAGGTTGAACCGGATGTTCAGGCCGTGGCCGAAGAAGATCGCCTTTCCGGCGGTCAGCGACGGGGCGATGTCCTCGGCGTAGATGCGACGCTGTGCCGTGTCCGGGGCCAGGATCATGATGACATCGGCCTCCGCCGACGCCTCGGCCGGCGTCACCACGCGCAGGCCCTGCTCCTCGGCCTTGGCCCGGCTCTTGGATCCCTCGGGTAGACCGATGCGGACGTCGACGCCGGAGTCGCGAAGCGACAGCGCGTGCGCATGCCCCTGGCTGCCGTACCCGATGACCGCGACCTTGCGGCCCTGGATCACCGACAGGTCGGCGTCGTCGTCGTAGTAGACCTCTACGGCCATGGCGATAACCCTTTCTTCCGTGGCCTAGGAGGCCGCTCGCAGGACGGGGGCGGTGATGGACCGGGAGCCACGCCCGATCGCCACCATGCCCGACTGCACCATTTCCTTGATTCCGTACGGTTCGAGGTCCCGCAGCAGTGCCTCAAGTTTTTCCGCGGTCCCGGTTGCCTCGATGGTCAGCGCGTCCGGTGCCACGTCGACCACACGGGCGCGGAACAGCTGCACGGTCTCCAGGACTCCCGAGCGCTGAGGTCGATCGGCCCGTACCTTCACGAGCACCAGCTCGCGCTGCACCGACTGGCCCTGCTCCAGTTCGACGATCTTCAACACGTTGACCAGCTTGTTGAGCTGCTTGGTCACCTGCTCCAGCGGCGAGTCCTCGGCATTGACCACAATCGTGATCCGGGAGATCTCCGCGTGCTCGGTCTCGCCGACCGCGAGCGAGTCGATGTTGAACCCGCGCCGGGAGAAGAGTCCGGCCACCCGGGCCAGGACGCCGGGCTTGTTCTCCACCAGCACCGACAGCGTGTGCTTGCTCATTGTCTCCCTTTCCTTCGCAGCTCGGCGCTCGCAAGCTCGGTCCTCGCGCTCATCGCTAGACGTCATCCTCATCGAAGGTCGGCCGTACGTCCCGGGCGAACATGATCTCGTCGTTGCTGGTGCCCGCGGCGACCATGGGCCACACCATGGCGTCCTTGCCGACCACGAAGTCGACCACGACGGGGCCATCGTTGATCTTCATGGCCATCTCGATGGTCCGGTCGACCTCGGCCGCGGTCTCGCAACGCAGCCCCGTGCAGCCCAGCGCCTCGGCGAGCTTCACAAAGTCGGGGATGCGGTGCTTGTGGGTGCCGAGGTCGGTGTTCGAGTACCGCTCGTTGTAGAAGAGCGTCTGCCACTGCCGGACCATGCCGAGGTTGCCGTTGTTGATGATGGCGACCTTGATCGGGATCTCCTCCAGGGCGCAGGTGGCGAGTTCCTGGTTGGTCATCTGGAAGCAGCCGTCGCCGTCGATGGCCCACACGACCGAGCCCGGCCGGCCGACCTTCGCGCCCATGGCCGCCGGCACGGCGTAGCCCATCGTGCCCAGCCCGCCGGAGTTGAGCCAGGTGGCCGGCTTCTCGTAGGAGATGAACTGCGACGCCCACATCTGGTGCTGACCGACGCCCGCGACGTAGATCGCGTCCGGGCCGGCGATCTGGCCGAGCCGCTTGATGACGTACTGCGGGGCCAGCGTGCCGTCCGGCGGTTCCTCCCAACCGAGCGGATAGCGTTCCCGGATGTCGTCGAGCTGGCGCCACCACTCGGTCAGGTCCGCCTGGTGCCCCGCCTTGTGCTCGGCCGCCACGGCGGTGACGAGGTCCTCGATCACGTGGCCGGCATCGCCGACGATCGGCACATCCGCGGCCCGGTTCTTGCCGATCTCGGCCGGGTCGATATCGGCGTGCACGATCGCCGCCCCCGGGGCGAACGTCGACAACTGCCCGGTGACGCGGTCGTCGAACCGGGCGCCGAGCGCGACCAGCAGATCGGCCTTCTGCAGCGCGAAGACCGCGCCGACCGTACCGTGCATGCCGGGCATGCCCATGTGCTGGCGATGGCTGTCCGGGAAAGCCCCGCGCGCCATCAGCGTGGTGACCACGGGTGCGCCGGTCAGCTCGGCCAGACGCCGCAGCGCCACCGACGCCTTCGCCTTGAGCACGCCGCCACCGACGTAGAGCACCGGACGGCGAGCGCCCACGATCAGCCGGGCCGCCTCCCGGATCTGCTTGCCGTGAGGCTGCAGCGTCGGCCGGTAACCCGGCAACTCGATGGTCGGCGGCCAGGAGAACTCCGTACGGGCTTGCAGGACATCCTTCGGGATGTCCACCAGGACCGGACCGGGCCGACCGGTCCCGGCGAGGTGGAACGCCTCAGCCAGCACCCGCGGCAGGTCTTCGGCCCGCTGCACCAGGTAGTTGTGCTTCGTGATCGGCAGCGTGATGCCGTGGATGTCCGCCTCCTGGAAGGCATCCGTGCCGATCGCCGCGCGCGAGACCTGGCCCGTGATCGCCACGATCGGAACCGAGTCCATGTACGCGTCGGCGATCGGGGTGACCAGGTTCGTGGCGCCGGGTCCGCTGGTCGCCACGCACACGCCCACCTTGCCGGTCGCCTGCGCATAGCCCGTGGCCGCGTGCCCGGCTCCCTGCTCGTGCCGGACCAGGATGTGGCGAACCTTCGAGTCGAAGATCGGGTCGTAGGCGGGCAGGATCGCCCCACCCGGGATGCCGAACATCACGTCGACACCGAGCGCCTCGAGCGACCGTACGAGCGCCTGCGCCCCGGAGACCGGCTCGGGGGCCGGGACCCGCGGGGTGGCCGCCGGGGGTTTCGGCGCGGTACGGACGCCGGCAACGGTGAGCGGCGTCGGCTGTCGTGGTTCGGTCTTGTCTGAGCTCCGCCCCGCCGAGCCCGCGGGCTCGGTCTTCTCGGTCTTGTCAGCCGGCTTCGTCATGGCGTCCACGCCTTCGTGCGTCCTGGGTCGGGAGTGCGTACCGGGTCCCTCACAACAAAAAGCCCCCGTGCAGGGCACGTGGGCTTCGCGCGTCGCAGTGGGTGTGCGACGCGCTAGGTGAGAAGTACGGGGACGGACCGGTACGGCATGGTGTCCAGCAAACACCATTCCCGCCCACCGAGTCAAGCCGTCTCACATCGTGGTAGACGATCACATCACGGCCCGGTAACGGTGGCTTGGTCCCATGAGGCGGGTCACTGCTTGCGCGGGAACGGGCGGAGCGCAGACTTGACGGATGCCCGAGCCGTCCACGCCCCGCGCCCCCCGCAAAACCGCCAAGAAGGCCGCGCCCGCGAAGGCCACCCCGAAGCGCGGGACGCCGTCGCCCGCCAGCGCGGCGCGCCCCCTGCGGTCGGCGACCTCGACCCAGGGGCGCAACATGGCCGGCGCGCGGGCTCTGTGGCGAGCGACCGGGATGACCGACGCGGACTTCGGCAAGCCGATCGTGGCGATCGCCAACTCATTCACCCAGTTCGTGCCCGGACACGTGCACCTGAAGGACCTGGGCGCCCTGGTCGCCGACGCGGTGGCCGCCGCCGGCGGTGTCGGGCGCGAGTTCAACACGATCGCGATCGACGACGGCATCGCCATGGGGCACGCGGGGATGCTCTACTCGCTGCCGAGCCGGGAGCTCATCGCCGACAGCGTCGAGTACATGGTCGAGGCGCACATGGCCGACGCGCTGGTCTGCATCTCCAACTGCGACAAGATCACTCCGGGGATGCTCAACGCCGCACTACGGCTGAACATCCCGACGGTGTTCGTCTCCGGTGGGCCGATGGAGGCGGGGAAGACCGTCGCGATCTCGGGAATCGTGCACGAGAAGCTGGATCTGATCGACGCGATGATCGCCTCGGCGAACGACACGGTCACCGAGGACCAGCTCGGCGTGATCGAGCGCTCCGCCTGCCCGACGTGCGGTTCCTGCTCGGGCATGTTCACCGCCAACTCGATGAACTGCCTCACCGAGGCGATCGGGCTCGCCCTGCCCGGCAACGGCTCGACGCTCGCGACACACGCCGCGCGTCGGGGCCTCTTCGAGGCGGCCGGACGCCTGATCGTGGACCTCGCCAAGCGCCACTACGAGCAGGCAGACGATTCCGTGCTGCCGCGTTCGATCGCGACCCGGGCCGCGTTCGAGAACGCCGCCGCCCTCGACGTGGCGATGGGGGGGTCCACCAATACCGTGCTGCACCTGCTCGCGGCGGCTCGGGAGGCCCATGTGGACTTCACCGTCGCCGACATCGACGCGATCTCGCGGCGTGTGCCGTGCCTGTGCAAAGTCGCCCCGAACACGCCCAAGTACCACATGGAGGACGTGCACCGCGCGGGCGGCATCCCGGCCATCCTGGGCGAGCTCGACCGGGCCGGACTGCTGCGCCGTGACGTCCACGCGGTCCATTCGTCCACACTGGAGAGTTGGCTCACCGCCTGGGACGTGCGCGGCCGCTCGGCGACTCGCGAGGCGGTGGAGCTCTTCCATGCCGCTCCCGGCGGCGTCCGTACGACCCAGCCGTTCTCCACGACCAACCGTTGGTCCACTCTGGACACCGATCCCGCGAACGGGTGCATCCGCGACGCGGCCAGCGCGTACTCCGCCGACGGTGGACTGGCCATTCTCTACGGCAACCTCGCCCCCGAGGGGTGCGTGGTCAAGACCGCGGGGGTGCCCGAGGAGAACCTCACGTTCCGGGGGCCGGCCCGGGTCTTCGAGTCCCAGGAGTCCACAGTGGACGGCATCCTCGCGGGCGAGGTCAAGGCCGGCGATGTGGTGGTCGTGCGGTACGAGGGCCCACGCGGGGGGCCGGGCATGCAGGAGATGCTCTACCCCACGTCGTTCCTGAAGGGGCGTGGCCTCGGTCGGGCGTGTGCGCTCGTCACGGACGGGCGCTTCTCCGGCGGAACGAGCGGAGTGTCGATCGGTCACATCTCCCCTGAGGCAGCGGCGGGTGGGCTCATCGCCCTGGTCCAGGACGGCGACACCGTCGAGATCGACATCCCCGCCCGGGCGATCTCGCTGCTGGTGCCGCCGGAGGTTCTCGACGCACGGCGCGTCGCCCAGGACAAGCGGGACCACCCGTATACCCCCATCGACCGGCACCGGCCGATCTCGGCCGCGCTGCGCGCATACGCGTCGATGGCGACCTCAGCCAGCGACGGCGCCTACCGCCGCGTCCCGGACTGAGTCAGCGGGCAGCTTCCGCAGGTCCCGCGAGCACGGGCCGTGGCGGGTTGGTGACAGTGGCGGTGCTGGCCACCGTACGGGTATGGCTCGTAATAGGCTTCAGGCGAACTCGCGACTGGCGTTGAGGTGGAACCGACCACCGGGGAGCGAACGCGTACGGCACCGCAGCGCCTGGGTGCCCCCGACACCGGAGGCTACCTATGCACGTGCCCGCGCTGCCCCACCTGTCGGCCACCGATCCCGACCTGGCCCGGCTCGTCGAGTCCGAGGCGAAGCGCCAGCACGACAAGCTGCGCATGATCCCGTCGGAGAACTATGTCTCGGCCGCCGTGCTGGAGGCGTGTGGCACGGTGCTGAACAACAAGTACTCCGAGGGCTACGCGGGCAAGCGGTACTACGAGGGCCAGCAGTTCGTCGACCCGATCGAGGAGCTCGCCGCGAGCCGGGCCCGGGCCCTGTTCGGCACCGAGCACGCCAACGTCCAGCCGTACTCGGGCTCGCCGGCCAACCTCGCCGTCTACCTCGCTTTCATGGCCCCCGGTGACACGTTCCTGGGCCTGGAGCTGTCGCACGGCGGGCACCTCACCCACGGCTCGCCGGTCTCCGCGACGGGCAAGTGGTTCCGGCCGGTGCACTACGTGGTGGGCCGGGAGACCGGTCGCATCGACATGGATAACGTGCGCGACCTGGCTCGGGCACACCAGCCCAAGATGATCATCTGTGGCGGGACCGCGATCCCCCGCACCATCGACTTTCCCGCATTCGCCGCGATAGCCCACGAGGTCGGCGCGGTGCTGGTCGCCGACATCGCGCACATCGCCGGTCTGGTGGCGGGTGGCGCGCACCCCTCGCCGGTGGGCTACGCCGACGTCATCTCCACGACCACGCACAAGACGCTGCGCGGACCGCGCGGGGCCATGCTCATGGCGAAGGCCGAGCACGCGAAAGCCATCGACAAGGCGGTCTTCCCGGGTCTGCAGGGCGGCCCGCACAACCACACCACGGCCGGCATCGCCGTCGCGCTGCACGAAGCGGCCCAGCCCTCCTTCACCGGCTACGCTCACCAGGTCGTCGCGAACGCCAGGGCGCTGGCGGCCGCCCTCCTGGAGCACGGCTTCGACCTGGTCTCCGGCGGCACCGACAACCATTTGATCCTCATCGACCTGTCCAACAAGGGCGTCGAGGGCAAGCCAGCGGCCAAGGCGCTGGACCGGGCCGGCATCGAACTGAACTTCAACACGGTGCCGTACGACTCCCGCCGGCCGGCCAACCCGTCGGGCATCCGGCTCGGCACACCGGCCCTGACCACGCGGGGCCTGCGCGAGGAGCACATGCCAACCGTGGCCGCGTGGATGGACGCGGCCGTCGGGGCGTTCGCCAAGGACGACGAAGCAGCGCTGGACGCGATCGCCGGCGAGGTCGCCGACCTGCTCGACGGCTTCCCCATGCCCGGGTGGTCGCCGACGCCCTGACGTTGGCGGCCCGGCGGCTCAGGTCACCCCGACCGTCCACTGTGTACTGATTCTTCTCGGGCCCGATGCTCACGGCGCGTGGCGACACCGAGCGTCACTGCCGCGGGCCTCATGAAGATCACTACGACACCCATGAGTTGGGTGTTGCTATGGGAACGCTCCCATGCAATACTGCGCAATAGCTCGTCATCAGTCTCCCGACAGGGGTCACCGAGAGCCCTCGTCGCAGGACTGGGTGGGTACGCGAGGTCGGCGATGACTCGGGATCGTCAACCGGCGTATGCACCTATCTAGCGGTCGCGACCACCGTTCGTGCACCGACCCGTCCCACATTCTCGCAGCTTTCGCCGAGTAATTCGGCCAGGTAACGACTCGTGCGCGGCGCGTCCGTCCACCGTCCAGCCGCGGCGCCGTACGGGTCTGCACAGAACCCTCTTTGAGCCAATCATGTCCGACCCGGCTCCCGGTGATCCGCCCCGATCGCCCGGAGCGGTGCCACTGCCGTGCCGCCTCGCAGCGGGGCTGCCGGCTGCCTTCACACGCCCTGAAGGAGCAGAGCATGGACAGGCAACGAAAGGCTGGGCACCTCATCGCGAGGATCGCCTCCGCCACCGTCCTCACCGTCGCAGCGATCGGGGTCAGCCTGGTCGTGGCCACGCCCGCGCAGGCCGTCACGATTTGCGACCAGTTCGGAACGGTCGTCTCAGGTAACTACATCATCATGAACAACCGCTGGGGTACGAGCGCGACCCAGTGCATCAGCACCACCGCGAGCGGCTTCACGATCACCCAGCAGGACGGCACCGGCAACCTCTCGGGGGCACCGACCGCGTACCCGGCGATCTACCTGGGTTGCCATTACAGCAACTGCAGCCCGAGCTCGCCGCTGCCCGCACAGATCAGCAGTATGGGCAACGCGAATACGTCCATCAGTGTGAGTTACCCGAGCAGTGGCACTTTCGACGCCGCCTATGACATCTGGATCAACGCGGATACGAATGTCAGTGGCGTGCAGGACACCGAGATCATGGTTTGGCTCAACCACACCGGTTCCATCCAACCAGTCGGCTCCAACACCGGGACCACGGTGAATTTCGCCGGCCACACCTGGAACGTCTGGGTCGGCAACAACGGCCAGAACAACGTCGTGTCCTATGTGGGGAACCCGGCCGGCATCACCAGTCTTTCCTTCAATGCGCGGGACTTCATTCTCGACGCCATCACGCGGGGCTCCAACTTCGGGACGACGGCGTGGTATCTCACCAGCATTCAGGCCGGCTTCGAGCCGTGGATCGGCGGCGTGGGCCTGACCGTCAACAGCTTCTCCGCCAGCATCGGCGGCGGTACCAACCAGCCGCCCGGCACGCCCGGCACCCCGAGCGCGTCCAACGTGACCTCGAGCTCGCTCACCCTCAACTGGGCCGCATCCTCCGGCACGGTCACCAACTACCAACTCGAGCGGGCCACCGGCGCCACCAGCAACAGCTTCAGCCAACTCGCCACGCCCACCTCGACGTCGTTCAACGACAGCGGACTGGCAGCCAACACCACCTACCGGTACCGCGTACGCGCCACCGGACCAGGCGGCACCTCCGGCTACTCCGGCATCCAGAACGTCACGACATCCGGGGGCAGCGGTGGCGGCGGCTGCAGCTTCCACATCGACTCCTGGGACGTCGGGTACGTGGCCTACGTGACCGTGAACGGACCACGGTCGGGCTGGTCCATCCCCTTCACGCTCGGCGCCAACAACACGATCATCAACAGTTGGAATGTAGTGATCTCTGGCAGCGGGACCAGCCGTACCGGCAGCAACGCCAGCTACAACGGCAACATCGCCGCAGGCCAGAGCATCCAGTGGGGCTTCCAGGCGAGCCGGCCCGCCGGCGGCGCGCTGCCCACGTTCACCGGCTGCACAGCCCAGTAGTCCCGGCGGCTCACGCCGGAACAACACAACGCACGGCATTCAGACGGCGCCCGCACTGGGCAGACCCGCCCAGGCAGGCGCCGTCTCTTCATCGCCCTCGCGTGGAAGCGCTCCCACGCGGGTCGATCCGTCCCATCGAGAAGGGTTGTACACATGTCAGTACGTTTAACACGACGACGGGCGATCCCGCTCGTGGCCGCGGCGGCACTGGTCGTCACGAGCCTGGTGGTGCTGCCGGCGGCAACGGCTCAGGCCGCGGTCTCGTGCGGTATCAGCTACACGCAGTCGTGGTTCAACCAGAGCCAGTTCGGGGCCAACATCGTCATCAACAACACCGGTGACGCGGTCAACGGGTGGTCGTTGATTTTCAACCTCCCGAACAACGCGACGATCCAGAACGGCTGGCCCGTGGCGTTCGCCCAGTCGGGCAGCCAGGTCACGATCTCTAGCGACCAGGACTGGAACCGGCCGATCGCCAGTGGCGGCTCGTTCACGGTCGGCTTCAACGCGAACGGGCAGTTCGGCCAGCCCAGCAGCTTCACCTTCAACGGCGTAACCTGCGGCGGCGGCCAGCAGCAGCAGGCGCTCGTCGTCAACCCGGTCTCGGTGAACGTCCCCGAGGGTGGCAACGCCACCTACTCCGTGCGCCTGCAGGCGGCGCCCACCTCGAACGTGGCCGTCACATCGACGGCCGGCAGCGGCGACACCGACATCACGGTCTCCGCGGGCGGGACGCTGACCTTCACGCCGAGCAACTGGCAGACGCCGCAGAACGTCACGCTCTCGGGCGCCCAGGACGCGGACACCACCAACGGATCGCGCATCATCACGGTCGCCTCGTCCGGCCTGCCGTCGATCGACGTCACCGCGACCGAGGCCGACAATGACGGCAGTCAAGCGCTCGTGGTCACCCCGACCGCGGTGACCGTGCCGGAGAACAACACGGCCACATACACCGTACGGCTGCAGAGCGCGCCATCGGGCAACGTCACGGTGACGAACACCGCTGGCAGCGGCGACACGGACATCACGGTCACCGGCGGCGCGAGCCTGACGTTCACGACGAGCAACTGGCAGACGCCGCAGACCGTCACCGTGCGCGACGCGGAGGATGCCGACACGACCAACGGAACCCGCACGATCACGGTCGCCTCGTCCGGGCTGCCCTCGGTGAACGTGACCGCTACCGAGGCGGACAACGACAACGGGCAGCAGCAGGCGGTTCAACTCTCGGCGACGACGCTCAACGTGCCGGAGGGCGGCACCGCGACGGTGACCGTACGGCTGGCTGTCCAGCCATCGTCCAACGTCACGGTGACCGCGGCGCTCGGCGCCGGTGACACCGACCTCACCGTGCAGAACGGAGGGACGCTGACCTTCACCAACGCCAACTGGAGCACGCCACAGACCGTCACGGTCGCGGCTGCCGAGGACGCGGACTCCACCAACGGAACCCGCACGATCACGTTCAGCGCGACCGGGGCCACCTCGGCGACCCTGACCGCGACCGAGGCGGACAACGACCAGGCCCAGCAGTCGCTGATCGTCGTCCCGACCGCCGTGAGTGTGAACGAGGGCTCCACCGCTGGGTTCACCGTGCGGCTCAACACCCAGCCCAGCGCCAACGTCACGGTCACCACGACCGCCGGCAGCGGCGACACGAGCCTCACCGTGTCGAGCGGGGCGAGCCTGACGTTCACGACCGCCAACTGGAACACCAACCAGACCGTCACCCTGGCCGCCGCGGAGGACAGCGACCAGACCAACGGCAGCCGGACCTTCACGGTCGCCTCGACGGGCATTCCATCGGTGACCGTCACCGCAACGGAGGTCGACAACGACGGCACGGTGAACGGGAAGGTCGACAACCCGTACTCTGGCGCCACCGGGTACATCAACCCTGACTGGCACGACCAGGTGATCGCCGAAGCGAACACCCGTACCGGCGCGCTAGCCAACCAGATGCGCAACATCGCGAACACATCGACCGCGGTCTGGATGGACCGGATCGCCGCCATCACGACGGGCCGTGGCCTCGCGGGTCACCTCGACGCGGCGGTGCAGCAGGATGCGGCGAACGGCGCGCAGCCGGTGGTCATCACCATCGTGATCTACGACCTGCCGAACCGGGACTGCGCGGCCCTGGCCTCCAACGGCGAGCTCCTCATCGCCCAGGACGGCCTGAACCGCTACAAGACCGAGTACATCGACCCGATCCGAGCGATCATGGCTCAGCCCGCATACGCGAACCTGCGCCTCTCGCTGATCATCGAGCCGGACTCGCTGCCCAACCTGGTCACCAACCTGAGCACGCAGAAGTGCGCTGAGGCGAACCAGACAGGCGGCTACGTCGATGGCGTCCGGTACGCGATCTCGCAGCTCTCGTCGCTGTCGAACACGTACCTGTACCTCGATGTCGCCCACTCGGGCTGGTTGGGCTGGAACGACAACTTCAACAACACCTTCCCCGTCTTCGACCGGGTGCTCTCCCCCGGCCAGGGCGGCGTCGGGTACGACAAGATCGCTGGGTTCATCACCAACACGGCGAACTACACGCCGACCGAGGAGCTCTTCCTGCCCAACCCGCAGCTGACCATCAACGGCCAGCAGCTCATGTCGGCGACGTTCTACGAGTTCAACCCACGCTTCGACGAGCGTGACTTCGCCTCGGACCTGCTGGCCCAGTTCCAGAGTCGGGGCTGCACCAACTGCGGCATGCTGATCGACACCTCGCGCAATGGCTGGGGCGGACCGAACCGGCCCACCGCCGTGAGCACGTCGACTGATCTGAACACGTACGTGAATCAGAGCAGGCTGGACCGGCGGCCGCACCGCGGCGGCTGGTGCAACCAGAGCGGCGCCGGCATCGGCGCACGCCCGAGCGCCAGCACCGGGATCTCGGGCGTGGACGCCTTCGTCTGGATCAAGCCGCCGGGTGAGTCCGACGGCGTGAGCCAGCCCGGCATCATCGACCCGGACGACCCCAACAAGGGCTTCGACGCCATGTGCGACCCGACCGCCCAGAACCGGTACAACAACGCGTTCCCGACGAACGCGCTGCCGAACGCCCCACACGCGGGTCGTTGGTTCCCGGACGAGTTCGCCATGTTGGTGCAGAACGCCTTCCCGGCCATCCCGTCCAACTGATAACCCACCGGAGCCCGGCGTGGCTGCGTCGCGCCGGGCTCCGGCCCAACCCAAGGGACATCTGATGCGATCGAGAGTCGGTGTCGGGATCGCGGTACTGGCGGCCGTGGTCGCGACGGTCGCCATCGCGGCTCGACCGGCGTATGCCGCCAGCGGCATCCGGGTGGCCAACGGCGTGCTGGTCGAGGCGAACGGCGCGCCGCTGAAACTGCGTGGCATCAACCATGCCCACACCTGGTTCCCGAGCCAGACCAGCGCCTTTGCCAACATCAAGGCCGCCGGGGCGAACGCGGTACGCGTGGTGCTCAGCGGCGGGCGTTGGCAGCCGGCCAACGGCGTCGCCGACGTCGCGAACGTTATCAACCTGTGCAAGCAGAACCGCCTCATCTGCGTGCTCGAGGATCACGACACGACCGGCTTCGGCGAGCAGGGCGGCGCGGTCTCGCTCGACGCGGCCGTCAACTACTGGATCAGCGTGCAGAGCGCGCTGGCCGGCCAGGAGGACTACGTCATCCTCAACATCGGAAACGAGCCGTTCGGCAACAACGCGGTCACGCCCAACTGGACGCAGGCGACGATCAGCGCGATACAGCGGCTGCGCAACGCCGGCTTCCAGCACACCATCATGGTGGACGCTCCCAACTGGGGCCAGGACTGGCAGTTCACCATGCGCGACACCGCCCCACAGGTGCTCGCCGCGGACCCGACGGGCAACCTCATCTTCAGCATCCACATGTATGGCGTCTTCGATACCACGGCCGAGGTGAACGCCTACGTCGACTCCTTCACGAGCCGCAACCTGGCGCTGTGCATCTGCGAGTTCGGCTTCAACCACACCGACGGCAATCCTGACGAGGACGCCATCATGGCCAAGGCCCAGGCCACGAGCATCGGCATGATGGGCTGGTCGTGGAGTGGGAACAGCGGCGGCGTCGAGTACCTCGACATGGTGACGAACTTCGACCCTGCCCAGCGCACGTCCTGGGGCACGCGGTACATCACCGGCGCCAACGGCCTGTCCACCACCTCGACCGAGGCGACTGTCTACGGTGGATCGACTCAGTTGCCGGGGGAGCCCGGGACGCCGGCCGCGTCCGACGTCACGGCAAGCTCGCTGAGCCTGTCCTGGACCGCCTCAACCGGCACCGTCACCAACTACCAGGTCGAACGAGCCACCGGCGCCACCAGCAACACCTTCACCCAGATCGGCACCCCCACCACCCCATCGTTCAACGACA
>DATBGZ010000093.1:0-8577 GCA_036557785.1 Micromonosporaceae bacterium
GCGGGCGACCTCGGTCTGGCTGCGCCCCTCGACGACGACAGCGGTGATGACGAGCCTGGCCTTCGACATCCCCGACCCTGCCGGGGCCAGCGACGTCTCCCACGGTCCGACACACCGGGTTTCCGATGTCCCGAGACACCCCATTCCTATGTCCTGAGCCACCACACTGCCGGGCGCACTGCCGGGCGCACCGCTCGTACCAACTCCGACACTGTGCGAACTGCTGTCTCGGACCGCTCGGGTTCAGTTGACCCAAACCCACCATCAGGCTAACCCCAGGCTAAGTTGAACTGACGGGTCAACTGATGGTCGCCGCGTTCGAGCCAACCGCCACGCTGACGCCGAACGAGGCGGCCGAACGCCTCGGCATGAGCCGCACACATCTGTACAAGCTCCTTGACCGCGGTGAGATCACGTTCGACCGTGTGGGCCGCGACCGACGCATCCCATTCGCCGAACTCGTCAAGTTCGAACAACGCCGCCAGCGCGACCGACGCGAACTCGCTGAGCGCTTCGCGCATCAGCAGCAAACCCAGTCCGCTGCGATCGACGAACTCACCGATCTTCTCTGACCCAATCGCGCGGCCGGGGGCGGTGCTCCCTCCAGCGCAGCGTCCCGCGGAGGCACATCTGGCGGCCATCGCCGTGCCCGATGACCAGGCGCTTCGAGCCCGCTACTTCGTGCTCGAAGAAGCCTGGTCGCCTATTGACGCGCGGCGCTACACCGTCATCGCCGAGTGGACCAAAGACGGCAGCCACCTCAATGGTGGCCCCGGACCTGAGCCCGAGCGGGCGTCGTTCCTTGCGGCGGTCGCCGCCCGCCTCTCACTACGTGATCGGCGAAGCTGACTTCATCCCAGTGTGGGCCCGGGTACCGCCCGGTTCGGATCGGGCAAGGTCGAGGAGGTCCGCGCGGCAGAAGTAGCGGACCACCCCATCCGTCAGCTCCCGGCCGTCGCGCCTCGGACATGTCGTGTCGGTGACAAGCAGCCCTGTCCGGCAGATTCCGCTCTGCCATGTACGGCGTCATGCACTGCGCTAACGTCGCCCGCCGTCAGCGCTGCTGACGCTACGGCACTCATTGACGAAGGCGGGTACGACGATGGCCCCGAGGCGCTCCACCATGGCGGCGGTGCTCGCGATGGCGTGTGGCTTGGTCGCTGCCTGCACCGCGAGCCCCAACGACGTGACGTTGCCACCCGTACCCACCGGCTCGTCGTCGGTGGCTTCGCAGCCTGCGACCGCATCCGGGTCGACCGCGCCACCGGCGACGGGAACACCGTCGCCCACCCGGGCCGGACGACCACGACTCGGCCCGCGCCAACCCCGACGACCCGACCGGCGTCGACAACCAAACCGGCGTCGACCTCGCAGCCGCCGCCCGTCAACACGCCGCCGCAACTGTTCCCGTCCTTCGGGCTCCTGAACGGCACGGGAGTCTGCGTCGCTCCGAGCGACGCCATCAAGGTCGTCGCAACCGCCACGGACCCCGACGGCATAGCCAAGGTCACGGGCGCGTTCTTCCTCCGGCGCACAGACGGGTCCACGACCTCCTCCCCGCCGACCACGATGACCCTGAAGTCAAACGGCATCTATGTCTATCCGAACATCGACCTTCGTGCAGGGACCTATACGATCACGGTCACCGCGACGGACACGACCGGGCTGGCTCGCACGGCGACGGCGGACATCGTCTCGGCCTCCATCGCACCGGGCCTTTGTTCCATCAGCTCGGTCGGTTGGACCTACAGTCCATAGCCGGGCGTGGCGGCAGGCAGTCGTTCAGGTGAGGCCCGCGTCGTGGGCGAGCAGGGCGATCTGGGTGCGGTTCTCCAGCCCGAGCTTGTCCAGGATGTGCGAGACATGCGCCTTGACCGTGGCCACCGTCATCGCCAGCCGCACCGCGATCTCGGCGTTGCTGTGCCCCTGCGCGACCGCCACCACTACGTCGTGCTCGCGCGGGCTCAGCCCGGCGAGTGCCCGGCGGGCCCGCCCACGCGCGTCCGACTGGTCGGCCACCCGGTCCATGAGCCGGCGTAACACGCCGGGCGAGAGGATCGGCTCACCCGCCGCGACCTGGCTGATCGCCTCGACCAGGCGTGCCGGCGGAGTGTCCTTGAGCAGAAAGCCCGCGGCACCGGCCCGCAGGGCGTGCAGGATGTTCTCGTCCGTGTCGAATGTCGTCAATACGATAACGGAGGGTGGGCGGGGGCGGCGTCGCAGCCGGGTCGTGGCCGCGATCCCGTCCATGCGGGGCATGCGCAGGTCCATGAGCACGACGTCCGGGGAGTGGGCGTCCACGGCGGCGCTGACCTCATCGCCGTCGGCCGCCTCGCCCACCACCGCGATGTCCGCCTCGGGGCCGCCACCCGGTGGTGCACCCGGCATCCTGACCAGGGCACGGTCCAGCATCATCCGCAGGCCGGCGCGCACGAGCGGATCATCATCCACGATGAGCACCCGCAGCGGCCGGGTCATGCCGGCCACGGCAGCGTAGCGCGCAACCGGAACTCGCCGTCGACTGCGCTGTGATCGAGCCGGCCACCCGCCAACTGCACCCTCTCGGCCAACCCGACTAGGCCGGAGCCGCTGACGGTCGCGGCGGGCCCTGCCGCCGGCATGGGGTTGGAGATCTCGATAGTGACCTGCGTGCCCGGTCCTCCGCGCAGCGCGACCCGTACCGGCTGACCGGCCGCGTGCCGGCGGGCGTTGGTCAGCGCCTCCTGCACGACGCGGTACGCCGTGCGCCCGGCGACCGTCGGTACCGCGGCGGCATCATCGATGTCGGTGTCCACCTCGATGTCGGCGCCCGCCGCCCGGGACTCGTCGACGAGCCGGGACAGGTCCGCGAGCACCCGCTGGGGTCGACCGGCCCCAGCGACGGACTCGGTGCCGTCGTCGCGCAGAATCCCGATCACCTCGCGCAGTTCGTCGAGCGCCTGATGGGCACTGGCGCGAACCACCCCAGCGGCGCGCGCGAGCTGCTCGGGCGACGAGTCGGGCCGGTACTCCAGCGCACCCGCGTAGGTGGCGAGCAGGGACAGACGATGAGCCAGGACGTCGTGCATCTCTCGGGCGATGCGGGTCCGCTCGAGCCAGCGCGCCTCGGCCACCCGCCGGCCCTGCTCCGACTCCGCGCGCTCGGCCCGCTCCCGCAACGAGCAGACGAGTGCCTCCCGTGCCTGGGCCCAGGCACCCCAGCCGAGCAGGGCGCCGTAGGCGAGCCCGACCAGCACCAGCCACCACAGGAGAGGAAGCCCATCGCTGCCGCGCCACCAGCCCTGCACCGCGTGCGCCGCGACCCCGGCAGCGGCGATCGCGGCAGCGGCGGGAAACCGGCGACGCCGCGCGACCTGCAGCGCACCGAGCGAGGCCGGCGGCGTCGCGACCGGCGAGATGGCGGCGAGCAGGGTCAGGCCGATCGAGCCGGCCACCGGTCGCCACAACAGCAGGGGTGATGCCGCCCAGCCGAGCACGGCGACGGTGATGTCGAGCGCGAGCAGGCTGGGCGATTCGTCGCTGCCCGCCACGGTCGAGAGGGTCGCGCCCACCAGGACGCCCATGGCCGCGAGCACGAGCCCGATAACGACGCTGCGGCGCCGGCCCGCCGGCGGCACGCCGACGCCGACCTCGTCCACGACATCGTCCGCGGCCACATCCACCAGCCGAGGCTAGCGCCCCCGACCCTGACGACCACACCGACCAAAGTCGGTGGATGACCGACCTCAGTCGATGTGCCGAAGTCCGCGAGGCCGATGCGGGGGCTGCCGTCCCCTGGTCACGCTGCCGGCATGACAAAGACAACACCGGCAGCGAAGACAGCACAGACAGCGAAGACGACATCGGCAGCAATGCGGCGCGGTGCGACCGTTGCGGGAGCGACGCTGGCGGCAGTCGCGGCGTGGGCGGTCGCCACCCACGTCGCTGGAGTGGACCTCGCGGTCGGCCGTGGCCACGGCCGTACGGTGATCGGACCCGGCGCGGTCGTGGCCGCCAGCCTGATCGCCGGCCTCGCGGCGTGGGCGCTGCTCGCCGTGCTGGAGCGGACCGTACGGCTGCGGGCCGGCCGGGTCTGGACCTTGCTCGCCCTCGTGGTGCTCGTTGGCTCACTGCTCGGTCCACTCGGCGCCGTCGATATCGCGAGCGGCGTGGCGTTGGCCGCGATGCACGTCACGGTCGGGATCATTCTCCTCGTGGGCCTGGGCTCCACCGCCCCCCGCGCCTGAGCAGACGCCAGGAGGAGTCATGCCGTACGGCTATCTGACCAATGGGATCGTCTTCGCGATCCTCACCCTGTGTGCGCTCGCTCCCGCCAGGCGCCCTTGGCTGCTCGCCGAGATCACGTTCGTGCTGGGGCTCGCCGTGAACGAGCTGCCGCAGTTTGTCGGCTACATCGTGCTCGCCGCGACGGCGGCGTTCGCGGCGCAGGGCGGCCTCACGTCGCCGGGAGCGTGGGTCGCCTTCGGGCTGAACGTGCTCGTCCTCGTGGGGCTCGCGCCGATCGTGGTACGCGGACTGCGGGCCCGTACCGTGCTCGAGCGCGCACTCTCCACTGTGGGCATCCCGAGCATCCGCCGGCGCCGACGATGGCTGCGGATCCTGCTCTGGCCCTGGCGGACCCGGCCCGCCGCGGTGCGACGGGCGGCAAACCTGCACTACGCCAAGGATCGAGGGGCACTCCTGGACGTGTACCATCGGCGATCGCGCCCGGCGGGCGCACCGGTCCTCATCCACCTGCACGGCGGCGCGTTCCGCAGCGGACGTAAGAGCACTCAGGCGATGCCCCTGCTGTACCAGCTCGCCGCGCGGGGGTGGGTCTGCATCAGCGCGAACTACCGCCTGCATCCGGCCCAGTGGCCGGCGCCGCTGGTCGATGCGAAGGCGGTCGTGTCCTGGGCGCACCGGCACGCGCACGAGTACGGCGGCGATTCCGCGGCGGTGTTCATCGCCGGCAGCTCCGCGGGCGGTCACCTCGCCGCCGACGTGGCGCTGACACAGGGCGACCCACCCGAGGACGAATCGTCGGTCGTCGGCGCCATCGTGCTGGGCGGCTACTTCGGGCATACCGCGGGCGCGCACTCATCGCCGTACGACTTCGTCCGCCCCGACGCACCCCCGTTCCTCGTGGTGCACGGCACCAACGACAATCAGGTGCCGGTGGCGCAGGCGAGCGGGTTCGTCAGCGCCCTGCGCCGAGCCGGCGCACCGGCGATCGTCTATGCCGAGCTGCCCGGCACTCAGCACGGGTTCGACCTGTTCGAGTCTGTACGGTTCGCGTCGGTCATGGACGCGGTGATCTCCTTCACCGCCTGGGTGCGCGAGCAGAGCAACTCTCCTACCGTTGGGTAGCAAGGCCGTGCTCCTCGGTCTCCTGTGGACCATCGCGTCGGCGGCGACGCGGAGCCACGGTCGACGCCACGACGCTCAGACGTCACGGGTCGGAATGGACCTCGGTTTCGATGAAGGACTCGATGAGGTCGGCGGCGATCCGTCCGCCTCGGGAGGCGAGGTGCAGGCCGTCGGAGTGGACCACGAAGCCGTTGCGACGCCCGATCCGATCCAGCGAGACGCCCAGCCCGAGGTGCAGCACCACCGCCCTGGCGACCATGGCGAGCGAGTCCGGGACGGCACGCCCGGTGCCGTCCGTGGCGATCACCTCGGCCAGTCGCTCGTGCAGCGGCAGGTAGCCGACACCCTCGGCGTCCGCGGTCCGGCGGATGATCTCATTGGCGCGGTCCACCCTCTGGTTGAGCGCGGAGCCGAGCTGCTCACCCACGGGCTGAAGAGACATCAGCCCGACCCGGGCCCCCGCCGCTGATAGACCGCGGACGATCGCCCTGAGGTTGGCTTCGAGTCCGTCCCACTTCGCCGCGGCGACCGCGTCGCTGGCCGCGCCGCCATGGATGGCCAGCACGTCGTTCGCTCCGACGTGGACGATCACGAATCTCGGCGTGCGGGCGAGCACTGCCGCCAGGCGGGCGAGCACCTGCGTTGAGGTGTTGCCGTTCACCCCCGCATTGACGAAGCCGAACTGGGGCAGCCGGCGGGCAAGATCAGCGACGACGTTGAAGCTCACCGTTCCCTGAATCGTGCTGGCGCCGAGGCAGACAACCGGGGGACCGTCGCCGGCCGGAGCGGGATCGGCCGGACCCCGCCGGAGTCGCGCGAACGCCACGACGACGACCAGAACCGGTACCGCGACGAGCAGCAGCGCCACGAGCAATGCCACGACCACTGTCATGCGGCACCCGACTCCGGGCCGGCAGCGGTGTCCCGACGGCTGGGTTGTGCGCCCTGTTCGCGGAGCCACGTGGTGAGCAGATCGCGGCGCGTGTCGGGGCCCGGCGCGACATCCAGGGGCGTGCCGTGGGCGTACTCGACCGTGGCGTCGATATCCGCGCCCTTGCGCAGGAGGTACTCGGCGACGCGACGTTGCCCGCCGCGGCACGCGTGCCAGAAAGCCTCATTGAGCTGCGCCGGCTCGGGGCCGGCGGCGAGGAGTTGCTCCACGCGGGTCATGAGGCCGAGCGCGGCAGCCTGCCAGGGCTTGTCGACGCGCGCGCCGCGCTCGACCAGCCGCCGGGCGACGTGCCAGCAGCCGTACCCGACGGCATTGTCCAGCGGTGTGCCGATGGATCCCCCGGCCGCCTCAACATCGGCACCGCCGTCGATGAGAGCGTCGGCAACGTCGACGTCGTCGCTGCTCGCTGCCCAGTGCAGCGGGGTCTCCGGCGCGTGGCCTTCGGTGCGGGCGTTCGGGTCGGCGCCGGCAGCGATCAGCAGGCGCACGGTGGCGGGACCGTCCGGGTAGTAACCCGGCCAGTCCGTGACCACGTGCAACGCGGTACGGCCGCGGAAGCGGCCCGTGGCGATGGCGGGTTGCTCATCCAGCAGGCGGCGCAGGCCGGCCAGGTCGCCGCCGCGGATCGACGCGACCACGGCCACCGCGGTCGCCTGCTCATCGGATGTGGGCACGCAGCTCCTCCCATGCGAGAGACCGGGCACCAGACGGACCTCGCATAGACCGTACGATCTGCCAGCGGTGCTCGGCCCGCCGGATGGCCGCTTCGGCTGGATCGGGCGAGCCGACCGTTACGACATACCGGGCAACGGTCCGAGATAGAGCGCGCCAGGCAGATCGAAGACCGCGCCGGCAGGCAGGGACGTGAGCGGGCCCAGGCTGTGGCCCGTCGGGTCGACCAGGTTGAGCTGGATGCGCCCCGACTCAGCGGCCTTGGTGGCGTACACGATGGTGTCGCCAGACCCGTACCAGGACGGGCCCGCGGCAGCGGCCGGCAGATTGAGCCGGCTGGTCACGCGGCCAGTCGTCGTCGAGACGACCGCGTAGTCCACGGCACGGGGGTCCGAGTAATCGGTGCAGGACCGGACCTCGGGCTCGTCATAGATGCCGACCAGCAGACTGCCGCCACCGCCGAGCGACCGGACGTCGGCGACGATCCCCGCGCACTGGGCGAGCAGGAGCTGCCACGACAGATGCTCGTACGGCTTGAGGATGCCGCCCTCCGTGACCGCTAGGGAGCGCGTCTGACGCCCGTTGACCGGGTCGGTCCACTCCAGGCGCATCTCGTCGAACCCCCCGTAGAACCAGCCGGTCACCACCTGCCCGTCAGACTCCGGCAGGGCAAGCGCGAGCTCACCGTCACCGAGCTGGGCTGTTGCCATGGGCCATGACTGGCCCGATCCCAGGTTGAGCAGGAACGCGTCGTGGTCGCGGTAGTAGACCAGCCACTGACCATCGGGCGACCACGCTCCAGGCCTGGCGTGTTCGAGTCGCCTCACAGTCGTACTCGTAAGGTCGCGCAGGGTGGTCGCGTCCGGCCCCACCGCGACCAGCCACCGTCCGTCCGACGACAGTTCCAGCGGGAACTTCTTGAATGTCTCGGCGTCAAGGGTCCCACTCAGCGGGTTGACGGGCACCTCGTACTGCGTCCCGTCCTGCGCCACGAGGTACGTCGCGGCGCCCGAAGCCGCCTGGTAGATCAGGGAGGTGCGGCCCACCCCGTGGTCGGTCGGCAGCACCAGGGCGCGCTGAGGCGGGTCGACCACCGGGGGAAGGACCGGCATGCCGGCCGAGGCGGACGTGCGCGCCGGGCCTGGTAGCGACGTGCGCGTTCCGGGCAGCAGTATGTCCATGCCCGCCACGACGGCCACCAGGGTCAGGGCGGCCGATCCCGTGGTGACGACGACGGCGACGCGCCGCCGGCGACGCCGCCGCAGCGCCAGCAGCACTTTCGCCGCGTCGGCGTATTGGCGCGCCCGCCCCGCGAGCTCGGTCAGTTCCCGCTCGATATCGAGGGACAACATCAGCTGGTCCTCCGTCCATCGGCCATCTCGGGGAGCAGTTCCCGCAGCCGCTTGAGTGCGTGATGTGCCTGGCTTTTGACGGTGCCGGGCGAGCACCGCAACACCTCGGCGACCTCGTCGATGGAGTAGTCGTGGTAGTAGCGCAGCACCACCACAGCGCGTTGCCGGACGGGTAGGGCGGCGAGTGCCGCGGCCATCGTGAGCCGATCGGCAGCCTCGGCCGGCTCGTCGGCCAGACCGGGATGTTCCGGG
>DATBGZ010000094.1:0-93937 GCA_036557785.1 Micromonosporaceae bacterium
GTGAGGACGGACCCGAGCAGCCGGTCCAATTCGTCGGCCGTGATCGCGTGCAGCGGCACCCGGCCCATCAGGTACACGTCGCCCACGTCGTCGATCGCGAACGACACCCCGTACATCCGGGCGTTGCGCTGGAGCAGCCAGGCCCACAGCTGCTCGCGGTTCTCGTCCGGCTGGCGCATCACGAACGCCTCGATGCGCAGGGTGTGGTCTCCGACGATCAGGTTGCACAGCGTCTTCAGCTTGTGCGTGCCGGGCAGGCTCACCACGACGGAGCAGGCTCCGGTCTCCTCCCACTCGACCCCGCGATCCTCCAATGTGGACCGAATCAGCGCGAGAGTCTCCGTGCGGGTCAACGCAGAGCCTGGTTCAGGCCGCCACGCTGGCGCACCGGCGTCAGCTCCCGGACCCGCTGCGCGTGGTGGTCGTCGACCGCGCAGCCATAGGCGGCGAGCAGACCGGCGGCCGTACGGTCCCAGGAGAACGCGCGTGCGTGCGTGACCGCACCCGCTGACAGCGCGGCCCGGCGTCCTGGCGAAGCCAGCAGACCACCGAGTACGCGCGCCCACTCGGCCGGATCGTGACCGTCGACCAGACGGCCGGAGACGCCGTCGCGGACCGAGGTGACGAGACCACCGACGGCGGCGGCGACCACGGGCGTGCCGCATGCCTGCGCCTCGAGCGCGACGAGGCCGAACGACTCGTTGTAGCTGGGCACGGCCACGATGTCCGCCGCCCGGTACAGGTCCACGAGCCGGCCCCGGGGCAGGGGTGGCAGGAACTGTACGGAGTCCTCGAGCCGCAACGTCGCGGCGAGGTCGATCAGCGCGGTCGGCGAGTCCAGGCCCGAGCCGCTCGGTCCGCCCGCGATGACCGTGGTGACGCTGCTGGCCAGGGCGGGGTCGGCGTCCCGGAGCTCGGCCATCGCCCGGAGCAGGACGTCGGGTGCCTTGAGCGGCTGGATGCGCCCCACGAAGGCCACGACTGACCCAACGGCCGGCAGCCCCAGACGCGCCCGGGCGGCCGCGCGGGTCGCCTGCTCGGCTCCGCGCGCGGGTGGGGCGAACCGGTCAAGGTCCACCCCCGGCTCCACCACTACGACCCGGTCCGGCTCCGCGTCGTAGCGCAGCACGAGGTCACGTGCCTCGTTCGGTGTGTTGGCGATGAGCCGGTCCGCCTCTGCGGTGAGCTGCTCCTCGCCGAGGATGCGCGCGCGTGGCTCGGGCCGGTCCCCCGCCGCCAGCGAGGCGTTCTTGACCTTCGCCAGGGTGTGCGCGCTGTGCACGAGCGGCACGCCCCACCGTTGCTTGGCGAGCCACCCCACCTGCCCCGAGAGCCAGTAGTGGGAGTGGACGAGGTCGTACGAGCCGGGGGGCAGCGCCGCTTCCGCCCGCAGCACGCCGTGCGTGAACGCGCAGAGCTGGGCCGGCAGATCCTCCTTCGGCAACGCCTCCAGCGGACCGCAGATGACGTGACGGACGTGCACGCCCGGGTGCAGCTCGACCAACGGGGGCAGGCCGCGCGCGGTCGCCCGGGTGAAGATCTCGACCTCAACCCCGCAGCGGGCCAGGCGCCGGGCCACCTCGACGATGTAGACGTTCATGCCACCGGCGTCCCCGGTCCCGGGCTGGTCCAGTGGCGAGGTGTGCACCGAGAGGACGGCGACCCGGGACAGCGGACGCTCCCCCGAGCGGAACTGTCCGGGGACCGGGCTCACGCCGGGCTTGGACGCTCTGGCCGCGAGGCCGGGCTTGGACGCTCTGGCCGCGAGGCCGGACACATTCCAACGAGCCACACCCGCTCCTTCCCACGCACCGCACATGGGCCACGCGGCCCGCGCCACCGTGCGCAGGCCGGCAGTCCGAGTCAACCGGACGAACCCCCGACATCTTCCCGCAACAACACGCACGCGCCCGGGCAGCCGCTCGCGCGGTGTGACCGGGGGCCATCAGGCGCCCGTGGGAGGATCACCGCGTGAGCCAACCCGCACTCGCCGTTGTCACGGGAGCCTCGAGCGGCATCGGCGCCGCCACGGCCCGACGCCTGGCCGCCGACGGCTTCCGGGTGGTCGCCGCCGCCCGACGCACCGACCGTCTCGAGGAGCTGGCCGGATCCGGTCCCGACGGGGCCATCGTCCCCGTTACCTGCGACATCACCGTCGACGCGGACGTGGCGCGCCTGGCCGACACGGTCCGGGCCCAGGGTGGGCCGCTGGCCGTGCTGGTGAACAACGCCGGCGGCGCGTACGGGCTGGACGCGGTCGGCTCGGCGCGGATCGAGGACTGGCAGCGCATGTTCGACGTCAACGTGCTGGGCACGGTCCGGGTCACCAAGGCCCTGTTGGGCGACCTCGACACGGCACGCGGAACGATCGTGATCATCAGCTCCACCGCGGGACTCGTGGCGTACGAGGGCGGTGGCGGGTACGCGGCCGCCAAGCACGCGCAGACCGCGGTCGCCGAGACCCTGCGGCTCGAGCTGAATGGGCGACCCATCCGGGTCGTCGAGATCGACCCGGGGATGGTGCGCACCGACGAGTTCGCGCTCGTGCGCTTCCGCGGCGACGAGCAGCGCGCGGCGGCGGTCTACGCCGGGGTTGCCGAGCCCCTCGTCGCGGTGGACATCGCGGACATCGTGTCCTGGGTCGTCTCCCGACCGCACCACGTGAACATCGACCGGCTCGTGGTCCGCCCGATCGCCCAGGCCGCCCAGCACAAGCTGCACCGAGTGACGTGACTGTCGCCCAGCGTAAGTGTTAGCAAGGGCACCTTGCACAAACCTCGGCGTTAGCAAGGTGCCCTTGCTACAGCGAGCAGGCCACGAGCACCGGCTCGGGGGACAGCCGGACATCGAACGCCTTGAGCACGCCATCGCGGATCTCCCGGGCGAGGTCGAGCAGCGCGGCCGTCGTACCCGTGCCACGGTTGGTCAGCGCGAGCGTGTGCTTGGTCGAGACACCGACGCCCCCGTGGTCACCGGTGTACCCCTTGCCGAAACCGGCGTGCTCGATCAACCAGGCGGCGCTGACCTTCACGCCGCCGTGCTCGTCCGGCCAGTGCGGCGGTTCGGCGCCAGCTCGCGCGACCAGAGCCGCGAACTCGTCCGCGCCGACCACGGGATTGGTGAAGAACGACCCCGCTGAGCGGGTATCCGGGTCGGCCGGGTCGAGCACCATCCCCTTGCGCGCGCGCAGGCCGAGCACGGCTTGGCGGGCGGCGAGCAGCGGCACCCGCGCCCCGATCGCAACGTCCAGCGCCCGGGCGAGCTCGGCGTAGCGGACCGGCGTCGAGCGCCGATCGCGGTGCAGACCGAAGGTGACCGAGAGCACGACATACCGGTCATTGCCCTTGAACAGACTCGTCCGGTAGGCGAAGCCGCAGTCCGCCGCCACGACCTCGGCCACGTCCCCGGTGCGCCGGTCCAGCACGCGGACCGACCGGATCGTCTCGGCCACCTCCTGGCCGTACGCCCCGACGTTCTGGATCGGTGTCGCACCCGCCGAGCCAGGCACGCCGGAGAGACACTCGATGCCCGACAGGCCCTGCTCGACGCAGAAGGCCACGACCTCGTCCCACGGGTGGCCCGCCTCGACGGTGAGCAGCGCCGGCCCGTCGGCCTCCGGCTGTGTGACGGCGATACCGGTCGCGCGGACCAGCACCACGGTCGCGTCGATGCCGTCGTCGCCGATCACCACATTACTGCCGCCGGCGAGCAGGAAGAGCTCGCCCGGGGTGGTGCGGACCAGCGCGACAAGTTCGTCCTGGGCGCCGGCGGCGACCAGGCGCGATGCCCGGCCGCCGAGGCCCAGGGTCGTGTACCGGGCCAGGGCCGCGTCGAATGGGCCGGTGCGGCCAGCGGATGTAGCGTCGTGCACGGGCTTCACCATAGGCGCCCGACCGGGGAGGATTTGCGTGAGCAGGATCCAGGGCGGCAAGGAGTTCTGGCTCGCGGCACTACGGGCCGAGGGCGCGGCGTTTGTCGCCGCCGTGAGCGAGCCGGACGTCCTCACCGCGCCCGTACCGTCGTGCCCGGACTGGACGGTGGGCGAACTCGTCCGCCATCTCGGCGGCTTCTACCACCGCATCCGGCTGCATGCCGGGTCGGGCGGTGCCGACGACCAGTG
Source organism: Micromonosporaceae bacterium (assembly GCA_036557785.1). GTDB lineage: Bacteria > Actinomycetota > Actinomycetes > Mycobacteriales > Micromonosporaceae > DATBGZ01. The sequence continues at coordinate 4,121 of DATBGZ010000094.1, forward strand.
GCCCGCACTGGCGGTTCCCGACGAGGCCCCGGCCGCCGACGACCCGGCCGTCCTGGCCTGGTTGCGTGAGCAGCTCGCCGGTATCGAGGCACACCTGGAGGCCCTCGACCCCGATCTGCCGACCTACAACTGGGCTCCGCGTCCCCGGGTGGCCGCGTTCTGGCACCGACGCGCGGCCCACGAGACGGCCGTGCATCGCTGGGACGCCCAGGTGGCGACCCGGCTGCCCGAGCCGATCGAGGCCAAGCTCGCCGGCGACACCGTCGCGGAGGCCCTGGACACCTTCCTGCTCGCGGGCCGGTACCGCACGGACCCGCCGGTGCACGGCCTGGTCCAGCTCGCGGCGACCGACCTGGGGGTCGACTGATACGTGCGGCTGCGCGGCGACGGGGTGTGGTTGCTGGACACCGACACGCTGCTGGACGAACCAACCGTGGCCCGGGCCAGTGCCTCCGGCGGCGCGAGCGATCTGGCGCTGGCGTTGTGGGGCCGCATCCCGTTCACCGTGGTCGAGGTCTCGGGCGAGCCCGAGCTGCTCGAAGCGATCAGGATTCGCTGAGCCGCCCGCTGCTTGCGCAGGTGGCGACCGACGGCTGTACTGGCACCCTCATGGAGTTCATCAGACCCGAGACCTTCGCCGACGCCGTCGCCGAGAAGGCCGCCCACCCGGACGCGGTGCCGATCTGTGGCGGCACCGATGTGATGGTCGGCCTGAACGCGGGTCGGGCGATGCCTCCTGCCCTGCTGGACCTCTCGGCGCTGGACGGCTCGTTCGCGTCGTGGGACCGCGACGGCGAGACCCTGCGGATCGGCGCCGGCATGACCTACGCGCGCATCGTGGCGGAGCTGGGGCAGCTCAGCCCGGCCCTGGTCGGCGCGGCCCGTACGGTCGGCTCTCCGCAGATCCGCAACCGGGCCACCATCGGGGGCAACCTCGGCACGGCATCGCCCGCGGGCGATATCCACCCGGTGCTGCTCGCCACGGGAGCGGTCGTGGAGGCGTCGTCGGTTCGAGAAACGCGAGACATTTCCATCGATAGCTTCTATGTCGGCGTCAAGCGCAACGCGCTGGCGCCGGACGAGCTCATCCGGGCGGTACGGATCCCGGTCGGGCGGGGCGCGGAACAGTTCGCGAAGGTGGGCACCCGCAACGCCATGGTGATCGCGGTGTGCTCGGTCGCCGTCGCACTGGACGTGGCCGCCCGGAGGGTCGGCACCGGTATCGGATCGGCCGCGCCCACCCCGGTTCGCGCGCCGGCCGCCGAGGCGTTGGCAGACGAGCTTCCGTGGCACGGGGGCGCGCTCGAGGACGATCTGGCGCGACGGTTCGGCGAGGCGGTGGCCGCGGCGGCGTCCCCGATCGACGACGTGCGGGGATCCGCCGCCTACCGGGCCCACGCACTGGCCGTGCTCGCCCGCCGCACCCTGACCTGGGCCCTGCGCGACCTGCACAGCCCCGACCGCCCGGGTGGAGGTATGCCGTGAGAGTGACGGTCGTCGTCAACGGCGAGCAGCGCGTGGCAGACGACGTCTGGCCCGGCGAGAGCCTGCTCTTCCTGCTGCGCGAACGGCTCGGCCTGCCCGGCACGAAGAACGCCTGCGAGGAGGGCGAGTGCGGCTCGTGCACGGTGCTGCTCGACGGTGCACCCGTCTGTGCCTGCCTCGTCGCCGCGCCGCAGGCGATGGGCCGCTCCGTCGTCACGGTCGAGGGGCTGGCCGAGACGTCCCAGGCCGTTGGCCTGCACCCGGTGCAGCGGGCATTCGTCGAGGCCGGTGCCGTCCAGTGTGGATTCTGCACCCCCGGCCTCGTGGTCACCGTGGTCGACCTTCTCGACCGTGTCCCGCGGCCGAGCGAGGAGCAGGTCCGCGAGGCGCTCGCGGGCAACCTGTGCCGATGCACCGGGTACGAGAAGATCCTCGACGCGGTCCGGCTCGCCGCGGCCCGCAGGGGTTCGGCGTGAGCACACTCGTCATCCAGGGTGCGGCCATCGCCACGGTCGACGCCCAGGCGACGGAGTACCGCAGCGGTCACCTCGTCACCGTTGACGGGCGCATCACGGCCGTGGGCGAGGGCCCCGCTCCCTCCACTGTGGACGCCACGGTCGTGGACGGCCGCGGGTGCCTGCTCACGCCGGGACTGGTGAACGCCCACCACCACCTCTACCAGTGGGCGACGCGGGGCTACGCCGTCGACTCGACGCTCTTCGAGTGGTTGACGGCGCTCTACCCGGTCTGGGCACGCGTCGATGCCGACGTGGTGGGGGCGGCCGCGACGGCGGGGCTCGCGTGGCTGGCCCGCTCGGGCTGCACGACGAGCACCGACCACCACTACGTCTTCCCCCGGGGTGGCGGAGATGTCCTGGGCTCCACTGTGGAGGCCGCGGGCCGGATCGGGCTGCGCTTCCACCCGACCCGGGGATCGATGGACCTCGGTCGCTCGCGCGGCGGGCTGCCACCGGACGAGGTCGTCGAGCCGCTCGATGAGATCCTCGCCTCGTCGGCGGACGCGGTGGCGCGCTGGCACGACCCGTCCGCCGAAGCGATGGTCCGGGTCGCGCTCGCCCCGTGCTCCCCGTTCTCCGTCTCCGCCGACCTGCTCACCGAGTCGGCGAAGCTCGCCCGTTCGCTCGGCGTCCGGTTGCACACCCACCTCGCCGAGACCCTTGACGAGGACGAGTATTGCCGAGCGCGGTTCGGGTGCGGACCGGTCGAGTACCTGGAGCGTCTCGGCTGGCTCGGCGATGACGTGTGGCTGGCGCATGGCGTTTACCTCGACCCCGGGGCCATCGCCAGGCTCGCCGCCACGGGCACCGGCGTGGCGCACTGCCCATCGTCGAACGCGCGACTCGGGGCGGGCACGGCGCCCCTGCGGGGTCTGCTCGACGCCTCGGTGCCCGTGGGACTCGGCGTCGACGGCGCGGCATCGCACGAGGCCGGACGGCTCGTCGAGGAGCTGCGCCAGGCCGTCTACGCCGCCCGCACGCGGCTCGACGGGGCAACCGTGGCCGGCCCGCGGGCACTCTCGGTCAGGCAGGCACTGTCTGTCGCGACGATCGGTGGGGCGCGCTGCCTCGGCAGGGCGGATGAGATCGGTTCGTTGGAGGCGGGCAAGCTCGCCGACCTCGCGCTGTGGCGGGTCGACGGTCTGGGCCACGCCGGGATCGCGGACCCGGTCGCCGCGCTGGTGCTCGGCTGCGCGCCGCCGCTGGAGCTGCTCGTCGTCGGTGGGCGTGTAGTCGTCGAGCGGGACCGGCTGTCCACGGTGGACGAAGAGCAGGTCACCGCCGACCTGCGCCGAGCCTGCGAGCGGGTGCGGCCGTGACCCGCCCCGCCGCGACCTCGTCGGTAACCTCGGCGCCCACCGCGACCACCACACTGCCGCGGAGCTCGACGCCCGGCGGGATCGGGGAGAGCCCGACCCGCCCCGACGGCACCCGCAAGGTCACCGGGGAGTTCGCGTTCTCCTCCGACCTCTGGCTGGACGAGGCACTCTTCGGGGTGACGCTGCGCTCCCCACACCCACGGGCACGGATCACGGGCATCGACATCTCGAAGGCCCTCGCGACACCGGGCGTGTACGCCGTGCTGACCCACGAGGACGTGCCGGGGCTGAAGTTCTACGGCCTGGACCACGCGGACCAGCCCGTCCTCGCCATCGACGAGGTCCGCTACCAGGGCGAGCCCGTGGCGATCCTCGCCGCGAGCGACCCTCACACCGCGCGGCGCGCCGTGTCCCGCATCGAGGTCGGTTACGAGGTGCTCGAGCCCGTCACCGACGCCCGGGCCGTGGCCTTCGACGAGGGCGTCGCGATGCTGCACCCCGCCGGGAACCTGCTGCGCCATCAGCCGGTCCGGGTCGGTACGCCCGACGAGGTCGAGGCCGAGGTCGTGGTGGTGGGCGAGTACGCGGTCGGCATGCAGGACCAGGCGTTCCTCGGCCCCGAGTCCGGCCTCGCCGTGCCTGCCGAGGACGGGGGCATCGAACTGTTCATCGCCACCCAGTGGCTGCACACCGACCGTGGCCAGGTGGCTCGCTGCCTCGGCCTGCCCGAACAGATGGTACGGCTGACCCTGGCCGGCGTCGGGGGCGCGTTCGGCGCCCGGGAGGATCTGTCCATGCAGGTGCATGCCTGCATGCTTGCGCTGCATACCGGCCGTCCGGTACGGATGTCGTACTCGCGCGAGGAGTCGTTCCTCGGCCACGTCCACCGCCACCCGGCCTGGATGCGTTACGAGCACGGCGCCACCGCCGAGGGCAGGCTCGTCTACGTCAAGGCGAGCATCGTGCTCGACGGCGGCGCGTACGCCTCCACCACCTCGGCCGTGGTCGGCAACGCGGCCTCGTTAGGGGTGGGGCCCTACCAGGTCCCCCACGTGGCTATCGACGCCTACGGGGTCCGCACGAACAACCCACCGTGCGGGGCGATGCGCGGCTTCGGTGCGGTACAGACCTGCTTCGCCTACGAGTCCCAAATGGACGCGCTCGCCGCGCGACTCGGCATCGATCCCGTCGAGGTCCGGGTCCGCAACGCCGTCGCGCAGGGCTCGACGCTCGCCACCGGCCAGGTGATCGACGCGCCCGCGCCGCTCGCCGAGATGCTGCGGCAGGCCGCGGCGATGCCGCTGCCACCAGCCACCGCGCCGGCGCTCGGCGCTCTGCCGGGCGGGTACGGCAACACCACGCATGGCGAGGGCGTCCGGCGGGGCATCGGTTACGGCGTCGGCATCAAGAACATCTGCTTCTCCGAGGGGTTCGACGACTACTCGACGGCTCGGGTACGGCTCGAGGTGGTCGGCGGATCAGCCGTCGCGACCGTGCACACCGCCGCCGCCGAGGTGGGTCAGGGACTGGTCACGCTGCAGCAGCAGATCGCCCGCACCGAACTCGGCGTGGCGAGTGTCGTGATCAAGCCGGCGGACACGACGGTGGGCTCGTCGGGCTCGTCCTCGGCGTCGCGGCAGTCGTACATGACCGGCGGAGCGGTGAAGGCGGCGTGCGAGGCCGTGCGGGCGCGGATCGCCCGCCGGCTCAACTTGTCCACTGTGGAGCTTGCGGGCGAGGTCGTGGTGGGTGGGCCGGCGCTGACCGAGGTGATCGGCGACGATCCGATCGAAGAGACCGTGGAGTTCCGGCATCGGCCGACCTTTCCCATGGACCCGCTCACGGGTCAGGGCGCCACCCACGTGCAGCTCGCGCTCTGCGTGCACCGGGCGGTCGTCGACGTCGACGTGGAGCTCGGGTTGGTCAAGGTCGTCGAGCTCGCGGCCGTACAGGACGTCGGGCGGATCATGAACCGGATGGCGCTGGAGGGGCAGATCCATGGCGGCAGCGCCCAGGGCCTCGGCCTCGCGCTGCTGGAGGAGATCCAGGTCCGCGACGGGCTGGTGCGCAACGGCTCGTTCACGGACTACCTGATCCCGACGATCCTGGACATGCCACCCATGACGCTGACGATCCTGGAACACCCGGATCCGCACGCGCCGTACGGCCTACGGGGGGCCGGCGAGCCGCCTACGCTCTCCTCCACCCCCGCGATCGTCGCCGCCGTCCGCGACGCGACCGGCCTGGCCCTGCGCCGGGTTCCGGTCCGCCCCGACGACATCGCCCTGCCGCGGCACAGCCACGCCACCAGCCCCTATGGAGTCTAGCCCGCCTCAGGTTTCGGGGCCGAGGATCCGCCGTGAGAGCAGCGTGGCACCGGCGACGGCGGCCGGCATGAAGATGACCGCGCCGAGCGGGATCAGGAAGCACACGAAGGTTGCCGCCCCGAACCCGATCGTCATGCGCCGGTGCTGGCGCAGCGAGCGCTTGCGGTGGCGGTAGTAGAGCCCACGTCGCTCGAACGCCACACCGGTGAGTTCGAGCGTCAGCGCCCACCCACCGAACAGGGCGCCCAGCACGATCGCGACCGCGTTGCCCGCCACCGGGATCAGCTGCACGAAGAAGAGCGCGACCGCGACGATCGCGGCCCGTACGGCCAGCCGCACCGCGTCGGCCAGGATCCGTGGTAGCGAGCGCCAGAACGACACGTTGATCTCACCGGGCACGCCGCCGAGATGGTCCTCAACCCGCTTCGAGATCGCCTCATAGAACGGCTGCCCGATGATCAGCGTCAATGTCACGTAGCCCAGGAAGCTGAGGATCACCCACAGCAGGCCAACCGCGATGATCGCGACGACACGCAACCCGTCACGAAGCAGGGTCGGCCAGTCGTTCATGTACGGCGTCAGCAGGTCGACCACGTCGTCGACATAGAACAGCATCGCCACGAAGGCGGCGACCAGGGCGACGAACGAGATCAGCGCCGGCAGGAGGCCGAGCGCCATGAGCCCCGGGTTGGTGCGGTACATGCCCAGGCCCCGCCCGAGGAACCCCATGCCGGCGAAGAAGCCGCGCGGATGCGCCGCCGGCCGTACGGCCTGTGTCCCGCCGGGGACGACGGCCTGTCCGACCCCCGCCGTTCCGCTGTTGTTCACGCTCGTGACAGTAGTCCCGGCCTGCTAATCGGCAGGGTCAGCTCAGGCCACCGAAGAGCGTGGTCACCGACCCGTCCTCGAAGACCTCACGGATCGCGCGGGCGAGCAGTGGCGCGATGGAGAGCACGGTGATCTTGTCGAGCTTCGCCTCCGGGGCGATGGGCAGAGTGTTCGTCACCACGATCTCGCTGATCTTGCTCGCGCCCAGCCGTTCGGTCGCCGGGTCGGAGAGGATCGCGTGCGTGCCCGCCACGATCACGTCGGCGGCGCCCGCCTCCTCGAGCACCTCGGCGGCGCTGCAGATGGTGCTCGCGGTGTCGATCATGTCGTCGACGATGAGGCAGATGCGCCCCTCGACCTCGCCGACGACCCGGTGCGCCACGACCTGGTTGGGCTTGCTCGGGTCGCGGGTCTTGTGGATGAACGCCAGCGGCGTGCCGCCGAGCCGGTCGGTCCACCGCTCGGCCACCCGGACCCGGCCGGAGTCCGGCGCCACGACCGCGATCGACTGCCCGGCGTACCGCTTCTCGATGTAGCGGGCGAGCACGTCCATCGCGAAGAGATGGTCGACCGGACCGTCGAAGAAGCCCTGGATCTGCGCCGTGTGCAGGTCGACGGTGAGGATGCGGTCAGCGCCCGCAGTCTTGAACAGGTCCGCCATCAGCCGGGCGGAGATCGGCTCGCGGCCCCGGTGCTTCTTGTCCTGCCGCGCGTACGGGTAGAACGGCAGCACGACCGTGATGCGCCGCGCTGAGCCACGCTTGAGCGCGTCGATCATGACGAGCGTCTCGACGAGCCACGTATTGATCGGCGTCGTCATGGACTGGACCACGAAGGCGTCGCTGCCGCGAACCGACTCCTGGTAGCGGACGAAGATCTCGCCGTTGGCGAACTCGTAGATCTCGGTGGGTGTGGTCGCGATGCCCAGCTCGCTCGCGATCTCGTTCGCGAGCGCCGGGAACGACCGGCCCGCGAAGAGCATCAGGGTCTTCCCGTTGACGCTCTCTTTCCCGTTCACGCCAGCGCTCCCCCTCGACCACCCACCGGACCTATTCGGACACCGACTCGCCGTCAGTCTCACCGGCTGCCGCTTGGGCGGTCGCGGCCGCATCCGCGGCCTTCGTGCCCGCACGACGACGTTCCACCCAACCCTCGACGTTGCGCTGCTGCGCGCGGCCGACGCCCAGAGCCCCGGGTGGCACGTCCTTGGTGATCACGCTGCCGGCGGCGGTGTAGGCGCCGTCGCCTATGGTGACGGGCGCCACCAGCATTGTGTCCGAGCCGGTGCGCACGTGCGACCCGATGACAGTGTGATGTTTGGCCACCCCGTCGTAGTTGACCACCACGTTCGCCGCGCCGATGTTCGTCTCCTCGCCGATCGTCGCGTCGCCGACGTACGACAGGTGTGGGATCTTGGTCCCGGCCCCGACCTCGGAGTTCTTCACCTCCACGAAGGCGCCGACCTTCGTGCGCTCCGAGAGTCGCGTGCCCGGCCGCAGGTAGGAGTAGGGACCGATGACCGCGCGAGGCCCGATCGTCACGCCCTCGCCATGAGCGCGGATCACCCGTGCCCCGTCACCCACCATGACGTCGAGGAGCGTGGTGTCGGGACCGACCACCGCCCACTCCCCCACCGCCGTACGGCCGCGCAGGTGCGTGTTGGGTTCAATGACCGTGTCGGGGCCGAGCGTGACATCGACGTCTATCCAGGTCGTACGGGGATCGACAATCGTCACACCGGCCCGCATCCAGTCCTCGTTGATGCGGTCGCGCAGGATCGCGCTGAGCCCCGCCAGCTCGACCCGGTCGTTGCACCCGAGCACCTCTGTCGGATCCCCCGTGGGGTACGCGAGAACGCTGTGGTCGGAGTCCACGAGCAGACCGATGACATCCGTGAGGTACTCCTCGCCCTGGGCGTTGGCGGTGCTGAGCTTGCCCAGCGCCTGGCTGAGCAGCATGGCATCGAACGCGTACGCCCCCGCGTTGATCTCCGTCACGGCACGCTGGTCCGATGTGGCGTCGCGCTCCTCCACGATCGCGTCCACCGCACCGGTGAGGGGGTTCCTGATCACGCGCCCCAGACCGTACGGCTCGTCAACCTCCGCGGTCAGCACGGTTGCCGCGGCACCGGTGACCTCATGCGCCTCCACGAGCGAGCGCAGCGTGCCGGGACGCAGCAGCGGGACATCGCCGTTGACCACAACGACTGTCCCGTCGCCGGGGCCGTAGGCGTCGAGCGCGACCCGAGTGGCGTGACCGGTGCCGCGCCGGGTCTCCTGGAGCACGCTCACGGCTTCGGGCGCGATCTCGGCCAGGTGCGCGACGATCTCCTCCGCGCCGTGGCCGACGACCACGATCGTGCGGGTCGGGTGCAGCGACTCCGTTGCGGCGATCACGTGGCCGAGAAGGGTGCGTCCCAGGAGCGAGTGCAGCATCTTGGGCCGGGATGACTTCATGCGCTTGCCCTCACCCGCGGCGAGAACGACGACCGTCCTGCTCAGCTCATCGGTCACCGGCGGCGCTCCTCCCAGGTTCGGTCCGGCCCCCTACCGGTCGGACGACGCGACCACTACCGGGCGGACCGTCACGCAGCGTGCCGCCCTTCCCGAAGGCATCATGCTAGTCACGTCGGCCATGCGGCGCTGATCACACCGCCCAAGTGGGCGCGTCCGGGCCGAGCGCCACACCCGGCGAGCGAGGAGAGCTGGGACGCCTGGGTTCGAACCAGGACCTTCCGGATCCAAAGTCCGGCGGGCTGCCAGTTACCCCACGTCCCATCGGCCCGGCTGTACAACCTACGCACCCAAGCCTAACCGGCGACCTCATCGAAGTAACACCGTGATTCCCGGCGAACCGTGACACTGAGTTCGGAGAAAGTCACTCAGAAGCCATTCCACGGTCGACAGCCCGAACCTACGCTTACGTAAGCGTCGCCAGCCCCAGCCATACCCACCCGATCGGCCCGGAGAGGTGCCACTCATGCCCACAGCGCTCGTCGAACCGCCGCCCACAGACCCGGCCGGTCCCACAGCCAAGCCGCTCACCGTCGGTAAGCAGCCCATGGGTGTGTTGATCGCGCTCTGGCTCTTCGTCCTCCTCCCGTTCGCCGCGCTGATCGCGGCCGTCCCCGTGATGTGGGGGTGGGGCCTGAACTGGGTCGACGTCATTCTATTCGTTCCCTTCTATGCCATCGGCGGCTTCGGGATCGGCGCCGGCTTCCACCGTCACCTCACCCATGGCTCGTTCAAGGCCTCGCGTGGTCTGCACATCGCGCTCGCCGTCGCCGGCTGCCTTGCTATCGAGGGAGCGCCGACCCAATGGGTGGCCGACCATCGCCGGCACCATCAGTTCAGCGACATGGAGGGCGACCCCCACTCGCCATGGCGGTACGGCGCGACCTACTGGGGCCTGGTGAAGGGTCTGTGGTACTCGCACGTGGGGTGGCTGTTCCATCGGGAGCTGTCGAACCGCGCACGGTTCGCGCCGGATCTGCTGGCGGACAAGGACATCCAGCGTGTCGACAAACTCTTCTCGGCCCTGGTGGCGACCTCGGTGGTCCTGCCCGGCGTGCTCGGCGGACTCATCACCTGGTCCTGGACCGGCGCGCTCTCCGCCCTGTTCTGGGCCGGGCTCGTGCGCATCGCGCTACTCCACCATGTAACCTGGTCGATCAACTCGGTGTGCCACGTCTACGGAGAGCGGCCCTTTGACAGCCGCGACAAGGCGACCAACTTCTGGCCACTCGCGCTACTGTCGTTCGGCGAGAACTGGCACAACCTGCACCACGCCGACCCAACCTGCGCACGTCACGGCGTGCTGCGTGGTCAGATTGACATGAACGCGCGCCTCATCTGGATCTTCGAGAAGCTGGGCTGGGCCACCAACGTCCGCTGGCCAAAGCTGGACCGACTGCAGAGCAAGATGCTGGAGCCGGAGAAGACCGTGATGGGCGGCGCCACCCGCTGAGCCACGAAGGAATCCAGCCACGTGAGGGATCCCTACCATCCGCCGGGCGAACCGGATGACCTCGACCTGAAGGACCCGCGCATCGCCGACGGCCAACTGGCCGATGGTGAGCCGTTTGACGCCCAGATGATCAACGACGAGATGATCGACCCGGACCTGGTCGATCGGCGGGTCGCTCCTCCGCCCATCCCATCCGCAGCCGGCGGCAAGGTGAGGATGTCCTCGGCCCAACGTCGCGAGCAGCTCATCGCGGTCGGCCGGCGGATCTTCGCCGAGAAGGGCCTCGACGCGACCTCGGTCGAGGAGGTCGCGGCCCGGGCCAAGGTGTCGAAGCCGGTCGTCTACGAGCACTTCGGCGGCAAGGAGGGGCTCTATGCCGTCGTGGTGGACCGCGAGGTCCGGTCGCTGCTCGACCGGCTCACCACCGCGCTCACCGGCGGACACCCGCGGGAACTGCTCGAACAGGCAGCCCTCGCGTTGCTCGACTACATCGAGGAGGAGACCGATGGCTTCCGGGTGCTCGTCCGCGAGTCGCCCGTCGGTTCGGCCACGGGCAACTTCTCCTCGGTTCTCAACGACGTGGCGCACCAGGTCGAGCACATCCTCGCCAAGGAGTTCAAGACCCGCGGGTACGACGGCAAGCTCGCCGAGCTCTACTCCCAGGCGCTGGTTGGGATGGTCGCGCTGACCGGCCGATGGTGGCTGGAGGTACGCAAGCCGCGCCGGGAGACGGTCGCGGCACACCTGGTGAATATCGCCTGGAACGGCCTGTCGCATCTGGAGGCGAAGCCCGCGCTCACCACGCGCAAGGCGAAGTGACGCAGCCGACGTGACGCAGCCGACGTGACGCGGCGCTGCGCACTACGTGGCTCGCTGGCGCTCGCGCCTGCGGGCCACCGGGCTCCACTCGTCGCGCTCCCAGTCGTGGGGCATGTTGGGCGCCGATAAGCGATGACGTTCGGGGTCGGAGCCGTGGCCGTGGCGGAAGTCCTCCTCGGCCCACACGTCCCGCACCGTGCCCACCTTGCCGTAGAGACCCGAGAGCAACAGCACCATCCCGATGATCATGGAGACGACACAGGTCGCGACCGTGAAGCCGAGGAAGTTCGCCGAACCGCGCAGCAGTGCCAGCATGAGCAGCCCGGCCCCGAAGAAGACCCCGCTCGCGAAGAGGTTGATGCGCTGGTCCAGGTTCCCGCCGATCACGGCACCGATCAACAGAACCAGACCGACCACAATGGACAGGATGGCGAAGGCGCGGTTGGCGTGCAGGCCGAGCGCCGACGGCAGGCCCTGCTGGGCGAAGAACGACCGCCCACCGGTGCGCAGCACGCCAACGATCCCGAACGCGACGATGTAGGCGGCGACGAGCCCCGCGAGCAGACGGTAGAGCGGCTGCAGGGGATGGTTCACCGGGACATGGACCATACGCTCATTGTGGTGGCGTCCCGTCCTGGTCAGTGGCGAATCACGAGATCCGCTCCGCGATCGCGAACCACTCCGCCTCGGCGGCCTCGCGCTCGGCGCGGACGGTGCGCAGCAGGGTGTCCAGCTCCGCGAGTCTCACGTAATCGCTCGCGTGCACCCGCAGCTCATCATGCAATGCCGCCTCACGTTGCTCCAGCTTGCCGATCGTGCGCTCGAGGCGGGCGAGCTGCTTGCGCGCCACCCGAGCATCGCCATCACCCGTAGCGGCCCCGGTGCCGGCTGCCGCGTCCGGGCCTGCTGCCCGTTCCCTGCCCGCCGCCCGGTCCTCGTCCCTGGGCGCCGCAGCGGCCCCATCCGTTGCCAACTGGGCCAGGTACTGCTCGATGCCGCCGGGCAGGTGGCGCAGGCTCCCGTTGCCCGGCAGTACATAGACGGAGTCGCAGACGCGCTCGATGAGGTAACGGTCGTGCGAGGCGACGATGAGCGTGCCGGGCCAGGTGTCGAGCAGGTCCTCCAAACTGGCGAGCGTATCGGTGTCGAGGTCGTTGGTCGGCTCGTCGAGGAGCAGGACGTTCGGCTCTGCGGCGAGCAGGCGCAGCATCTGCAGCCGGCGCCGCTCGCCACCCGAGAGCTCGGCAACGGGTGTCCACAGGCGACGCTCGTCGAAGCCGAAGACCTCGGCGAGCTGGGCGGCGTTGAGGTCACGGCCACCGAGGTTCACCCGGCGGGCGACCTGCTCGACGGCCTCCAGCACCCGCACGTTCCAGGGCAGCTCCGCGAGTTCCTGGGACAGGAACGCCGGCCGTACGGTCGCGCCCACCCGCAGCTCTCCGGCGTCCAGGCGTTGGGCTCCCACGAGCACCCGCAACAGCGTCGACTTGCCCGCCCCGTTGGCGCCGACCAGGCCAATGCGGTCGCCGGGGCCGACCAGCCAGTCCACCGTGGACAGTATGGCTCGCTCACCCAGCCGTACGGTGCCGCCGGAGAGCTCGTAGACCTGTTTGCCGAGCCGGGCCGTCGCGAGCCGTCGCAGCGAGACGTTGTCGCGCGGGTCTGGCACGTCGGCGATCAGCGCGTTGGCCGCGTCGATGCGGAACCGGGGCTTCGAGGTCCGGGCCGGCGGGCCCCGGCGCAGCCACGCGATCTCCTTGCGCAGCAGGTTCTGGCGTCTCGTCTCGGCCGCCGCGGCGAGGCGCTCCCGCTCTGCCCGGGCCAGGATCCACGCTGCGTAGCCCCCGTCGTAGGAGCGTACGGTCGCCTCGGCCACCTCCCAGGTGTGGTCGCAGACCGCGTCGAGGAACCAGCGGTCGTGCGTGACCACGACCAGCGCGCCGCCACGCTGGCGCAGGTGGGCGGCGAGCCACTCGATGCCCACGATGTCGAGGTGGTTCGTCGGCTCGTCGAGGATCAGGACGTCGCTGTCGCGCACGAGCAGGGCGGCCAGCGCGACCCGGCGCCGCTCGCCGCCGGACATCGGTCCGACTGGCGCGTCGAGGCCGAGGTCGTGCAGCCCGAGTCCATTCAGGACGGTCCGGATCCCGGCGTCGCCGGCCCACTCGTGCTCAGCCGCGAAGGCCGGGCCGAGCCAGGCGTGCCCCACGACGACCTGCCGTACCGTGGCGGTCGGCGACAGCTCGAGAGTCTGCGGCAGGGCCAACACCCTCAGGTCGCGCCGCCGGGTGACCCGCCCAGCGTCCGGCTCCTCGGCCCCGGAGAGCAGGCGCAGCAGGGTGGACTTGCCCGCGCCGTTGAGCCCGACCACGCCGACCCGGTCGCTGTCGCCGAGCCCGAGCGAGACGTCGGTGAGCAGTTCGCCGGCGGGCCCGTACCCCTTGCTCACCCGATCGAGGGCGATGACATTACCCACCCACGGCTCCGCCCGCCCGCATGGCGCTACTCACCCACCGCTCCTTGCCACCGTGCGCCGACGGCCAAGCCTACCGGCGTCAGCGGCGACGCCGGTGAGCCGCACGATCGCGCGGTTTACGATCAACTAAGTGCAGAGCTCCAGAGAGTCGATCAATACCCGCACGATCGTACGGCCTACCTGACCGTGCAGCGGCGAACTGCCCCGTCGTGATCAGAGCAGGCGGGCGCCGGGGACGGGGCCGGTCGCGGTACGGGTGGCCCGACACGTCCCACTCGCGTCCAGGGCCTTCGCGACCGTCTCCGCGGACGTGGCGTCCCGGCAGAGGAAGGCGCAGGTCGGGCCCGAGCCGGAGACGAGCCCGGCGAGGCTGCCCGCCTGCGCGCCCGCCTCGAGAGTGTCGCGAAGGGACGGTCGCAGAGCGAGCGCCGCCGGCTGCAGGTCGTTGACGAGTGCACCGGCGAGCACGGTGGCATCGCGCTGGCGCAGGGCGACGAGGACCTCGTCTGTCGAGGATGCCGCCGCCGGTGCCAAGCCCGCCTGGCGCAGCCGGTCCAGCTCGCGGTAGACGTCGGGAGTGGACAGACCGCCCTCGGCGAATGCCAGGACCCAGTGCCACGCCCGGCCGGGGGCCAGCACCGGGCTCACCCGCTCCCCACGGCCCAGCCCCAGCGCGGTGCCGCCGAGCACCAGGAACGGCACGTCGGAGCCGAGGCCGGCGGCGAGCGAGGCCAGGTCCTCCCTGCTCAGCCCGGTACCCCACAGCGCGTCACAGGCGACGAGCGTCGCGGCGGCATCGGCGCTACCACCGGCCAACCCCGCGGCCAGAGGGATCTGCTTGCGCAGGTGCAGCCGTGCATGCGGATCGCGTCCCGTCGCGGCCGCGAGCGTGTGCACCGCCCGGATCACGAGGTTCGTACCGTCCAACGCCAGCTCGCCCGCGCCCTCGCCGTCCATCGTGAGCACGAGCGACTCCGCGGGCCGGGCACTGACCTCGTCGAAGAGCCCGACGGCGTGGTAGATGGTGCTCATATCGTGGTAGCCGTTCTCGCGCAGCGGCCCCACGCTGAGATGCAGGTTGATCTTCGCGGGCACCCGTACCCGGACCGGGCCCATGGCGGCGAGCCTCGGCCGCTCGTCCTCCCACAGGGGTTCGGTCACCGGGTCACGCCCGCGGAAGGGGTGGGCGCTGGCTGACCGGAGCGACGACCATCCCCCGTCGACATGGCGGGTCGGGGTCGCGTCACGCTCCGACGATACCCGCAAGGCCCATGGCCGCGCCGACGCGCGCGATCTCCACGAACGCCGCGAGCGACAGTTGCTCGCCCCGGGCGGTCGGTGCCACAGCGGCACGCTCCAGCACCTCGGCCGCCACGGAGCCGGAGCCGGCCCATGGCGCGAGCGCCGAGCGGAGCATCTTGCGTCGCTGGGCGAAGGCCGCGTCGACGACCTGGAATACCGCACCCCGGGTGATGCCATGCTCGACCGGCTGGGCGCGGAACGCGACGAGTGCGGACTCTACATGGGGCACCGGCCAGAAGACCGTCGCGGGCACTCGACCCGCGACCTCGGCACGGCCGAACCACCGCAGCTTGACACTCGGTACGCCGTAGATCCTGGACCCGGGCTCGGCGACCAGGCGGTCGGCCACCTCGCGCTGAACCATGACCACCGCCCGGGCCAGATCGAGCTCGGCCAGCAGGTGCAGCAGGATCGGCACACCCGTGTTGTAGGGGAGGTTGGCGACCAGCACCGACGGATGCGGGTCGAGCTCGACGGCGCGGACCTCCAGCGCGTCGCGGTGGTGGATGCGTAGACGAGCCGCGACCGCCGGCGACGTGTGCGCGGCCACCGTCGCCGGTAGGGCACGCGCCAGGACGGGGTCGATCTCGACGGCGTGCAACTCCCGGACGCGCGGCAGCAGGCCCAAGGTCAGGGAGCCGAGACCGGGTCCCACCTCGAGCGCGACCGTCGTTTCGTCCACATCGGCCAGTCGCACGATGCGGCGGATCGTGTTCGCGTCGTGGACGAAGTTCTGGCCCAGCGTCTTGGTCGGTCGGACCCCGAGCCGGGTGGCGAGGTCGCGGACCTCGGCTGGGCCGAGCAGCTCGTTCACCGGTGATGCACCGACATGCGCAGCCCACCGCGCGGCCGCAGCGTCGCGTCGCCCTCCGGACGTGGCAATGCGTCGTCCACAAGGGACAATTCGACCAGCGGCAGCAGGGTGCCGAGCACGATCCTGATCTCGGTCTCGGCGAACCGGTTGCCCACGCACATCCGAGGCCCGTCGCCGAACGGAAGGTACGCACCACGCGGCGGGGTCCATCCCTGGGCGAAGCGGGACGGCCGGAACTCGTCGGGTGCCTCCCAACGCCGCGGGTCACGATGCACGACCCACGGGCTGAGCAGCACGTTGGCGCCACGCGGGATCCGGTATCCACCGACCGTGATCTCGCCCAGCGGCGAGCGGTCGAAGACCCACGCTGGGGGGTAGAGCCGCAGTGTCTCCGCCACCACCTGGCCGAGCACCGGCAGCCGCGGCAGATCGGCCAGGCCGACGCACCCGGAGGGCAGCGCCGCGACCTCGGCGCGCACCGAGTCGGCAACATCGGGATGCGCCGCGAGCAGGTAGAGCGCCCAGGTCAGCGCGGCGGCACTCGTCTCGTGGCCCGCGAAGAACATCGTCATCAGCTCGTCGCGCACCTCGCGGTCGTCCAGCGCCGGGCCGCCGTCGCTGTCGCTGGCGAGCACGAGCAACGAGAGCAGGTCGTCGCCCGGCGCCGCGCGCCGCCGGCGGATCAGGTCGTACGCCAGGGCATCGACGGCCGCAACCGTCCGCCGCCGCAGCCGGTTGCCGGGGGTCGGCAGCGCGGCGGGGATCGGGAACGCCCGTCGCAGCACCAGGTTGAGCGAGGCGGCGAACGCGTGCACCCCGGCGACGAAGCGCTCGGTCTCGCCCTGGCTCTCCACCGGGAACAGCGCGGCACTGACGATGCGCAGGGTCAGCTCCTGCATCTCCCACAGGACATCCACAGTGGAGCCTTCTGGCCAGGAGGCCACGCGCTGTTCGGTGAGCGAGGCCATGGTCGCGGTCTGGGCGCCGATGCTGCGGGTGTGCATCACCGGCTGGACCAGGCGCCGGTGGCGCCGGTGCTGGGCCCCTTCGAGGGTCACCAGGCCGTTGCCAAGGTGCCCGCGCAGACCCCACCGGGTCCGGTTGGACTTGCGCAACTGTCCGGCCCGTTGGGTGAGCAGGTCGACGATGATCTCGCCGTCGGCGATGAGGTACATCGTCGCGGGACCGACCCGGATGCGGCTCACGCCGCCGTACTGCTGGGCCACCCGGCGCAGGACGCCCGGCATGTCCTGCCGGATCTCGCCCAGGCTGCCCAGCAGCCAATGCCCCCGCGGCCCCGGCGGCCGGGTGCTCATGACCAGGGCCCGAAGGCTCGTTCGCCGTTCTCGGAGATGGCGGAGCAGACCGCCTCGACGTCCCGGCCGGCCAGTTCCGCGAGTACCCGCACGGTCAGCGGGATCAGGTACGGCGCGTTGGGCCTGCCCCGGTGCGGCGTGGGCGCCAGGAACGGGGCATCGGTCTCGACCAGCATCGCATCGAGAGGCGTCACGGCAGCGGCCTCCCGGATGCCGCGCGCATTGGTGAACGTCACTGTTCCCGCGAAGCTCAGGAGGTAACCGCGTTTCACACAGTCCACGGCGAACGCGGCGTCGCCGGAGAAGCAGTGCAGGACCACACGCTCCGGCGCGCCCTCCTCGTCCAGTACGCGCAGGACGTCCGGGTGCGCGTCCCGGTCGTGAATCATGAGGGTGCGGTCGTACCGCTTGGCGATCGCGATGTGCGCCCGGAAGCTGCGCTCCTGCCTCCCGCGGCCGTCCTCGCCGGTACGAAAGTGATCCAGTCCGGTCTCGCCGATGGCCCGCACGCGGGGATGCGCAGCCAGCGCCTCGATCTGGCGCAGGGCCTCGTCCAGATCGGCCAATCGCGGCGCCTCGTTCGGGTGCAGGGCGACAGCCGCGAGCACGCCCGGGTGCTCCTCGGCCAGGCGCGTGCTCCAGCGCGATGACTCCACGTCGACACCGACCTGCACGAGGCGATCGACGCCCACCGCGGCCGCGGCGGCGATCTGTCCGGCCGGGTCGGTACCGACGATGTCGAGGTGGGTGTGGGCATCGAGCACGGGAACGGGCAGTGGCTCGGGCGCCGGGGGAGGCTCTCCCGCCCGCCCGGGCTCGCGACTCGATCTGGACACACCCGATCTGGACACAACGGTCAGTCTATGAGCGCTCTGGCGGTGCGGGCAGCGACCCCGTCACTCGCCGGTCGCGCCGTCGATCGCCTCTCGGATGAGGTCGGCATGGCCGTTGTGCCGGGCGTACTCCTCGATCATGTGGATGTAGACCCAGCGCAGATTGAACTCCTTCTTGCTGCGTGGGGACACGAAGGTGTGTTCCAGCGACAGCTTCGCAGCCGCGTCCCGGGCCGCCTGGCACTCGTCGAGATACGTCGCGAGGTCGGCTTCGGCATCGGCGTCGGCGACCCCGTCGAAGTCACTGTCGCCCTCGGGCGACCAGTAGCGGAAGGGAAGCGAAGCCTCCGGAGTGCGGTTGGTGAACCACCCGTGCTCAACGTCGGTCATGTGCCGGATCAGGCCGAGCAGGGTCAGGTTCGACGGCGGGGTGGAGGCCATCTTGAGCTGCTCGGCCGTCAGACCCGAGCACTTCCGCAGCAGGGTTTGGCGGTGGTAGTCCAGGAACGCCTCGAGGAGGGTCCGCTCATCGCCGACCGTGCCAAAGTCCGGCCGCTCCACCTGGGGTGCTGTCCACGTCATGTCCGGCATCATGCCGGACCCCACGCCGGCGACGCATCCCCGAAACCCGGCCGACACGGCACGCGGCGACCGTACGAACTGACAGTCTTCGTTCACCGTGGCTTCACCAGCGCGACGCTCTGTGTCGATAGCGTCGCGCGGTGGCCACGCCGGTCGGTGATGTCGAGGAGCTCGCTGAGGTGGCGGGCATCAGCGAGCCAGAAGAGCAGGCCATCCTGGCGCCGGTCATCCCGGGCATGGCGTACGAGGCGATCCAACACCTCAGCCAGCGTCCCCTGCGTGTGCCCGACATCGGGCAGATCACCACCATCCGGCGCACGGCCACGATCCGGCCGGGAACGCGAATGATCAAGCTGCTCTCCGCCCGCCAACTCGGTGGCTACCTGCAGGGTCGCCGGCCCGCAGGGTACTGCTACCGCGAGTTCGACCTGGCCGCGCTGCGGACCCCCGCCGAGCTGTCACTGCTGCTCGGCGACGCGGCCCGGACGGAACCCGAGCGCGTGGTCTTCGGCCTGAGGTGGCGCGCCGTGGACCCGGCCGACTACCACATCCCGTTCTCGGTCGAGGTGGGCGGCCTGCCGTCGTACGGCGGGCTGACCACGATCGCGCCGCACGACCGGCTCGGCCCACCCATCCTCGGGACCGGCTTCGCCCCCAGCCATACCCACCTCGTGCCGGAGTTCGTCACCGCGGACTTCGCCGACCTGCCGATGCCGGTCGGTACGTCACTCGTCGCGTTCACGCCCGACGGCACCGAGGTGAGCCTGTACCTCTACATCCCTGAGCAACGCGCGTGGACCCGGATGTTCGGGCCGGCGCACAAGAACCTGGTGCGGGGCCTGCCGGAGATCTCGACCGAGCAGGAGTACGTGCAGAGCACGGTCGAGCACATCGGCGGCTCCTTTCTGGTCGGCCGTTTCCGCGGCGAGAGCTACGAGGCGGTGGCCGACCCGCCCCACGGCTTTCGGGTGCTCTCCCGTGCCATGGCGGCGCGGTACCAGGTCGAGGCAGCGGCCCGGCGCACCGGCTATGCCACCTGGCGCGGTACCCCCTGCACGGTGGTGCGCGTCGATGCCGACTGGCTCCGCGTGCGGTTGTGCCGGCCGGATCGGCAGACCGCCTCCGCTCTGGGCATGCAGTGCCTTGAGCGCGGCATCTACGAGACCTGGGTACCGTCTGACGAGCTTGGCCCGGTCCGGGAGGTGGACCAGGCATACCTGGTCCCCCCTACGCCGCCGCCCGGCTGGCCGGCCTCGTCCCAATGAGCCGGGGTTCGGCTCCGTCAAACCAGGGGCGGGCCATACGGAGCCGAACCTCGCCCGCCTTGCTCAGGAGCTGAGCCGGGCCAGCTCTTCCTCCACAATGGAGGGATCGAGCTTCCGGAACACCGGCGTGGGCGCCTTCAGCTCCCGACCGACGCTCACCGGTACCGAGCTCCAGCGGGCGCCTGCGGAGTAGTCCCCGGTGATGATCGGGTAGTCGGGACCACCGTCGAGATCGGACACTTCGCGGATCTCCGGCATCGTGGCGTGTACCCCGGTGCCGCCGAGCAGCTCATGGATCTTCTGAGCGGAGTGTGGCAGGAACGGGGTGAGCAGGGTGTTGCAGTCGCTGACGACCTGCAGCGCCACGTGCAGGATGGTCGCCACCCGATCCCGATCCGCTGTGCCGCCTGCCCCGCCCGCGCTTCGCCCGCCCATGAGCTTCCACGGTGCCTGGTCCGAGAGGTACTTGTTCGCGTCGCCCGCGACCCGCATCGCCTCGGAGATCGCCGCCTTGAGCCGGTGGTGCTCGATGAGCTGCCCGACCGTGGCGAAGGCGTCCTTGGCGGTCTTGAGCAGGGTACGGTCGGCGGCAGTGAGCTTGCCCTTGGGCGGGATCGCGCCGAAGTTCTTCGCCGCCATCGAGATCGACCGGTTCACCAGGTTCCCCCAGCCCGCCACGAGCTCGTCGTTGTTGCGGCGCAGGAACTCGGACCAGGTGAAGTCGGTGTCGGTCGTCTCCGGGCCGGCTACGGAGACGAAGTACCGCAGCGCGTCCGCGTCGTAGCGGGACAGGAAATCCCGTACGTAGATGACGACCCGGCGGGAGGAGGAGAACTTGCGCCCCTCCATGGTCAGGTACTCGCTGGAGACCACCTCGGTTGGCAGAGCCAGCTTTCCATATTCACCAGGAGACCCACCCTTGTCGCCCTCACCGTTGTAACCGAGCAGCTCGGCCGGCCAGATCTGGGCGTGGAAGGTGATGTTGTCCTTGCCCATGAAGTAGTACGACTTCGCGCCTTCGCCGCCCTCTCCCGTGTCGGAGGCTGCCTGCTGCCACCACCGGCGCCAAGCGTCCGGCGAGTCGCCGAAGCGGCGCGCCCACTCGATCGACGCGGACAGGTACCCGATCACGGCGTCGAACCACACGTACAGGCGCTTGGCCGGGTTCTCCTCCCACCCGGGCAGCGGCACCGGAATGCCCCAGTCGATATCACGGGTCATCGCCCGCGGGCGGATGTCCTCCAACAGGTTCAGCGAGAACTTCAGCACATTGGGCCGCCAGTCCGCGCGCGACTTCAGCCACTCGCCCAGCGTGTTCTTCAGCGCCGGCAGGTCGAGGAAGAAGTGCTCGGTTTCGATGAACTGCGGCGCCTCTCCATTGATCTTGCTGCGCGGGTTGATGAGTTCGGACGGCTCGAGCTGGTTGCCACAGTTGTCGCACTGGTCTCCGCGCGCGCCCTCGAAACCGCAGATCGGGCAGGTGCCCTCGATGTAGCGGTCGGGCAGAGTACGGCCCGTCGAGGGCGAGATCGCACCCCGCGTGGTCTGCTCAATCATGTACCCGTTGCGATGCACGGTGCGGAACAGCTCCTGCGCCACCGCGTAGTGGTTGCGTGTGGTCGTCCGCGTGAACAGGTCGTACGACAGCCCCAGCGCGACGAGATCCTCCGCGATCACGCGGTTGTACCGGTCAGCCAACTCCCGTGGGCTCACGCCCTCCTTCTCCGCCTCCACGAGGATCGGCGTGCCGTGCTCGTCCGTTCCCGAGACCATGAGCACCTCATGCCCGGCCATGCGCATGTACCGGGCAAAGACATCGGAGGGGATGCCGAAGCCGGACACGTGACCGATATGGCGGGGGCCGTTGGCGTACGGCCAGGCCACCGCGGCGAGATAGGCGCTCATATGGCCCAGCCTAGACAGCGCCCCCTTCGGGTCGCGACCGGATACTCCAAACCCCGCGATCTTGGGATTACCGTCGTGGTTTGATCTCCAACCACGTCGATAACCCCAAGATCGCGGGATGAAAGGCGTCAGGCGACGGGCGGGGCGCAGGCGTCGACGAGGTAACCGAGCGCGTCGCCGACCGGGCGCGACGGATGCTGCCCGCCATCGCGGGCCCGCAGCGACACCTCTCCGGATGCGGCTTCCCGGGCGCCGACCACGGCCAGCCAGGGCACGTGCTTGGCGTCGCGGATGCGCGCGCCCAGGGACCCCTCGACCACCGCCTGCGCCCGCAGTCCGGCCGCCACGCATGACCGCGCGAACGACGCGGCGGCCGCGGACTGCTCCTCTCTCACGGGCAGGACGGCGACCTGCACCGGCGCGTACCAGGCCGGGAAGGCGCCCCGGTGCACCTCGATGAGATGCCCGAAGAGCCGCTCCATGCTCCCCACCAGACTGCGGTGCACCATGACCGGCCGGCGCCTGCACCCCCCGGCATCCACGTAGGACAGATCGAAGCGGGCCGGCTGCTGGAAATCCACCTGTACGGTCGCGAGGCTCCACTCCCGACCGGCCGCGTCGACGATCTGCACGTCGATCTTCGGGCCATAGAAGGCCGCCTCGCCGGGCGCCTCGACGAACGCGACCCCGGCACCGACCAGCGCCGCACGGAGCATCGACTCTGCTCGGTCCCAGTCGGCTGGCTCGCCAATGTAGGACGGACCCTCGCCGCGCAGCGACAGCCGGAACCCGGCCGGGGCGAAGCCGAGCGCGGCGTGCACGCGAGCCATGAGGTCCAGCACCAGCCGCACCTCGCCACCCACCTGTTCCAGCGCACAGAAGTTGTGCGAGTCGTTGAGCGAGATTGCCCGCACTCGGGACAGTCCAGACAGGACTCCCGAACGCTCGGCCCGGTACATCTGGCCCATCTCCGCGACGCGTAGCGGAAGGTCACG
The DNA here is from genome assembly GCA_036557785.1 of Micromonosporaceae bacterium. GTDB lineage: Bacteria > Actinomycetota > Actinomycetes > Mycobacteriales > Micromonosporaceae > DATBGZ01. The sequence goes on from DATBGZ010000094.1 coordinate 26,871, forward strand.
GTAGGACCGGCCACGGGCGGCGAAGACCGCGCAATGATGTGGGCAGATGCTCGGCCGCAGCACGAGCTCGTCCTCGCCATCGGGGATCGGGGCGAACATGTCGTCGCCGAACTTGGCCAGATGTCCGGAGCGTTCGTACATCTCGCGGTGCGCCAACGGTGGTGAGTAGACGTGCAGATACCCGGCTCGCCGTTCCTCTTCGCGGACGAACTCCTCGACGGCATGACGCGCCGCAGCGCCCGCGGGCAACCAGATCGGCAGGCCAGCGCCCACGAGCCGGGCGGAGGCGAAGAGCTCGAGGTCGCGGCCGAGGCGGCGGTGATCGATCGACATGAGGTACTCCCGGATCATGAGAAGGGCGACCCGCCGGAGCACAAGAAACCCGGGCGACTCGCCCGGGGCCAAGGTGACACAGGTCAGCGCAACGGCACGCCGGGTGGTCCCGGCGTCGTCGTCACTCGCGCAGACATGCGACCACCATAGCGCTCCCGATCGGCGCTCGCACCGGTTTAGCGCGGCGTCGACCGGCGCCGCGGCTGATCGCCGCGCCCGCCATGCGGGCACCGCGTTGAGGGCTCCGGCCCCGCCCTGCCGTCCTCCAACTTCGGCGGTGCAGATTGCCTGCGTCCAAGTGGTCCTGGTCCTCCTGTGGCGCGACGGCGGCTTCCCCGCCGGCACGCAGCGAGTCGCACGGTAGCAAAGCCCGAGGCGCCGACACATCCCGGCCATTGACAGCTGGCGCCGTAAGCACGAAGATGCAGAGGGATGTTCTGATATGAGGCATAACAAGACTTGTCAAGAGGGAAGGGAAGGACATGAGAAGAGAAGAGAAGAGAAGGCACGAAATCCCGATTGTCAATTCTCCGGCTAACTTGGTCCTTCGCCGCCTTGGGCCTACTCCTCGTTTCCTCCCTATTTGCCCCTAAGGGCTTCGTCCTGCTCGCTAGCGGCGGATTAGTGGTTTTGGGGCAGGGAGGTTGTGTGCGCAAGGGCGATGCCGCCGGCATCGACATAAACGCGCGAGAGATCAATAACAAGATACTCTCGATGAGGCTAGCTGACAGCTCGTATGGTGACATTCAGAACGTCTTGGCTCGAGATTGGTGCCTTGTGAAGATCTCTCACCAACCGGCCCTGTCCCTTGTATCGAGCAGTTCGTCAGACCTCTCATGGACCGTTCTCGACATCTATTACGACAACGTGACCGCATGGTACTACGCCTATGGCGACTGGCAGTGGAACAACCAGAACTACAAGAGCGAGGTCAACCCCGGATGCGATAGTGATGTTGACTATCACGATGGCGGACTCGATGGTACCGGCCTGCGATTTAGCGGAGGCGAGTTTCAGATTAGACCTGGCGGATTTAGCGCGACCGGATTTGGTAACTCAGCATACAACTCATACATTAATGACTATGGCACCATGAACTTGAACCTTTCGGATGCCAACCAGTACGGCGTGACATTTACGGGCCAAGACTTGGTGACCAAGATGGTGGACGACCAAGGCCTGTGCCCAGGCCCATGGGACGACTCGATGTGGGGCGGCAGTATCACGGTAGGTTTTGACCTGCTAAACGGCAGTTGTACGAACTCACAACTTTTCGGCGGATACTTCCATACCTGGAGCTCGACCAGCATCAACTCGATTGGCGCCTACGACAACGGGTTCAGCGTCGGTTGGATTTCGCAGGGTCACGATTGGTCGAAGGCGGGCGTCGGCGAAACTGCGCAGATCTGCAATACCCACTGAGAAAGGGGGGAGGCTCGTGCGTGCCGGTCGACGAATGGCCATTATCGTCGCTGCCTCGGTCATCGCGACAGAACTCGTCAGCTGCACATCGGGAACGCAGAGGCACCCCACACCCTCCCAGACGAAAGTGTTGGTTGAAGTGGCGGTTGTTGCTTGCATCGACACGTCGTGCTTCGAGTTACCCGTACCGGATGCGGTTGTCGATGTAACGGACGGTGGCAGCCGTCAGCTCGCGCACGGGATGACGGACGACACAGGAAGAGCCACGTTGCCGGTGTCATACGCCGGACACATCGCTGTCAGCGTCACATCGGTCGTCCTTAAGGATGGCCGAGCTTCGTCGGAGGGATCTGTCGTCGAAGGCGAGACCACAACTGTCCAAGTCGCCGTGCCGATCTCGGACAAGGTCAGACCCGGCGCCTAGACTGCCGCGCATGGTCGCGGCGATCGAGCTCTACTTCGACCCGGCGACGGAGCGCCGGCTCCGTACACTGTGGACAGCGCTCGAGTCGGCGGGCGTCACGACGCTCGAGAACCACACGCACCGCCTCCATCGACCGCACCTGTCGCTCGCCGCGGCCGACGAGCTCCCGCCCGAGCCCGTGGCAGCAGCGCTGGGGGTGCTACCGCTGGGCGTGCCGCTGACCTTTCACTACCTGGCCCTGTTCGCGGGGGGCGTGTTGTGGCTGGGCCCGGCGCCGACCCGGGCCCTGCTGGAGCTGCACCACGAGACGGTGGCGCGGCTCGACGCGGCCGGCATCCCGATCTGGCCGCTGTACCGCCCCGACGGCTGGGTTCCCCACTCGACCCTGTCGATGGCTGCGCGCGGCGACGCGGTCGCGAGGGCGGCGCGGCTCTGCTCCGACATCCTGCCGCTGGAGACCACCCTCATCTCGGCCGCCGTGGTCGACCACAGCCGGTCCCAGTTCACACCGCTGCCGGCACAAGGGCGGCAAGGGTGGTGACCCAGGCGCGGCCAGTGCTTGGACGGGACACGCCGTCCTTACCGTCGAGCGCGTCGGCGTACGGCATCAATCACGTCGGCGCGCAGCAGATGGCCGAGACCGGCCCGGTCCAGTCGCTGGACCAGGCCCTCGCGGTCGGTGCCGAGGTCTGCGGCGGTGGTGTCGAGGTCCCAGTCTAGGCTCGCCAGCCGTGACAGCAGGTAGCCACGGCGAGTCTGGGCTGCCGATAACCGCACGGTCATGAGGTATGCCAGGTGGCCGGCCTCGTCGGTGATGGTTTCGCCGATGTGATTCTCGACGTCAGGGTCGAAAGCGGGTAGGAACCGGGACAGCGTGAACCGACCCATGGTCCGTATTTCCGTGACGGTACGGCCCGATGCTGTGACCAGCCCACCCGCCATCGTGTCATGAAACGCGGTCCACTCCCGCCGGGCCGCGACGAGCTGGGCGCGCAGGTCCGCCACCGTCGTGACCGCCGCCTCATCGATGCGCGTGACGAAGTCCTGGACCGGCGGGTACAGGCTTCCATACTGGTACAGCAGCTCGCCGTAGAAGTCGCCAAGCAGCGTCGGATGCAGCGTCCGGTAGTCGTCGGGATGGGGCACGACGAATGCGGCGGCGAGTGCGTCGGCGACATAGAGCAGGACACCGCATTGCTCGGGGTAGATTTCGAAGATCCGCAGGGCCTCGGCCAGGTCAGGGATCTGGGCACCGGCATAGGTCAACTCCACGCGAGGCGACAGGCCCTGAGTGACCGCCTGCCGGGTCCACTCCTCCCAGGCGATGCTGGGCCCGCCGAAGTGCAGGCCAAGGTACCCCTCCATAGCCAAGTGCAGCGGGAGGAAGCGCAGCCGCCGGCGACCCTCGCGGCGAACCATGCGCCGCCGGTATCCGAGCCGAATGCAGCCGATTGCCCCGCCCGGCTGCGCAAGCTGCGTCCCGTACGCCGCGGCAGGTGTCCCGTCTCCGGTCCAGTCGGCGACGAAGGCATGCGGGACTAGCGAGGCGTACGCGGTGCTGGGTCCAACGTGGACGATGGACGCCTCGGCCGGATCATGGAGACTGGCGTGCAGCCGCAGGTCGACAACGGGCGACTCACGCAGCAGCGGCACCAACCGGACCACTCCCCACGTCTGGGCCGGAGCGCTCGTTAGCCCGGCCAGGTCGAGGACGGTCACGGCTCGTCCTCCTCGTCCTCGGTGGTCACGTCGTCGATTGAGCTCGCTTGCTCGATCAAGAAGGAGTCATCGGTGGGCGCGGTCGCATCGGTGACGCTGAGGAACTGGTCGACCCGCTCCGCCATGTGCCGGCGCAGATCCTCGAAGTTCGCCGCACCGGTCGCGAACCGCGACAGCTCGACCAGCGCTGGGGCATCCTCCGCATCGCGGAGACCGACCGTCGCAACGTCCGGGGAGAGCCGGTGCACGTCGAAGCCCGCATCGTCATAGACGGGGTTGAGGTGCACGATGGTGCTGCGTCCGCTCGGGTCCAGCCTGGTGCGCCATACGCGCAGCACCTCAGCGGCCTGGCCAGGCGGCGCGTTATCCCACCCATCGGAGACGATGACCAACCGATCGGGGCGCAGTTCAAGGCCGTCGAGCACCCGCTCACCGAGCGCGGTCGCGCCGAGGGGGTGGATCAGCAGTGGATCGCCCCGATGGGTCAGCCACAGCCCGGTGTACTCGGCGGCGAGCGCCTCGAACAGATAATGAGCGGCGAGCGCGACCGCGAGCGGGCGGCGGCGCTTGACCTGCGAGCCTACCGACGAGTACGAGTCGTCGAGCACGGCCACGACCCGACCCCACGTCCTGGCTCGGCGGCCGGCGGCGCGATGGGCAGCCCTACGCAGCGCGGTGGTCAGTTCGTCACGGCGGGCCGAGCGCTGCAGGCGCGGTAACGACAGCACATAGAGGGCGAGTCGGGTAAGCCGCGCTGTGCCGAGGTCCATCGCAACGCGCTCCACGCCGAGGCCAGCGGCGCTGGCTTGCAGCCGCAGCCGCTCGCCGGCAGTCAGCCGCGGCTCGATCTCCGCTAGGAACTTCTTCCTGTCGATGCGATGCCGCACTGCGAGGCCCTCGGCAACGGTGTAGGGCAACTCGAAGAGCGCGCTGCGGTCGTAATGAGCCCGGCGCCAGGCCTCCAGGAGCGGCGCCTGGAACCGCTTGGGGCGGCGCCAGTCAAACAGGGCCGTACCCACTTCGCTCGGTAGGTCCAGGTGTGCATGCCTTGCGGCAACCGACAGCGAACGGCGGTACTTCACGGCGTCCAACGTCAGATCGGGGCGGGCGGTGACCCACTCGCTGATGATCGCCCGGGTACGCCGATTGTTCACGCCCAGCGTGCGCAGCGACGCGATCAGCGCGTACACCCGCTGCGGGGGCAGCAGGCGCAGCCGGGCGGCGATCAGCCGCCCCTCCCGATGTCGCTGCCCGGGGTCGGATGCGGGCGTCCGCAGCAAGTTGAGAACGATCATAGCAGCATTGAGATGGTTGATTTCTAAAGCCAGGGCAGCCGCGTAAAGATCGCGGTAGTTGCCCGCCACATAGGTGTGCAGGAACTCCAGGGACATGCGCTGACCAGAGGAACTGGACCGGAATTCGGTCTGCGCAGTCGAGGCAATCGCCGCGTTGACGAACATGAGGATGTCCTCGCGGCCGACCCGGTCGGCCGCCGCGCTCGCTGCTAACACGCCTCCCGCCTCCCCACCCAGGTGCCGGCCGGGGAATGGGGGCACGAGCAGCGAAGCATCGCTTCAGAGGCGGGTTCCGGAAGTCGCACCTGAGTCCCGCGGCCGGCCGGGCCAGGATAACCGCGTCGCACCCCAGGGCGCGACACAGTAACCCGCGCCCGGCGTCAGCCCGTGCAGCCGGTCAGCTCCGAGGAGACCGTGAACCCCATCGTCTCGACGTCGGCGCGGACCGGCCCGACGCCGCGGGCGTACCAAGAGGTGACCTGGGGCAGGAAGCTGTTCAGCATGCCCTGCATCACGTCGACCTGATCCTGCACCTGCGACGAGGCGCCGGTGAGGGAGATATCGGTGAACGTGACCACCACCCCGACCACGTCACTGTACGAGCCGGCCTTGGTGGTCACCGTGGTGGACTGCGCAGCCGCGGCGTGCAGCGTGAACGTGATGGAGAGCGCATCCGCGTCGGAACCGAACGCGTCCGCGATGCCGGGCATCCCGGACACTGAGAGGGTCATGGTCGAGTCCTTCGACTTGCCCGCGCGCAGATCCTCGACCGACGGGTAGACCAGGAAGCCCTCGGCCTCGATGTCCAGACCTTCCATCGACAACGACTGGGTCGGCACCCGCACCGTCCCGTCACTGGCCAACAGGTACACCAGATCCGTCTCGGTGGTGGCGGGGATCGGCACCGGCGCGGCATCCACCCCCGTGTCGCCCGGCGGACCCGCTGGCCCCCCATTGACGATTCCCGCGGGGAAATCAGTCGGAAAATCCGTCGGGAACGGGAAGTCCGTCGGGAACGGGAAGTCGGTCGGGAGCGGGAAGCCCGTCGGGAAATCGGTCGGGAAGTTGAGTTGGGTCTCGCTCGTGGTGACCGCGTGGAGCGTGATCCGCACGCCGTCCGCCCCCGGCTCTACCGTCGACACCCGCTGTCTCACCGTGCTCATCGACGAGCCGAAGCCCAGATCGGTGCCGCCTTCGAAGGTGCACGCATACCCGACGCGCGCCGGCACGAAGTACGACGACCAGGTCGTCCCGCCGCCGGTGCCGTTGCCGATACGCGACAGCAGCACGAAGCCACCGGCACCGAGCGCGACCAACAGCACCGCACCACCGACCAGCGCCGCGACGAGAGCACCGGACCCACGTCTGCGCTGCGGTGCCTGCGGTACCTGCATCGGCATCGGGAACGTCAGGCCTTGCGGTGATACCGCTGTCGCAGGCATCGGGTTCGCAGCCGGCCGAGGATGCCCACAGTTCGGGCAGAAGCGACCCTCTGGCCCGAGCGCCATCCCACATCGCTGACAGAATTCCATCGTCTTTGCCCCGTTCGCTGGCCCGGACAGGTCCTCGACGCACTGTAGCAACCATTGCCATGCATCAGTTGGCCCGCGACGCCGGCGAGCCGGCCGACCACCACGGCGTCAGATCGACCGTCGGTGGCCGAGATGGATACCGATGTGCCCGACCCCGAGCAGAGCAACGGCGCCGATCAACGGGAGCAGGCGCCCGTAGGCGCCGAGCAGCAGGAACGCCGCGACCGGCAGCGTCGAGAGCGGGACCGGCACCCCGAGCAGGCTTCGGTAGAAGTCGCCGACCGTCCGCGCGCTGAGGAAGTACCGCAACCAGCACACTTCGTACACGATCATGAGCGCGACCGCGGCGACGAGCCACCAGGACCACGGCGACCAGACGCGCAGATTCGTGTCGGTGAAGATGACCGCGCTCGTCGCCGTGAGCACCTGCCCGGCGCGTTCGAGGAAACGCAGCACGTGGCTCTCGTCACCCGGGTCGTACCCGGCCGGCTTGGCGGTCACGCTCCACAGAGCATTCGGAACGAACAGGGCGACCAGGAACGCGGTACCCACGACCGAGAACCCGAGGTGTCCCATAACGGCCAGTCTTCCCGGCCAGGCCGCCCGCGGCAGGGCCGAGTGGCCCGCGCGTCAGTCGAACTCGTGGTGCATGAGTTGGCGGGCGGCCTCCGCGACCGAGCCGGACAGCGACGGATAGATCGTGATGGTATGGGCGAGCTGGCTCACCGAGAGGTGGTTCTCCACGGCGAGCGCGATCGGCAGGATCAGCTCGCTCGCCTTCGGGGCCACGACCACGCCGCCGATCACCATGCCGGAGGCCGGTCGGCAGAACAACTTCACGAAGCCGTCGGTCAGCTCCGCCATCTTCGCGCGCGCGTTGCCGGAGAGCGGGAGCATCACCGTACGCGCGGGCACCCGACCGGAGTCCACATCGGACTGTGACGCGCCGACCGTGGCGAGTTCCGGGTCGGTGAAGACGTTCGCGGAGACGGTCTGCAGCCACAAAGGGCTGACCGCCTCGCCGAGCGCGTGCCACATGGCGATGCGGCCCTGCATCGCGGCGACGCTGGCGAGGGCGAGCACACCCGTGCAGTCGCCCGCGGCGTAGATGCCCGGCACGGTGGTGCGGGAGACGCGGTCGACCGTGACGTGTCCCGATGCACCGACCTGCACGCCGTACTGGGCCAGGCCGAGGTTGGCGGTGTTCGGCACCGAGCCGACCGCCATCAGCGCATGCGAGCCCGTGACGGTCCGGCCATCCGCCAGCCGGACCTCGACCCCGCTGTCGGTAGGGCGGACGCCCTGCGCCCGGGCCTTGTTCAGCACGGTCATCCCGCGGGACCGGAACACCCGCTCGATCACGGCGGCGGCGTCGGAGTCCTCGTGCGGCATGACCCGATCCCGTGACGAGACCAGCGTCACGTCGACCCCCGCCGCGAGGTAGGCGCTGGCGAACTCGGCACCCGTGACGCCGGAGCCCACCACGATCAGCCGCGACGGCAGGTCGGGCAGGTCGTAGAGCTGGCGCCAGGTCAGGATCCGCTCGCCATCCGGTACCGCCGCGGGCAGGATGCGGGGCGTGGCTCCGGTCGCGATCAGGACCGTGGTCGCCTGGAGCTCGTACGGGTCCCCGTCCGCAGGCTCGACGATCACCGGATGCGTGTGGGCCAGGAGGTCCTCGCCGAGCCGGGCCCGGCCGCGAATGAGCTCGACGCCGACCGCCTCGAGTTTGCCAGCGATATCACCGGACTGGGCCAGGGCGAGCCGCTTCGCCCGGGCGTGGACGGCGGCCGCGTCGAGGGTGACCCGGGGTGGCGCTGCGGTGGCCGACCGGGCCCGTGCAGACGAGACCCGTACGCCGAGCCGCTCGCCATGCCGGAACGCGGTGACCGCATCGGTCGAGGCGATGAACGTCTTCGACGGCACGCAGTCCGACAGCACGCACGCCCCGCCGGCACCGTCGGTCTCGACCAGGGTCACCTCGGCATCGAGCTGGGCCGCGACCAACGCCGCCTCATATCCGGCCGGTCCGCCTCCGATGATCACGATTCGTGCCACTGTGACCGAAGCTCCCGTCGCGCACCATTCTTGATTACGGTCCGTTGGCATTCTTCCGCACGATGCTTTGGACTATCGTCACTGCGTGCGTTTGTACGCCGCGTACGGTTCCAACCTGGACCCTGGACGGATGCGGGCATACTGCCCCCATTCGCCGCTAGTCGGCACGGGTTGGATCGAGGGTTGGCGCATGACGTTCGGCGGCGAAGGCCTCCTCGGTTACGAGGGCGCGGTTTGCACGATCGTGGAGTCGGATACGAAGGGTGATCGAGTCTTCGTGGCTCTGTACGATGTGGACGCCCAGGATGAGCAGATCCTCGATGAGGTCGAGGGCGCGGTCGCGGGCACGTATCAGAAGCTGCATCTGCGAGTCGTCACCCTCGACGGGGAGATCACCTCGTGGGTCTACGTCCTCGCGGGGTACGAGGGCGGCCTGCCCACCGCATGGCTGGTCAACGAGATCGCCAACGCCGCCCAGAAGGCTGGCGCGCCGGACGACTACATCGAGGCGATCCGCGGCCGACCCACCCGTACCGACACTGTGGAGTGAACGCCGGGCCCGTACGGTCGTGGCCGTCACCCGGCGGTTGAGCAATTGGCGACGGCGGCCGCGACGGTGGTCAGGCGATCGACCAGCTCCACCCGTTCGCCCGCGTCGAGCACGGCATAGGCGCAGCCGGTGATCCGGTCGGCGAGCGCGGTGGCGAGGGTGTAACGCCGCAGGACGGAAATGCGCGGCGGGAACGGCGGGCTCCAGCCGCAGGTGATCGCCTCCTGTTCTCCCTCGGGGCCGGCGATGAGAACCTCGACGGGGCGCAGCCCCAGGGCGCGGCAGGCCAGGAGCATGGCGCCCGCCCGGTGCTCCGCGAGCGCGTGGACGAGCAGGGCGACCTGGGCGGAGTCAGCAGTCGGCGCTGCATCGATGGTTGCCGATACCATCGCGCGGGTCGCGGCGAAGACGGGCATCGCGACCGCGTCGGCCCCGCCGACCACCCGGGTGAGCAGGTCGGCCAGGCGGTTGTCGGAGACCTCGGCGAGTGTGGTGGTACCCCATCGCGCGCACTCCGCGAGCCGGGCCGCGGCGACCGTGGACGGACCCACGGGCCGGGCCGCGTCCCAGCCGGTGCGCAGGGCGTCGGGCGCGACCGTGCCGAGCGCCGCGGCGAGGGTCTCCGGGTGCACGTCGTCGCCGAGCACGCCGGCCCGCCCGGCCAGGTAGAACGACCACCCGTTCAGTGCCAACGCCCGGGCCCGTCGCAGGACGCCGGGGTCAGTGGTCCAGGCGCTCTCCACCTCACCAACGGGTCGCACTGCCGCGGCCGCGGCAAGCTCGGGCGTCACACTTGGGGATTCTCCCCTCGGCTCCGCCATCGCACTACTCGATCACTCCTGAATCGACAGTTGCGACCGCTGGCCCCGACCCGGTGCAGCCGAATCGTGACCGTACGGAGTCCGAAGCACCGGAACCGGGGGAGTACAACCGTCATCCAAGTCCCGCCATCCCTCGTGCCGGTCTGGAGGAGACATGACCACCCGCCCCCGCAAGGCCCTCGCCGCGATCGTCGTCGCGCTGGTCGGTCTGTTGGCCGTCGCCGGATGCAGCGCTGACTCGGCCAACCGAACCAGCAACAACGCCCCCGCAGCGGCGCCGGAAGACGGCGTGGCCGGTGGGCAGGGCGCTGGTGACAAGGCCGCACCCCTGCCGAGCGCGGGAGGCGTCGGGACGCAGGCCCCGGTGGACGAACGGTCGCTCATCTACACCGGCACCATGACGGTCCGGGTGGCCTCGGTGGTGGCCGCCGCGGACCAGTCGATCGCGATCACCATGGGCCTGCGCGGCATCGTGGCCGGGGACAACCGGACGATCGACGTGACCGGGTCACAGGCGACGCTCGTGCTGCGGGTCCCCGCCGACCAGTTCACGTCCACTCTGGACGCTTTCGGGCGGCTCGGTGGAGAACTGAACCGGCAGGTCAATGCCGAGGACGTCACCGACCAGTTGGTCGACCTCGATGCCCGCATCGCGACCCAGCAGGCCAGCGTGAACCGGATCCGGCAACTGCTGGCGAAGGCACAGACGATCGCCGATATCGTCTCGCTGGAGGACGAACTCACCACCCGGCAGGCCGACCTCGACTCGCTCACGCAGCGCCGGGCGAAGATGGGTGGGCTGGTCTCGCTGGCCACCATCACGCTAATACTCGTCGATTCCACCGGCTCAGTGGCGACCAAGCCACAGGAGACAGGCTTCATGGCCGGCCTGCGCTCGGGGTGGCACGGCTTCCTCGTGTCGGTCAAGGGCGTGCTCACGGTCGCCGGTTGGCTGCTGCCATGGCTCATCGCGATCGGCGCGCCGGTCCTGATCGTGCTCTGGATCCTGCGGGCGCGCCGGCGGCGGACCCGCGGCGAGGCGACACCGCCGGTCGACGCCCCGTAGCGACCCCGGATGCAGCGACCCAGGATGCAGCGACCCGGTGCAGCGACTCAGGCGGAGTGGCGGTCGGACTCGAGCGCGGCGAGCGCCGCGTGGGCGAAGACCCTGACCCCGAACCCGATGGCTGATTCATCCACGTCGAAGCCAGGGTGATGGATGTCCGGCCGCTCGGGTGATCCGGGGCGGCCGACGCCCAGCCGGTACATGGTTGCTGGCACCCGGGCGGCGTAGAACGCGAAGTCCTCGCCGCCCATGCTGACCTCCGCCTCGCCGACGTTGGCCTGTCCGAGCGCGGCCGCCGCGGCCTGCACGGCGATGGCCGTCGCGCCCGGGTCGTTGATGACGGGCGGCACTCCCGGGCGGTAGTCCACCTCGACGTCGACGCCCGAGCCCGCCGCGACGTGGTGCACCAGCTGCGGCACGATCACCGGAAGGTCCCGCCACACCTCGGGGCGCAGCACGCGGACCGTGGCCCGGGCATGGCCCTCCATCGGGATGGTGTTGTGGGCGTGGCCGGCATGCACCGCGCCGAACACCATGGTCAGCGAGGCGCGCGGGTCCACGCGCCGGGCAAGCAACTGCGGCACCTCGGCGACGATGCGCGACAGTGCCAGCACCAGATCCGCGGTGAGGTGCGGCCGCGCGGTGTGGCCGCCGGGTCCGGTCAGGCGAACCTCGAGCGAGTCGGTCGCCGCGGTGATCGGGCCGGTGCGCGTCTGGATCTGCCCCGCGTCGAGCTGCGGCAGGCAGTGCAGCGCATAGATCGTCTGCACCTCGTCCAATTCGCCGGCGTCGATCACGTCCAGCGACCCGAACGGTGGCTGTTCCTCGCTCGGCTGGAAGATCAGGCGCACCCTGCCCGGCAGGCCGACCAGGGCGTCGAGCCGGGCGAGAGCGAGGCCGGCGCCCAGCAGGACCGTGGAGTGGACATCGTGGCCGCAGGCGTGGCACACGCCGTCCACGGTGGACCGGTACGGTACGGCCTTCGTGTCCTGGACCGGCAGGGCATCCAGGTCGGCGCGCAGCGCGACCACCCGGTCCCCGCTGCCGACGTCGCAGACGAAGCCGTTGCCCTTGATCAGAGGCCGGGGAGCCAGACCGGCGTCGCGCAACTTGCCGGCGAGCAGCTCCGCGGTCTCGAACTCGGACCCCGACAGCTCGGGATGCGCGTGGATGTGACGGCGGACCGCGATCAGCGGGGTCTCGTTGTCGTCGAGCCAGCGGGACAGCCACGATCGCAGCCGAGCGCCCCGCAACGCCGGCACGGGCTCGGCGCCGCGGCGCTCGCGCGCACCACGTCCGGGTCGGGGGTGCGCGCTATCCGGGGCTGGCTCCTGCCGGGTGCCCGTCGCGGGCGCCCCGGCCAACGCGGTGGTCACGGCTTGATCACGTGTCTCCATAGGTTTACCGATGTCACGGCCGGCGATAGCCTACCGGTACTCCCGTCACGGAACGCAACATCGTTCGGATTCCTCACTCACCGTTTCACAATGCCCGTCACGCACGGATTATGGGCTTGTCATGGGTGTTCGGCGAGTAAAGCCCATCCCGCTCGGCACTCCTCGTGGGGCCAGCCGAACACGGACAGTAATAGCGCGGTCGCAGTGGCGTCCACAATGACCGGATACGCAGGTAGCCGAGGCTGATCGATACCGATCGTCTCGTTCTGCGCCACCAGTATCGCATCCTCATAGCCCACGATTCGTCGGATTCAACGAACCCGCGGCGTATTCGGCGCGGCACACGGTCGGATCGGCGTCACTCGGACGGGCGGTAGACGCCCCAGATCTCGCGCAGGGCGTCGCACACCTCCCCGACCGTTGCCCGGACGGTCAGCGCCTCCCGCATCGGGTACAGGAGGTTGCCCGTGCCCGCGGCGGTCTTGCGCAGGTCGTCCAGGGCCGCACGTACCGCGGCCGCGTCGCGCTCGGCTCGCAGCCGCTCCAGCCGCTGCGCCTGCTCGGCCTCGATCGCCGGGTCCACGCGCAGGGGATGGTAGGGCTCCTCCCCGTCCATGCGGTACCGGTTCACCCCGACAACCAGGCGCTGGCCCGAATCGATCTCCTGTGCCACGCGGAAAGCTGAGGCCTCGATCTCGCTCTTCTGGAAACCGGCCTCGATCGCCTCGACCGCGGAGCCGAACTGGGCCACCCGGTCCATCAGAGCCACGGCCGCCACCTCAACCTTGTCGGTCATCGCCTCGACGGCGTACGAGCCGGCGAACGGGTCCACGGTCGCGGTCAGGTCGGTCTCGTGGGCGAGCACCTGCTGGGTACGCAGGGCCAGGCGCGCCGCCTTCTCCGTCGGCAGCCCGATCGCCTCGTCGTACGAGTTGGTATGCAGCGACTGGGTGCCGCCGAGGATCGCGCCGATCGCCTGGGCGGTGACCCGGACGAGGTTGACCTCGGGCTGCTGGGCGGTCAACTGCACCCCAGCCGTCTGGGTGTGGAAGCGCAGCATCAACGAGCGTGGGTCCTGCGCGCCCTGCTCTCGCATCAGCCGGGCCCAGATCCGGCGCGCGGCCCGGAACTTCGCCACCTCCTCCAACAGGGTGGTGCGGGCGACGAAGAAGAAGGACAGCCGGGGGCCGAAGTCGTCGATCGCCAGCCCGGCGTCGAGCGCGGCCCGCACATAGGCCAGACCGTTGGCGATCGTGAAGGCGACCTCCTGCGCCGGCGTCGCGCCGGCCTCCGCCATGTGGTACCCAGAGATCGAGATGGTGTTCCACTTGGGGATCTCGGCGCGGCAATAGGCGAAGGTGTCGGCCACGAGCCGTAGGGATGGCTTCGGTGGATATATATAGGTCCCCCGAGCGATGTACTCCTTGAGGATGTCGTTCTGGATGGTCCCGTTCAGGGCGGTACCCGCCACACCCTGGTCCTGGGCGGCCAACTGGTACAGCAGCAGGAGCACCGAGGCCGGGGCGTTGATCGTCATCGACGTCGACACCTTGTCCAGCGGGATGCCGGAGAACAGCGTGCGCATGTCATCGATCGAGTCGATGGCGACCCCGACCTTGCCGACCTCACCGTGCGCGGGTGGGGCGTCGGAGTCGTAGCCCATCTGGGTCGGCAGGTCGAAGGCGACCGAGAGCCCGGTGGTGCCCGCCGCGAGCAACTGGTGGTACCGCGCGTTGGATTCCGTCGCGGTACCGAAGCCGGCGTACTGGCGCATGGTCCACGGTCGCGTGGTGTACATGGTCGGGTAGACCCCGCGCGTGTACGGGTACTCGCCGGGTGTGCCCAGGCGCTGCGCAAGGTCCGGCGGCGCGTCGCGGTAGACGGGCTCGATCGGGAAGCCGGACTCGGCGAGTCGATCAGCCATACCGGGGACAGTAGCGCCATGCGGTGCGTCCACACCGTACGGGCCGCACACGCACGACTTTCCCCACGGGGCATCGTCGCGCAAGATAGGTCTGCTACCCCGCCGCGCGGCGACCCCGCGCCACGACAGAGAGTGACGCGACAGCCAGTGACGACCCAGAGCCCGTGGCTCGAGCAGTCCCCGTCCGGAAACCCACCGACCGAGGACCGCGCCACGCCCGGCACCGTGGTGGGGAGCCGGTACGAGTTGATCGAAGCGATCGGCCATGGCGGCATGGGGACCGTCTGGCGCTCGACCGACACGCTGCTGCATCGTGAGGTCGCGGTCAAGGAGGTCATCCTGCCGCCGACGATGCCGCAGGCCGAGAAGGACGCGCTCTGCGAACGGACCATGCGCGAAGCCCGCGCCGCGGCCGCGCTCGCGCACCCGAGTGTGGTTCAGGTTTACGACGTGGTGACCGACGCGAACCGGCCGTGGATCGTCATGGAGCTGCTCCAGGCCCGAAGCCTCGCGGACATGGTCATCGACGACGGACCGCTGCCGCCGCGTGCCGTGGCGAAGATCGGGATCGCGATGCTCGGGGCGCTCGAGGTCGCGCACGCGGCCGGAGTGCTGCACCGCGACGTCAAGCCGGCCAACGTCCTGATCAGCAGCGACGGCCGCTGTGTGCTCACGGACTTCGGTGTGGCCCGGCTGCCTACGGAGAGCAAGCTGACCACCCCCGGTATGGTGCTCGGCTCCCCGCACTTCATCTCGCCTGAGCGCGCGGTCGGTGGCTCGTTCGGCCCGCCCAGCGACCTGTTCTCGCTCGGCGTGACGCTCTACACCGCGGTCGAGGGTGGACCGCCGTTCGACCGTGGCGACCCGTTCGAGACCATGCGCGCGGTCGTCGAGGAGGCGCCCCGGCCCGCTCGACTCGCCGGCCCGCTCAAGCCGATCCTGTGGGGCCTGCTGGAGAAGGAGCCGGACCGTCGTTGGGACGTCGAGCGCGCCCGGACGGCGCTGCGCGAGCTCCTCTCCGGCCCGCTCGCCGCCCGAACGCCCGGCTCCGCCAAGGACGCGCTGTCCGCGAGGCCGGCTCGCGACGCCACCGATCCGGTCGCGGTGCTGCGCCCGCCCCGGGCGCAGGCACCCGCCGGGCCGCCACCCGCCATCGTCAACGAGACGGTCGGCGGGCGCGCGATGCTCGACCCGAACGAGCCGCTCACCGACCAGCTCGCCCGGCTGCGTGCCGAGGCCGGGCTGGGCCCCGAGGACGATCGGGGCGGTGAACGGCTGACCCCGGACGACGTCACCCGTCGGATCCCGGCGACCCGGGACACCTCGACGGGGCGTGGCCGGCCCAGGGCGACCGGGGTCGGTGAGCGTCCGCATTGGGCCGACTCGAGCTGGGCCCAGAGTTGGGGTGGTTCGGGTGCCGCGGGTGCGGCACACCGCAGGGCCGGTACCGCGCGGCGGTCCCGCGCCGGCGACCCCGGCCGTGATCACATCGGGCGGCGCCGTGCCCCGTCGCTCGTCTCGCGCGTCTGGGACCGGATGAGGGCTGGCCGGAACAGGGTCTGGGTGCCGGTCGCGGCCGGCGTCGTGACCCTGGGGCTGGCGCTCGGGATCGCCGCCGCCGCGGGCGCGTTCTCCGGTGGCCACGCCAGCGCCCCGCCCGATGTCGGCGCGACGTCAGTCGGGCCGAGCGCGCCATTCGAGGTGCAGGAGTACCGCGACCGTGGGATCGCGGTAAACGTACCTGCCGGGTGGACCCGCGCCGACTCGCAATCCTCCTATGTGGACTTCAAGGACCCGCAGACCGCGCGCTGGGTCCGGATCAACATCGAGCAGACCAGCCTCACCGCGAAGAAGTTGTTGCAGAACGCGGAATCGGGCCTGAAGGACCCCACCCGGTGCGCCGCCCCGTACAAGCGGGTCGCGCTGCACGACGCGGAACTCGGTGGCCTGGCCGGCGCGGAGTTGGAGTACACCTGCGGCTCCGGCGCAACCGAGCGGCACGGCATCTGGCGTGCCGTGGTCCGCGACGGCACCGCGTACCACTTCTATCTCACGACCCCGCAGGCCGCCTTCGCCGACAGCCGGGCCATCTATGACGAGATGGTCCGCTCGTTCCAGTTCGGCTAGCCCGGGACGATCTTGACCCATGCGCGTGAGTCGATCTTCAAACACGCGGACAACACCAAGATCGCGGGAGAGAATGCCGGCATGGACGACCTGCGCGCACTAGCCGAAGGCTGGCTGGCCGACGACCCAGACCCCGCCTCCCGCGCCGAGCTGCAGGGCGTCCTGGACGATCTTCCGGGCAGCACGAGCGACCTCGCGGACCGGTTCGCCGGGCCATTGTGCTTCGGCACCGCGGGACTGCGCGGGCCGATGAGGGCGGGGCCGAACGGGATGAACCTCGCCGTGGTCACGCGGGCAGCGGCGGGACTCGTCCGGTGGCTGCGGGAGCGGGACGGGCACCGGCCGCTGGTCATCGGCTACGACGCCCGGCACCAGTCCCGGGCCTTCGCCGAACAGACGGCCCGGGTCGCCGCGGGCGCCGGCAGGAGGGCCCTGCTGCTGCCCCGGGCTCTGCCGACCCCCGTGCTCGCCTACGCCGTGCGGCGGCTCGACGCGGGCGCTGGCGTCATGGTGACCGCGAGCCACAACCCACCCGCCGACAACGGGTACAAGGTCTACCTCGGCGCCGGGCTCGGCGGGCCGGGCGGAGACGGTGCCCAGATCGTGCCGCCCGCCGACGCCGAGATCGAGGCCGCGATCCGTGCTGTCGGGCCCCTCTCCGACGTGTCGCTGGGCGGCGACTACGCCACGCTCGACGATGCGATAGTGGAGTCCTATGTGGCTCACGCCATCGAGGTCCTGGACCCGTCCCAGGTCGACGAGGCGCACCGGGGCGACCTCGTCGTGGCCTACACGCCCCTGCACGGTGTCGGCGCACCCGTGCTCGTCGACGCGTTCGCCCGGGCCGGCTTCGCGCCGCCGGTCACCGTGCCCGAGCAGGCCGAGCCGAACCCGGACTTCCCCACGGTAACCTTCCCCAATCCCGAGGAGCCCGGCGCCATGGACCTGGTCCTGCGCCTGGCGCAGGACACCCGCGCGGACATCGCGATCGCCAACGACCCGGATGCCGACCGCTGTGCCGTGGCCATCGCCACGTCGACCGGCTGGCGCCTGCTGCGCGGCGACGAGGTGGGCGTGCTGCTCGCCGACCACCTGATGCGCCGCGGGGTGGCCGGCTGCTATGCCACGACCATCGTCTCCTCCTCGATGCTGCACGCGATGACCACGGCCCGGGGCGTGGACTACGCCGAGACGCTCACCGGATTCAAGTGGATCGTGCGGGCCGACCCGGCGCGGCTGGTGTACGGGTACGAGGAGGCGCTGGGCTACTGCGTCGCACCACATCACGTGCGCGACAAGGACGGGATCACCGCCGCCCTGCTCGTGGCCGAGCTCGCGGCCGGGCTCAAGGCGGAGCTGCGCACGCTCGGCGACCGCCTCGACGACCTCGCCCGCGAGTTCGGCGTCTACGCCACGGACCAGATCTCGCTGCGGGTCACGAATTTGTCCACAATAGACGAAATCATGGAGCTGCTCCGGACCAAACCACCCGCGTCACTGCTGGACGAGCCGATCACGGCGATCGAAGACCGTGCACCCGACGCGGACGTGGTGACCGTACGGACGCCCACCGCCCGGCTGGTTGCCCGACCCTCGGGCACCGAGCCGAAACTGAAGATCTACCTGGAGGTCATCGAGTCCGTGCCCGACGGCCATGTGCCCTCAGCACGGGAACGGGCCGGCGCCTCCATCTCGGCCCTGCGCACGGAGGTCCTCGCCGCACTCGACCTGTAGCGCCCTGGGTGCTCCCATCCCGCGATCTTGGGCTTATCGCTGTGATTGGAGATCAACAAGCAGCGATAAGGCCAAGATCGCGGCAGGAAAGGGGGGCGGGCGGTGGCTAGGCGAAGCGGGGCATGCCGCCGAACTGGCGGTCGCCCGCGTCACCCAGGCCGGGCACGATGAACGCGCGATCGTTGAGCTTCTCGTCGATGGCCGCCGTCACCAGGCGCATCGGCAGGCCGGCGGCCTTCAGACGCGCGATGCCCTCCGGCGCCGCGATCACGCAGATCACCGTGACGTCCTGGCAGCCACGGGACACGATCAACCGGACGCAGTGCTCCAGCGACCCGCCCGTGGCGAGCATCGGGTCGAGCACGATGACGGGCATCCCGGTCAGGTCGGCGGGCAGCGACTCCAGGTACGCCCGCGCGACGAACGTCTCCTCGTCGCGGGCCAGCCCGACGAAGCCCATCGAGGACTCGGGGAGCAGCGCCAGGGCGGCGTCGGACATGCCGAGCCCGGCCCGCAGCACCGGCACGAGCAGCGGCGGATTCGCCACCCGGTATCCCGCCGTCGGTCCCACCGGCGTGGTGACCGGGTAGGTGTCCACAGTGGTTCCCCGCGTCGCCTCATAGACAAGCATCGTCGTTAGCTCGTTCAGGGCGGCACGGAACGCCGCGGAGTCGGTGCGCTCATCACGCAGGGCGGTCAGCCGGGTCCGAGCGAGGGGATGATCCACGACGAGTACGTCCATGGCTGTTCAACGTACCGGAGCCGGGCGCGCTGGCCGGGATGCCACGGTGCGGTACCGACATCCAGCGCGGCGCCGCCGACCACGCTCGTCGGGCATGGGGGCCGGGTTCGTCGGGCATCGGGGCCGGAGATCAACTGCGAGGCTCCGGCGTAGACTGCCGCCCATGACGGCGACGGTGCGCGCGGACGAGGCGGTCGCGGGGGTGACCCGATCCCAGGCGTCCCTGCGCGCCTTCCTGCACGGACTGCCCGGGGTTGATCAGGTCGGTGCGGAGGCGCGGGCGGCGACGCTGCGCACCCGGTCCATCAAGACGTCGGCGAAGGCGTGGGCCATCGACCTGGCCATCCGGATGATCGACCTGACCACGCTCGAGGGCGCCGACACGCCAGGCAAGGTCCGGGCGCTCTGCGCGAAGGCACGCCGCCCCGATCCCACCGACCCGTCATGCCCGCCCGTCGCGGCGGTATGCGTATACCCGTCGCTGGTCGCCACGGCCGTGCAAAGCCTGGCCGGCACTGGAATACCCGTGGCGAGCGTGGCGACCGCATTCCCATCCGGGCAGGCGCCGCTGGCGGTCAAGCTCGCCGACACCCGGGCGGCCGTCGCCGACGGCGCGCAAGAGATCGACATGGTGATCAACCGGGGGGCCTTCCTGTCCGGCCGGTACGCCGAGGTCTTCGACGAGATCGCCGCCGTGAAGCAGGCGTGTGGCGACGCGCATCTCAAGGTGATCCTCGAGACCGGCGAGCTCGCGACGTACGACAACGTCCGCCGGGCGAGCTGGCTCGCCATGCTCGCGGGGGCCGACTTCATCAAGACCTCGACCGGCAAGGTGCAGCCAGCCGCGACCCCACCGGTCACCCTCATCATGCTCGAGGCTGTGCGCGACTACTCCGACCAGACCGGGCGCCGGGTCGGCGTCAAGCCCGCGGGCGGCATCCGTACGGCCAAGGAAGCGGTCGGCTACCTCGTGCTCGTCAACGAGACCGCCGGCGAGCAGTGGCTCGACCCGCGCTGGTTCCGCTTCGGCGCCTCGACCCTGCTGAACGACCTGCTGCAGCAGCGGATGAAGCTGGCCACCGGTCAGTACTCCGGCCCCGACTACGTGACCCTGGACTAGCCATGAGCGCCTTCTACTACGCCCCGGCGCCCGAGTCGCGCTCCATTGTGGACATCCGCGCCTCCTATGGCCTGTTCCTCAACGGCGCATTCGTCGACCCGCGGGACGGTGGGTCGCGCAAGACGGTCAACCCCGCGACCGAGGAGGTGCTCGCCGAGGTCGCCGAGGCGGGTCCCTCCGATGTGGACGCCGCCGTGCGCGCCGCGCGCCACGCCTACGAGACCGTCTGGGCGCCCATGCGCGGCGCCGACCGGGCGAAGTACCTGTTCCGCATCGCCCGCATCATCCAGGAGCGCTCCCGCGAGCTCGCGGTGCTGGAGTCGATCGACAACGGCAAGCCGATCCGGGAGTCGCGGGATGTCGACCTGCCCCTGGTCGCCGCGCACTTCTTCTACTACGCCGGATGGGCCGACAAGCTGGCTCACGCCGGGTTCGGACCGGAGCCGCGACCCCTGGGCGTGGCCGGCCAGGTGATCCCCTGGAACTTCCCGCTGCTCATGCTCGCCTGGAAGATCGCTCCGGCGTTGGCGACCGGGAACACCGTCGTACTGAAGCCGGCCGAGACAACCCCGCTCACGGCACTCGCCTTCGCCACGATCTGCCAGCAGGCCGACCTGCCGCCCGGGGTCGTCAATATCGTCACCGGCGGCGGGTCGACCGGACAGTCGATTGTGGAGCATCCTGACGTCGACAAGGTCGCGTTCACCGGGTCGACGGAGGTGGGTCGCCAGATCGCCCGTACGGTCGCGGGCACCCGCAAACGGCTGAGCCTGGAGCTCGGCGGCAAGGCGGCGAACATCGTCTTCGACGACGCGCCCATCGACCAGGCCGTCGAGGGCATCGTCAACGGAATCTTCTTCAACCAGGGCCACGTGTGCTGCGCCGGTTCCCGCCTGCTGGTTCAGGAGTCCATAGTGGACGACCTGCTGGAGCGGCTGCGGCGGCGGATGACGACCCTGCGCGTCGGCGACCCGCTGGACAAGAACACCGACATCGGCGCGATCAACTCGGCCGCGCAACTGGAGCGGATCCGCGAGCTGTCGGCGGCGGGAGAGGCGGAGGGCGCGCAGATGTGGTCGCCGCCGTGCACGCTGCCCGACCGCGGCTTCTGGTTCGCGCCAACGCTGTTCACCGGCGTCTCCCAGGCGCATCGCATCGCGCGTGAGGAGATCTTCGGACCTGTGCTGTCGGTGCTCACCTTCCGCACCCCGGCCGAGGCGGTCGAGAAGGCCAACAATACGCCGTACGGCCTCTCCGCCGGCATCTGGACCGAGAAGGGCTCCCGCATCCTCGCCATCGCCGACCAGTTGCGTGCGGGCGTGGTCTGGGCGAACACGTTCAACCGGTTCGACCCGGCGAGCCCGTTCGGTGGGTACAAGGAGTCCGGTTACGGCCGAGAGGGCGGTAGGCACGGGTTGGAGGCCTACCTTGAGCACTGACAGCCAGACCCGGGTGAGCGTGCGCAAGACGTACAAGCTCTACATCGGAGGGTCATTCCCGCGCAGCGAGTCCGGTCGGTCGTACCCGGTGCTCTCGGCATCCGGGCAGTTCCTCGCCAATGCGGCGTGGGCCTCGCGCAAGGACGTGCGCGACGCGGTCCGGGCCGCCCGAACGGCGGTGGCGGGCTGGTCCGGCGCCACGGCGTACAACCGCGGGCAGATCCTCTACCGGATCGCCGAGATGCTGGAGGGCCGGCACGGCCAGTTCGTCGACGAGGTACGCACCGCCGAGGGCGTCAAGCGCGCCGGTGCCGAGCAGATCGTCGACGCGGCGATCGACCGCTGGGTCTGGTACGCCGGGTGGGCGGACAAGGTGGCCCAGGTGTACGGCGCGGCGAACCCCGTCGCCGGACCGTTCTTCAACCTCACCACGCCCGAGCCCACCGGCGTCGTCGGCATCGTGGCGCCGGGTCGGTCATCGCTGCTGGGTCTCGTCAGCGTCGTGGCGCCCGCTGTCGTCACCGGCAACACCGCCGTCGTGCTCGCCAGCGAGCCCCGCCCGCTGCCGGCGGTCACGTTGGCCGAGGTGCTCGCGACCTCGGACCTGCCCGCCGGGGTCGTGAACCTGCTGACCGGTCCGGTCGCCGAGACCGCGCCGTGGCTGGCCGGACACCTGGATGTGAACGCGCTCGACCTCGCCGGCGTGGAGGCCCCGGAGCTCGCGGCCTCGCTGGAGGCCAGCGCTGCGGAGAACCTCAAGCGGGTGCTCCGGCCCGTGCCGGATATCGACTGGTCGGCCGATCCCGGCCCAGGCCGGCTCCTGGCCCTGCTGGAGGCGAAGACGGTCTGGCACCCCAAGGGGAGCTGAGTCCGCGGGGCACCGCGGCCCTTCGACACCGGTGCCGACCGGCTAGGGTTTGCGCTGAGATTGGCGGCGATATGGGTCTCGCGGCGAAGGCCTGCGAGCGCGGAGCGGAGGACTGAGGTGGCGGCAGCCGACCCCGACGAGCGTGCCCCGAGCACGCGGTCGTCGCGCACGGACAAGCTCTGGGCGGAGGTCCGCGTCGACCCGATCGAGATCGCCCTGCCCGGCGGTGTGGGCTACACCCTGCGCGCGTACCGCTCCTCCGCCGAGGTGACCCGACCCACCACCACGCGTGCGTCTGAGGACGAAGCCGATGACTTCGACGCCGCCTCGGCCGCGGTCGCCCGCAGTCGCCAGGGCAGCACGGTCGATGAGGACGAGGATCTCGACGAGTACGAGGACGAGCTCGTCGAGGACGACTTCGAGGATGAGGACGAGGACGACTTCGAAGACGAGGACGACGAGGAAGACGACCACGAAGACGACGACGAGGAAGAAGTCGACGAGGACGAGGAGGACGAGCAGGAGCCCGAGCAGGAGATCCCGGTCTTCCTCGGCAAGGGTGGCAAGGTCTTCCTGTTCCACAGCACCGAGGCGCTGGTCGAGTTCGTCAAGTCCGGCGCCGAGCACGACCTGAGCCAGCTCGACACGTGGCCAGCTCTGGTCAAGCGCGTGAGTGCCCGCGACGTCGTGCCGCTGGCGGAGGACACGTACGAGCTGGACCTGGTGGTGGAGAACCTGCGCGGCGGTTCGGACGCCTGGGACCCGGCGTTGATCCTGAGAGCCGGCGAGATCGCGCGAGACCTCAGCTTCGCGCTGCGCATCGACCCGGTCCTGGTCGCGCTCTCCGCCGGGACCCCGTTGGACCAACTCGACGAGACGCTCCGGGCCGCCGACTCCGGCGGGGTGGGGGCGATCTTCGCCCGCCGCCGGTTGAAGAAGATCCCGGCCCAGCAGTCATCCCTTGCCTGGCGCACGATCATCGGGAAGATCTCCGCGGCGGCCGACTGGCGTGACTGACAGGCGTCGCGAGCAGACGAAGCTGGGCGCGAGGAGCGGCCGCTCGGCGCCGGAACGGGGCGATTTGTCGCGGAACCGCGCGAAGAAGGACTGGCGCCCAGTGCGAAGACCAGGGACGATCGGTCCTTAGTGCGAACGGTCGGAGGAGGTCACGTGGCGCTGGTGCGGGTGTACTGCGGAGTAGCGACCGCCGAACTAGCGCCCTGGCTGACTGTTGCGGTGGTGGACGACTCGGGTCGCCTGCTCGACATGCGACACATCAGCGACGACCCGGCCGGGTATGCCCAGTTCGTCAGCCTCGTCGCCGACCACCCGGTGCAGTCGTGCCCGGTGGCGATCGACCACCACGGCCACGTCGTCGCGCAACTCCTCGCCGCGGCCGGCCGCCCAATCGCGGTCGCCGACGAGACGGCGGTTCGTGAGGTCCCCGAGCGGTTCGCCGACAACACGTCGTACGAGGAGATGCAGGCCCCGCCCTCGCAGCGCCTGGCCGTGGGTCTGGCGCGGGCCGTGGCGGCGGGTGCCCTCTACGGCACGCCGCAGAACCCGTCCTGGGACCTGGACGAGCTCAAACCGGTCCTCGCGGCGCACGCTGCCCTGCTCACCAGCCGCAACGCCTCCGCGACGGCCCTGCGCGAGGTGCTGCGAGAGCTGTACCCGGCCGCACTGCGCGCCTACCTCGACCCGACCGAGCTCATCCCGTTGACCGTGCTCGAAGCCTTCCCCGAGCCGAGCCTGCTCTCCTCGACCCAGGCCGTGCAGGCGGTCGTCGCCGAGCTGACCGCGACCGGCCTCACCGACGCCACGACCGCCACGAACGCCGTCACCGCGCTCCAGGTCGCGGCGGACGAGTGGGGCGGCCGCGAGAACGCGTTCCTCGCGCCCGCGGTAGCGCAGAGCGTGCGCCATGCCGTGACCGCCGTGCGCGCGTGCGACGCGGCGACCAGCGCTCTCATGGCGAGCCTGGCTGAACGGTTAGCGGCGTACGTCGGCGCGCCTTCGCATCCATCGGCGGCTCCGGTCTCACCGGCCATACCGCGGCCCACGTCGCCAGCGGAGATGTCGCCGAGTTGGGGCGCGCCCGTCGGGGCCGCGAGGGTCGCGGCGCCTGCGGGTGCCCGCGCATACGCGGCACCGCAGAACGGCTCGGCTCCGCGCGGATCGGCATCGGTGGCTGCGGGGCTCTACGCCTCCGGGGGATCGACGGGACAGGCCGCCAACGGCAACGGCGCATCCCACTCGACGGGGACCGCCCAACGCGCCGGTGGCTGGGAACAGCAGTTCGGGCCCGCACCGACGAGCCCGGCCCCACGCTCGTACGGCCCCGAGACGCTCTCGTTCAGCACGGATCCGCTCACGGCTCCGCTGGACACGACGCCTCCGGCCGCGCCGAACGGCCATGGCGCGGCCGAGGACCTGCGGATCTTCTCCGAGGCGAACTCGGTGTGGTTCACCAACTCCGAGGACGACACGCAGGTCACCTGGTTGAACCTGTCCTCCGACGAGGGCTGGCGCGCCGCCGCGCACATCGCCGACCCGAGCGTGGGCCCGGATACCACCGCGGGCCTGCCCCGCCGGGTGCCCCAGGCGAACCTCGTGCCTGGCTCGGTGATCACCAGGGGCGCCGGCCGGATGCCTCGCATCGTCCGCGACCCACGACGCATCGCGGCCCACACCGACGGCTACTTCCGAGGCTGGCGTCGCGGCCAGGAGGTCGGCGGTTTCGCGATCGGTCAGCGCGACCGTGGCGCGTGGGAGTTCAACCGTGAGCAGCGCGCCCGGCAGGGTGCAGCCAGGCTGTCGTGATGCCGGGTCCTGCCGCCACCTATGCGAGCAACCTGAACTCCCTCCTCGCCGGAATGATGGCCAGGACGCCCGGGGCAGTGCACGCCGTCATGGCCACCGTTGACGGCGTCCAGATCGCGGTCTCGCCGGGCCTGCCGCCGGAACGTGCCGACCAGCTCGCGACCATCGGGGCGGGCCTGCTCAGCATCGCGGACGGTGCCGGGATCATGATGAACACCGGCACGCCCCGCCACGTCGTGGTCGAGATGTACGGCGGACTGCTGCTCGCCACGCCGGTGGCGCCGAGAGTGGTGCTGAGCCTGCTCGCGGCCTACGACGCGGACCGGGAACGGCTGGGCTTCGAGCTGGCCCAGTTCGCCGGCCTGGTGACCCCGCACGTGTCCCACATCAGGTAGCCCCCGCTCACGGCAGTGGGCGCCACCCGGGACGGGGGCGCCCACCTTAACGTGACGGGTCGGTCGACCGGCTAAGCGGGCGAGGTGGCGCGTGGCCGGCGCAGTGACAGCACGTGCTCGACGAGGGCGATCAGCACCTGCTTGGTCGACTCGCGTGAGCGGGCGTCGCAGCTGAGCACCGGAACGTCCGGCGGGATCGCGAGCGCGTCCCGGACATCGTTCGCGTCGTGGTACTGCACGCCATCGAAGCAGTTGATCGCGACCAGGTACGGCAGCCGCCGGTGCTCGAAGAAGTCGATCGCCGCGAAGCAGTCCGCGAGACGGCGGGTGTCGACCATGACCACGGCACCGATCGCGCCACGGACCAGCTCATCCCACATGAACCAGAACCGCGTCTGCCCCGGGGTGCCGAAGAGATAGAGAATCAGGTCGTGATCGATCGAGATCCGGCCGAAGTCCATCGCGACGGTGGTCGTGGTCTTGCCCGGCACCTGGCGGGTGTCATCGACGCCGACGCCCGCGGAGGTCATGATGGCCTCAGTGGTGAGCGGCGTGATCTCCGAGACCGATCCCACCAGCGTGGTCTTGCCCACGCCGAAGCCACCGGCGATAACGATCTTCGCCGATGTCACGCGCCCGGACGACCCGCGGTGCGTCATGTCAGAGCTTGCGTAGTCCACTGAGCACCCTCTCCAGCAGTTCCGTACCCATCGCGTCATTCCCGTCCAGGGCGGTCGGCTCGTACACAGCGACCATGCCGTCGGCGGCCATGTCCGCGACGAGAACCCGGGCCACTCCCAAAGGCAACTGCATCTTCGCCGAGATCTCGGCGAGCGACTGCAGCCGCCCATCACACAGGGTCACAATGTACAGGTGCTCGCGACCCTGCAGAAAACCGTCCTTGCTGGAGCGACCCCGAGGGGTCGTCTCCACCAGCGCCTCGATCGCGATCTCTACGCGGGGCCTGGTGCGACCACCGGTGACGGCGTAGGGCCGCACGAGCGCGCCGGTCGGCTCATCATCGCGCAGATCCATCGCCGTACACCTCCTCCGCCACTCGGTCCGATCGTGTTCGGGGCTGGCTGGCTACGTAGCGTAACCAAGTGCACCGTCGCTGTTGCTCAGCCGAACGCCGGTGCGGTCGACCGGGGGGTCGGCGTCAGCGCCTCGCCGACCCGGTCGACGAGAAGCGCCATCTCGTACCCCACCTGGCCCACGTCGCAGGTGCGCGAGGCGAGCACGGCGAACGACGAACCGTCCGAAATGGACATCAGGAACAAGAACCCGTTGTCCATCTCAACGACAGTCTGAAGCACCGCGCCACCCTCGAAACACCGCGCCGCGCCCTGCGTGAGACTCACCAGGCCGGAGGCGATCGCGGCGAGCTGGTCGGCCCGGTCGCGCGGCAGGTCTCGGGAGGACGCGAGCAACAGCCCGTCGGCCGACACCGCCACGGCATGGGCGACACCCGGGACACGGTCGGCGAAGTTGGCGAGCAACCAACCCAGATCCTGCGTAGTTGTCATGCCTCCTGCTCCTTGCCACTGGAGTACGGGTCGTCGCCGGCCTGGCCGTGGGCATCACGGCCACGCTGCACGCCCCGGTGATACGCCGAGAGCAGACCTCGCACCGAGTCGGGCGTGCGGCGGTCCGAGCCGGCGACCGCCGTCTCCACGCCCCCGGGCACGAGCTGTGCCATCGGGACACGACGTGGCAGACCGTGGTCAGTCATACCGTTGTCCTGCGGCGCAGCCGCCGCCTGCGCGGCACGCCATCCATCGTCCGCGGCGGTCCGCCACGATACATCGTCGCTCGTACGCCAGGACCCGTCAGAACCCCCGGCCGCCGATCCGGCACTGCCCGCCTCGGGGGGCCAGGCGCCCGGACGCGGCGCCTCGTGGCCGGTGCCCGTGGCGAACCAGGCTGACTCAAGCTCGGAGAAGATGGGAAGTTCCACGGTCATGTCGTTCGCTCCACCGGGCCCAGGCGAGGCGCTGTAGCTGTCGACACCGCCCGCGGGCGGCCACGCTGGCGGCCGAGTGCCTACCGGCGGGACCGGAGCTGCGGAGGCAGCCGGCGCACCGTAGCCACCAGCACCGTAGCCGGCCGGTGGCTCCGGCCAGCCCCCCGTCGACTGCCCCGCGCCTGCCGCGCCGTCGCCCCACGCGGGTCGACGTTGCGGCAACGGCTCAAAGCCGCCGGGCGTCGTTGTCGGGCCATGGGTGGGCGCGGTCGCCCCGGTGAGGTCGTACCAGGCGGGTACGCGGCCACCGTTGCGGCCGCCCGCTGGCGGAATGGCTCCGACGCTCGTCAGCGCGGCTCCCAGGCCAGTGGCGCCCGCGCCCGCCAGCGCCCCGGCGCCGCCATAGGCCGGGCCGTAGCCATCGCCCCAACCTCCACCGAGGCCCTGACCGCTCTCCAGAGCCAGGGGCGGGCCGAACGGCGACCGCGAGCTGAGCGGTGCCTGTTCGGGCCGTACGGCCGGGAAGCCGGTCGGGGCGTGAGCGCGACCGTGCAGGGCACGGGGCACCAGGACACCACTGGGCAGGACCACATCGGCGATCGTGCCGCGGTGTGGCGAGGGCTGCAGTTCGACCGTGACGCCGTGCCGGCTAGCCAGCCGGGCGACCACGACGAGGCCCATCATCCGGGACACCGCGACGTCGACCTGTGGCGGAGCGGCGAGCCGCTCGTTGAGCTCGGCGTACTGCTCGTACGTCATCCCGATGCCGCGGTCCTCCACCCGGAGTACGACCCGCTCGCCGATGCGCCGCGCCTCGACCCGGATCGGGGTGTCGGGCGGGGAGAACGACGTGGCGTTGTCGAACAGCTCCGCGACGAGGTGGACGAGGTCGTTGACCGCGTGGGAAGCGATCTCGATGTCCTGATCGATGATGGTGAACTCGACCCGCGTGTACTGCTCGACCTCGGACTGGGCGGCGCGGAGCACGTCCATGAGCGCTGCCGGTTCCCGCTGGATGCGGGTCGAGTCCGCGCCCGCGAGGACCAGCAGGTTCTCGTCGTTGCGGCGCATCCGGGTGGCGAGGTGGTCGAGCTGGAACAGTTCCGAGAGGCGGTCCGGGTCCTGCTCGCCGCGCTCCAGGCGGTCCAGGTGGCCGATGAGCCGGTCCACCAGGATCTGACTGCGGCGGGCCAGGTTCACGAACATCGTCGCGACGGAGGCTCGCAGGGCCGCCTGCTCGGCGGCGGTGCGCACGGCCTCGAGGTGGACGGCGTTGAATGCCTCGGTCACCTGGCCGAACTCGTCGTTGCTCCGGATCGGCAGCGGCTCGGCGATCTGCAGTGCCACGCCCGCCGGCGAGAGGTTCGCGGAGATGGCCGGGTCGCGCAGCCGGGAGACCGCCTGCGGCAGCCCGTACTGCGCCACCGCGAGCGCGCCCTGGCGCAGGTCACGCAGCGAGCGGGCCATCGAGCGCGCCACCAACCAGGCGAAGAGGACACCAATCAGCAGGGTGAACAGCAGGACGCCGGTCTCGATGAGGACCCGGCGCTGGACCTGCGCACCCAACGACTCGGCCGAGGTACGGGCCTCGGTGTTCAGCCTGGTCTCCGCGTCGTTCATCAGGGCAGCGCGTTCGGCCGTCGCCTCTTGCCAGGTGGCGAGGTCGAGCACGTCCGAGGGCTTCTCGCCGGGACGCAGTGTGTCGATCTGTCCCTGGATGCGCATGATGTTGCGCATCGCCGAGCCCGCGATCGCGCGCTCGTAGAAGTCGATCTGCGTCGATGTCGCCAGCGACCGGAAGGTGTCCTCGTCCTGGCGCGCGCTGTCCACGATCTCCGCGTAGTCGGTGCGCCTGGCCTCGGGGAAGTCATCGATCGCGAGCGCTTTGTCGATGATCACCTGTTCCTGAGCCATCGCCTCGGTCTCGGCCGCGACGGCGGCGGCGGCGAGGATCGAGTCGCTCAGGGACGTGTCGCCGGCGAGCTGGGCGGAGAGTTCGCGGATGCCCAGCAGGTCGCCGATCAGCACGGTGTAGCGCCATTCGGCGACGCTGAGCGGTACCTCGGTGAGGGCCAGCACCTGCTGACGCAGCGGGGTGAGCTCATTGAGCTCGTTCGAGATGTCGTCCAGGGACTGCCGCAGGTTGCCGGGCAGGTCGGCGATGGTATTGCGGGTGGCGAGGTACTGATTCAGGGCGGTCTGCGTCGTCTGCTGCGCGTTCGTGTAGTCGGTCCTGGCGCTCTCGTTGGACGACGTGATGAGGAGCATCACTGCCGTGGCCCGCTCGGACTGCAGTGTGTGCACCAGCGTGCCGGCGTCGCCGGCGAGGACGGTGAGGGAGCGTGCCCGCTCCGCGGCGCTCGCCTGGTCGACCTGGCCGAGCAAGCCTGCCGTACCGACCACGATCGTTGCGATCGTCGGCACGATCATGATCAGGCCGAGCTTGGTCCAGATCGGAAGATCACGGATGAACCTGACCGGACCGGCGAACCGCCGCGAGGAGCGACTCGGCGCGCTTGGCTGTCTGACCACCTCACCACCTTCCGTACCGGCCGAACCGACGCTGCGTTACTGCTAGGGCACGTGTCCCTGTCCCACCATGTGCAAGGTGGGACAAACACCCACGATGCGGGTGCATCGCGAGGGGAACGCCCCCACGTCGCGCGGGTGCGGCCACGCCAGATTCCATCACGCCCCGTGGCAAAGAGAAAGCCCAGGTCCGTTGCCCTGACTCGCCCGTTGCTTCGTCCGCCCAGCTCATACCAGTCCGTAACTGCACGCTGACACTCCGACGTTGACTGCACGTTCGTAGGATGCGCCATCAGGAACGAGGATGACCGGACCGCGGCATCGTACAGAATTGCGCCTTCAAGCGCCAAAGGACCCGGACGGGCGCTGGCCGGGCACGCGGCGTGCACGCAGGTTCATGCACCCATCAATTTCGCGTACGTCGGCTTGATGATCTCGTCGATGACGACCAGGCGTTCGTCGAACGGGATGAACGCGCTCTTCATGGCGTTCACGGTGAACCACTGCAGGTCGGCCCAGCCGTATCCGAAGGCATCGACGAGCAGCAACAACTCGTGGGACATCGACGTCCGGCTCATGAGCCGGTTGTCGGTGTTGACCGTCACCCGGAACCGCAGGTCACGCAGCAGCCCGATGGGGTGCTCGGCGATCGACGGTGCCGCGCCCGTCTGGACGTTCGACGACGGACACATCTCCAGTGGTATTCGCTTGTCCCTGACGTACGCCGCCAGCCGCCCAAGTCGAGGCCCACCCGGCGAGCTGGTGTCGATGTCATCGACGATCCGCACGCCGTGCCCGAGCCGGTCCGCCCCGCACCACTGGATCGCCTGCCAGATCGACGGCAGGCCGAACGCCTCTCCGGCGTGGATGGTGAAGTGGAAGTTCTCGCGCTGCAGGTACTCGAACGCGTCCAGGTGCCGCGTGGGCGGGTTGCCCGCCTCGGCGCCCGCGATGTCGAACCCCACCACGCCCTGGTCGCGGTAGCGCACCGCGAGCTCCGCGATCTCCATCGAGCGGGCGGCGTGGCGCATCGCGGTCAGCAACGCCCCGATCCGCACGCCCGTGCCCTGAGCCGCCGCCTCACGCGATCCGGCCGCGAACCCCGCCAGCACCGCCTCGACCACGTCGGCCAACCGCAGGCCCCGCTCCAGGTGCAGCTCGGGCGCGAACTTCACCTCGGCGTAGACGACACCGTCGGCGGCGAGGTCGAGTGCGCACTCGCGCGCCACCCGATGCAGCGCCTGGACGGTCTGCATGACGCCGACCGTGTGAGTGAACGTCTCCAGGTAGCGCTCGAGCGAACCCGAGGTCGCGGCCGCGGTGAACCAGTCGCCCAGGGACGCGGCATCGCCCGCGGGCAGGACGTGTCCCACCTCCGCGGCGAGTTCGACGACGGTCTGTGGCCGCAACCCACCATCGAGGTGATCGTGCAGCAGCGCCTTGGGCGCCGAGCGGATAGCGTCAAGCGTCGGTGTCACCATGGCTGACAGTATTCCGGGCGGGGCGAGACCGTCGGCCCGACACCGGTCGCATGCCCCTGTCGCGACGGGGGGTGCCAGGACGTGCTCGATGCGGTGTGCTCGGTACTGCGCTGCCCGCTCGATGCGGGCACGCTCACGGTCGCCGCTGCCGCACTCGAGTGCGGATCGGGGCACACCTTCGACGTGGCACGGCAGGGGTACGTCAACCTGCTCGCGGGCCGGGCGCCGGCGGGCGCGGACACCCCGGCCATGGTCGCGGCCAGGGCGGAGCTCTTCGACGCCGGGCACCTCGCCCCGCTGACCGCCGCGATCGTGGCGGAGCTGCCGGACACCCTGCGGTTGGCGCTCGACGTCGGCGCGGGGACCGGCCATCACCTGGCTGCCGTCGTCGACGCCAGGCCGGGCAGCATCGGGATCGCCCTGGACATCTCGAAGGCCGCGGCACGCCGCAGCGCCCGGGCGCACCCCGCGGTTGGCGCGATGGTGGCGGACGTGTGGCGGCGCCTGCCGCTCGCCGACGGGTGCGCCGACGTCGTCCTCGACGTCTTCGCTCCTCGCCACGGTTCGGAGTTTCGCCGTGTGCTGGAGCCGACGGGCCGGCTGATCGTGGTGACGCCGACGGCCGAGCACCTCGCGGAGCTGGTCGGCCCGCTCGGGCTGCTCGCGGTGGACCCGGAGAAGGCCGACCGGGTCCGCGACAGCCTTGGCGGGTCGTTCGAGGCCGTACGGCGCCGACGGTGCCGCTACCGCCTCGCGTTGACCCGGGCACACGCGGCCGGGTTCGTGGCGATGGGCCCCAGCGCCTGGCACACCACGCCCGAGACGCTCGCCGGGCGCCTGGCGGATTGGGCCGAGCCGGTGGCGGTCACGGTCTCGGTTGAGGTGTGCGTGTACCGACCTCGACCCTGACGGCGCGACCCCCTACATATCGAGGTTGATCTCCTCCCAGCCACGCGGCGGATCCTGGTACGGACCGCGGAACGTGACCGCCCACTCCAGCGCCCAGCGCCGCTGGGCGATCAGCTTGGAGTGCACGAGACCTGGCAGCCGGATCTGCCGGCGCTCGGCCTCCAGGTACGCCCAGTCCAGGCAGTAGACGAGGTCGAGCGCGGCCGCGGCCTCCGGGGCCGGTGCGAGCGTCGGGTTCGCCCGGTCGCGCCAGGCGGAGAAGGCCTCCTTGGATGGCAGGTGAGGCATCTTCTCGATCAGCCCGTCCGGTGCCGGCTCGGCCGGATCGATCTCCGCGACCAGTCCCAGCAGCCAGGCCAGGGCGTAGATCGCCTCCAGGTGCAGCGTGAACGACGGGTGGTGCTTGCCGTCCTCCGAGCTGGCCAGGAAGTTCCATTCGGGCTTGGTGAGGTGGTCCAGCAGGTGCGCGTCGAGCAGCCACGCCATCGCGGCCTCGCCCGGCATCCCGTAGCAGCGCGCGTAGACGACGTTGAGGATCGCGGCTCGGCCCTCGATCTCGCTCGGCGGTCGCAGCTCGACACCGTCGCCGGGTTCCCAGATCACCGGGAACTGGGCCGGCGGCGTCGGCAGGTCGAGCCGACGCAGTGTCTCGATGCTCGTAGCGCGGACACGATGCGGATCCGGCGCGGGAGCCGTCATGCTGCCGGCCCTCGCCACACGGCCGGCGGCCACGGGGCCCTGGGCGGGCCGGGCCAGTGGTTCACCACATCACTCCATCCAGGTCGGCCGGACCCTGTTACCGGGGCCGCCCGGACAATGTAGCCCGGCCCTCGCGGCGCCGCCCGGGCCTGCCCGTGCCCTCGGCCGCGACCCGGCCCAGCACGAGCGGGCCGGGCGTGGGCGCGGACCGCCCGATCGTCACCGCACCCGCCGCCGCCTGCGCCGCCGCGGGGATCCGCCCGGCGTCGTCGGTGCGCAGCTCGTACAGGACGTCGCCGACGCGCACCCGGTCGCCGGGCCGCCGGTGCAGCACCACGCCGGCCGCGGCACTGACGGCGTCCTCCTTGCGAGCCCGGCCGGCGCCGAGGCGCCAGGCCGCGACGCCCATCGGGAACGCGTCGACCTCGGTCACGTAGCCGGACCGGGTCGCTCGCACCGACTCGCACTCACGGGCCACCGGAAGCGGTGCGTCCGGGTCGCCGCCCTGGGCGCGGACCATGGCCCGCCAGCTGTCCATGGCCCGCCCCGAGGTGAGCGCGTTCGCGGGATCCTCGTCGGAGAGTCCGGCGCCGGCGAGCATCTCCCGGGCGAGCACCAGGACCAGTTCCACCACATCGGCGGGTCCGCCGCCCGCGAGCACGGCCAGTGACTCCTCGACCTCCACCGCGTTGCCGATGGCGAGCCCGAGCGGGGCCGACATGGCCGTGAGCAGGGCCACCGTACGCACCTCATGCGCGCTGCCGATCTCGACCATCGTCCGCGCCAGCTCACGGGCATCCGCCAGGGACTTCATGAAGGCCCCGGTGCCGACCTTCACGTCGAGCACCAGTGCGCCCGTGCCCTCGGCGATCTTCTTGCTCATGATCGAGCTCGCGATCAGCGGGATCGACTCGACCGTCGCGGTGACGTCGCGCAGCGCGTAGAGCTTGCGGTCGGCGGGCGCCAGCCCCTCGCCCGCGGCACAGATGGCCGCCCCGATGGTGCGCAGTTGCCGGACGAACTGCCGGTTCGTCAGCTTCACCCGCAGCCCCGGGATCGACTCGAGCTTGTCGAGCGTGCCTCCGGTGTGGCCCAGCCCCCGCCCCGACAGTTGCGGCACCGCCGCACCGCAGGCCGCCACGAGCGGAGTGAGCGGAAGGGTGATCTTGTCGCCGACGCCGCCGGTCGAGTGCTTGTCCACGGTCGGTCTGTCCACAGCGGACAGATCGAGTCGCTCGCCCGAGGCGATCATCGCGGCCGTCCACCGGGCGACCTCGGCAGCGGACATGCCGCGCAGCAGGATCGCCATGGCCAGGGCGGACATCTGCTCATCCGCGACCACGCCGCGGGTGTAGGCGTCCACCACCCAGTCGATCTGTGCCCCGGGCAGCTCCCCACCATCACGCTTGGTCGCGATCACGTCGACCGCGGCGAACGGCTCGACCCGCCGTGCCCGCGCCCCCGAACCGGTCACGTCGGCTGCCAGGTGTCGGCGATCTCGGCCGGCCCCGGCTCCGGGCCGGCCCAGGCGAGGCCGCCGTCCGCGTCGACCACGACGACCCGCGGCGTCCGGGCCCTTCCCCAGGCTACGCCGTCGGCCACCTGCGTCCACATGGGACCCTCTTCGAGAATGCCGGCCCGCCCCGCCCCCGGTCCGCCCACGGCCGAACCGGGGTCGTCAACCGAAGAGCGCTCCCAGTAGGCGGTCCACACGCGCTGCCCACCCACCATGTCGGTGTGGACGAAGACGGTGCCCTTGCCCTGCCACTCGCGCAGCCGGGGCGGCACCCAGCCGCCGGCCTCGGTGGCGGGTCGCACCGACTCGTGCAGGGTCTCCGGCCCGAACGCATGCGGGAGCAGGGTCGACAGCGGCAGCGGCCCGTGGGCGTGGTCCACCAGGCACTGCGGGCCGCCGTGCTCCCAGAGCAGCTGCCGGCACCGCCCGCACGGCATGAGCGGCGCCCCGTTGCCGTCCACACAGGACACGGCGACGAGCCGGCCGCCACCCGTGGCGACCAGGGCCGAGACGAGACCACACTCCGCGCACAGGGCAAGACCGTAGGACGCGTTCTCGACGTTGCACCCGACCACGACCCGACCGTCGTCGACCAGTCCGGCGGCGCCGACCGGGAAGTCCGAGTACGGCGCGTACGCCTGCTCCATCGCGTCGGTCGCGGCGGCCCGCAACGCGGCCCAGTCCACCGCCACGGCGCTAGTCGCCGCCCTTGCGGTACGGCTGTCCGTCAGCAGCAGGCATCCGCAGGCGTTGCGACGCGAGAGCGAGCACCACCAGGGTGACGACGTACGGCATCGCCTGCACGAACGGGATGGGGAGTTGGCGGGTCGTACCGAACCAGATCGCCGCGAGCGCCGCGATGACCAGGCTCGCGATGCCGACGGCCCGGTTGCCGCGCACCAACTGGTACACCGCGATCGCCGCGAGCGCGATGGTGATGAAGAGCAGCAGCCCGTGCACCGAGTCGCTACCGCCTCGCAACTGCAGCGCGTCGGTGTAGCCGAACAGGGCAGCGCCGGCGGCGAGCCCACCCGGTCGCCAGTTGCCGAAGATCATGGTCGCCAGGCCGATGTACCCGCGGCCCGCGGTCTGCCCCTCGCGGTAGATGCTCGAGCCGACCATCGACAGGAACGCGCCGCCCAGACCGGCGAGGCCGCCCGAGATGACCACGCCCAGATACTTATAGAGGTAGACATTCACCCCTAGAGACTCAGCCGCGCGCGGGTTCTCACCGCAGGAACGCAACCGCAGCCCGAAGGGGGTACGCCAGAGCACGTAGTAGGTGGCGGGTACCAACAGGATCGCGATCACGGTCAGCGCTGAGACGTTGGTGAGCAGGCCACGCACGATGCCGCCGAGGTCGCTGATGAGGAACCAGTGGCGTCGCTCCAGGCCGTCCAAGTGGTCCACGCCGGGAAGCGAGAAGCGTGGCAGTTGGGCCAGGTACGGCGACTGCGTCACCCCACCGCCGGGCATCTTGGCGAAGGTGAACGAGCTGAGGTACCGGGCCGCGCCGGTGCCCAGGATCGTGATGGCGACGCCGGAGACGATGTGGTCGACGTTGAAGGTCACCGTGGCCAGTGCGTGCAGCAGACCGCCGACCGCACCCGCGAGCGCACCGACGATCACGCCACCCCAGACGCCGAAGGTGATGGCGCCCCAGGCCCCACCCCACGTGCCGAGGATCATCATGCCCTCGAGGCCGATGTTGACCACGCCCGAGCGCTCGGACCACAACCCGCCGAGGCCGGCCAGGCCGATCGGCACCGCCGCGGTGAGCATGGCGCCGAAGGCGCCGGCCGAGGTGAGGTCCTGGGCCCCGGTGATCACGCGGACCGCCGAGAAGACGAGCAGCCCCGCCGCTACCGCGATCAGCGTCCAGGCCAGCCGGGCCCGCCGGCCCGAGACCAGGGACGCGACCGAAGCCCGCTGCGCCGGGGGCGCGACGACGGTGCTCTCGCCGCTCATGCGCCACCGACCGGAGCGGGGGTCGCCTGCGTCTCGCCCGTGGCCTGACCGACGATGCGCTGTTGCTGCCGCCGGCTGATCCGCGCGGCCAGCTCATAGGCGACCACGACGACGAGCACGGTCACCCCCTGCATGATCACGATTGTCTCCTTCGGGATGTCCTGCAGGTCCAGCGCGAACCGGGATTCGTCGAGGAACGCCCACAGCAGCGCCGCGAACGCGATCCCGACGGGGTGGTTGCGGCCGAGCAGTGCGACGGCGATGCCGGTGAAGCCGAGCCCGCCGATCGTGGTGTAGACCACGTAGTCATGGCCCATGAGGTCCGGCAGTCCGACCAGGCCAGCCACACCACCCGAGATCACCATCGTCATGACGATCATCCGCTTGGCGTTGACGCCGCTGGCCACGGCCGCGGACGCGTTCAGGCCCGAGGCGCGCAGGTCGAAGCCGAACCGGGTACGGCCGAGCAGGAACCAGTACGCGAAGCCGAGCGCTGCCGCGATCAGCGTGAAGCCCACGATCCGGTTGCTGGTGCCGGTCAGGTGCGTGAAGTTCGGCATGTGGGTGTCGGCCGGCAGCGGACGGCTGGTGATCAGTTGGCCGCCGGGCGCGATCACCCCGAGCCGGTCGGTGGTAAGTAGATACGCGAGGATCGATCCAGAAACGAAGTTCAGCATGATGGTCGAGATGACCTCGCTGACCCCTCGATAGACCTTGAGCAGCGCAGCGATCCCGGCCCAGATGCCGCCGACCACCATCGCGACGATGATGACCGTGAGGATCTGCAACGGCCCGGGCATCCAGGCGACCATCGAGCTGGCACCCAGGCCACCCGCGAGGACCGCGGCGAGGCGGTACTGCCCGTCCACGCCGATGTTGAACAGCCCCATCCGAAACCCGATGGCGACCGCGATCGCGGAGAGGTAGTACCCCGTCGACTTGTTGATGATGTTGGTGAGGGTCGCTGGCGATGCCTCGCCGACGAAGGCCCGGTCGAACATCGCGCCGAAGGCGACGCTCGGGTTCTTGCCCGAGCTGATCAGGATGAGCGAGCAGATGCCGGCCGCCAGCAGCACGGCCGCGATGGGCGCGATGACCGACGGCAGCACCCGTCGGATGTCGAATCGACTGGTCATGCGACCGCCACCGCCCCCGAACCGCCGGTCATGGCCAGCCCGAGCTGCTCGGGCGTGACCGTGGCGGGGTCGGCGTCGGCGACGAACCGCCCTCGGAAGATCACCCGCAGCGAGTCGGACAGCCCGATCAGCTCGTCCAGGTCGGCCGAGATCAGCAGCACGCCCATGCCGGCCCGGCGGGCCGCGCGGATGGCGTCCCAGATCGCGGCCTGCGCGCCGACATCGACGCCCCGGGTGGGGTGCGCCGCGATGAGCACGCGGGGCGAGGCACTCATCTCCCGGCCCACGATCAGCTTCTGCTGGTTACCTCCGGAGAGCGCGCCGGCCGCGACATCGATGCCCGGCGTGCGGACGTCGTACTCCTCAACGACCTGCTTCGCCCGAGCCCGTGCCCCGCTGATGTCCAGCATCGCTCCCCGGGCGTTCGGTGGGCGCGTCTGGTGGCCGAGCATGGCGTTCTCCCAGAGCGGCGCGTCGAGCAGCAGTCCCTGCCGGTGCCGGTCTTCCGGGATGTAGCCGATGCCGGCCTCCCGGCGGCGCCGGGTCCCCCATCCGTCCACGCGCACCCCGTCGAGGGTGACCGAGCCCGAGGCGTGCCGAATGCCCATGATCGCCTCGACCAGCTCGGCCTGGCCGTTGCCCTCGACGCCCGCGACGCCGAGCACCTCGCCGCGGTGGATCGTGAACGACACGTCGGCCAGGACGGCCCGACCATCGGATTCGGTCACGGTGAGCCGGTCCACCACGAGTGCAGGGACATCGGTCACTGTCGACTCCCGCGCCTCGGGGCTGGGCAGCTCGCTGCCGACCATGAGGGTGGCCAGGTCGCGAGCCGTGACCGTCGACGGGTCGTCCACCGTGGCGACCGTGGTGCCCTGCCTGATGACGGTGATCGCGTCGGCCACGGAGAGCACCTCGTCCAGCTTGTGAGAAATGAAGATGACGGTCAATCCCTCACGGGTCAGCCCGCGCAGGTTCGTGAAGAGTTCCTCCACCTCCTGCGGCACCAGGACCGCGGTCGGCTCGTCGAGGATGACGATGCGGGCGCCCCGGTAGAGCACCTTGAGGATCTCGACGCGCTGGCGTTCGCCGACGCCCAGCTCCGCCGTCAGCCGGTCCGGGTCGACGCCCAGGCCGTACTGGTCGGAGATCTGGATGATCTTGCGGCGGGCCATGGCGCCGATGCCCGCCGCCGCCTCGGCCCCGAGCACGACGTTCTCGAGCACCGTGAAGTTGTCCGCGAGCATGAAGTGCTGGTGGACCATGCCGATGCCGGCCGCGATGGCATGGTGCGGCGACTGGATCGCGGCCGGTGCGCCGTTGATGAAGATCTGCCCCTCGTCCGGTCGGTGCATGCCGTAGAGGATCTTCATCAGGGTCGACTTGCCGGCGCCGTTCTCACCCACGATGGCGTGGATGGTTCCGCGGCGCACCGCCAGGTGGATGTCGTGGTTCGCCACGACGCCAGGGAACCGCTTGGTGATCCCCCGCAGCTCGACCGCGGTCTGCTCGTCCAACGACTGGCCCTTCCACGAGGACAGGTACGGCGCAGCGGGAGACCCAGGCTCTCACCAGGATCCCCCGCCGCGCCGAGATTACGACCGGATGCCCTCCGCCGTCACTAGGCCGTTGGCACGGTGATCGTACCGGCGACGATCTGCGCCTTGTACCCCTCGACCTGGGTCTTGATGTCGTCGACGAAGCCACCCGAGGTGGAGTAGCCCACGCCGTCGCGCTTGAGGTCGAAGGTCTCGACGCCTGCCTTGAAGTTGCCGTCGCCGTAGTCCTTGATGAAGTTGAAGACCGCGGTGTCGACGCGCTTGAGCATCGACGTGATGATCACGTCCTTCAGCGCCGGGTCAACGGTGTTGTACTGGTCGGAGTCGACCCCGATGGCCTTCTTGCCCTTCTCCACCGCCGCCTGGAAGACGCCCACGCCGGAGCCGCCCGCCGCCTGGTAGACGATGTCCGCGCCGCCGTCGTAAAGGCCCTCAGCGGCGATCTTGCCGTTGGCCGGGTCGTTGAAGCCGGAGCAGTTCTGGGCCACGGTCGACAGGTAGGTCGGCGTCACGGTGATGTCCGCCTTGACCGCCTTGGCGCCGGCCGTGTAGCCCGCCTGGAACTTGTGGATCAGCGGAACGTCACAACCACCGACGAACCCGACGTGGTTGGTCGTCGTCTTCAGTGCCGCGATCACGCCCACCAGGTAGGAGCCCTGCTCCTCAGCGAAGACGAGGCTCGTCACGTTGGGGGCGGTCACGCTCGAGTCGTCCACGATCGCGAACTTGGTGTCGGGACACTGCGGGGCCACCACACCGAGCGCGGTCGCGTAGGCGAAGCCGACCGCGACGACGGGGTTGTAGCCCTCGTCACACAGCGACTTCAGGCGCGTCTCCTTGTCGCTTTCCGGCTCATTCAGCGTCGCCGGAAGCTCCTTGGTCTCAATGTCGAGGGTCTCCCTCGCCTGCTCAAGACCGGCGGCAGCGGCGTCGTTGAACGACTTGTCGCCACGTCCACCGATGTCATAGGCCAGACCAACCTTCACCTTGGTCTTGGTTGCTGCCGGGTTGGGGCTCTCGCTGCCGCCACACGCGACCAGCCCCATCGTGGTCAGGGCGAGTGTGCCCACGACCGCAAACGCCCGTATTCCTCGCGCTGCGCGCAAGATGGTCTCCTTCCCTCGTCGCCGCAAGTTCCGCGGCCACGTCACTTGCCGCGGGGTTCTGCGGCGATGTCACTGCCGCATGATTGCGCGGCCATGCCATTGCCGCAGGATTCCGCGGCGCTGTCAACGGCCGCACGTTACGCCGATGGTGATACCTGTTCACCTTTCTTCAAGGTCAGCGTTGAGGGCGTTATCCGGCCGTGACCCTTCTGTGTCCCTGGACGGGGACGTACGGCGGGAATGGGCCAATATCGGACGTGCCGGATCAGCGCCAGAACACGGCGATCGCGGCGTTGGCCAGGGTGAGACCGACGATAGCGAGGAAGTGACCAGTATTGACGACCTCGCGTTTGCGCGGGAAGAACACCATCGCGAAGATCACCACCGCGATGACGAACTTGACCCCGAGCTTGACCGGATTGAGATCGTCGTCGCGGCCCAACGGGGCGGACAGGGCAAGCCCGGTCACGAGTTGAGCGCCGGAGCCCCAGAGCATCGCCGGGTTGATGCGGATCTTCCCGGAGAGGAACTGCGCCACCCCGCCACCGAGGAGCAGCGCGAACCCGACGAGGTGCAGGAACAGCAGGACGAGCCGGAGTGTGTCCATGACGCCGGATCCTAGGCCCGGATCCACAGCGCGCAGTCGGGCGGTAGGTCACCCGGCGGTACCGGCCAGCTCGCGAGGGCGACCTCGCCGGGCGGGGCCTGCACGGTGGAGCTGCCGAGGTTGACGGCACACCGCAGTGGCCCCCGGTCGAAGACCAGTACGTCGGCGTCGGCTGCACTGATCCACTGCAGCTCGTCGATTCCCTGGAGCAGGGCTCGGCGCAGGCGCAGAGCTCCGCGGTACAGCGCCAGCGTCGAGCCGGGATCGTCGGCCTGTGCCTGCACCGACAGCGCACCCCACGACTCCGGCTGGGGCAGCCAGGGCCGCGAACCCGGAGGCCCGAAACCGTACGGCGGGTCCGTCCCGGACCACGGCAGCGGGACCCGGCAACCGTCGCGACCCAGCAGCGTGCCGCCGGTCCGGGCGAAGATCGGGTCCTGCCGGGCCTCGGCTGGCAGGTCGTACACCTCAGCAAGCCCGAGCTCCTCGCCCTGGTAGAGGTAGGCAGAGCCGGGCAACGCGAGCATCAGCAGCGCCGCCGCCCGCGCCCGCCGCAGCCCGAGATCCGGCCCGGCCAGGGCAGCGGGATCGGTGGCAGAGCCGGCGCCACCGGCCGCCGCGCCCAATCCGGCGGCCAGGCGCGACGCGGTGCGCACCACGTCGTGGTTGGCCAGCACCCAGGTCGCCGGCGCACCCACCTCGCCCATCGCGGTGAGCGATTCGTCGATGATCCGCCGAAGGTCGGGGCCGGACCACGGCGTCGTGAGGAAGGCGAAGTTGAAGGCCTGGTGCAGCTCGTCGGGGCGCACGTACCGGGCGAGCCGGCGCATGTCGAACAGCCATGCCTCAGCCACCGAGACCCGCTCGGGCTGGTAGCTGTCCAAAATGGAACGCCATTGGCGGTAGATCTCGTGCACGCCCTCCTGGTCGTCGGACGGGCTCTCACCCCCGTCGGTCCGGTCCGGCAAGCCGGGTGCCTTCACCAGCGCGCTCGCCACATCGATGCGAATGCCGTCGATGCCGCGGTCGAGCCAGAACCGCAGGATGTCGGCGAACTCCGCCCGGACACGGGGGTGCTCCCAGTTGAGGTCGGGTTGCTCGGGGGCGAACAGGTGCAGGTACCACTCACCATCGCTGAGCCGATCCCAGGCCGGCCCCGAGAAGACCGACATCCAGTTGTTCGGTGGCTCCTCGCCGGCCTCGCCACGCCCCGGCCGGATGTGGAACAGCTCTCGCTCGGGCGTGCCCGGGCCCGCGCGCAGCGCCGCCTGGAACCACGGATGCTGCACGGAGCAGTGATTGGGCACGATGTCGATGAGCACCCGCAGGCCGACCTCATGCGCCCGCGCCACGAGCGCATCGAGGTCGGCCAGCGTCCCGAGGATCGGATCGACGTCGCGGTAGTCGGCGACGTCGTAGCCGCCATCAGCCATCGGCGAACGGTAGAAGGGCGTGAGCCACACCGCGTCGACGCCGAGGTCAGCCAGGTACTCCAGCCGGCTCATGGCGCCGCGCAGGTCGCCCACGCCATCCGCGTCGCCATCGGCGAAGCTGCGGACGTACACCTCGTAGATCACCGCGTCGCGTGACCACGACGCCATCGCAGCCGCCACGTCGCCGCTTCGTCGACCGGGATCAGGCCGCGGCGGACTGGCCCGCGGCGAGGCGGGAGGCGATCCGGGCGAAGCCGGCGCGGACCTCCTCGGGCGACGGGGGCGGGGTCGGCTCGACCTCGGGCAGCGACTCGTACTCGTCGTCGTCGTCGTCGTCCGCCTCCATCGAGACGTCGATGTCGCCCTCGTCGTCCTCCTCTGCCTCGTCCTCGTCCTCAGCCTCCTCGGCGGCGGCCTTCGCCTCGTCGATCTCCCTGCGGATCTGGTCGACCGTCTCGAACGGGTTCACGGGCTCCACGACGGCGAGCAGGTCCACGTCGGCGACGACGGTCTCGGCGAGCGAGAGGGCATGCGCCCGCTCGTACGGACCGCAGACGACGGGCTCCCAGGTGGTCTCATCCTCCATCGGACCGAAGGTCACGATCCACGGCAGCGCCAGCACCGGAGAGTCCTCCGGCAGATCCAGGGTTACGAGGGCTCCCACGTGCGTACCTTTCGTTCGGATGACGTGTCGGTCGCGCCGGCCGGACCGGCCGACGCTCGTGCGCCCATCATCGCGGCTGGTGGCGACCGCAGCCGCGCGGCTCGCCGAGGCCCGTGCCGGGAGGGCGCGTCAGGGAGGGCACCGTGCTGACGCCAGAACGCCAGGAAGGTGCCCTTGCTGATACCCGCCCTGCCCCTATGTCTGCCCACCCACGGCTTCGCCCCGCCCGATGCCGGCGGCCCCGCGACCCAGATCCACCGCGGTCCCGGCGCGGGCGGTGGCGGCGAGCGCGGCACCGAAGAGGATCACCTGGTTGAGCAGGTAGAGATAGATGAGCAGCCCGACCGCTCCGGCCACGACCGCGTAGGCCGGCCGCTGCTGGCTGTGCCTGATGACCAGTCGCCCCACCGTGTTCAGCACTTGGATGCCGGCCGCGATCACCAGCGCCGCGGGGAGCAACCGGCGTGGGCTCAGCCGCAGCCGGGCGACGCCGGTGAGCAGTGCCGCCGCGAGTGCCATGTTGACGCCGAACTCCAACACCGGC
This sequence comes from Micromonosporaceae bacterium, assembly GCA_036557785.1. GTDB lineage: Bacteria > Actinomycetota > Actinomycetes > Mycobacteriales > Micromonosporaceae > DATBGZ01. The sequence goes on from DATBGZ010000094.1 coordinate 70,774, forward strand.
CCCACCAGGAACGAGTACGGTCTGGCGGCGTTGTCGGGGGAGGCCCACGCCAGCAGCCGGTCGATGGCGTCGGTCGTGGCGAGCGAGAGGCCGAGCAGGACCCCGAGCCCGGCCAACACGCCGAGATCGACGAGGCGCCGCAGCAGCCAGTGGCCCGGATGCTGGTGCACGCGCCAGACCGCACGCAGCGAGGACCGTAACGCCTCGACCCAGCCGATGCCGGAGACGAGCAGCGCGAGGCTCGCGAACAGGGTCACCTGCCCCTGGCCCACGTCACGCGCGGTCGGGGCGACCCACGGCAGGTTTGTCTCGAGGTAGTCGCTGAGCGCCGAGACGGCGCCGCCCTCGGTACGCGGCCCGAGCAACCGGCCGATGATCGAGTACGCCAGCACGCCCAGGGAGAACGCGGCGAAGAACGCGTAGTACGAGATGGCCGCGGCCAGCCGGCCGCCGTTGACGTGGACGAACCGCTCGCCGGCCCGCCAGACGTGGTCGACGTACCTCGACCGCCGCCGGAGGGTGTCGACCCCGCGCCCGAACCCGGCCTCGATGCGGTCCAGGACGCTCACCCAACGGATCATCCCGCAGCCGTACGGCCGGATCCGGCTAACGTCGTCGGATGGCCCGTCCGATGGCCGCGCCGGCGTCCGACCCACCGGGGTTCGACCCCGCCACGGCCGCGGCGCAGGCGGTCCGCCGCGACTGGCGGCTCCTGCTCGGCGCGGACGGAGTGAGCGCATTGGGCTCGCAGGTGACCGCGGTGGCCCTGCCGCTCGTAGCCATCGCCCAGCTCGGAGCCTCCACGGTTGCGGCGAGTCAGCTGTTGCTGCTCTCGCCAGACCGGTGGCGCACGTCCTCGGCGCCACGCGCGCCTGCTTGATCTCGGCGGGCGTCGCGGCCGGCGCGTTGTTCCTCGTTCCCCTGGCCGCGGTCGGTTGGCCACTCGCGCTGCTCATCGCGTATCAGGCAGCCTTCGGCATCGCGGCCGCCGCATGGTCGATCGTCATGGCGACTCTGCGCCAGAGCCGTGCCCCGGCCGACCAACTGGGCCGGGTGAGCACGGTGCACGGTGCCATCGCCACCGCGACGCTGCCCCTCGGCACCATGCTCGCGGGCCTGCTGGCAGGTGTGGCCGGCCTGACCAACGCCATCCTCGTGCTCTGCGTGATCGCTGGCCTGACTCCGTTCTGGTACGCGACGCCGGCCTTCCTGCGGCAGGACGCGGCACCCGTACGAGCTTTGCCGGACGTGGCCGGCGGACAGGCATGAGCTCCTCGCGATGGCACAGCGCTGCGGAACAGCTGCTGTCAGTCGCCGGTGACCTCGGCGAGACGACGGCGCAGGAATGCCCGTTCGGCCTCCGTACGGGCGGCCGACACCGCGTCGCGGTAGGCGGCGCCGGCCTCGGCGAACCTGCCCGCCCGCCGCAGGAGGTCAGCCCGTACGGCGGGCAGCAACGGGTATCCGGGCAGCGCCGCCGCGATCGGCGGCAAGGCGGCGAGGGCGGGCTCCGGGCCGTCGCGAAAGCTGACCGCGACCAGCCGGTTGAGCGCGATGACGGGGTTGTGCTGGATCGCCAGCAGGGCGTCATAGGCGCGCACCACGCGTTCCCAGTCGGTGTGAGCGGCGTGGGACGCCGTCGCGTGAAGCGCGGCGATCATCGCCTGCAGCTCGTACGGTCCCGGTGGCCCGCCGCTCGTGCCCGCGAGCGCATGCAGGCCCACTCGGATCTCGGCGTGGTCCCATACTCCGCGGTCCTGCTCGTCCAGCGGTACCAGTGCTCCGTCGCTGGACAGGCGCGCCGAGCGTCGCGAATGCTGCAGCAGCATCAGCGCCAGCAGCGCGCGGGCCTCGCCGTGCCCGGGCAGCAGCTCGACCAGTAGCAGCCCGAGCTGGATCGCCTCCCGCGCGAGCCCATCCCGCAGCGGTTCGCCTTCGGTCGCGTAGTACCCCTCGTTGAACAGCAGGTACACCACGGCGAGGACGCCGTCGATGCGGCCGGCGAGCTGGTCTTCCGGCGGGACCCGCAGGGCGATCCCGGCATTGGTGATCTTCGTCTTGGCGCGCAGCAGGCGCTGGCCGATGGTGGCCTCCGAGACGAGGAAGGCGCGCGCCACCTCGCGGGTCGAGAGCCCGGTCACGGTCTTGAGCGTCAACGCCACCCGGCCGGGCAGAGGTAGTGCCGGGTGACAACACGCGAAGAGCAGCTTGAGCCGATCGTCGTCATAGGGGGACGACGGACCCTCGGGCTGAATATCGAAAGACTTCACCATATCGTGCAACAGTGGTAGCTTGGTCGTCTCGGTTTGCGCCCGCTTCAGGAGGTCCAGCGCGCGGCGCCGGGCGGCGACGCTGAGCCAGGCGACGGGATTGTCCGGGATCCCGTCCTTCGGCCAGTGCGAGAGCGCACGCTCGACGGCGTCCTGCAGGCAGTCTTCAGCGAGGTCGAAGTCGCGGGTGAGCCGCACCAGCGGAGCGATCAGCGCCAGCCGCTCGTGCTTGACGGCGGCGCTGACCGCGTCGGCGACCTTCTCGGTGCTCACCGGTCCCGGTGGTCCTCCGGCCCGCCCATCGAGTGGATGGGACGGATCTCGAGGCGGCCCTGGTACGCCATGTTGTGCCGCAGCGCCTGCTCGACGGCCTCGTCCAGGTCCTCGCACTCGATGATCGCCACGCCCGCGATCCACTCCTTGGACTCCGTGAACGGTCCGTCGGTGATGAGCACCTCGCCATTGCGGACCCGTACCGTCGTGGCATCCGACTTCGGCTGCAGCCGGATGCCCTGCAGATAGGCGTACCTGGCGTTCATGTACTCGAACCAGCCCTCGATCGGCGGCGCCGCGGCGTTGTCCTGCTCGCTCACCTCGGGATCCATGCAGATGAACATCGCGTACTTCATGCCCACTCCCGTTGATCCGTGAACGTCCCGGTCGGGCCGTCTTCAGGTACGACGATCCTTCGCCGCGAAATCCGACACCGCCCACAGCGGCGGCAGACCGTACGGCTCAGCCAGCGGTGGCGGGCAGCAGGAATCCGACCTTGTCGTAGACGGTGGCGAGCGTGGCCGAGGCGACCGTGCGGGCCTTCTCCGCGCCGATGGCCAACAGCTTGTCCAACTGGGCCGGGTCGTCGAGATAGGCCCTGGTGCGGGACTGGATCGGTGCCACGAAGTCGGCGACCACCGTGGCGAGGTCCTTCTTGAGGTCGCCGTACCCCTTGCCGTCGTAGGCCTCGACAAGCTCGGGGATGCTGCGATCGGAAAGCCCCGAGTAGATCGTGAGCAGGTTCGACACGCCGGGCTTGGCTTCCGGGTCGAAGGTGATCTCGCGCCCGGTGTCGGTCACCGCGGACCGGATCTTCTTCGCCGAGGCCGCGGGATCGTCGAGCAGGTCGATGATCCCGTTCGGCGACGAGGACGACTTGGACATCTTCGCCGTGGGGTCCTGCAGGTCCGTGACCTTGGCGGTGCCCTTGATGATGTACGGGTTCGGGACCGTGAAGGTCGGCCCGAACGTGGTGTTGAAGCGCTGGGCGAGATCCCGGGTGAGCTCCAGGTGCTGGCGCTGGTCCTCACCCACCGGAACCTCGTCGGCCTGGTAGAGCAGGATGTCCGCGGCCTGCAGGATCGGATAGGTGAACAGGCCGACCGAGGACCGGTCCGCCCCCTGCTTGGCGGACTTGTCCTTGAACTGGGTCATCCGGCTCGCCTCGCCGAACCCGGTGATGCAGCCGAGCACCCAGGCGAGCTGCGCATGCTCGGGCAGGTGCGACTGGACGAAGAGCGTGCACCGCTCCGGGTCCAGGCCCACAGCCAGCAACTGGGCCGCGCTGACTCGGGTACGGCTGCGCAGTAGCGCCGGATCGTGCCCGGCCGTGATCGCGTGCAGGTCGACCACGCAGTAGAACGCGTCGTGGGTCTCCTGCAGCATGACCCAATTCCGCAGCGCGCCGAGGTAGTTGCCGAGGTGGAACGAGTCAGCGGTCGGCTGGATCCCCGAGAGCACCCGGGGACGGCTGGCCGGGCTGGCGGCCTTGCGCGGACGAGCGGGCATGCCGGCATTCTCTCAGCCGTGCATGACGAGCCGTACGCCCCCGCCTGGCGCGGCCTCAGCGCTTGAGCTGCGCCACCAGACCATCGATGTCGAAGCTGCCCCAGGACGCCGTACGCAGTTCGTGGCCGCGGGCCTTCCAGGCTGCGTTGACGACCTTGAGTCCAACGACATTCGCGGCCTCTTGCACCAGCACCGTCGGCACCGCCCGCCAGTCACAGGCGGCACGGCTGGTCACCGTGTTCCAGCCGAGTTGGAAGTTCCAGAAGTCAACGAACACCCTTGCCCGCACGGCCGCCCTCCCCGGTAGTCCTGCAAAGAAATACGGGGAGCCTAGTGGCTCCCCGGGGCGGTAATACGCAGCGACACAGGGTCGCGCGGGATGTTGATGTGGTGAAGTCTAGCCGCAACGGAGCCGCCGCGCAGAGCGGCTTGACACACATCTAGTGAAGTCAATGTTGGTGGGACTAAGGTCTAGCCGCGATGGAGCCCGTCCAGGGGTTCTGCCGCGGCGCGTCGTCTGTCCTGGTGCCTACGCGCCGAGCGCGAGTCGCCGACGGTCCAGGCGCCGCGCCCAGCAGCGGCGAACCAAGCCCGCGCGTTGTTGCCACATCCTGGGATTCGGCTCGCCGAACCGGTGATGCAGCCGGGCACCCAGGCGAGCTGCGCATGCGCGGGCAGGTGCGACTGGACGAACAGCGTGCACCGCTCCGCGTCCAGGCCGACCGCCAGCAACTGGGCCGCACTGACCCGGGTACGGCTGCGCAGCAGCGCCGGACCGTGCCCGGCCGTGATCGCGTGCAGGTCGACCACGCAGTAGAACGCGTCGTGGGTCTCCTGCAGCATGACCCAATTCCGCAGCGCACCCAGGTAGTTGCCAAGGTGGAACGAGTCAGCGGTCGGCTGGATCCCCGAGCGCACCCGGGGACTGGTGGCCGGACTGGCGGCCTTGCGCGGACGGGCTTCGAAGCTATCGATGAGCGCGCTTCCCGACACTGGGCGCCGAGGTGCCCGGCTGATTCTGCGCCGGTGCCCCGGTCACCGATGCGATTTGCCCCGACGACGGTGCCAACACGTCGATCTCCATCTCACGGTCCCCGTCATCCACGACGAAGAAGCTGGCCGTGCTGCTGGGATCGCGGATCATCTCCCACGCCTCGAGTGCCGCCTCCGCAGGTGAACTCGCCGGGACGGTGTTCTCCCAACGCACGACGTAATCCTTCTTACTCACTCCAACTCCGCCCTGTCGCCTGAGGCCGGCCGGCCGTGCCTGCCCGGGCAAGCATGCATCGGTCTGGGCCATCCAGTCGCCGTTGGGGAGTGTGGGTGCTTGCGTGATCTGTGTCGTCGCCTCTACGCCCTCGTTGACGCTTAATAGTGCTCGGATGCGATACACTTCGCAGCATGTCATCGATTACCTCACTGGCGCGGGTGGCCACCGAGGTGGCCGAGGACCAGTGGGGTCTGCTGACTCGCACGCAGGCGCTTGCTGGCGGCGTGCCGCGGGCGACATTCGCACGGCTCGTGGCGGCCGGGGCACTGACCCGGGTTGCGCACGGCGTGTACCGCATCACGGGCGGCATGGACCCGGGACACGTCGAGCTACGCGCCGCCTGGCTGCAGCTGGACCCGGCCACGCCCGCCTGGCGGCGGCTCCGAGCCGACGACACCGCCGTCGTATCCCACCGCAGCGCGGCGGCGCTTTACGGTCTCGGCGATCTGATCGCAGACATACATGAGTTCACGGTCGCCCGACGTACGCAGACCGGACGGGCCGACGTCCGACTGCATCTGCGACCCGTTCCCCGCGCAGACCGCGACATTGTCGACGGCCTTCCCGCAACCAGACCGCACCGGATTGTCACCGACCTGCTGAGGCAGCACGAGGACGGCAGTGCCATTGCCACCATCGCCAGCGATGCCATCCGCGCCAAGCTCATGACCACAGCGCAGCTCGGAGACGCCCTGTCGCCACTCGCCCGCCGCTACCATGCCAAGGACGGTTCCGACCTCGCGGCACAGCTGATAGGAACCGACCGATGAACACTGCGCTGCCATACCGCTCGCCCGCGGCGCTACGCGCGGCTTTGACCGAGCGACTGAAGCGGCTTTCAGCGTCGTCGCCATTCACGGTGACCGAGCTGTATCGGCAGTTCGCCTACGATCGCCTGCTCACGAGAGTCTTTACCAGCGACGACGCGCAGCGCTGGATTCTCAAGGGTGCGACCGCCCTGTTGGCCAGGCTTGACGTCGCACGCCACAGCAAGGACATCGACCTCGCTCGGCAATCCACAGCGGACCTCGACGAAACGGAAGCGGCCTTCCGTACGGCAGCCGGGCGTGATGTCCATGACTTCTTCCTCTTCGACGTCGGGCCGGCTACGCCACTGGTCGGGGACAAGGGCCGCCGCTTGGCGGTCGTGGCGATACTCGGCGGGCGACCGTTCGCCGAGTTCTCGGCAGACATCGTGACGGCCGAGTCCCTCACCGGCCAGCCCGACCCCGTTCCGCCTCTCGTGCAACTCGGAATTCCGGGGCTACTGACCGTGGCATACCGTGCCTACCCGCTTGTGGACCACATCGCAGACAAGATCGCCGCGTGCATCGAATCCCATCCTCACGACGGGGTAACCACGGTCTCGACGCGCTACAAGGACATGGTCGACCTCGTTCTCATAGCTCGCTCGCAACGGCCGCATGCCGAGAACCTGCGGCAAGCGATCCGACACCAGGCAGTATCTCGAGGCATCGACCTTCCCATCGCGTTCAGTTCGCCGGGTCCGCTGTGGACGGCGGGCTACGAAGCCAAGGCAGCGGAGGTCGCCGATATCGGCGACCTCGGTAGGTTCGCACCGGCGCTGGCGCTGGTGAAGCGGTTTCTCGACCCGGTCCTCAACGGCACGGGAACCGGCGAATGGAACCCTGCCCGATCAAGATGGACCGGAGGCAACACCTAGCGAGCTATCGCTCGATGCCGATTGCGTTGTTGTGCCACCCACAAGCGAGCGGTTCCTCGGGCCGTACCGCTGACCAGCACGGCACATGGTCCGACGTGGCTCACGCTGAAGTCCAGGCCCACGGCCGGCGACTGCGCCGCGCGACGCGGCTACGGCGTGGTAGGGGCGGCGCGAACCCCGAGGGGTGGCGCCGCCCCCATAGAGCCGCGGTCAGCTCACCATGGCCAGGGCGTCGACCTCACCGGCGCCGTAGAAGCCGTTGTGCCCGCGACCGCCGTCGCACGTCGCGCGAGCCGCTGGTACCTGGGGGATTGGGTCGTAGACGCCCGGCGGGCAGGGCAGGGCCTCCGCGGTGCGCTGCAGCAGGGACGCCAGCGCACCGGGCGTCAGGTGCGGGTTCGCCGAGAGCGCAAGCGCCGCGACCCCTGCTACGTGCGGGGTGGCCATCGACGTGCCCTGCTCGTAGCCCCACCCGTTCTCGCCCGTGCCCGGGTCGTAGATCGTCGAGAGCACGGCGTTGGCGATGTTGGGTGCGGTCGGGTCAGGCTGGTGGATGTCGCCACCGGGAGCCGCGACGTCGATGACGCCGAGTCCGTACGACGAGTAAGCGGCCTTACGCCGCTCGATGCCCAGCGCGGAGACCGCGACCACGCCCGGGGCCTCAGCTGGCAGCTCGAGGCAGGAGTTCGTGATGACCCGGTCCTCGACCGGCCCGCTGCCGTCGTCCGGGCTGATGCTGTCGACCAGGGTGTGCGCCAGGTCGTAGTTGTCATTGCCGGCGGCCGCGATGTTCAGGACGCCCTTGCGGGCGGAGTAGCGCAGTGCGCGCTGAACCGCCTCCCAGATCGGGCGCTGGCGCGGATCGTTGCGGCAGTTGAACTGCCACGGGTCGATGAAATAGCTGTTGTTCGTTATCTGCATGCCGTGATCAGCAGCCCAGAGGAAGCCGCAGATGGCCGCCTCTGGATAGATAAAGCCGTTGTCGTCCACGACCTTCACCGAGGCCACCTTCACGCCCGGCGCCACACCGGCGACACCGACGCCGTTGATGGCGGCCGCGATGATGCCGGCGACATGCGTGCCGTGCGTGGATGCGGTCGGGCTCCACGCGGACTGACGCGTATCCACCACGCCGCCCAGGCAGGAGGCGCTCTTGTCCTTAGCGATCTGGGTCGCCAGATCGGGGTGGGTGCTGGAGATCCCTGAGTCGAGGACGCCCACCACAATCGACGGTTTGCCCCGAGTGACCTTCTGGGCCGCGGGCACGTCGATCTGGGTCATGTTCCACTGCAGCCCGAAGAGGGGCTCGTCGGTGGCACGCCCCGCCGCATGGGTCTGCGCGGCTACCGTCGCGGCGTCGACCGTCGCGAGTACTCCGTCGTCCGCCAGGACCGTGCCGAAGCCCTTGGTGGTCACCGCGGCCAACACTCCATGGCCTGAGACAGTCTTCGCAAAGGACGTCTTCGCGGACCGGACCACGAGCACGCCGATCTGGTCGTACGCCGCCACGATCTGGCCACCGGCAGCGGTGACGCGCTGCGCCGCCTGGGCCGTCGAGCTCCCGTCGGAGGCGAGAACGAGATAGCTTGACTGCGATCCGGCGGCATCCGCTCTGCCGGGTCCGATCACCACGACGGCCACTATCGCAGCCAGGACCACCGCGACGGCTCGAGCCGCCGCCGATCGACTAAGCCTCATCTGTGCTCCCTCTGGGTGGTGTCGGGTGGCGCAGCGCGACCGATCGATCGCGTTGAGGGAGCATATTGGGACAACGACCGATGTGCCACCGCAGCGGCCATGCTCAAGGCGACTATCTGCCCCAAGGCACATGCGGGGCGATCAGGACGGGTGAAAGGCGTTCTGCGTGGGTTCGAGGCCGACGCGGATCAGGGACTCGACGATGTCGGCGCCGCGATCCACGACGAGGTCGAGCTCCTTGCGCTGCGTCCCGGTGAAGTCGGAGAGCACGTAGTCGGCGGGGTCCTGGCGGCCCGGCGGCCGGCCGATGCCCAGGCGCACCCGCAGATAATCCTTTGTGGACAACGACTGCGAGATCGAGCGCAGCCCGTTGTGCCCTCCCTCGCCGCCACCGAGCTTCGTGCGCACGACACCGTACGGCAGGTCCAGGTCGTCGTGCACCGCGATGATCTGCTCGGCCGGCACCTTGTAGAAGGCGGCGAGCGACGCCACTGGCCCGCCGGAGAGGTTCATGTATGTCATCGGCTTGACGAGCACGAGCGCGGGCGCGTCCACACCGACACCCAACCGGGCCTCGGCGACCTCGGCCACCGCGCGCCGGTGCCGGCCGAACCGCGAGCCCGTACGGACCGCGAGCAGGTCGGCGACCAGGTACCCGAGGTTGTGGCGGTTGAGCTCGTACTCACGGCCCGGGTTTCCCAACCCGGCGACGAGCCACATGGCAGTCCGCGCGTTCGCCCGGTCAGACGCCGGCCTGAGCGCGCTCCTCGGCGCCCTCGGCAGGTTGGCCCGCCTCGGCCGCCTCGCCCACGGCTTCCTCCTCGGCCGCGACCTCGGGCTGCGGCAGTGTGGCGCCGAGCTGCTCCTCGGTCGGGGCCTGGGTCACCACCGCGAGGATCTGCCCGGGGTCGCCCGCGAGCTCGACCCCGTCGGGAAGCTGGACGTTGCGCGCGGTGACGTGGGTACCGACCTGCAGTCCCGCGATCGACACCTCAAGGCGCTCGGGCAGATGCAGGGCCTCGGCGGTGATCGCCAGCCGATCGTGCTCGACCACGACCAGGCCGTCCCGGGCCGCGTCGCCGACCAGGTGCACCGGCACGTCGACCGTGACGCGCTCGCCGCGGCGCACGATCACCAGATCGATGTGCTCGAAGGTGTCCCGGATCGGGTTGCGCTGGATGGCCTTGGTGAGGGCCAGGGTCTGCGTGCCGTCGGCGAGGACGATGTTGAAGATCTGGTTCGCCCCGCCGTGGCGGATCGCGGCCGCGAACTCTCGGGCGGGCAGCGCGATGTGCTTCGGCGCCTCCCCGTGCCCGTACAGCACGGCCGGCACCTTTCCGGCCCGACGGGTACGCCGGGCGCCGCCCTTGCCGAACTCGGTGCGGAGTTCGGCGCTGATCTTTACCTCGGACACGGGGTAACTCCTGGACGTTTCGTAGCTCAAAGGTGGGCGGTGCCCGGGACGAGGGTGCGGCGGACGGGTCCGGGGCACCGCGTCGGATCACGGCAGCCGACCCGCTCGGGACCCGAACCGGAACACGCGCAGGCGCTGCCCTCGCCGTGGCAACGCTGCACAGCTTACCGGAGCCCATGCGGGGGCCTCACCGCGTCCCGGCCCATCCCGGGGTCAGCCCACCCGTCAGCCGGACAGGCGCACCCGAACCCTGCGGTTCGCCTTGCCCTTGCTCTCGACCTTGACCACCGAGATCGTGCCGATCTGGAGGGTTGAGGCCACGTGCGTGCCGCCGTCGGCCTGCTGGTCCAGACCCACGATGTCGACGATCCGGATCTCGTCCTCCTCGGCCGGGATGAGGTTGGACTGGGTGCGGATGATGTCGGGCAGGGCGAGCGCCTCGCCGCGGGGCAGCACCCGCACGTCGATGCGTCGGTCGGCCGCCACCTCGGCGTTGACCAGATCCTCCAGCCGCGTCTTGAAGTCCGGCGGCACCTCCGGGAGGTTGAAGTCCATCCGGGCCTCGGCCGGCTCCATGTTGCCGCCGGTCACCAGCGCACCGAAGTCGCGGAACACCACGCCGCAGAGCACATGCAGGCCGGAGTGGGTCCGCATCAGCAGACTCCGGCGCTCGTCGGCGACGGCCCCACGCACCGCCGTTCCGGGTGGCGGCACCGGGTCCTCGGGCGCCGGCAGCAGGTAGAGGTCGTCACCCTTGCGGGTGCCCACGATGCGGGTCTGCACGCCAGCCCACAGCAGCACCCCGTGGTCGGGCGGCTGCCCGCCGCCGCCGGGGTAGAAGGCAGAGCGGTCGAGCACGATGCCGGCCTCGGGATCGGTTGGGTCGGACCAGACGACCGAGCACTCCCACTCGCGCAGAGTCGGGTCGGCGAGGTCGAGACGCTCCGTGCGTCCGTGATGCGTGACACCCACGGCGGTCACCCTAACCGGCCGCTAGCCGTTGAGGAACTCGCTGATCCGGGTACGCAGGTCCGCGCGGTTGGTCCAGAGCACCGCGGGCTGGTCGTAGATGTGCAGGGTCGCGTTGGGCAGCACCGCGGCGAGCTGCTCCGCCACGAGGGGCGGATGGGCGGCCTCGCCCCGGCAGCCGATCACCAGCGCCGGTGCCTTCACCGCCGCGAGGGCCGAGCGGTCGGCCAGCGCCGTCTGCGCCGGTAGGTCCGCGAGAGAGGGCGCGAGCCCGTCCCGGAGCAGCGCGTCCAGCCGCTCCCTGATATAGCGCCAGGCCGCGGGTCGATCGCGCAGGGCGACCGGGATGTCGGCGGCGAGCAGCGAGGCGGCGGCCGGAGCGTCGTCGGTGTCCACAGCTTCGAGCAGTGCCTTCGTCCGTGCGGCGGCCGCAGACGGCCGGACCTCGTCGAGGACGGCGGGCAGGTAGAAGACGACCTTCTCGAACCGGTCCGGGGTCGCGGCGAGCAACCGGCACAGCGCCCCGGCACCGAGGCTCACGCCCAGGGCCCGCGCCGCGCCGAACTCGTCGGCCACCGCGCGCAGGTCATCGGCGAGATCGGCGTAGCTCAGGGAGTCGCCGGGCGGGTCGGAGCGCCCATGCCCGCGAAACTGGAAGAAGACCTTGCGCCCGACCACGCCGCTGCCGAGCGGCCGGGTATCGGCGATGCCACCGGTGAGCCCGTGGGCGAAGGCAGTAATCGGTTCGCCCTCGCCCGAGACGAGGTACTCGAGGGTGGCGCCGTGCGGCATCCGTCGCAGTTCGGTCGGCGTGAGGCTGAGCAAGGGCCGGCCGGGCTCGTCCCGGCCCCGCGGCGCGGGCCACCGTTTCGACTTGCCCTCAGGCGGTGGTGGCCAACGGAAGCTTCTCACCAGTTGCCGGATCCGTTCGTCGTGTCGCGCAGCGCGGGCCGCACATCGAGCAGATAGACGGCCGTGGCGGTGATCGCGGCCATCAGGAACAGGAACGTGAAGGGGTTGGGGTAGAGGATCCCGCAACCCAAGCTTGCCAGAACGCATGCCAGCAGGATGAGGACCCACTGGACCTTCGTGAGCGAGCCCACGACCGGGAACGCATCGGCTCGCTGCGTCAAACAGTTGATCAGCGCGACGACGGCGATCACGAGAATGGCGCAGGTGACCGCGAACTGGAAGTAGAAGTTCACAGTCAGGTAGAACTGCACGGCCAGAGCCACGGGCAAGAGCTTAGCCCGTGGCTCTGGGCCTCACCTCGGCTAGTACCTATGCCTTGGGCCCTCGCGACCGGCTGGGACCAGTGGCCTTCTTCGCGGCCACGCTCGCGCCCTCGGTCCGGCTTCGGCCGCCCACCTTCTTGGCGGCCTTGACGGCCTTCTTGACCGGCGCGCTGACCGGGCTCGCGGCAAGCACCGCGGTCCCGCCGTTGCGCGCGGCAGAGACGATCTTCTCTCCTTGCGAGACCAGTCCGCTGTAGACCTCGCGGGCCTGGCCGACCAGCGTGGTGACCCGTGCCGGAACCTCCGTGCGCAGCGCCTCGACCCGACCCGGCAACTCGTCGCGGAGCGTGCGCACCCGCGGCGTGATCCGCTCGCGCAGCGCCTCGACGCGCTCCGGCAGCGAGCGCAGCCGGCGATACGCGAGTTCACCGACCCCGGCGACCGCATAGAACGGCTTCGGTAGCCGGGTGTTCTCCTGTGTGTTCGTCATGATCGACGTCCTTCCTCCTTGGTGGTGCGTCCCCGCCCCGAGGACGTGTCCTTGTGCGCCTGCCGGCCTGACGGCGCGGCTCGGCTGTCTTCGCGGCCGCGCGAGGGCGCGGGCGACGCTCCCGACGCGCGACGTGTGCGACGCGGTTGGCTCGGTGCCGCCGGCTCGGCCGCGGACCGTACGGTGACCGTGGCGGCATCGCCCCGGGCGTTCTCCCGGCGAAAAGCTTCGTAGATCTGAGTCAATGACTGCTTCTGCGTTGGGGTGAGGTCGGGGTCGGCCGCGATCGCTCCCACCACCGAGTGGCCCTCCTTGTCCTGCAGCAGGCCGGCCCGCAGGTACATCAGCGCGGTGGAGACCCGCAGGGCGTCGGCGAGTTGGGAGAGCACCTCGGCCGAGGGTCGCCGCAGGCCGCGCTCGATCTGACTCAGGTACGGATTGGACACCCCGGCACGGTCGGCCAACTCGCGCAACGAGATGCGTGCGTTGCTTCGCAGGTCGCGGATGAATTGCCCGATGTTGCGCTCCGCGCGACCGGCGAGATCGCCGATGGGCCCCGGACGTGGCTGGGCCGCGCTGTTCACGGTGATCACGTTAGTCTCGGGTGCTAACAATTGCAAGCGAACTGCTCGCTGTTGCAAGCGTGACGCCGGTCACCACACGGCAAGCGCCCGTACGGCTCCGACCGGCCGGCCACCACCGAGTACCGGGGTCTGCGCCAGGTCGTCCAACCCTTCGACCGCGACACCGAGCTGGCGTAGCGCGGCGATGACCACCGGCATGCGCGCTCGTGCCGCGCCGTCGTCGATCTTCGTGGCGACCGCCCCGACGCCGGGCACCGCCACCGCCCCAACGCCCTCGGCGCCGGACTTGCTCAGCAGCCCGGGCACCGCCCGGATCAACCGCGCATCCTCGCGACCGGTGCCGGACATCAGCTCCGGGTTGGCCCGCATCGCGTCCGCCACCCGGCGCGCCGGGCTCGCCGGTGCGGCCGTGACGCAGCGCAGAAAGGCCCGGGCGAGCCCCCGCAGCGATGTGGCGAAGATCGGCGCACCGCAGCCGTCGACGCCGACCGCGGTCACCGCCTCATCCGTCAGCTCCTCGACCATGATCCGGCAGGCACGTTGCAGGGGGTGGTCCGGCTGAACGTAGTCCACTGTGGACCAACCGGCGGCGCGACAGGTCAGCAGCATCCCAGCGTGCTTGCCCGAGCAGTTCATGAGGACGCGCTGCGGGCCGCCGCCGCGACGCAGCACCTCGGCCCGTGCCTCTTCCGAGACCGGGAGGTCGGGCGGGCAGGCCAGCGCCTGCTCGTCGAGCCCGGCGCGGCGCAGCATCGCCCGGACCCGTTCGACGTGGAACGGCTCCCCGGAATGGCTCGCGGCGACGAGGGCGAGCTCGGCTTCGTCCTGGGGTGCCAGGCCAGCGGCGAGCATCGCGGACGCCTGCATCGGTTTGTTCGACGAACGCGGGAGAATCTGTCCGTACGGGTCTCCCGCGCTGGCGGCCAGCTCGCCCCGCGCGTCCACCACGGCCACGGAGCCGTGATGACGCCCCTCCACGAAACCGGACCGTAGGACCTCCGCGAGGGGCACTCCGCCGCGGTACGTCTCGGCATCCAGCGGGCCGCCGGGCCGGGCCGTCACTCCGGTTCGCCGGGATCGATGGTGGCGACCGACGCGCCGACGTGCAGTCGTGCGTCGTCGGCGACGGAACGCTTGACCACCGCCAGTGCGACCGGGCCGAGCTCATAATGGCGGGCCGCCGAGCCGATGGCGCCGACCTGCCGACCGTCATCCGTGGTCACCGGCGTGCCCTGGGCCGGCAGCTCGTCGGTGGTGATGCCGTCCAGGTGCAGCAGCACCAGCCGGCGCGGGGGACGGCCGAGGTTGTGGACCCGGGAGACCGTCTCCTGCCCGCGGTAGCAGCCCTTGTCCAGGTGCACCGCCTCGGCGAGCCAGCCGACCTCGGCCGGCAGGGTCCGGTGGTCGGTGTCCCGGCCCAGCCGCGGGCGGCGCTCGGCAACCCGCAGCGCCTCGAAGGCCCACACGCCGGCCAGCGGTACGCCGAGCGCGTCCACGACGTCCGCGGCAGCGGCCCGCGGTACGAGCAGGTCCACGCCGTACGGCATGCGCCGCGCGTACCCACCCCGCGCGGCGCTCAACGGTGCCGCGGTGACGGGGGCCACGGCGTACCGCGCGGTGGCGTGCGCCGCCACACTTCCGCCAGGGAACTTCGGCCCAGGTACGGCGGCGACCATCGGGGGATCGAGAGCGGGCACGCCCAGCCGTGCCACCGCCTCCACACTGGACGGCCCCACGACCGACAGCACGGCCCGCGTGTCGGTGACGTCGGCGGGTTCGACCCGCAGCAGGAAGCGCATGCGGGCGAGGAAGTCCAGCAGCCCGCCGGCCGTGCCCGGTTCGACATCGAGGAAGGTCGTGGTCCCGTCGTCGAGCACGACGGCGTGGTGCTCGACGTGCCCGTGCGGTGAGAGCACCAGCAGCTCGGTGCCGCTCATCGGCGCGAGGCCGGAGAGGTGCTGCGTCGTCAGGCTGTGCAGCCAGGTCAGCCGGTCGTCGCCGGGAATCGCGAGCACGCCCCGGTTGCCGCGGTCCACGACCCCCGCCGCGGTGGCGAGCAGGCGCTGCTCACGCATCGGGTCGCCGTAGTGCGCCGCGACACCGCGGTCGGGGCTGTCGGGGTCGAGCGCCTCGACCGCGACGACACCAGAGGTGGCGAGCATCACGCGTCCTTCCCGCACTCCGCGCAGACACCGAAGAGTGCCACATGCCCCACGTCGACCAGGAACGCCTTCTGCTTCTCCAACGCCTGCGCGAGGGTGTCGAGCACGTCCGCGGAGACGTCGTCCACGCCCCCGCAGGCGCGGCACACGAGGTGCACGTGCTGCTCCTCGGAGACCCCGTGGTAGGTCGGGGCACCGTGGGAGAGGTGGGCGTGGGTCACCAGGCCCAGCTTCTCGAGCAGCTCCAGCGTCCGATAGACCGTTGTGATATTGACACCCGACGCCGTCCGGGACACCTCCGCGTGCACCTGGTCCGGCGTCGCGTGGCCGAGCCGGTAGACGGCCTCGAGCACCAGTTGGCGCTGTGCCGTCAGGCGAAGCCCCCGCGCGCGCAGGGTCGCGGCGAGTGCCTTGGGCCCACCGTGGTTATCGGACGCGTCGCGGACGGACACGCCCCCATGCTAGTGCGCCCGGATGGTGGTGATCCGCGGCGAGCCCGGCGCCCGTAGGCTTCCGACGTGGCTGATCCTCAGCGCGTCATCGCCCTGTTCGGCACCGGGCTCGTCCCGCCCGAGACTCCGATCCTGCGCGGCGACGACCTGGGCGTGGTACGCGGCGACGGCATCTTCGAGACCCTGCACGTACGGCAGGGGCGGGCGTGGCTGCTGGAGGAGCACCTGGCCCGGATGGCGCGTTCCGCCGCGCGCATGGAGCTGACGCTGCCCTCGGTGACCGAGCTGACGGAGCTGGTCGCGACGGCGCTGAGGGCGTGGCCGGCGCAGGCCGAGGGCGCGTTGCGTCTGGTCTGCACCCGGGGCCCGGAGTCCGGCAGCAGCGTCACGCTCTTCGCGACGGTCTTCGCGGTGCCGGTTGGCAATGTGCTCGCGCGGCGCGACGGCGTGCGGGTCGTCACCGCCACGCTCGGCTTCCCGGCTCAGTTGCGCCCCGCGACGCCGTGGCTGCTCGGCGGGGCGAAGACCCTCTCCTACGCGGTGAACATGGCGTCGCTGCGGTGGGCGAAGTCCGTCGGCGCCGACGACGTGCTCTGGGTCTCGTCGGACGGGTACGCGCTGGAGGCACCGACCGCCACGCTGGTGTGGCTCGATGGGTCGACCCTGCGCACCGTGCCCGCCGAGGCGACCGGCGTCCTCGCCGGCACGACCGCCGCCCATCTGCTCGCCCGGGCGGGTGAGCTCGGGCTCGACGCCGGCGAGGGGCTGATCACCCCTGCCGGGCTCGCCGCGACGGCCGGGGCATGGCTCACCTCCTCCGTGCGCGGGGTCGCCGCGATCCGCACCCTCGACGGCGCCACGCTCCCGTACGACCCGGAGCTGACGGAGCGCATCCGTACCCTGCTCGGCTTCCGCCTCCCCTGACCGCCACCCATACGGGGCAAACCATCCGAATCGGGCCGATCCTTTCCTAGGCTGGGGGCGACCACGCATGGCGTGACGTCGCCTCCGGGCCCGGATGCGACGTCCGAAAGGGGTGTCGGGATGGCGTACGCGGCGAACGTCGGCTACTCGTTCACGAACCTGCTCGGAAACGTCGTGGGCGTCGTCATCAAGGTCGTGATCTTCCTGGTGATCATGGCCCTGGGATGGCTCATCGCCACGTGGATCCGGGGTGGGCTCGGCAGCTTCCTGCACCGGCTCGGATTCGAGCGCGCGGCGCACCGAGGCGGCCTGGACCGTCTGCTCGGCAGGTACAGCGCGAGCGACGTCACCGCACAGTTGGTGGCGCTGGTCTTCCTTCTGTTCGTGTTGCAGATCGCCTTCGGCGTCTTCGGGCCGAACGCCGTGAGCGACCTCATCGGCCGGGTGATCGCCTGGCTGCCCAAGCTCCTGGCCGCGGTGCTCATCCTGGTGGTCACGGCGGCGATCGCGGGCTGGATCAAGGGAGTCATCGCCGGCGCCCTCGGTGGCCTGAGCTACGGCCGCGGGCTCGCGACGGCCGCCCAGGCCGCGATCCTCGTGCTCGGCATCTTCGCGGCGCTCACCCAGATCGGGGTGGCGAGCACCGTCATCACCCCGGTGCTGTGGGCGCTGTTGTTCGCCGTCACCGGCGTGCTCGTGGTCGGCGTCGGCGGCGGCCTGATCAAGCCCATGCAGCACCGCTGGGAGCGGATGCTCAACCGGGTCGAGACCGAGACGACCATCGCGGCCGACCGGGTCCGGGCCAACCAGGCCGCCCGGGCGCAGTCCAGAGTGGAACGCGATCGCTTCGGACAGCCCACCTACGGCGGCACGATGCCCACCGACGAGCGGCCGCCGGCGAGGGCGAGCGAGGCCGGCTACGAGGAGGAGTACCCGGAGTACACCGAGCTCCCCGGGTACGACCGCTGACGTAGCCGCCGGCCTAGGCCGTGCGCGGCCGGCGAGACAGCGCTCGATCGATGCTTCGACGGTTCAAGGCTTCGCGGTGGGCCGCCCACCCACGAAAATAAAGTCGCCCTTGGCGATTCCGCCAATACGAAGCCTTCCCCGTCATATGCGCCGATCAACAAAGCACAGACTCTGGCTATGCCATGTTCGACCCATGCTGTCGGGCACCCGGACAACTCCCGGCCACCCACGTTCTCAACAACAATCGCGTTGTACATGAATGCGGGATCGGTCGCTCGCAGAGCGGCCTCGACTTGCACCGGCGGCCTGTCCAGCGAACATGCCGCATAGAGCTCTCCATCACAGGTGAGGACTTGGAGGCGGCCCTCATCCGTCGCACCTGGGTCAGTCGGCCGCCGCAACGGCAGTTCGACGATGACGGAGCAGCTGGGAAACCGCTCACTGAGCAGGACGGCCACCTCGCCAATATCACATCGTCCCGGGCCGCCACCCGTGAAGTCCAGAATACGGTCAAGGGTTGCGCCGTTCTGGACAACAGCGAACGTGTCCGTCTCCAACAGAAAGGACCGCGCACGCCGAGAGAGCGAGAGGCCCTCGCCAAGCCTGCCGTCGGCGTAGTCGATACCAAGCTTCCCGATACCAATGATTGACATATTCACTTCAACTTTGCCCCGTCCGTCTGGATAGATCCTATACAACGTTCCGTAGGGCCCTGTAAGGGTCGTTGAGACTCGTGGGGGTGGCCCAGAAGACATCTCCACCTTCGAGTCATCGCGCGAGGGCGGCGTCGGGACCAGTTTCGACGACATTTCGCGGACCCGCGAAGCCCGTTCCATGGCATAAGTCGCCTCTGAGGCATCCATCTAACCGGCGTACAATACGTCCGTGTTGTCCGTTTCGGAGACCTCGCCGGCGTCCGGTGTGCACTATCCAAAGTCGACAGGGGAGTTCCTGTCGGTCGAAATCCGCGAGCCGAACGGCCCTGGGGCGCTGCCGCATTGCGCCGATCGCCTACGGATCCACTGGCTCCCTGCACCCGTTCGTCCGCGATCACATTGAGCCGGGCGCGACTGTGATCACCGACGCGTGGCAGGGCTACCACGGCGTGGACCAACTCGGCTACGTCCACCGACGACTCAGCCAGCGCGCCGCTCGCGCGCAGGGACACTCGGACGATCTCCTGCCCGGACCGCACCGCATCGCCGCGCTGGTCAAGCGATGGCTGCTCGGGACCCATCAGGGATCGGTCGACGAGGCGCATCTACCCAGCTACCTCAATGAGTTCGTGTTCCGGTTCAGCCGGCGCCGCTCACACAGCCGCGGGCTGCTGTTCTACCGCCTGCTGCAACTGGCCGTCGACCACGATCCAGTTCGCTACCGCGACCTCATCGCGAGACCTGAGCGCCTGCCCACACCGCGCACGCCGTCCACGGCACCCCGCAGTCGCACACCCAGCCTGCAACGCCCGCCCGCGGGCCGGTGGTGTCCGCGTCGACGAACGAGGTCATCCACGGATCGCTATGCCGACAACCGACATCCTCCAGGACCCAGCGCACCGTACGGGCGCGCGTCTCGTCGATGCCCAACACCCGGACCGGCGCCGGCGGCGGCAGCCACCGCGCCGAGGCCGCCAGGAAGGCCCGGTGCACCGGTCCACACCACCACGACAACCCATACTCCGCGGCGACTTCGGACACGGCCCGGTTCGACCCAGCCACCGCCTCGGCCAGGCGCTGACGCAGCCGGGCGGTCAGCCTCGACCGGGCAGGGATCTCGACGGTGCTCGGCGTGAACGAGCGGCGCGGGCAGGCTGGCTCAAGGCAGACCAGCCGTCGCTTGCGCCACCACAACGCCACCCGCTGATCAGCGACCGGAAGGTCGTGCACCCGCATCAGGGTCCGGCCCTTCACACGCGTGCTGGCCACCCCACACTCGGGGCAGATCCCTTGCCGCTCAACGGTTTCAATAACGACCTGAACGACCCGGTCGGCGACACGTACCACGTCGACGACACGCAAGCTGTCCAGGCCGAACAGCAACGACGTACTGTCGTCCATGCTCGTGGCCTCGCTGCCTGTTCGTTGTGAGAGACAGACAGCATGGCGAGGCCACGAGCCTCAATCGCGCATCAACACCTCGCTCAAGTGCGGAGAACCACGAACGCTGACGTAGCCCACGCCGTGCACGGACAGCGAGACCTGTTTGACGACAGCCAACGCCCCTGCCAACGGCCGGCCATGTCAATCGTCTCACGAGGGCTGCATGCGGTCGATCAGGGTAAGTCAGTCAGTCGATGACGGAATGCGCTGGAGGGCCAGGTACTGGGGTGACGGATCGTCTAGCCAGCCTACGTCCTCGTCGAGAATGCTGACGCCATGTGGGCCCGAGATGACGTCTACGGCTGGCCAGGTGAGTGTGACGATCTCCACGCCCCCGGCTGCGCAAAGGCTCTCTATCACTGCACGGGACAGTTGAAACTTCTCTGCCTCCAACAACGAGAAGTTTGAGCCGTTGAGCATCCATTTCAGCTCGTAAAGACCCACTGGCCCGACATCGAGCAGATCCGAGACCTCCTCGCTGAGCCAGGCCTTGATCGCGTCCTCGTCCATGCTTGTCACCCGTTCCTCATGGCAGGGGCTGAGCGGGATTGCCTGCCAACGGTATGCGTGTAACAACTCGATTTTGCGAGACTTGAGCATATGGTCCGGTCTTGGGGTATGCCGGACACCTCTGCCGAGCGGATGTGGACCGGCTGCCCGTCGGCGTCGACCCCGGCCACCCAGCAACCGGGGTCGCCGGCGAGCTGGTTGGTGTCTGTCCACTGTGCGCGGGTGGGTGAGCGGATCGGCGAGCAGGGCACGGATCCGGACGATGCCGGGCCGTAGCTGCGCGGCCCGCACGATCGGCACCCGCCACGCGTCGGCCAGATGCGCCACCACCGCGTCGAGTTCGGCCAGGCCGACCTTCCCGACCGCCGCGACGTCCACGTCGACGCCGAAACGCTACCGGTTCACCAGGATCGCCGGCACCACCTGCCGCATCGCCGCAGCCGGCGGGGCCGTTCGCAGCGACCACCACGGTGAGCGGGCCGGCTCCGTGCGGGCCAGTCCGAGCCGGATCGCGGTACGTGGCCAGGTCCGCTTCAGCCGCCAGGCCAGGCGCAGCACCGGCCGCTGCTGCTTGCCGGCGACCACATACCGGATCGCCTGACCGGCCAGCCACAGCAGCCCGGCGGCGGCCAGGACGCCGAGGATGACCGCCGGCAGCCGCACGATCACCTCGAACCCCGGCGGCACCGACACCCGCGGCACCGGCACAGGTGTCGGGGTCATGGCTTCGCCCCGGTGATCGCCGTGGCCCGGAAGAACTGCCACGGCCGGCCGTTGGTCTCCCCGGTGCGCAACGTCAGCCCGGACGCGCGCACCGTCTGCCGCGTCCTCAAACGCCGGCTCTCCGACGTCGTCTACGCAGCGTTACACACAGATCGAGACTCGGCAATGCAAACCGCTACGGCTTGACAGAGGAGCTAGTGACAGTCCCAGATTGGCCCGACAACGCCAACGCACGCGACCCTGGGCAGCAAGGAAGGCAGGCCCGTCATGCAGGGCCCGGCGGCTTTGTGACGACGTGGGTGGCGACTCGGCCCTGGCCGGCTACTTGCTTTGAAGAGGGTCTTGAGCCTCGCCGGTACCCTGCGCTGAGCGGTCGCCGTTGGCTGGGAGGTCGTACACCCGTGGCAACTTGCAGCACCGAGACGCGTTTCGAGGCCTTGTTACTCAGCCTTGGCTTTCGCGACCTGCAGCGAAGCTGGCGTCTTCGTAGACGATCAGGAACGGCGCTCCGTACGTGGTGGAGGGTGGCGACGGCAGGCCCGGGCGAAGCACCGGCGCGAGCGCCCGGAAGATCTGCGCCGCTTTCTGCTGGTCGTACTCGCGGAAGTCTTCCGTGGCCCGCACAACGGCGCCGCCTCCCGAGAGGCCGACGACCTCATAGAACGCCCCGCTTGACGAAATCGTGTCGATGCCACCAAGCCTCGCCACGTGCTCGCGGCCCAACACCGTGACCCAGGTATACCCCCGCAGCCACTGTCGGCTCTCCACTATGGACTGCCACGGCTGGTTACGTCCGTACGCCGATGGCAGGCACGTCTCCAGGGTCGTTGCAGAAGGAAAGGGATGTACCACACCGATCTGCCCATAGGACGGGTTGACCCGATCGGCGAACTCGCCCAGCAGCGCCAGGCAGGACGCTTGATTCTCAGCCGTCATGGCCGTGTACGCGACATCCCGGTACAGCCGAATCCAGCCGGGTGCACTGCGGAGACTGGTTGACAGCCCAATGTCGATGAAGCGGTCGGGAAACCCATCGCCGCCGAGGCGTCGCAGCAGCGCATAGGCCTCAGCCGGCGGGCGCTGGAGCTGCTCGGCCAGCCATCGCCACCCGACGGCAGAGGCAGGCCTGTGTGCATTGCTGAGGCGCGGGCCCTGTCCTATCTCGCGATGAACCCACAGCACTCCGACTGGAGCACCCGGCGGACCCCAGGGCACGAGCGGGTCATCCGGCCAGCTCGAAAGAGGCACCGGAGCGGCGCAAAGATCGGCGACCAGATCGCCGTCGATCATTCGAGAACCGTCTTCGAGCCAGCTCAATGCTAGCTCTGCGAGCCGGTCGCCCGAGCCCGTCCCAGTGGAGCGGTCCGAGTCTTCAGCCCGATCGACATCTATTTCTACGCGAATGGTTGTCATTGTCGGTTAGGAAGGGGTGGCTCGTGTGCCTTCCTACGTTCCTCCTTTGGGGCCCACCATCAGGTCAGCAGCGGCCCGCCGATCGGGTCTGCCCACGAGAGCTTACCGCTCACGGTGCGACTGGTATCGGAACCTCCGGTACAACTCGCGGCATTGGGCCGACAACGGGTATGTTCGGCAGGCTCCGCATCCACTCAGGGAACTTCTCCCACCAGCTCTTTGAATCCGTGCTTGTCCCGGACTCCTTTGCTGACGTTTCGGCCGATCCTTGGTCCCGATTGCTGCGCGTCCACCATGTGACAACGCCCTGGTACCCGATGAAACCACCTGTCCTGCCGGCATCCGCGGCAGCTCCGTTCAAAGCATCAACTCGCGATGTCGCCTGCCATGAGGAAGGGACCACCTTGAGCTGAGTTCTGCCAGCACCATGGGACCACCTGATTGCCAGTGATGGGACCACCTCGGCGCGCCTGCCGGGTGGCCCGGTCACTGGCCTTTTTGATCTTCGTGTCGTCC
>DATBGZ010000095.1:0-2953 GCA_036557785.1 Micromonosporaceae bacterium
TGGGCTAGTGATCGTGTCGCCTCAGCCAGCCGGCGTAGTCCGGTACGGCGCGCTCGACGTCGTACTCCGGCCGGAAGCCGGTGTCCTCGCGCAGCCGGGTGGTGTCGAGGTAGTTCCCCGGGGGTCGGCCGGGATCGCGACCCTCCGGGAGGGCGATGTTCGCGCCCGGAACAGCGGCGTTGATCGCGGCGACCACCTCGCTGTTCCGCACCAGGCGTCCGGTC
The DNA here is from genome assembly GCA_036557785.1 of Micromonosporaceae bacterium. GTDB lineage: Bacteria > Actinomycetota > Actinomycetes > Mycobacteriales > Micromonosporaceae > DATBGZ01. The sequence goes on from DATBGZ010000095.1 coordinate 225, forward strand.
GAGACGTTATAGGTGCCGTGGTTCAGCCGCTCCGCGAGCATGAGCAGCGCGATGGCCCGGCCGCAGTCCTTCACGTAGCAGAGGTCTCCCCCGTCACCGGCGTACGCGGGTGGCCGGGGCGGGGTCAGATCGGGGTCCTCGCCCCAGACGGCCGCGCTGAGCAGGCGGGGAAGCGCGAAGAACGGCGAGTCGGGCAGGCCGAGGGGTCCCCAGATGGTGCCGATCCGCAGGCACACCGCGTCGAACGTGGCGCCGTCGCCGGTCAGCGTGGCGAACAACTCCGCGGTCTTCTTGAACGCGTGGATCTGGTGCGGTGCCACCGCCGGCAGCGGGACGTCCTCGCGCCACGGGACCCCGTCCACCCCCGCGTACACGCCGATGCTGCTGGCGACGGAGAACCGCCGCACGCGCCACGCCGCCGCCGCCTTGAGCGCGGCGAGCAGGCCGAGGGTTTCAGCGCGGAGGTACTCGACCGGATCGGGCAGGTCGTAGCGCCCCGCCGCGAGGTGCACGATGCCGGTGATCTCGTGCCGCTTCCCGATGTCGAGGAAGGCCGCCTCGTTCGTGGTGTCGAGCGGCTCGACGACGACCCGGCCGACGGGCTCGCCGGCGAGGAACTCGGGCAGCCGGGCGGACCGGTGCGCGGTGACCACGACGGACTCGCCCAGGTCGAGCAGCGCCCGCGCGGTGTGCGACCCGATGGAACCCAGGCCACCGGTAACGAGAATCATTCAGATCGCTCCACGTCGGGGTTCGGGCATGGTCTCCGTCACCTCTCGATTCGGTAGCGCAGGTGGGTGACTCCGGGTGCGGGCACCGCATCGACCAGGCTCAGTCCGATATGGGCGGGCAGCTCCTGGAAGAAGCGGCGGCCGTGGCCGAGGAGCACGGGAACCTGGTGCAGGATCACCTCGTCGAGCAGTCCGGCGCGCAACGCGGCCGTGACGACACCGCCGCCCATGACCGCGGTGTCCCGATCGCCGGCCGCGGCGCGAGCGGTCTCGATGCCGGCTTCGATGGAAGTGACGAAGGTCTGCTTGTCCGTCGCCTCGGGTGGCGCCGGGCGGTGGCTGACCACGATGAGCGGAGCCGTCGGGTGCGGGCCCGCCCCGTCGAAGCGATCGGAGTCGTCGTACGTGTTCCGGCCCGCGACGACGGCGCCGACCCGCCCTGCGAGGTCGTCGAACACGGAGCGGCTCGGCTCGAACAACCGGAAACCCGGGAACAGCCGGCTCGGGGTGTCGCCGTCGCCGTACCAGCCGAAGAGGATGCCACCGTCACCGAGTCCGTGTCCGGGACCGGGATCGCGTCCGGTGATGAAGCCGTCGACGGAGACGGCCAGCGAGGCGAAGACCTTGTCCATGGCCACAGATGCTAGGGCGGCCGGCACGGCGGCGGCTTGAACGAATCGTGCACATCGCGCGCCGGAAAGACCTCGATACGCTGAAGACGTGGACCGCGCGCAGGCGTACGACGAGCGCCTCCCGCTGCCTGCCCTGGCCGCGCGGGTCCGCACGGTCTGGATCCAGCGCACCGGCCCGCGGCCCGTGCTGCAGCGCAACCTGCCCACCGGAGGCGTCGAGCTCCAGTGCCCGATCGGCGCCACGCCACGGCTCGTCGGCCCGCTCACCCGGGCCACGGCCGAGATTCTGCCTCCCGGCCTGACGATCGTAGGGGCACGGTTCTGGCCGGGAGCAGCATCACCACTGCTCGGCGTGCCCGCTGACGAACTGGTCGACCAGATCGTGCCGTTCGACGACGTGCGGAACGAGGCGTCGGACCTGTCAGCCCAGCTCGCGGACGCTCCCCGGCCGAACGCAGCGCTGCAGGTACTGCAGCTCGACCTGCTGCGCCGCCAGGCGCGTATGCCACCTCCGGACTCGCTCGTGGCCGAGGCGGTGTGCCGGCTGATGCCGTGGCGGTCGACGGGAATCGGCCTGCTGACGGAGGACCTCGCGATCTCCGAGAGCCAGCTGCGGCGCCGGTTCCTGGCTGAGGTCGGCATCGGGCCGAAGACGCTGCAGCGAACGCTGCGCTTCCAGGGCTACCTCGCGCTGGCCCAGGCGACCAGGCACGGCAGTCTGGTGGCCGACCTGGCGGCCGAGGTCGGGTACGCCGACCAGGCGCACCTGAGCCGCGAGTGCGTACGGCTGACCGGGCTGACCCCGCGAGAGCTGCTCGGCGACGCGGTCGACCGGTGCGGTTGCGGGCACGACCATGCGGCGTCGTACGGGCCGTTCCTGGCCGCTCGCCCGCGTGCCGCGCTGACGGGCTAACGGGCTGGCGGGCTAACGGGCTGGCGGCTAAGGGCGCTCGTTTCGTTCAAGCCGGAGATCCCCCGTGAAGCTAGCGTCGGATGCGTGCACGAGTTGCGTTCCCTGCGGGCGGCTCTCGACGGAGAGCTGGTCACGTCGGATTCGGCTGCGTACGAGGCCGCGCGCCGTCCAGCGCTGGCCCGGTTTCACCATGTGCGCCCGATCGCTGTGGTCAGATGCGCCTCCGTCCGGGACGTGACCCGCACGCTTGCCTTCGCGCGGCACAGCGGCACGCACGTCGTACCCCGCGGAGGCGGCCATTGCTTCGCGGGACGGTCGTCGACAGCGGGTCTGGTCCTCGACCTGAGCCGCCTCGACTCCGTCACCGTCCGCTCCGACGGGAGCGCGAGGATCGGCGCGGGCGCACGCCTGGCCCAGGTCTACGACGGGCTGCACCGATCCCGCCGCACCGTG
>DATBGZ010000096.1:0-116283 GCA_036557785.1 Micromonosporaceae bacterium
CCGGCTTCGCTTCTCGACCGACTATCGCGATGTCGCCGAGTTCGGTGACGTTCACTTCATCTGCGTGGGCACCCCGCAGCGCCACGACGGCATGGGCGCCGACCTGAGCCAGGTCGAGACCTCAGTCACATCCCTCGTGCCGCATCTGACCCGCAAGGCGCTCCTGGTCGGGAAGTCCACCGTCCCGGTGGGTACGGCCGACTGGGTAGAGCAGCTCGTCGGCAAGTTCGCCCCGTCGGACCTCGGCGTCGAGGTGGCCTGGAGTCCCGAGTTCCTGCAGGAGGGCTTCGCGGTCGAGGACGTTCTGCGCCCCAACCGTCTGGTCCTCGGCCTGAAGAGCGCGTGGGCGCACTCGATGCTGTTCGCGGCGCACAAGGGCGTGTTCGACCTGGCCGTGAACGAGGACCGCGAGGTCCCCGTGGTGGTCACCGACTTCGCCACCGCCGAGCTGACCAAGGTGGCCGCCAATGCCTTCCTCGCCACCAAGATCTCGTTCATCAACGCGATGGCCGAGGTATGCGAGGCCTCCGGCGCCGATGTGACCCAGCTCTCCCGGGCGATCGGGTACGACGACCGGATCGGCAAGAAGTTCCTCCGCGCCGGCATCGGCTTCGGCGGTGCCTGCCTGCCCAAGGACATCCGCGCCTTCCAGGCCCGCGCACAAGAGCTCGGCGCGGGCGAGGCGCTGCGGTTCCTGCACGAGGTCGACCTGATCAACCAGCGCCGCCGCACCCGGGTGGTCCAGCTCGCGGCCGACCTGCTGGATCGTCCGTACGGGCCCGCCGGGCCGGACCTGACCGGCTTCCGCATCGCGGTGCTCGGGGCCACGTTCAAGCCCGGTACCGACGACGTGCGCGACTCGCCCGCGCTGGCGGTGACCCGGAAGTTGGCGCGGGCCGGTGCCCAGGTGGCGCTCTACGACCCGAAGGGCATGACCAACGCCCGCCTCGACCAACCCGACCTCGAGTTCGCCGCGAGCATGGTCGAGGCGGTCACGGACGCCGATCTGGTCTGCGTGCTGACCGCCTGGGAGGAGTTCCGGTACGCCGACCCGCAGCAGCTCGGCAGCCTCGCCCGGGGTCGGCGCATCATCGACGGGCTCAACTGCCTCGACCAGCCACTGTGGACCGCCGCCGGCTGGGAGTATCGGGGAATGGGCCGGCCCACGCCCGCGTAAGACCAGGTAGGGCCCGGCGGGCGAGCCGAAGTAACCGCGTGGTGGCACAGTGTTGCCGTGGACGCCTACCCCTGTCCCGCGTGCGGGGGCGTCGCCGGGCCCGCCACGGGCTGCCGGCGGTGCGGCCGTCCTCATGATCCTCAGGCGGCGGCGCTCGCGATCCTGAACCGGCGCCTCGCCGAGCTCGACCGATCCGAGCCCGCGGGGGCGGCCGAGTGGCAGCGGCTGCAGGCCGAGGCCGAGGTGCTGCGCAGTGCCCTGCGGCGCCAACTCGCGGTGGAGGCCGCGGCGGCCCAACGTACGGACGCGCCACCCGTACGGCCGGCGGAGCCGCAACCGGTGCACTCCGAGCCCGGTCCGCAGGCGACCGAGCCGTTGCCGGCCACCACCCAGGTGCGGGCGATCGACGGGCCACCACCGCCCGACGGCCCGCGCGGGGTGCCCCGACCGCGGCGCGGCGAGGCGGGCGTGGGCCCGACCGCGTCCAGCGGTGGCCGCAACGCGATGCTCGCGCTCGGCGGTGTCCTGCTCGGGATCCCCGCCGCGGTGCTGACCGTGCTGTCGTTTCGGGCCGCGCCGCCGGGTGGCCGGGTGGCCATCATCGGGGTCGCGACCCTGGTGGCGCTGGTCGTCCCGCTCATCCTGTCCCGCCGGACCTTGACCGCGACCGCGGAGACCCTGGCCGGGCTCGGCCTGTTCGCCGTGCTGCTCGACGGGTACTTCGCCTACACCGTCGACATCTTCGATCTCGGATCGACGCCACTGACCCTCTACTCGTCCGTCCTGTGTGGACTTGTCGCGGCGATAGCGGCGGCGTACCGGCTCGCGAGTCACCTGCGCGCACCACAGTTCGCGACGTTGCTGGCCGTACAGCCCGTACTGCCGCTGCTCGCCACGTACCTGGGCGCCGGGCGCAACGGGTTCGGCCTCGTCTTCGCGGTCGTCGCCGCGCTCAACCTGGGATCGGTCGAGCTGCTCGGCCGTGACCCCAGCCGGGCGCTGCGGGCGGTGCTGCGGCTGCCGGGACTCGCGCCGGGGCCGGGCGGGCAGCCGTGGCCCCTGCGGTTGCGCGAGTTCGCCTGGGTGATGCTCGGCGCCACGCTCTGCGCCTCAGCCGGGCTCGCCTCCGCTGGGCTCCTCGCGGCCCACACGACGAGCGAGGCCTGGCGCCCGGCCGCGGTGCTGCTGCTCGCGGCCGTGGTCGGACTCGCCGCGGGGCTGCTGGCGCGCCGGCCTCCGTTCGGCCACGTCGGCGGCGGGGCGCTGGCCGTCGCCGTGATCGTCAGTCTCAGCCGGGTCGGGTCGCTGCAGTGGCCCAGCTACGCGCTCGTGCTCTCCGCCGGGGTCGCCGCGATCGTCGCGATCGCGTGCGCCGTGCTGCCCCGCCGTGCCCGCGCCGGGCCACGCTGGGGCAGCCTGCTCGGCGCGGGACTCACCACCGCGATGGTGCTCGCCGCCGTGCTGCACACGACCGTGCAGACCGTACGGATGAGCCTCACGCCGCAGTTGTGGGACGCCGACCTGGGCGCGTTCGCCAACTCCATCGGACCACTCGACGGCATGGCCGTCCAGGTACCGGCCGCGGCCGCCCTGCTGACGGTCCTCGCCATCGCGGCGGTGCCTCGGGGCGCCCGGGTGGACGCGCTGGTCAGCGGGCTTGCCGTGGTGACCCTTGGGGTGCCCGGAACGGGCGCGGTGCCCTGGTGGGGTGCCCCGCTGCTCGCCTGCGCAACGTCCACTGTGGCCATAGCCACCGCGGTACCGGCCCGCAAGCGCGCCTCGGCGGCGGTCCGGGCCGGTGCCGCCGGCGTGCTCGGTGCGGTCGCGATCGCCACGAGCCTGGCCCGGCCCGGGCTGACCGCCGCGACCTGTGCCCTCGTCACGGTGGTCGCGCTCGCCACGGTCCTGGTCGCGGTGGCGGCGCGCCCCGGCCCGCACGCCAGCCCGGTCGCCGACTGGGTCGCCGGCGTAGGGATCTGCACCCTGCCCGCGGCGGTCGGCAGCGCCGGCCATCTCGCCGATGTGCCGGTGTCGGTGCTGATACCGCTGACGCTGCTCGCGGCCGGCATCGGCGTGGCGGCCGCGATGCTCGCCCAGGTCGCTGGCGTGGCGCGTGCGACGTCCTACCCGGGCAGCGCGACCGGGGCGACGGTCGCCGCGGCCGGCGGTGTGCTGCTCGCGCTGCGGGTGCCCGGCACCACGCCGGCCGACCTCGCGGTCGCCGCGCTGCTCGCCGCCGCGGCGGTGGTCGCGGTCACCGGACGTACGGCCGGTACGACGAGCAGGCTCGTCGATCCCACGCAACCACCGGCCGCACCGCGTCTGTGGAGTGTGGACGGTCCGGCCGTGGCGTCGGCACTGGCGACCGCGGCGGTCGTGCTCGCCCTCGCCCGCATCGGCGCGGTGCTCGTGCCCGGCATCGGGCTGGTCACCACCACGGCCATGGTGCTCGTCGTCGCGTTGGGCGTCGCGGCCCTGCCGCAGGCATGGCGGCCCGGACCGCGCCTGGGCATCATCGCGGTCGGCGCCGGTGCGGTCGCCGTCGCCGCTGGTGCCGCCCTCGTCGAAGCGGGGCACGCCGTCGTAGCCGGAACGCCGTACTGGCACGCCGACCTGGCCGCGTGGTCGCAGCGCGTCAGCGCCGACACCCCCTACGGCACCGGGGTTCCGGTCAGCCTGCTCCTCGCCGCGCTCGCGGCAGCGCTACTGTTGCCCCGGCCCGCCAACATCGACGTATTCTTCGTCCTCGTCTGCTTGGGCGCGCTCGCGGTCCCGGCGGTGATCGCCGCCCCATGGTGGAGCGCACCCCTGATCGCGGGCGGTCTCGCCGGTGTCGCCGGGACGGCGGCCGCGCTCACCCGGCCGAACGACGCCGTCGGCACGCACCAGCGCCGGCTCGGCCTCGCCGGGGTGCTCGCCGCCTATGCCGTCGCCTCCGGCAGCCCGTTCCCGGCCGCGACCGCAGCCGTCCTGGCCGGGCTCGCCGGGCTCGGGGTGATCGTCGCCGGCATCGGCGCGATCGCTGCGGCTCCGCCATCGGTGCCCGGCATCGCGTGCGCCACCGCACTCGCGGCCGCCCCCGGTTCGGCGGCGTGCACCGCGGTCGCGCACGGCGCGGACCGGATCGTCGCGCTCGGCTTCGCCGTCGGTGTCTGCGCGCTCAGCGTGGTCGCGGTCGCCGGACTGCGGATGGCACGCATCGACTGGTATGGCTATCCCGGTGCGGGGGTCGGGGCGGCGGCGCTGGGCATCACCGCGGCCGCGGCCGTACCCGACCCGGCCGGCGCGTCGATCTGGGCGGCGACGTGCGCGTTGTTCGCGACGGTGGCAGCGGGGCACTCGCGCCGGCCTCCCATCGATGCCGATGACGAGCCATCCGCGCATCGTGTGGTCGTGCTGACGCTGGCGGCCGCAGCCATCCCCGCGGGCCTGTTCGCCGCGGCGGTGAGCACACCGGCGTGGGTCACCGCTCTCGTCGGTCCCTTTCGGACACTCCAGCACGTCTGGGGCGGCTACGCACCGCTGACCGGGCCGCGAGAGGCGGCGACCGCGCTCGTGACGCTGCTGGTGCTCGCACCGACCAGCGGTGGCATCGCGCTGATCCTCGGCGGCCGGCGCTACCTGCTCGCCGCCCTGCTCCCGCCGCTGGCGGCCGCGGCGGTCGTCCTGCCGTACGCGTTCGCCGCGCCGAGGGTGGCCGTGCCCTGGGTCGCGCTGTCCGTCGCGCTCGCCACCGGCCTCGGCGCGGCCCTGCACCGGTCGGTCCAGCGCACGGAGGCGAGCTGGCTGCACGCGACCGCGGGTCTGGTCTGCGCGGTCACCGGAGCGGCCGGGTTCGCGGACAGCCTCGCCACCCGCGGCACGACCCTGGCGGCGCTCGGGGCCCTCGCCGCCGGCGCGCTCACCGCGGCGCTGGCCGGCCGCGACCCGCTCGCCCGAGCCGTGGCCTGGTGCGTCTTCGCCACCGCCGGGCTCGCCTTGCCGCCCACGGCGTTCGCCGCCGCCGGCGGCCAGACGCACTCCGCGGTCTTCGGCATGTTCGGCGTCTGCGGGGTGCTCGTGGGGTTCGGGCTGCTGCTGTCCCGCTGCCCCACCCGCCGGGCCGACGCGACGGTCGCGGAGGTCATGGCCCTGCTCGGCGCGGCGATCGGCCTGGGCCTGTCGTTCGGATCGATCCGGTACACCTCGGCCGCCCTCACCATCTGCGGGCTGCTGCTGGGCCTCGCCGCCCTGCGTGGCGACCGGAAGGCGAGGGCGCGGGCATGGCTCGTGCGGTTCGCGCTCTGCGCCGAGCTCGCCGCGTGCTGGCTGCTCCTCTACGGCCTGCACATCGGGCTGCCGGAGGCGTACACCCTGCCGTTCGCCGCGGTGGCGCTACTCGCCGGAGCGCTCGAGCAGCGACGCTCGCCGCATCTATCGTCATGGCTCTTCTACGGTCCCGGGCTCGGCGGTGCGTTCCTGCCGAGCCTGGCCCTGATCCTCGTGGGCCAGGACCCGCCCTGGCGCTGGGCCGGTGTCTTCCTGGCCGCGGTCACCATCGTCATCGTCGGCTCGCTGCGCGGTTGGCGGGCGCCGCTCGTCACGGGCTTCGCGATCGCGGTGGTCGTGGCGATCGTCGAGATGGTGTCGTTGCTCATCGACGGTCATATCGTTCGCGCGGTGCTCGTCGGGTGTGCCGGCGTGATCCTCATCGTCTTCGGTGCCTTCACCGAGCGGAACCTGCGCCGCAACGGGCGCCCGGCCGGCGCCAGCCCCAGCTGACCTGCGGTTGGACACGGTCCTAACCAGCTTGCTGGTCGAGCCACTTCCCACCCTCCGGTGTCTCACCGCAGCTTGCCACGAGGCCGACCCTCACATCCGCGTTCGGAGACGGTTCGGTGACCATATAGATCGCATCCAACGAGTCGACTCCATCTGATGGCCGCCCAAAGACCGTTCCGTCCGGGAGCCCTGACGGAGGCGGAGCGACGCCGAGGTACTGTTCGGCCGCGCGTTCGGCCGCGCTGCTGGACCCGCTCAAACCGACCGCCTGCGACCACTCCAACGGCCTGAACACGAAAGCCGACCAGGCACAGTTCCTCGCCAGCCTGCGGGACTCGGACCAACTGATATGCACCACGGCGTAGTTGAATTCGGGGACAGGCTGGGAACTGCGGTCCTGGTCCTGGCGTGTCCAGATGTCCAGCAACTCGGGGTCGGCGCCGACGTAATTCCTTAGTGAGAAACTGCCGGAGAAGATGGGAGGCAGGGACTCGATCCTACGGTCAGCGATGATTGCCCCTACACTGAGCAGGATGGCGGCCCCGACGAGCGAGCCAACGAGGCGCCAGTTGATCCGCCTCGCTGGCTCGTTCGAGACAATATCCGTCTGCATTGCTGGGAGCCCCATCAGCAGACGGTGGCCTGTTTGGCCGGCCTTGCTGAGGCTCCACTCATGTCCGGCATTGGCCCAGGACACACCGAACCCGGTTTGGCTAATTCTGAAACCGGTCAGAGATGTCGTCTGCCAACTGTGTGAGTAATCTGCATACACTTGGAGCGTCTTGCATGGCCCATTCAGAAGTCCCGCGAAGGTATCCACCACGGTTCCGGCGTACATGTTCAAGTCGTGCTTAAAAGATCCGTTGCAGAGAAAGCCAGCAGCCTCGTCCTGCACCTTGAACCCAACTCCGTACTCGTTCACGTCCTGTGGATGGTTCGTGTAACCGGAGCCGAAATGGCCGCTGCACGATGTCACTGCCGGATTGTCTGAATAACTGAAACTTTGACCCTCGGGGTACTGTTCGATGGCCCCACCAGCCAGCCGCAGTCCGGCGCCATCGTACCCACCGATGTCGCCAGACCCGTCAGAGTAGAAGTTGTCGTTCACCCAGTGGTAATAACCTGCGGCATAGTAGTGGTGGAGTTGGCTGTCATAGAACAACGACGGCGTTGCGAACGTTGCATCGGTGTTCACTGACAGCGGTTCTGGCCCCGATGGCGCTCGACCCACTCGCATGAGGCACCACTGCTTGTCAATCGCGACCTCGACCTGGTCCTGCGAAAGCCCCGCGGCATAAAGGGCGTTGATGTCCACACCCAACTGTTCATCGAGAGTGCCATCGGCCAGAGCCGAACTCTTACTCGCACAGCTTGTCGGGACCGCGCCGCTGACCGCGATTGGCGCCACCGCCAGCAACGTTAACGAGGTCACGAGAGCCGACAACGAGCCGACAACTTCTTCCCGCACATCATGTCGCCCCTCCTCGAGGTTTGAACCCCTGCTCTGAAGCCCATTCGGCACTCTAGAGCCGTGACGCCGGCCTCGGGTACGAGCCGACTCGACGGGCGGCAACCGTGTTGGTCACCGTAGCCTCGACGCACTGACCTGTCAATGCCTTGATCCGGCGCTGCGGGGTCAGCGTAATCCCGTCGCCGCGGATCGGTCGATGCCGGCTTTCGCCATCATTTGATAGATAAAGTGCTACCTATCATGCCCGCTGCCCAGGCTCGGCCACCAATTGGCCAAGTTCGACGGCGACGAGACCGGGGGCAAGGTCTTCACTGCGGACGTTGACGCTCGGGCCGCCCACAGCCAGAGCACGGCGAGCGAAGATACGTCGATGACGTATCAGCCAGCGGCTCGCCATCGGCGACGACGTGCACTGCTCCCAACTGACCAGCACGTACATCGATGTCGACGCCACTGAAGCGATAAGTTGGCCATGCGAAGTAGTCGCTCAGTGGGTGGCGGCGCGCAGGTCCTCGGCGATGGCGGCGGCCGTCTCCAGCAACGGGGGCAGGAGCGACTCCCGCATGCTCTCCAGGCTGCGGCTCGCGTGCGCGGAGAGGTTGACCGCGGCGACGACCCGCCGCTGGCCATCCCGGATCGGCGCCGCGACCGAGCGCAGCCCCTGCTCCAGCTCCTGGTCGACGAGGGCGTACCCGTCGCGACGGATCCGCCGCAGCTCACTGCGCAGCCGCTTGGCATCGGCGATCGTGTTCGGCGTGATGCTCTTGAGCGGCGCGGTTGCGAAGTAGCCGTCCAGCCAGTCATCGGTCTGCCCCGCGAGCAGGACCCGGCCCATCGATGTGGCGTACGCGGGGAACCGGGTGCCGACCGCGATCGCGATGCGCATGATGCGCCGCGTCGGCACGCGGGCCACGTAGACCACCTCGTCGCCGTCGAGCACCGATACCGAGGACGACTCGTGCACCCGCTCCACCAGCCGCTCCAGGTGGGGCATCGCGACCTCGGGCAGCGAGAGGCTCGACAGGTAGGCGTAGCCCAGCTCCAGGATCTTCGGTCGCAGCGCGAAGAGACGACCGTCGCTGCGCACGTACCCCAACTCGACCAGCGTGTGCAGGAACCGCCGGGCTGAGGCTCGGTTGAGTCCGGTCGCTCGGGCCACGTCGCTGAGCGTGAGCTCCGGGTGCGTGGCATCGAAGGCCCGGATCACGGCCAGCCCCCGGTCCAGCGACTGGACGAACTCGCCCACGGGCTCGGTCACGATTGCTCGCCTCCGCGCTCGATCCGCTCCTCGCTCGCAAGCTCGCTGCGATGCTCCCTCGCTGTCGGCTCGGTCACGATTGCTCGCCTCCGCGCTCGATCCGCTCCTCGCTCGCAAGCTCGCTGCGATGCTCCCTCGCTGTCGGCTCGGTCACGACTGCTCGCGCAGCGTTCGCTGGGCGATGGCGAAGGCCGAGTTGGCGGCCGGCACTCCGGCGTACACGGCGACCTGGAGCAGCACCTCCTTGATCTCATCGGCGGTGACCCCGTTGCGCAGCGCCGCGCGTACGTGCATCGCCAGCTCCTCGTCGTAGCGCAGGCTGGCGAGGATGGCGAGCGTGATGCAACTGCGGGTCCGCCGGTCCAGCCCGTCCCGGGTCCAGATCTCCCCCCAGGCGTACCGGGTGATGAAGCTCTGGAAGTCGGCCGTGAACGAGTCGGTCCGCGCGATCGCCCGGTCCACATGCGCGTCGCCGAGCACCTCACGCCGTACGGTCATGCCCTGCTCGTCATGGGACACTCACGCCACCCCCTTCACTGAACAGGTGCTCCACCAGGTGCTGGTTCACGATGCCGGGCTGCTCCACATTGGCCAGATGGGCGGCCCCCGGGACGACGACGAGCCGGCCGGACCGCACGGTCGCCGCGATGTGGGCACCCATCTCCGGCGGCGCCGCCGGGTCGGCGGCACCGGCGATCACCAGGGTGGCGGCGTGGATCTGGCCCAGTAGCGGCCGCAGGTCCATGGCGCCGATCGCCTCGCAGCACCCGGCGTATCCCTCGACCGGTGTGGCGAGCAGCATCCGGCGGTACGGCTCGGCGCCGGCAAAGTCGGCGGTGAACCAGCGCGCGAACACGGGGTCAGCCACGGCGGCGATGCCGCCCGCCCGCACGGCCGCGGCCCGCTCGAACCAGCCCGCCACCGGCGGCAGGTACGGCCCGCAGCAGAGCAGTGCAAGCCGGTCGATGCGCTCGCTCGCGCGCGCGGCGAGCCACATGCCGACCATCGCACCCAACGAGAGTCCGACGTAGTGCGCACGCTCGACGCCGAGATGGTCCAGCAGCGCGAGCACGTCCTGACCGAGGTCGTCCACTGTGTACGGACCGGGCGGCACCGGCGAGGCACCGTGTCCGCGGTGGTCGAACCGGACGACGCGGGCGTGGGCGCCCAGGGCCTCGACCTGTGGCTGCCACATCTCGACCGTGCTGCCCAGCGACCCGGTGAGCAGCACGGTCACCCCCTCCTCGCGACCGTCGACGACATGGAACGGCACGAGCGGTTCGGTGGTGCTGCTCATGGCGATTGCTCCCCTGGCTCGGTTGTCCGGGCAACCCGGCTCGCCATCGTGTCCGCGTCGACCCGGAGGTCGGCGAGCATGGCCCGGGCGTGATGCGCCGCTCCGGCGGCGAGGCGCAACAGGTCCGTGACGGTCGGCCACTCCGCCTGCCAGCGTCCGGCGGCACGCTGCAACTCCTGCGGCATGGCCGCGAAGAGGGTGGCCACGAGCGCGGGAACCCGGTGAGCGCAAGCCACCACCAGCACGGCGCGGGCCGGGTTGCGCTTGCCGGGCATCGCCGACGAGCGCCCGCCGCGGCCCTCCGTGACCTCGCCGACCTCGGCCTGCGACAACAGGATCACGTCGCCGGCGATCTTCGCGAGCGTTCCGGTGCAGATGCCCAGCGCAGAGCCCAGCTCCACGACCCGGGCTCGATCGGTGTGCCAGGGCACGACGTTCTCCAGGCCGAGCAACTCCGCGAGCGACTCGGCGACCCGGTCGCCGTCGACGCCGAGCTCGGCCCGGGTGCCGACCGCGCCGCCGAACTGCAGCGCGGGGCGCCACCAGCGCAGCCCCTCCGCGGCCGAACGCAGCGCCGAGAGCCAAGCGGCGACCGCCGAGCCGAAGGTCGACGGCATGGCGGGCTGCAGCAGGGTCCGGGCGAGCTGGGGCGTCGCGCCGTGCTCCTCAACGAGGTCGAGCAGTCGATCGATGCAGGCCTCAATGTCGCCGGCAATGTGATCGATGGCCCGCGTCGCGACGAGCATCATCGCAGTGTCCACAATGTCCTGACTGGTCGTGCCGAGATGGACGTAGCGGCCGTACCCGGGTGGCACCGCCGAGCGCAGCGCCTCGACGAGCCCGACCACCGGCGTCGCTGATTCCGTGGCGTGCGCCCAGAGCCGCTCCGGGTCGACCACGCCGGGCCGGCACGCCTCGACGATCGCCGCCGCGGCCTCGTGGGGGATGAGTCCGACCTGCGCGCAGGCCCGGGTCAGTGCCGCCTCGACCTCGAGCATCGCGGCGACCCAGGCACGTTCGTCCGTGGCCTGGACAACCGCGGGAGCACTGAAGAGCGCGTCAAACGTGGGAACTCACACGCCCTCCAGGACGACGGCCAGGCCCTGGCCCACGCCGATGCAGATGGCGGCCAGGCCGTACCCGCCGCCACGGCGGTGCAGCCGGTGGGCGAGCGTCGCGAGCAGGCGAGCTCCGGAGCAGCCGAGCGGATGGCCGATCGCGATCGCGCCCCCACCGGGGTTCACCAGAGCCGGATCCAGCTCCGGCCACTCGGCGAGGCAGGCCAGCGACTGGGCCGCGAACGCCTCGTTGAGCTCTACCGACGCCAACTCCGACCAGCCGATGCCGGCGCGCTTGAGCGCCGTCCGAGCGGCCTGGACCGGCCCGATCCCGAACAGGTCCGGATCGACGCCGCTGGCGGCCCGGGCAACGATCCGTGCCAGCGGCTGGGCCCCGGTCGCCTCGATCGCTGCCTCGTCGCCGACGAGCAGCGCGGCGGCGCCATCGTTCAGCGGCGAGGAGTTGCCGGCGGTTACCGTCCCGTTGGCCCGGAAGGCCGGCTTGAGCTTGGCCAGCGCCTCGGCGGATGTATCTGCACGGATGGACTCGTCAATGGCCAGGTCGGCGACCGGCACGGCCTCGTCGGCATAGTCGCCGCGGGCCCAGGCGGCGGCGGCGTTTCGGTGGCTGGCGAGCGCGAACGCGTCCTGCGCCTCGCGCGAGATGCCGTAGCGGTCGGCCAGGATCTCGGCCCCCTCGCCCAGGCTCACCGTCCACTGTGGCGGCATCGTCGGGTTCACCATCCGCCAGCCGAGCGTGGTGGAGTAGAGGGTCTCGTTCGTGCGAGGGAAACCCTGGGCCGGCTTCGCGAGCACCCAGGGGGCGCGGCTCATCGACTCCACCCCGGCGGCCACGACGAGGCTGGCGTCGCCGGTCTCGATCGCCCGGCTCGCCTCGATGGCGGCCTCCATCCCCGAGCCGCAGAGCCGGTTCACGGTCGCCCCGGGCACGCTCGTGGGCAGGCCGGCCAGCAGCACCGCCATCCGGGCGACGTTCCGGTTGTCCTCGCCGACGGCGTTCGAGTCGCCGAACAGGACATCGTCGATGCGCTGCGGATCCAGGTCGGGATGGCGGTCCAGCAGGGCGCGCAGCACGGTCGCCGCGAGATCGTCGGGGCGTGTCCCGGCGAGCGCTCCCCCATAGCGTCCGATCGGCGTGCGCACCCCGTCGATGATGTAGCTACTGGTCACCGCCACTCCCCTCTCCCGCCCGGTTCTGCCCCTTGGTCGCCTCCAGCTCCCGCAGGACGGCGAGCTCCTCCGCACTGGGTGGCGGGGTCTGCGCCAGGTCCGAGGCTACGGCCAGCTCCCATCCGGTGTTCGCGCGCACCCGGTCCAGGTCGACCCCATGGTGTAGGTGGGTCAGCGTCAACTCGCAGGTCACCGGGTCGGGCCGCAGGATGCCGAGGTTGGTGATGACCGTACGCGGTCCAGCACCGCGCAGCCCGAGGCCCTCCCGGTAGCCCGGTCCCGTGCCGAAGCCGACGCTGGTCACGAAGTCGACCCGGGCCACGAAGGCGCGTGGGCTCTGGCGAACCACCATGACGACCTCGCGGCACGATGCGGCGATCTCGGGCGCACCTCCGGCACCGGGCAGCCGTACCTTCGGGTGCCGGTAGTCGTCACCGATCACCGTGCTGTTGATGTTGGCGAACCGGTCGAGCTGTGCTCCGCTGAGAAAGCCGATGTCGATGCGCCCCGGCTGCAACCAGTAGTTGAAGACCTCCGGCACGCCCACCACGGCGTCGGCCGTCTCGGCGAGCACGCCGTCACCGATCGAGAGCGGCAGGGTGTCCGGCTTGGCCCCGATCGTGCCGGACTCGTAGATGAGCACCAGGTTCGGTGCGTGGGTACGCCGGGCGAGGTTCGCGGCCGTACTCGGCAGGCCGATGCCGACGAAGCAGACCGCGCCGTCAGCGAGGGCACGCGAGGCGGCGACGCTCATCATCTCATCCGACGTCCACTGTGGAGTCATGCGGAACCGCCTTCCACCGCCGAGGCCGGCAGCACGTGGGCCCGCATCCACGCCGTGAACGTGTCCCGGTCGCGGCTGATCGCGTCCCAGGCGACGTAGAAGTCGTTGTCCCGTACCGAGTATCCGTGCGCATACGAGGGGTGGGCGCCGCCGGGGACGAGCGAGACGGCGGTGACGGCCCAGGTCGGCAGGACCACGGCTCCGGCCATCGGCTCGAGCACGTCGACGAGCTCCTCCACCGTGACCAGGCTGTGCCGGGCCGCGAGCACCGCCTCCTTCTGAACCCCCGTGATGCCCCACATCTGCACGTTGCCGGCCCGGTCCGCGCGCTGCGCGTGGATGACCGTGACATCGGGCCGCAGCGCCGGCACCGCGGTGAGCAGCTCGCCGGTGAAGGGGCACTCGATCGGCTTGACACTGGCGCTCTGTCGCGCCAGGTCCGTGCCGACGTAGCCACGCAGCACCGCGAACGGCAATCCACTGGCGCCGGCGACATAGCGGTTCGCCATGCCGGCGTGGCTGTGCTCCTCGATCTCCAGTGGGCGCGGCCAGCCCTGCTCGACGGCGTCGCGCAGGCGGTGCAGCGAGCCGACGCCGGGATTGCCGCCCCACGAGAAGACGAGCTTGCCGGCGCAGCCCATGCCGATCATCTGGTCGAAGATGACATCGGGTGTCATCCGGACCAGGGTCAGGTCGGTGCGCCCCTGCCGGATGATCTCATGGCCGGCGCCGAAGGGAATGAGATGGGTGAATCCCTCCATCGCGACCGTGTCGCCGTCGTGGACCAGGTCCGCGATCGCCGCGGCGAGCGGGACGATCTGCGCCATCTCACCTTCCCGAAGGGGTTCGAGGAACGAACAGGCGTGCTTCTTGCGAACGCTAGCCGCGGGTCGGCACCCGGTCAACCGTTGACGCCGGATGGCTGCGGACATTACGTTCGCCAGCGCAACAGTGGTTCGGCGCCCGCACACGATAAGGAGCCCGGGTGATGCGACGTACGCAGGTCGGGATCATCGGCGCAGGTCCGGCGGGTCTGTTGCTGTCGCATCTGCTCGCCGCGGCCGGCGTCGACTCCGTGGTCGTGGAGGACCGCAGTCGCGAGTACTGCGAGGCTCGCCAGCGCGCCGGGCTGCTCGAGCATGGCACGGTCCGCGTGCTGCGCGACGCCGGCCTCGGGGCCCGCCTCGACGCCGAGGGCATCGAGCACGGCGGCATCTACCTGCAGTACGCGGGTGAGCGCCACCACCTGGACTTCCGCGACCTCGTCGACTCGACCGTGACGATCTATGCCCAGACCGAGATCGTCAAGGACCTCATCGCGGCGCGGCTGGCCGCCGGACAGTGGCTCGAGTTCTCCGTGTCGCAGACCGCGATGTCCGATCTGGACAGTGACCGGCCGGTGCTGCGCTACCGCGACAGTGCGGGCGTGACCCAGGACGTGGCGTGCGACGTGATCGCCGGCTGCGATGGCTCGCACGGGGTCAGCGCGGCCACGGTTCCGGCGCAGCGGGTGTGGGAACGGTCGTACCCCTACGCCTGGCTCGGCATCATCGCCGACGTCGAGCCCTCCACGGACGAGCTCATCTATGCCCATCACCCCGAGGGCTTCGCGCTGCACAGCATCCGGACGCCCCACGTCAGCCGGCTCTACCTGCAGGTTGATGTCGATGAACAGATCGACGCGTGGCCCGACGAACGGATCTGGGCCGGTCTGCAGCGGCGCTTCGCGCTGGAAGGCTGGAGCCTGCACGAAGGGCCGATCCGGGAGAAGGCGATCAGCCCGATGCGCAGCATCGTGCGGGCTCCGATGCGTCACGGACGCGTCTTTCTCGCCGGCGACGCGGCGCACATCGTGCCGCCGACCGGGGCCAAGGGCCTCAACCTCGCGGTACGGGACGTCACGCTGCTCGCGCCCGCGCTCGCGGCCTGGCTCCGCGACGGCGACCCCCGGCTGGCCGACGAGTACGCCGACGCCGCGCTGCGCCGGGTCTGGCGGGCGACGCACTTCTCGTGGTGGATGACGTCGATGCTGCACACCGTGCCCGGCGACGCGTTCGGGTTCGCCCTGCAGCTCGCGCAACTGCGCTACACGACCTCCTCCCGCGCCGCCGCGACCACGCTCGCGGAGAACTACACCGGCGTCGCCCCGGCCTGAGCGCGCTCAGCCCGCGACGGGGATCCCCCGATCGGCGTCCGGGGCAGGGCGGGCGCGAGCCAGGCGGGCGCGGCCCGTGGCCGCCACGCCCAGGGCTAGCGCGACCACCCCGAGCCCGGTCAGGGTCAGGAACGGCACCCGGTAGCCACCGCTGGCCTCGGCGAGGAACCCGAGCAGCACCGGGCCGACGGCCGCCACGCCATAGCCGAAGAGGAAGGCCATGCCGCTGTACGCGGGAGCCTGCGCGGCCGACGGGGCGAGCTGGGTGATCGTGGCTAAGGCCAGCGCGAAGTGCCCGCCCATGCCGAGGCCGAGCAGGGCTCCCCACAGCCATGGGGCGCCCGGAAAGGCGTATGGGATCAGGGCGACCAGGAGCAGGCTGACCGTGGTCGTGCACAGCGTTACGGCTACCCACGCGCGCGTGTCGCCGGTGCGGTGGGCCAACGCCGGCACCACGAAGGCGGTCACCACCTGGGTGAGGGTGAACAGCCCGAGCAGCAGCCCCGCGTTCCGGGCCGACATGCCATGGTCCATGGTGGACACGGGCAGCCAGGCGAGGGTGCCGTAGAAGAGCAGGGACTGCACGGCCATGAACCCCGTGCCGAGCCACGCCGATGAGTCGCGCCACGGAAGCCGGTGGCTGTTCGCGACCACCGCGCGGCCGACAGGTCCGGTCGGGTCGGCCGCGCGGGAGGCGTTCAGCCTGCGGGCGACGACCAGCCAGATCCCGAGCGCGACCGCCGCGGGCAAAGCCCAGAAGGCCAGGGACCGCTGTGTCGCGACACCGAGCCAGGCCCGGACCGGCTCGGCCAGCGACGAGGCGATGAGTGCGCCGCCGATGAGGGCCGCCGTATAGATTCCCGTTACCGGGCCGACCCGGTGCGGGGAGCGCGCGCGGACGAGCCCGGGCAGCAGGGTGCCCACCACGGCGATGCCGACACCGGCCAGGGCCGTGGCCAGGAACAGGCCGACCACGCCGCCGAAGCCACGTGCGCCGGCGCCCACCACGATCAGCGCCACTCCGGCACTGAGCACAGTAGACTCCCGCAGCCACCGGGTGGCGGCGGCCGCGACCGGGGCGAACAGGCCCATGCAGGCCACCGGCACGGTGGTCAGGGCCCCCGTGGCGACCGCGCCGAGATGCAGATCCGCCCGCAGATCGACCGCGAGCGGGGGGACGGACGTGATCACGGCACGCAGGTTCAGCGAGACCAGGACGATCGCGGCGAGCCAGCCGAGATCACGCTCGCGCGGGTCAGGCAACGCTGCTCGCCGCTGGTCCGGGCTCGCGGCTCGCGGCCCCGGATCCCGATTGCTTGGCCTTCTGCACCTGTGCGTAGACGTGGTGGCGAAGCTCGACGAAGCGCGGGTCGGAGCGTGTCTCGAGCTGGTCGCGTTGCGCGGGCAGGTCGATCGCGAGATCCTCCATCACGGTCGTCGGCGAGGAGGAGAGGATGATGACCCGCTCACCGAGATAGGCGGACTCGTCGATGTCATGGGTGACGAAGAGCAGGGTCATGCCGAACCGCTGCCACACGGTCCGCACGAGGTCCTCCAGGTCGGCCCGGGTCTGCGCGTCGACCGCCGCGAACGGCTCGTCCATGAGCAGCACGCGCGGCTGGAACGCGATCGCGCGGGCGATGGCGACCCGCTGCTGCATGCCGCCGGAGAGCTGCCACGGGTATGCGGTCGCGGCATCCGCGAGCCCTACCGCGGAGAGTGACTCCCGGACGAGCCGTTCCCGCTCGGCCCGCGGCAGGCCCTTGGCCTTCAACGGCAACTCGACGTTCGCGCTCACCCTCAGCCACGGGAACAGGCTGCGCCCGTACTCCTGGAAGACGAGCGCGAGCCCGTCCGGCGGCCCCGAGACGGGACGGTCCTCGACGCTCACCTCGCCCGAGGTTGCCGTGATCAGGCCCGCGAGCAGTCGCAGGAGCGTCGTCTTGCCGCAGCCCGACGGTCCGACCACGCTCACGAACTCGCCCGAGCCGACCGAGAAGGTGATGTCGCGCAGCGCCTCGACCTGACGGCCATGGCCGTCGTAGACCTTGCGCAGCGACCGGACCTTCAGCACGCGATTCTCCTCGATCAATCCGATGGCTAGCGGGACGCGCGCTCGGTGGCACGCAGGCCGTGGTACCAGCCGAGGACCTGGGCCTCCACGATACGGAAGATCAGCGACAGCAGCACCCCGATGAGGCCAAGCAGCAGCACGCCGGTCCACATCTGCGGGTACGCGAATCCCTGCTGGAACTGCTGGATGGTGTAGCCGAGTCCCTCGCTCGACGCCTTCAGCTCACTGATCACCATCAGGATGATGCCGACCGAGAGCGACTGCCGGGCCCCGGTCACGATCTGGGGGCTCGCCGAGCGCAGAACGAAGGTGCGCAGCCACAACAGCCCGCCGACCCGGTAGCTGCGGCAGGTGTCGGCGAGCACGGGGTCCACGCCCCGGACCCCCTCCACCGTGTTGAGCAGGATGGGCCAGATGCAGCCCGAGATGATGACCAGGATCTTGGTCGTGCTGCCGAGGCCGGCGAGCAGGAACAGGATCGGCACCAGCGCGACGGGCGGGACCGCGCGCAGGAACTCCAGCACCGGCTCCACGAGCGAGCGCAGCCAGCGACTCGATCCGATCGCGACGCCGAGGGCGACCCCGACCAGCAGCGCCAGCGCGTAGCCCTCGGCGAGGCGGACCAGGCTCGGCACCACGTCGCCGTTGAACCGGTCCCAGAGCCAGGTATCGGGGAAGGCGGCGAGGATCCGCTTCAGCGGCGGGAGCAGGAAGTTCGTGCTGTCGGCGCTGGCGTACCACCAGATCAGGAACAGCGCGACCGGCAGTGCGAAGATGGCGAGGATGCGCCGCAGCACGGCCAGCACGGTCGTCATACGGGCAGCTCCCCGCGCACCGAGGGGTGCCAACGCAGCACCCGCCGCTCGGCCGCGCGCGTGATCGTGTTGGCGACCACGCCGATGAGCCCGGTGACTACGACCAGGGCGAACATGCTCGGCGCGTCCAGCGCGGTGTAGTAGAGGTCGATCTGCTTGCCCAGCCCCGGGTTTCCGATGATCAGCTCGCCCGTGATGGTGAGGATCAGGGCGACCGCGGCGGCGAGCCGGATGCCGGTCACGACGTACGGCAGGGCGGTCGGCCAGACGACGTACCGGATGCGACGCAACGGGCCCAGATGGTAGGAGCGGGCCGTGTCCCGGGTGACCGGGTCGACATCGGCGACGCCGTAGAGCACCTGGACCAGCACCTGCCAGAACGAAGCATAGACAATGATGACCAGAGTTGCCTGTCGCTGGTGGAGCAGGACGACCAGACCCGGGATCAACGCCACCGATGGGATCGGGCGCAGGAACTCGATGGTGGAGGCGGTGAACTCCCGCACGATCGGCACCGATCCGATGAGGACGCCGACGACCACACCGCCGACGACCGCGATCGCCAGACCGGTCAGCCACGTCCCGAGCGTGTCCGCGAGGGCAGTGCGGAACGTCGCCTGACCCATCACCTGCCACAACGCGCGGGCGATGCGGCTGGACGGAGGAAAGTACTCCGCCTTGACCCAGCCGGTATGGGGGAGCAACTCGACGAGACCGCCGAACGCGACGAGCCCGAGCACCCCGAGCAGGGCCGGCGAGCGGCCGACCCTGCCCAGGATCGTACGGAAGCGGCTCACGGAAGGATGGCGGACACGTCCGGCCGCTTGTCCGTGAACTTGTACTGGACCATCAGGTCGGCGAGGGTGTTCAGCGAGTCGGTATTGACGTCCTGCGGCCAGCCGGTCAGGACCAACGACTGCAGCACCGCGGCAGGGGTCTGCGTGTAGGTACCGACGATGGCGCGGGCCTCGTCCGGGTGGTCGCTCGCGTACTGCAGCGACTTCTTCATGGCGCTCGTGAAGCGCGCCACCAGGTCGGGGTTGCTCTGCGCGAGGTTGGCCGAGGTGAAGTACATGGCCACGGTCATCCCTGGGTCAATCGTCGCCAGAGAGCCCAGGACATGCCAGCCCTTCGCCTTCGCGGCCGACAGACCGGGCTCGACCTCGAAGATCGCGTCGACCTGGTTGTTGTCGAGCGCCGCGACCATGTCGGGGAAGCCGATCGCGGTGATGTTGACGCTGGTGCCGTCGCCGCCGGCCATGTCGACCAGCTTGCGGATGGCGAGCTCGACGATTCCCTTGGTGGTGTTGGCGGCGACCTTCTTGCCGGAGAGCTGAGCCGCGCTGGTGATCGACGGGTCCTTCACAACCAGACCACTGAAGTCGTTGTTCGGGTCATTGGTGGCGGTGTTGCCGGAGCTGACCACCTTGACCGGTACGCCATTGGTCTGGGCGAGCAGCAGCGACGGAGCGTTGCTGAAGCCGAACTGGAACTGGCCCGAGGCGACGCCCGGAATGATGGCCGCCCCTCCCGCGGCGGTGTCGAGCGAAAGGTCGATGTTCACGTCGGTGAAGAAGCCCTTCGATTTGCCGAGGTAGATCGGCGCGACATCGACGATCGGGATGACCTCGGCCGTGACCTTGTCCGGTGTGCCGGGAGTGGACGGGGGGTTGTTCTTGCTGCAGGCCGCAGCCGTTATCACCAGCGATGCGCCGACGAGCAGCGCCGCGATCCTTCTCATCCTCATGGGCGGACTCCCTCGGGTTGAGGTATTCGGGGCGTGGGACGCGCGATGCGTGCGTGTTCGTATGTCGTACGGCCGTTCTCTTCGAGAACGTATGGCTCTTGACGGAGCGCGTCAATGGGTCGGCGTGCAGATTTCAGGCCCTCGGCCAGTTCTGTTACGCGTTCGCGACGCATCGTTCGCCACGCGAACAGCCACCGGGACGTCTCATGATGACGGCATGCGCGACCTGGCGTATCGGAGCTGCGACACAGCCACCTCCGTTGCATTGTCGACAATCTCACGGGCGCCCGGTTTCGCCCTCTGCACCACCGGAATGGCCGTTGCATAAAGCGAAATCCGGCCGTGGCTGCCCGACGCAACCTACGCCGCGTCGCACAACGGCACAAGTGTTGACAATCGACGCCGTGATAGGGTCGTGCGTCGTGAACGGAGCACCGCTGCAGGTGAGCGAGGCCGGGTTGACCGTCGCGGTGCTGGGCCTCGGTGAAGCCGGCTCGCTCATCGCCCGCGACCTGGCCCGGGCCGGCGCCACGGTGCGCGGGTACGACCCTCGGGTGACCGCGACGGGTGCCGTGATCACCACCGCCGACGCGGCGCACGCCTGCCGCGACGCCGCGATCGTGCTCAGCGTCAACAGCGCCGCTGATGCACTCGACGCCCTCACCCAGGCCCTGCCCGGCTGCGCGGCGGGCACGATCTGGGCCGACCTGAACACCGCCGCACCGGCACGCAAGCGGGAGGTCGCGGACATGGCGGCCGGCCGGGTCCGGGTCGTCGACGTGGCGATCATGGCGCCGGTTCCGCCCCGAGGGCTCGGCACACCGATGACCGCGAGCGGTCCGGCCGCGGCCGAGCTCGCTGCCACGCTCCGGCGGTACGGCGCGACTATGGAGATCATCGATGGCCCGCTCGGCGCAGCGGCGACCCACAAGCTGTTGCGCAGCGTCTTCTACAAGGGGCTGGCCGCAGCGGTCGTGGAGGCCCTGAGCGCGGCCCGCGCGGCCGGGCTCGAGGAGTGGCTGCGTGGCAACATCATCGAGGAGCTGACCCGCGCCGACGGGTCCACTGTGGATCGACTCGTCGAGGGGTCGCGTCGACACGCGGTGCGGCGCGAGCACGAGATGGCCGCGGCGGCCCAGCTTCTCGACGAGCTTGGCGTGCCGGCCCGGATCGCCGTGGCGAGCCGCGACTGGCTGCACGACCTCGCCGCCGCCGCGGCGCAGCCGCCCCCGCCCTGATGCTTCGGCGCTGCCTGGGGTTTGGCTAGGCTTGCCACGATGGACACCCGCACCGGTCTGCCGGTCGTCGGCATGGTCGGCGGCGGCCAGCTCGCGCGCATGACCCACCAGGCCGCGATCGCGCTCGGCCAATCGCTGCGAGTGCTCGCGGCGGCCGAGGACGACGGCGCCGCGCTGGTCGCCGCCGACACCGTGATCGGTCACCACACCGACCTGGACGCCCTGCTGAGCTTCGCCGAGGGCTGCGACGTGGTGACCTTCGATCACGAGCATGTACCGGCCGAGCACATCCGCGCGTTGGTTGACGGCGGCCACACGGTCTACCCGGGCGCGGACGCCTTGCGCCACGCCCAGGACAAGCGCGTGATGCGCCGCCGGCTCGCGCAGCTCGGCGTGCCCGTACCCGCCTGGCGCCCGGTCGCGAGCCCCGCCGAGATCGCCGAGTTCCTCGACGAGAACGGGTCAGCGGTGGTGAAGGCGAGCACGGGCGGGTACGACGGGCGAGGAGTGTGGTTCGTCGACGACGCGGCGCAGGCCGCCGAGGTGCTCGGGCAGGGCGTGGACCTGATCGTCGAGGAGCGCGTGCCACTGCGTCGCGAGCTGTCGGCCGTGGTGGCCCGCTCCCCGTGGGGGCAGGCGGCGGCGTACCCGGTGGTGCAGACCGTGCAGCGCGACGGGATCTGCGTCGAGGTGCTCGCCCCCGCACCCGGCCTCGACGAGGGCCGCGCCGCCCACGCCACCGAGCTCGCGATCCGGGTCGCCACCGAACTCGACGTGGTCGGGCTGCTCGCCGTCGAGCTGTTCGAGCGCGTCGATGGCGAACTGCTCGTCAACGAGCTCGCCATGCGCCCGCACAACTCCGGCCACTGGACCATCGAAGGCGCGCGGACCTCGCAGTTCGAGCAGCACCTGCGCGCCGTGCTCGACTACCCACTCGGCGAGACCACCCTGGCGGCGCCGGCGGTCGCGATGGCGAATGTCCTCGGTGGACAGATCGGTGGCATGGGCATCGATGAACGACTGCACCACGTGTTCGCCGATGACCCGGGCGCACGCGTGCACCTCTACGGCAAGCAGTTCCGCACCGGTCGCAAGATCGGCCATGTGACGGTGCTCGGCGACGACATCGAGAAGGCGCGCGAACGCGCTTGGCGCGCGGCCGCCCGGCTCGCGGACGGTACGGACCCTGCCGACCGGCGGGATGACACATGAGCGGGCCGGTCGTCGGCGTGATCATGGGCAGCGACTCGGACTGGCCCACGATGCAAGCCGCTTCGCAGGCGCTGGACGAGTTCGCGGTGGCCCACGAGGTCCGCGTCGTCTCGGCGCACCGCACGCCGCAGGCCATGCTCGAGTACGGACGCCAGGCCGCCGAGCGTGGGCTGCGCGTCATCATCGCCGGCGCGGGGGGCGCGGCTCACCTGCCCGGCATGGTCGCGAGCGTCACCACGCTGCCCGTCATCGGAGTTCCCGTGCCGCTCCAGCACCTCGACGGCCTTGACTCACTTCTGTCGATCGTTCAGATGCCGGCCGGAATCCCCGTCGCGACCGTCTCGGTGGCGGGCGCACGCAACGCCGGACTGCTGGCCGTACGGATCCTCGCCGCCGGCGATGCCGACCTGACCGGGCGCCTGCTGCGGTTCCAGGAGCACCTGCGCACTCTCGTGGCCGAGAAGGATGCCGCGCTCTCGGCCCGCCTGCACCCGACCGATGCCGGAGACTGAGCTACCCACGCCCTCGGGAGCCGACGCGGTAGCAGCGGCCGATCAGGCTGTGGCGGAGCGGCGCCCGTGCCACCGCCACAGTTCGTCCACGCCCCAGACCACCACCGGGAACGGGAGCAGCACGAGCAGCAGCTCCCAGGGTGGCAGCGCCGTGTCAAACACGTGCTGCAGCGCCGGAACCGTGACCACGGCCGCGGCGAAGCCCAGCTCGAACGCGATCCCCCACAGCAGCAGCCGGTTGCTGACCAACCCGACTGACCGAAGCGAGGCGTGGGAGGTCCGCGCCGCGACGGCCGTACCGACCTGACAGGCCACGATCCCGAGGAATGTCATCGTGGTGGCCTGCCGCCATGTGTGGTGAAGCGGTGTACTCGCGTCGACCGCGGCGCCCGGGTGCCAGCCACCGGCGCGCAGCGTGAGGAAGAAGGCGCCGAGCACCAGGACAGCGGAGGTCCCACCGAGCAGCAGCCAGGCGCGCCGCAGCATATCCGGCCGGATCACCGACTCAGTGCGCGGCCGCGGCGCCCGGTGCATGAGCCCGGGTTCGGCCGGTTCCCGCCCGAGCGCCAGGGCGGGCAGGGTCTCCGTGCCAAGGTCGATGGCGAGGATCTGCAGGACCGTCAACGGCAGTGGCACCGCCCCACCGGCGAGGGCGAAGACGAGGAGCGGCACGGCTTCTGGTGTGAGATGGGCGAATATGTAGACGATAAACTTTCGTACGTTGTCGTAGACCTGCCGCCCGGCCCGTACCGCCGCGACGATCGTGGCGAAGTTGTCGTCAGTGAGCACCATGGTCGAGGCCTCGCGGGCAACGTCGGTACCGGCACGCCCCATCGCGACTCCGATGTCAGCGCGACGCAGCGCGGGCGCGTCGTTGACCCCGTCGCCCGTCATGGCCACCACATTGCCCTGGGAACGCAGGACCGCGGCGATGCGTAGCTTTGCCTCCGGCGACGTGCGGGCGCACACGATCTCCTCGCCACCGCTGAGCAGTTTCCGCAGCCCTTCGTCGTCCAGGCAGTCAACCTCGTCCCCCGTGACCGTACGCATGGCACCGCCGCGCCCGATGCCCACCTGCCTGGCGACCTGTGTCGCGGTCAGCGCGTGGTCCCCGCTCACGACGATGAGCCGGACGCCCGCCCCGTGGCACTGCGACACGGCCCCCGCCACCTCGGGACGGGGCGGGTCGAGCATCGCGACCAGGCCGAGCAGGGTGAGGTCACGCTCGATCTGCGACCGAGCCGGTGGTGACTGGGCGGGGGCGAGGTCGATGCCTGTCGTGCGCTCGGGCAACAGCCGGCGCGCGACAGCGAGCACGCGCAAACCCTGCCCGGCAAACCGATCGGCGTGGCGCATGACCGCCTCCCGGTGTTCGGGGGCCAACGGCTCGTCGGCGGCGTCGGGAGTCGCTATGCGCGTCGAGCGGGAGAGCACCTCCTCAGGCGCGCCCTTCGTGTGTACCCACAGCCGTCCGTTCATCTCGTCCACAGTGGACATCAGGCGTAGGGTCGGGTCGAAATGGAGTTGGCCGCGACGTCGCCACGGCTGCTCCTCACGGTTGCGGGAGACGCCCATGTCGTATGCCGCCAGCAGCAGGGCCACCTCGGTGGAGTCGCCGGTCCCGGCGTCGGGATCCCGCGCGTCGACCTGCGCGTTGTTGCAGGCCGCGATCGCGCTGGCAAGCTGAGGTGTCACCGCGGGACCGGGCGTCCAGGTGTCCGTCACCCGCATCTGGTTTCGCGTCAAGGTCCCCGTCTTGTCGGTACAGATGACGGTCGTGGAGCCCAGCGTCTCCACGGCGGACAGGCGCTTGACCACGGCGCCCGAGCGGGCCAACGACCTGACCCCGACCGCGAGCGCGAGCGTGATGGTGGGAAGCAACCCTTCCGGCACGTTGGCGACCAGCAGGCCGATGGCGAACGTCAGGGCCTGGCCGGGCGGCAGGCCCGCGGCGAAGAGGCCCAGGGGGAAGAAGAACACCCCCGCACCGATCGCTACCGCTGCGATGAGCCACGCCACTCGCTTGACCTGACGCTCCAGCGGACTCTCTTCCCGCCGCTCCCGTTGCGAGAGCTCGGCGAGACGGCCCAATTGGGTACGCATGCCCGTGGCGAACACGATGGCACGCGCCTCGCCGCCCGTACACGACGTGCCGCTGAAGACGAGATCACGGGCGTCCAGCACTGGCACGCCGGCGTCCAGGAGGTCGGCCGAGCGCAGCGCGGGCATCGACTCCCCGTTGAATGTGGACAGATCGACCTCGACCGTACCGCCCACGAGCCGGGCATCCGCACAGATGCGGTCGCCCTCCTTGAGCAGGACTACGTCGCCCGGCACCAGCCCCGCGGCATCGACGGTAGCCGCTGTGCCGTTGCGGACCACCGTGGCCCGCTCGGGCAGGTAGGCGGCGAGTGCCTCGACCGCGCGCTCGGCCTGTCGCTCCTGGGCCATGGCGAGGGTGGCATTGACGGCGATGACACCGATGATGGCGTATGTGAGCGGTAGCGTGTGGGCGATCGCTGCCAGTCCGGCGGCAAGCCACAGCAACAGGGCCAACGGGTGGGTCAGTTGCCGCAGCAGCTCGGTGGGCCACCGGCGGCCGCCACGCCGGGTCAGCTCGTTGCGACCGTAACGGCTCAACCGTCGCGCGGCCTCAGCACTGGACAGACCATCGACGCCGGCCGCCAGTTCGCGCAGCAGCGCCTCGATCGGCTCGAGCGGATCATCTGCCGGCACCACGTCGATTCTCGCGTCCCCACCCAGGCAGGAGCCTGCACGGCCTCTTTTCTCGCACGCTAGACCGGACCGGGGTCGCAGAGCCCGGGCGCCGGCAGCCATCGCGCGATGTGCTGGCGATCGCCCGAACAAGCCCGACGGCGGTCCGTGCCGGACTACCCTGCGCGAGATGCGAGCGATCAGACTGCTGCGGTGGAAGGCCGAACCCGAGCTGGTGGACGTGCCGGAACCACAGCCGGGCCCAGGCCAGGTGGTGGTCCGGATCGGCGGCGCGGGCGCGTGCCACTCGGACCTGCACCTCATGCACGACTTCGAGCCCGGATCGCTGCCCTGGAACCCGCCCTTCACTCTCGGCCATGAGAACGCCGGCTGGGTGCACGCGTTCGGCGAGGGCGTGACCGGCCTGGCGGTGGGGCAGGGTGTGGCCGTCTATGGCCCATGGGGCTGCGGCAGATGCGAGCGTTGCCGGCTTGGCATCGAGACCTACTGCGAGAATCCCGCCGCGGCGCCGGTCCGCGGTGGGGGCTGCGGGCTCGGGCTCGACGGAGGCATGGCGCAGTACCTGCTGGTGCCGGACTCGCGCCACATCGTGCCGTTGCCGGACGGGCTCGACCCCGTGCACGCGGCGCCGCTGACCGATGCCGGCCTCACCCCGTACCACGCGATCAAGCGGTCGTGGCCCAAGCTGATCCCCGGGTCAACCACCGTCGTGATAGGCGCCGGCGGACTCGGTCACGTCGGCGTGCAGATCCTCAAGGCGACCACCGCGACCCGTGTCATCGCCGTGGACACCCGGAAGGAGGCGCTCGCGCTCGCCGAGGAGTCCGGTGCGGACGAGGCAGTGATCTCCGGCGAGGGCACTGCCGAGGAGATCCGGCGATTCACCCATGGCCGGGGGGCCGACCTCGTGCTCGACTTCGTCGGCGCCGACCAGACGCTCACGCTCGGCGCAGCCAGCAGCCGGCCGATGGGCGATCTGTGCATCGTGGGTCTCGGGGGCGGGACCCTGCCGGTCTCCTTCTTCTCCGTGCCGTACGAGGTGAGCATTCAAACCACCTACTGGGGCTCGCGTCCGGAACTGGTGGAGGTGCTCGACCTCGGCGCACGGGGACTCGTGCAGCCCAAGGTGGTGACCTTCCCCATCGAGCAGGCGATCCTCGCGTACCGGCAACTGCGCGAGGGCCGGGTGCAGGGCCGCGTCGTCATCGTCCCGTGACCCTCGCTGCTGGCGTCACTCCACGGTGACCGACTTGGCGAGGTTGCGGGGCTGGTCGACGTCGTGGCCGCGGGCGGTCGCGATCTCGCAGGCGAGCACCTGCAACGGCACCGTGGTGACCAGGGGCGCGAGCAGCGTGGGCGTGGCCGGCACCTCGATGAGGTGGTCCGCGAAGGGCCGTACGGACGCGTCGCCCACCTCGGCGATCACGATCGTGCGTGCGCCTCGGGCCCGCACCTCCTGGATGTTCGAGACCACCTTGTCGTGCAGCGTGTCGCGCCCCAGCGGCGACGGGACCACGCAGACGACGGGGGTGCCGTCCTCGATCAGCGCGATCGGCCCGTGCTTGAGCTCGCCCGCGGCGAACCCCTCGGCGTGCATGTAGGCGAGCTCCTTGAGCTTGAGCGCGCCCTCCAGGGCCACCGGATAGCCGACATGGCGGCCGATGAAGAGCACGGAGCGGGAGTTCGCCAGCTCCCGGCCCAGCTCGCGGACCGCGTCCATGGTCTCCAGCACCTGGTCGACCGCGCCCGGCATCGCGCTGAGCTGGTCGAGCACTGCCGCGACCTCGTCGGCGAACTTCACGCCCCGGGCCTGGGCGAGGTAGAGCCCCACGAGGTAGCACGCCACGAGCTGGGTGAGGAACGCCTTCGTGGAGGCGACCGCGACCTCGGGCCCGGCGTGGGTGTAGAGCACCGCGTCGGACTCGCGCGGGATCGTGGAGCCGTTCGTGTTGCAGATCGCGAGCACCCGTGCCTTCTGGGCCCGGGCGTGGCGCAGGGCCATGAGCGTGTCCATGGTCTCGCCGGACTGCGAGATGGCGACGACCAATGTCGATCGGTCCAGAACCGGGTCGCGGTAACGGAACTCGCTGGCCAGCTCGACCTCGCACGGGAGCCGGGTCCAGTGCTCGATCGCGTACTTCGCCACCAGGCCGGCGTGGTAGGCGGTACCGCAGGCGATGATGAAGACCTTGTCGACGTCGCGCAGCTCCGACTCGGTCAGCCGCGTCTCGTCCATCATGAGCGCGCCGGTCTGGCTGAGTCGCCCACGCAACGTGTCCGCCACGGCCCGCGGCTGCTCGGCGATCTCCTTGAGCATGAAGTAGTCGAAGCCGCCCTTCTCGGCGGCCGCCGCGTCCCAGTCGATGTGGAAGTCCTTGCCCACGGCCACCATGCCATCGAAGTCGGTGATCTCCACCGTCTCCGCCGTGATGAGCACGACCTGGTCCTGGCCAAGCTCGATGGCCTCCCGCGTATGAGCGATGAAGGCGGATACGTCACTGGCCAGGAAGTTCTCCCCCTCGGCACGCCCGACCACCAGGGGCGAGTTGCGCCGCGCACCCACCACCGCGTCCGGCGTGTCCGAGTCGACCGCGAGCAGCGTGAACGCGCCCTCCAGCCGCCGGCACACCCGACGCATCGCCGCGGCCAGGTGGTGCGCGCCGTCGGCCTCGGTGTCGGCGGACCGTACGGCCGCGAGCTCGCGCTCCAGCAGGTGGGCCGCGCACTCGGTGTCGGTATCACTACGGAACTCGACACCCTCGGCCTCGAGCTCGGCGCGGAGGGCGGCGAAGTTCTCGATGATGCCGTTGTGGATCACGGCGAGGCGTCCGTTGTGGGACCGGTGGGGGTGCGCGTTGCGGTCGGTGGGGCCACCGTGGGTCGCCCAGCGGGTGTGTCCGATCCCGGTGGTGCCGGTGTTGATGGCGCTCTCCGGCGCCTGGGCGGCGAGTTCCTGCTCCAGGTTGCCGAGCTTGCCGGCACGCTTGACGGTGAGCAGCGACCCGTCCCCGAGTACCGCGACGCCCGCCGAGTCGTAGCCGCGGTACTCCAGACGCCGAAGGCCGCTCACCACGATCCCGAGCGCGGGTCGGGCGCCCGCGTAACCCACGATTCCGCACATGGCCGCGATCGTAGCGGAGCTTCAATCACCCCGCATGCTCGGAAGCCAGACTTTCGCGCAGGCTGCGTGATCGGACGCCACCGTGTACCCTTCCCGACGCTGCCGGGCAGAATGCTGGACATGACTGACCTCGCCCCTCGGCGCACCAGGCGCGTGGCCCGGGGCGGTGCTGATCACCTCCCCGGTGCGGGAGTCGAGCGCATGCGCCCCTTCGGCACGACGATCTTCACGGAGATGTCCGCGCTGGCCGTCCGTACCGACTCGATCAACCTCGGCCAGGGGTTCCCCGACACCGACGGACCGGTCGCGATGCTCGAGGCGGCAGCGCTCGCGCTGCGCTCGGGGCGCAACCAGTACCCGCCCCTGGCCGGCATTCCGGAGCTGCGGGCGGCCATCGCGGCGCACCAACGCCGCTTCTACGGCCTGGAGTACGACCCGGACGCCGAGATCCTCGTGACGGCCGGCGCCACGGAGGCGATCGCGGCGTGCGTCCTCGGGCTGTGCGAGCCGGGCGACGAGGTGGTGCTCTTCGAGCCGTTCTACGACTCGTACGCCGCCAGCCTCAGCCTGGCCCACGCAACGCCCCGCCCGGTGACGCTGCGGCCCATGGCTGACGGCCGGTACGGCTTCGACCCGGACGAGCTACGCGCCGCGTTCTCCGGCCGGACCAAGGTGGTCCTGCTGAACTCGCCGCACAACCCCACCGGGAAGGTCTTCACACCCTCCGAACTGGACGCCGTGGCGCAGTTGTGCCAGGAGTACGACGCGATCGCGGTGACCGACGAGGTCTATGAGCACCTCGTGTTCTCTGATGCCGGCCCTGTTGATGATCCGTCCACTGTGCACTGTCCGATCGCGACGTTGCCGGGCATGAGGGAGCGGACGTTGCGCGTCTCGTCGGGCGGGAAGACGTTCTCCTGCACCGGATGGAAAGTCGGCTGGGTGAGCGGGCCGGCCCAACTGGTGGCCGCGGCCACCCGGGTGAAGCAGTTCCTCACCTTCGTCAATGCCGGGCCGCTGCAGCCCGCGATCGCGGTGGCCCTCGGGCTGCCCGATTCGTACTTTTCGCAGTTCGCGTCCTCCTTGCAGCACAAGCGCGACGCGCTGGTCGACGGGCTGAGTGCGGCCGGCCTCACCGTCTACGCCTCGGAGGGCACCTACTTCGTGACCGTCGACATCACCCCGCTGGGTGGCACCGACGGCGTCGAGTTCTGCCTGTCGCTGCCGCAACGCTGCCGCGTGGTCGCCATCCCGGCCCAGGTCTTCTACGCCGACCCCGCCCCGGGCCGGCACATCGTGCGGTTCGCCTTCTGCAAACGCGACGAGGTCATCGCCGATGCCGCCACTCGCCTGCGCCGCCTCGCCGCATGACCCAACCGCCGGCCGACGTGCCGAGGCGTGGCAGCATGCTCGGGCGCCGCATGGCATCGACGGCCGCCATGGCCGCCCTGGCGCTCGGTGCGGCCGCCGGTTGCTCTGGGCTGCAGGCGCCCGGCGGTT
The DNA here is from genome assembly GCA_036557785.1 of Micromonosporaceae bacterium. GTDB lineage: Bacteria > Actinomycetota > Actinomycetes > Mycobacteriales > Micromonosporaceae > DATBGZ01. The sequence continues at coordinate 30,108 of DATBGZ010000096.1, forward strand.
CCGCGCCGCCTGAGGGCACCGGCGATGCCTGCTCGCGGGGCGTCAAAGCCACCGATCCGGGCGTGGTGAGCGTCCACTGTGGTGGGACCGCGAGGTTCCGGGTCCAGGCCGGATCGGCGGCGAAGACCCTCCCGGGCGGCGACTGCGTCAGCGCGGGCGACAGTTGGAGCGCGACGGTCGGGGTGGTCATCGACTACAACGGCCTGCACGGCGTCTACGCGGGGCCGCAGGTCGACGTGGTCTCCGTCAACAACACCACCACACCCGGCCGCGGCACGGTGCAGGTCACCCTCGACGCAGATAGCTACTTCGATCTCGACGACGCCGCGTTGACGCTCTCAGCGGACCACAAGAGCGCACATATCGAGGGCACGAGCGAAGACCTCTCCGATGATCCGGGCGCCGCCATCGTTGTCGACATCACCTGCTGAACGGCCGTACGGCTCGGACCTACAGGGTCGCGCCGAGCTGCCAGGGGACGAACTCCTCCAAGCCGAAGCCGAGTTCCTCGCTGAGCGTCCGGCGCCCCGACGCAGTCTGCAGGATCAGGTCGAAGATGCGCTGCCCCACCTCCGGGACGGTCGACTCGCCGTCGGCGATGACGCCGCAGTTGATGTCCATGTCCTCGGTCATCCGCTGGTACAGCTCGGTATTCGTGGCGAGCTTGAGGCACGGGGTCGGGCGGGAACCGAAAACCGAGCCGCGACCGGTGGTGAAGCACAGCACCGTCGCGCCGCCCGCCACGAGTCCCGTCGCGTTGACCGGATCGTAGCCAGGGGTGTCCATATAGACCAGCCCACGCGTACTGGGTCGCTCGCCGTAACGGACCACATCGCAGAGCTGGGTCGTGCCGCCCTTCGCGATCGCGCCCAGCGACTTCTCCAGGATCGTGGTCAGCCCGCCGGCCTTGTTGCCCGGCGACGGGTTGTTCTCCAGTGAGCTGCCGTCCTGCTCGACATGCCGCTGCCACCACCGGATCCGCTCGACCAGCCGCTGCCCGACCTCGTCGCTGACGGCGCGCTCGAGCAGCAGGTGCTCGGCGCCGTAGATCTCCGGCGTCTCACCGAAGATCGCGGTGCCGCCCTGCTGGACCACGAGGTCGGCCGCGGCTCCCAACGCCGGGTTCGCCGTGATGCCGGAGTAGCCGTCCGAGCCGCCGCACTCCATGGCCAGGACCAGCTCGCTGCACGGCACCGGTTCCCGGCGTGCCTGGGCGGCAACGGGCAGCATCTCTTCGATGCGCCGCACCGCCTCCTCGACCGTACGGCGGGTACCTCCGAGGTCCTGGATCGTCATGAGGTGCACCGGTACCCCGTCCGCCACCTCCCAGTCACCCGCGAGCGAGACGACCTGGTTCACCTCGCACCCGAGCCCGATCACCAGGAGCCCGGCGAAGTTGGGATGTTCGGCGTAGCCGCGCAGCGTGCGCTGCAGCGTGTCGAAGCCCTCGTGCCCGCGTCCCGCGGTGCCACAGCCACCCGTGTGCGTCAGCGCAACGACGCCGTCGACGCCCGGGAGCTGCGCGACCAGCGCCTCCGCCCGCGACGCGACGAGCTTGGCGACCGTCGCGGAGCAGTTCACCGACGAGACGATGCCGAGGTAGTTGCGGGTGCCGACTCTGCCGTTGGCGCGCCGGTATCCCAGGAACGTTGCCCGGTCGGCCTCCGGGACGTACGCGATCGGCGAGCGGCGTGAGCCCACGGCCACCTGAGCATCGACCGGGCGGTACTCCAGGTTGTGGGAGTGCACATGGTCGCCGGGCGCGATGGGGACGCTGGCGTACCCGATGACCTGCCCGTACTTGTGCACCGCTGCGCCCTGCCCGACCGCCCGGATGGCGAGCTTGTGCCCCCGTGGCACCCCTGCGGGCAGCGTCAGCGCCGTGCCGTCGGCGAGGTGCAGCGGCCCTGGGACGAGATCCGCGAGAGCGACCACCACGTCATCGGCCTGGTTGAGCCGTACGGTCCTCTCCGCCTCTCCCGGGACCGTCATCGTGCCCACAGCCGAGAATCCGAATACCCGGCGCTGACATCGGTCACATCCGGCAGCCTACCTACCGCGCCAGCAACGCCGATGTCCGCTCTGTGCCAGGCGTCGAACTCGAATCCGGTGGCCTTCGCCAACAGCCACACCCTCCCAGAAGTACCCCAATTGGGTTCGTGGCCGAGTTGCGTCCTGTGTCCAGCTCACCTTGAACCGCCGTCTCCGCACCTCCGCGGCGGTGTAGAGCGGCTGTGGAGCCGATGTAGAGGAGACGTGGAGCAAGGCGTCGGAGGCTGAGGTTCCGGGCCGGATCGCCCGAGCAACCTGACCACAGAACGGAACGGAGGGCACGTATGGCAAAGCCCATCCATGCAGTCCTGTCGACCTTGCGTGCCGCACAACGATCTCCATCGACCCACCGGTCTCCTACCGCACGACCCGCGACCTGGGTCGTCGCCCTAGTCCTGGCGGTCACGGCGGGCGCTGTCGCCGTCGCCCATCCGGCCCACGCTGCTGGCACGGTCCGCGACGACATTGTCTCTATCGCCTATCGCGAACTCGGCGACAGCTCCCGCAATACCGAGTACGCCAACAACTGCAGCTGGTACGGCCACGAGATGCTCGGCTGGCCGCACAGCGGTGAGTGCGTCGACAATAACCCGGCTCACAATGACTTTGGTGGCGGCGGGGACCAGTACAACTGGTGCGCGACATTCGCCAAGTACGTCTGGCGAGAGGGTGGTGCCACGGATCTCGGCGGGATCGATGGCTACGCACAGACGTTCCGTACCTATGGCGAGCAGCACGGAACGTTTCATTTCCCGGCCGGCTATACGCCGCAGCCCGGTGACGCAATCGTCTTCGACTTTTTTGCAGGCACTAGGTACCCGATCGACCACGTAGCGATAGTCACGTCGGCTTCCGGTTCGAGGGTCTACACGATTGGCGGGAACGAGAGCGGCGCTCCTGGCGAGCCGGACGCAGTGCGGGCATCAAGTTACCTGCTCACCAACGCCCACATCGTGGGGTACTCATCGCCGGCGAACGCAGAGGGCGCTTCGTCGGGGACGGCCTCCATCTATGGCGCCATGAGCGATGGCCGCCTTACGTTCACGAACATCGACGGTGCGAGTGGCGAGCGTACGCACGGGGCCGTCGTGTCCTCGGCCTCACTCGGGTTCGTGCCTGTTGCGATGGCGACATTGAACTTCAACACGATTCTCGTTACCTCGCCAGATGGCGGCCTCTACCGCGTCGACGTCATCACGAACAACACCGAGCTTATCTTCGAACCACCGATACGTTTGGGCGGTGGGTGGACCCATAGTCTGCTCGCCTTCGACGGACATGGGCACCTGTATGGCATCGCCGGTTCGACGCTACGTCGGTACACTGTGAATGCGGCGAAGCCGGTTATCACTGATATTGCGAACAACACGGTCATCGGCACGGGTTTCACCCTCAAGACGCTCACGGCAACCGGGGCGGACTGGATTCTCGGCACGACCACGGCCGGACAGCTGATCTCGTACCAGATCCGAGGGGCCGGGGACTGGGACCGTTACGAGCTGCGCTCCACGACCTGGCAGGTGTTCGACATGATGCTGTCGCCCGGCGGAGGTGTCTATTACGCCCACAAACCAGACGGCTCAATGTACTGGTACCTCGACCAAAACCCCTACGACGGAAGTAGCGCGGATCTGACCAGCCAGGGCGCGGTGGACGCTAGTGGCTGGAGCCAAATGCTCCTCTCGGCGCAGCCAGCCACGGTCTCCTAGCGATCCAGGCCCCTGGTGGCGTTGTGAGCACGCCGATATTCAGGAGCCGCCGTTGTGGGGTGGTGGGGATCCGCCCGCCACCCCACAACGTCGTGGCCTTCCGACACTGCCAGCTTCGATCCGCCCCGGACCCCACTCGTGCCGCGCCCGAAAGCCTGCTGCATCACGGCGCGCGGTGAGCTTCTCCACGTTGACATCGACGTCGTCGACTCACCGTCCGAAGGCCTGCTTCAGGGCGGCCGGAACGTCGCGGGGCTGGCCGGTGCCCGCGAAGAGGGTGACGATCGCGTCGTTCAACGCGGTGCCGCCGCCCGAGCCGAGGAAGGTGTCGAGCCAGAGCTGAACGGCGCTGGCCTGCTGGGTGGCGATGGCACTGGTCTTGAGCGCCGGATCGGTCAGGCCGACCTCGGCGCCCTTCACGACCGGGATGCCGACGCCGGTGGCCGCGAAGCCCGTCTGCACGTCGACACTGTCGAGGTACTTCAGGAACTCCACGCACTCCGGCGGGGCGTCCTTGCGGCAGGCGAAGCCGTCACCGCTGCCGAGCTGCGCGGTCTGGTTGCCGCCCGCGCCGGCGACCGACGGGAACGGGAACCAGCCGAGGAACGCCGGCTCCTGCCTGTCCGGGGCGAGGCTGGCCATGACGCCACCCTCCCAGGGGCCCATGAGCGTCATCGCGGCACTGCCGTCAGCGACCAGGCCGGCCGAGCCGTCCACCGTCTGGTCCTCGTCGGCGATGAAGGAATCCTGGAACGGCTGGGTCGCGATGAACGCCTGCAGGTCCTGGCCCGCCTTGACGTAGCACGGGTCGGACCAGGTCGCCCGGTCCGGGTGGCCGAAGTCGAGCAGGGTGCTCGCGCTGCACTCGCGCAGCGCGAAGTTGTACCACCAGTGTGCGGCCGGCCACTTGTCACCGGCGCCGACCGAGATCGGGATGGCGTGGATGGCCTTGAGCTTGGTGACGTCGGAGTTCAGCTCGTCGATCGTCGTGGGCGCTGAGCCAATGCCGGCCTGGGCGAAGAGGTCCTTGTTGTACCAGAAGCCCTCCACGCCGAAGTCGTAGGGCAGGCCGTACTGGCAACCGTGCACGGCCCAGGCGGTCGCGGCGCCGCCGATGGCGGCGACCGCGGCCTTGGTAGCGGCGGTGATGTCCTGCACGTAGCCGCCCTCCACCTGGTCGACGAGCTCAGCGCCGCCCCAGACCTGGAAGATCTCCGGCAGCGTGCCCGCCGCCTCGGCGGCCGGGATCTTCGTATGCTGCAGGTCGATGGTCTCGTCGGCCCTGATGCTGATCGTCACGGTCGGGTGGAGCGCGTGGAAGTCGTCCGCGACCTGCTGCCAGTAGTCCTGGCCCGCGCCCGGCGTGTTCTGGTTGTTCCACCACGTGAGGGTAATGGGGTTCTTGTAGAGGTTGTCCAAGGCCGGGGTGGTCGCGCACGGGCCCCCGGGGCCGTTTGAGTGGGGGGAGACCGGGGTGTGGCGCGTGAGTAGGAGCGGGACCGCGACTGCCAGTGCCAGCACTGCGACGGCCGTCCCGACTACCGCCAGCGTACGAGTCGCTCGCCGACGGGGTGCCGCAGGCGGCGCGCTAAAATCGAGAACCGACGATGACGATGGTTCGCCCACCGCCCGGGGCGACGCCTTCACCGTCGCCGGGGTATCGGCAACGTGGGCCGGCGGGGCGGTGACTGAACCGCCGAGTTGTCGGACGAACCGTTCGGACGGCAGGCGACCGCCGCGCACATCCTCGTAGCTCATCGTATTGAGAATCATGAGGGCGTCGCCGCTCAGGAGAAGCGGCAGTATGCGCTTTTCCTTCTGCCGAGCCCGATTGATCTCAATTTTGACCCAGTCGGAGTCGTCGGCGTGCGGTGTCATGACCACCAGTAACGCGTCGCACTCGTCGATCTGCTGCCTGACGATACGCTCGAATCGGTCTCCGGTCAGAACGGCGTAATCGAACCATGTCTCAATACCAGCGCTACGCAAATACTCTGCCAGCCGTATTGCATATGCTTGGTCCTCGTGGCTGTAGCTGATGAAGACCTTCACTACGCGTCGCCCTCCCCGGCCTGTACCCGGAGTGATCCTAAGCCACGGGGAGACGCCACCTTGTCGACCCTGAGTCCCGTCGTTTGGCCGGTGTGCGGCGGGGGTGGGTGAGGACGGGGCCGGGAGGCTGCTTCGTATCCTCAATGAGGCCTAGGGGCGATATGAGGACTTGCGGCAGTACGCCGTTGATGGCGTCTTTCGCTTCCCTGGCGACGTCTCGTCGACCGGCTTCAACCTCGGCTTCTCGTTTATCACGTTCTTGGCTATCCCTATGCTGGGATTCCCGTTTGCGGTATTCGGCGGCCTACCGCGCTGGCTCAGCACGTCCTTGAGCTCCCATGGCCGTCGGCCGATACGCCGGGGCCAGTCGCATGTCGAGCGCTGCGTCGGAAGACCGACCGTACATGGAAAGCACCTGCGAGAGGTGCGATCACTGGTGGCATGCGTAGACCATTGCGGACCTCGGTCCTCGCCGCGGTGGCGGCGATCCTCACGGCCGCAGCGTCAGTGTTGATCGCGAACCCCGCGGCGGCGGCGGTCACGCTGTTCTCACAGCGCCAGGTCACTCAGACCGTGCGCGTCCACGCCGACGAGCACGGATCCGCGACCGCTACCTGCAGCCCTGGTGAGACCAACAGCGGGGGTGGCTTCCGAGTCGCCGGCACCACTGACCCCGACGCGTACACGGTGCTGGTCAGCGCGCCCTACGGCAACGGCTGGAACGTCCAGTTGTACCTCGATCCTGCCTTGAGCTATGTCGATGTCACGGCGTACGCGGTCTGCCTCAGGAAGATCGTTGGTGACCCCACCATCGGGCGGCGGGTCGTGGTCCTCTACGCCACTGGCCCCAGCGGTGACGTCGCGGCGGCCGCGCCGATGTGCGACGCCACCGAGGTCGCGACGGGCGGTGGCTACGCCGTGCCGAGCATCAGCACCAACACCTACACCGTCTTTGTCGATGCTCCCCAATCAGCCAACGGCTGGAACGTGCAGCTCTACTCCGACTACGTGCCCGAACTGTGGGCGTACGTCGTATGCCTCAGGGTGCCGGCCGACATCGGACCTGTGAAACGCCGCACCGTCTACGGGGCCGGCCTGACCCACGGCGGGAGCACCGCAAGCACCGCGGCCTACTGCTCTGCCACCGACGAGATCGCGTCTGGCGGCGGCTATGTGGTAGCGAGTATCAATCCGCATGACTACGCCGTCCTGTCAACGGTCCCCGCAGGCACGGCGGCCTGGAAGTCGACGTTCTTCCTCGACGAGGATCCGTCACTGGACATCGACGTCTCGTCCCACGTCGTGTGCCTCAAGAACCTGTACTAGGGGTCGCTGCTTGGAGGTCGCGGATGCGGAGTAAGGGGATCCCAACAGCGCGGACCGGCGGTCGGCGGGCGACCCTGCGAGTCTGGCTGGGGTCCTGGTGGCCGCGTCCGTGTCGGCCTGCACCTCGCCGCCACCGCAGCCGCGCGCTACGGATACCCCGAGCCCCGTACCGGGCAACGCTACGGTCACCGTGCTCGGAGAACCGGAGACCGTCTATGACTGGACGACGGACCGATGCGCCGACGACATGCTTCCGGACCTGCCGGTACGGGCGTTCCGGGACGCGCGAGGCGGCGTCGAGCTGAATCTCAGCTTCACCCGAAGCTTTCGGCTCGTCGGGCCGATTTCGACTCGCTCGCGCCGGACTGTCACCCCACCTTCACCTCCGCCAGCGATCCCGACCCCTCGCACTACCGCTTCAAGGAGTGGATGGGCTCGACGTACACATTGGATGGACAGACCGTGTACGCGCTGATTCACAACGAGTGGTACGGCGATCAGGCGTCGCGGTGGGACGCCGCGCGGGACTTCGGCAGCGTTCAAGGCGGCGGCGCCTGGCGCTATCAGGCGCGAATCGGCTCGACGTACCAGAACCTTTCCTACGATGCCGCGCATGGGGTGTGGCAGGGCCCGGAGCAGTACTGCCAGATCGGGCGCGACTGGTCGCACCCGGGTGTGGGGTGCGACGCCACGCGCACCTGGGTCAGCCCGGTCGATGCCACGGTCAGCGTTACCGGCACCGTCCAAGACCAGGATCCTGGCGGCGGCAACGGCGTGACCGCGAGGATTCTCGACGGGGCCCGGCAACTGTGGTCGGCCACCATCGACAACGGTGACGCTCAGGGCACAGCATTCGACCTCCAGGTCCCGGTTCACCCGGGAGACAGCCTCCGGTTCCTCGTCGATGCCCGTGGCGACAACAGCTTCGACTCCACGGCATTCAGCCCGAGGATCGACGTCGGCACACCGCCGTGCCCATCGGACAAGCACGGCGATTGCCTCATGATGAGCCTGACCGCGGCGGTCTCCACCGACGGCGGAGCGTCGTTCACGCAGTCGCCGGCGCCGGGCAACCTCGTCGCCGTGCTGCCCTACACCTGGACGCCGGACGCTGGGCAGTACGCAATGTGGCAGCCGAGCAACATCATCAAGAGTCCGCGGGACGACTTCTACTACGCCTTGGTGCAGATCGATCGCCGGCCGCGTGGCGAGCCTGGCTTCCAGGGCATGTGCCTCATGCGGACGAAGACGCTCGAGGCCCCGGGGAGCTGGCGCGCCTGGGATGGCACGGGCTTCAACCTTCGCTTTGTCGATCCCTACGCGGAGGCGGTCGGCTCCCCCGCCCAGGCCACGTGCACCGCCGTCTCCCAGCCCATCGTCGGGGCACTGGGGTACAGCCTGACGTACAACTCCTACCTGGACCGGTTCGTCGCGGTGGGGCACGATGTCTTCCATGATCCGCCCGGGTTCTACTTCTCTGTGTCGGAGGACCTCATCCACTGGACGCCGAAGCAGTTGCTGATGGCGGCCGACCTGGTCCAGAACAAGAACTACCGGACCCCGTATCTGGCGTACCCGTCCGTGGTCGACCACGACAGCCCAGCACGCAACTTCGACGTCGCCGGCCAGAGCCCGTACCTCTACTTCACGCGCGTCAACGACATGGACCCCTTGGACTTCGACCTGCTCCGCGTCCGGGTCCGGTTCACCAAGTAGCGCTGCATCGACCCGGCCGTCTGTCAGTAGTGCGATTGGCCGATACCTTTGTCCTCCAAAGGCGGCTTCGATGCTCTCGTGAGCGGGTTCTTCGAAGCGCTGAGCGCCATCGCGACCATCGTCGGCGCCGCCGCGACGTTGCCCGGACTGACCCGCAGGGCCTGGTTGAGACGCAGGCTGGCCCGCACACTTCAACTCGCCGACTCTATGGGGGAACCCAGGCTCGCGGCGGCTCGGGACTTGCTGCTGCGCAGTGCCCAGCGAACGGCCCACCGCCTGCGCCCGATAGAGACCGCCATGCTGGAACACCCGGTCCAGACGCGGATGGGCCTGGCCATGATGACCGCCGCACCAGTCGTACTGGTGGCCGTCACTACGACACTGGCTGTGTCATCGAGGCGCACGGGCGGAATCGTCATCACCGATGGTGGCCAGCTCGTGGCACTTCTCGCGGCCTTCCTCCTGCCACCGATGCTCCTCATGGCGACGGGCCAGATCCTGTGGCTGCGCGGACGCAAGGACCACCTCGCTCGCATGCGCCGGGCGCGCCGCCAGGCTCGCGCGGAGGACCCAGGGTTCGCACGCGTGCTCCGGAGAGTCGACATCTCGACGTCGCTCATCGCTGTGGCCGTGGTCGTGGGCGCCGTCAACTTCCCTGTGGCCGGGCACTCCTCGGTGACAGTCATGTGCGTGGCCGCCGCACTGCTCGTCACAGCTATGCTGCCGACGACCTATTACGGCCTGCTGCTCAGGGAACGCGCGCTACGCATCCTTGAGCGCGAGGACGAGCCCGATCCGGAACCCGGAATCTCAGAGCGCGACCAGACGCCGACGGCCGCGTCTCGGCAACGGATGATGCGACGCTCACGCGAGAGGTACCGACTCCTCGAAGTGGAGCGCGCCCGACCGACATCGACGCGGCACGGGTTTGCATCGAATCAGAAGACAGAGTGAGCGGGCTGAAGACTCTTGTCGCGCGAACCTCGCGCCGTCACAACCGACGGCCACGTCCCCCGCTCCTGGTTCCGCTACTGGATTAGGCGCTTGGTCGACGGGCCTTCACCGTCCGCCGGACCGCGCCCGACCCGTGGCCCTGATCGGACTGGCGTTGCCCTGTCGGCCTGGCTATCGGCCAGGACCTGTACCAGCACGAGCGTACCGTCGCCCGTGCGCATCGACGCCGGCCGGGCCGGCGAGCCAGACAACGGTCGGCGTCGATGCGCTTTCGCCCGTCAGTGTGAGAACCTGACCCGCGGCAGGATCCGGTCGAGCCAGGCCGGGCGGAGCCAGGCACGGTGTCCGGCAACGCGGAGCACGACCGGCAGGACGACGAGGCGGATCAGCAGCGCGTCGAGGAAGACCGCGACCGCGAGGATGAGACCCATCTCCTTCGGCGCCAGCGGTCCGGACAGGGCGAAGGTCAGGAACACCGCGACCATCACGCCGGCCGCGGCGACCACGACGCGGCCGGACGTCCGCAGCGCCTCGCGCATGGCGTGCTGGGGATCGTTGGTCAGGTCGTAGTGCTCGCGTGCCGTCGAGAGCAGGAACAGCGTGTAGTCCATGGCGACGCCCGAGAGCATGGCGCCGAAGAACAACGGCCCCCAGGCGTCGACGAATCCCTGCGACTCGAAGTTGAGCAGGCCAGAAAGCTGACCGTCCTGGAAGATCCATTTTCCAACGCCGAAGGCGGCCGAGATCGAGGCGAGGTTGGTGACCACGCCCACGAAGGCGACGAGCGGCGAGCCCAGCGCGACCAGCAGCAGCAGGAAGCCCAAGCCGATCAGCAGACCGAACACCACCGGCGTGCGCTTGGACAGCAGCGTTTCCAGATCATGATTCTCCGCGGCGGCGCCACCCACCAGCGAGCCCGTCGGCAGTTCCTCCCGGATCCGGTCGATCGTGGCGCCGGTCTCCTTGGCCGAGACGTCCGTGCTCGGTATGGCGAGGATTAGGGAGTAGTTCTGGCTCTGCCCGGCGGGCACGGCCATGCTGATGCCCAGGTCGCTGCGGAGTGCCGCCACCGCGTCCGTCTGCTGGGCGATCGGCGTGACGACCGTGAGCATCCCCGGCGCACCCGGACCGAATGCGCCCGCGATCTGCTGATAGCCGATGCGGGCGCTCTCGCTCGGCGGGAGGATCGCGATGCTGGGCATTCCGGTGCGCAGTTGGGAAACCGGCGACACGAGGAGCGCGAGCAGTACCGCCACGACCCCTCCGGCCAGCCACCAACGGCGGTGCAGGAACGCACCCCAGTGGTGCAGCACGCGGTCGAGCCCTCGCAGACTCGCTGGGGCGGCCGGGCCTCCGTCACGGCGCCGCAGCCTCCCCGCGTCGATCCTGGTGCCCAGTCTGCCGAGGACGGCAGGCAGCAGCGTCAGCGTCGCGGCCAGCACGGCGACGACGGAGAGCATGATGCCCAGCGATGTCGAGCGGAACGCCGGGCTCGGGACGAGCAGCACCGTGGATAGCGACACGAGCACGGTCAGGCCGGAGAACGCCACCGCCTTGCCCGCGGTCGCCATCGTCTCGTCCACAGCGGCGACCGAGCGCGCGACGGGGTCGACCTCGTGCCGACGGGAGGCGAGCGCGGCCCGGAACCGGACGACCATGAACAGCGCGTAGTCGATGCCCAGCGCGAGCGCGAACATCATGGCGAAGTTCATCGACCAGATGGACACCGGCGACAGGTCAGTAACCAGCGCGAGGGCGCCAGCGGCGGTGACGAGACCGGCAAGGGTCAGCATGAGCGGTAGCCCGGCCGCGACGAGGCTGCCGAACGCCAGCAGGAGCACGAGGATCGTGACCGGCCACGAGAGCATCTCGGAGTGCATCATCGCGTCGTAGTTGACCCGGTTGAAGACGGCCCACACCTCGCTCGCGCCGGTGACCTCGACCGTGACATGCTCGGTCGATAGACCGCGCAGCGGCTGGAGAAGGTCCTCGGCCGCGCGCACCATCTCGTTCGCGTCCACGGCCGCGCCGGCCTGGATGACCCCGACGCGGCCATCGCGGGAGATGCTCAGGCCGGGCTGCGGCGGCACCACGGTGCTGATGCGGCGATCCTTCTCAAGGATCGCGGTCGCTTGGTCGATGACCCGCTGCGCTGCAGGATCGTCCCCGATCGGGGCGGCGTCGTCGGAGACCACAACCTGCAGTGCCGTGGAGTCCAATCCGTTGAACTCGCTGGCGATGACGTGGCGAGCCCGGACCGACTGGCTGCCGTCGTCCTGCCAGCCGGCGCCGGACAGCCGCTGTTCGACTCGCGTACCGAACGCACCGAACACGGCGAGCATCACCAGCCAGGCGACGAGCACGTAGCGAAGGTGCGTGGCCGACCAGACGCCCAGGCGGGACAGCAGTCCCGGCGAACGATTCGCCGCCGCAGCGCTGGCCTGAGTCGCTCGATGATGGCGCTCCGCAGGCGTCGCCGGAATTGTTGTGGTCATTGTTTCCTCCAGTACTGATATCGACCGTCAACGCCGACCACGGTGCGCCAACCGCCTTCCCGCAGCCTTCCCGTACGGTGCGGTCCTTTGTAGACGGTCAGAGCGAGAACAATGCGGCGGCGAGCCAGTAGGTGGGCATGCCGGCCAACATCGCGGCATAGGGCCGGCCGCTCCAGGCCGTGGCCAAGACGGCGGCGAAGATTGCGAGCACAATGGGCGCCGCCGCGGCCGGACTAGGGGTGGAGACCACCGACTCGGCCAGGCTGCTTGCGGTGAGGGCGGCGAACGCGGCTGGGGCGACGAGGTCAGCCGACGCCTCCAACCGGGGCGGCAGAGTGAGCCGACCGGTCATCACCATGCTCATCCGCAGCGCGTAGCTTCCCAGGCCCGCGATGAGGACGATAAGCCACTCCCTCATGACCGTCCCTCCTGTGTGGACAGAGAAGCGGCGGAGAGGGATCCCGCGACCAACCCGACCACGATGCCGACCGCAATGCCAAGGTGCAGGGGTGCGGCGACGCCGGCCGCAGCCACAACGCCGCTCACGAGCGTGGCGCGGCGGGTCGTCGCCTGGCGCAGGTTCGGCATGATCTGGCCGAGGAGATACAGCGGTACGAGCAGCTCCAGGTGCAGTCCGGCCGGAACGCTGGACCCGGCGACCGCCCCGACACCGAGCGCGGCCAGCCACCCGACCCACAGCACAGCCGCCCCAGCAAGGTAGTAGGCATGCGATGAGCGCAGCGCCGCCGCGCTGCGCGGGCTGTCGGCGTAGCGGCGCGAGCCGACCACGAACGAAGGGTCCACGAGCAGGTACCCGGCAAGCAACCGCCACCACAGCGGGGTATCTCGCCAATACCGAGCCAGGGCCGCGGAGTAGAAGACCAGCCGCAGGTTGATGACGAGCACGGTGGCGATCACCGGCCAGGCCGACACCCCGGCGTCCAGCATGTCGATCGCTGCGACCTGCGCGCTTCCGCCGTAGATAGTGGGGCCGGTGAACCAGCCCGCTCCCGTGGAGATCCGCGCCCGCCCCGCGCTCACCCCGATCACGAGGCCGAACGGGGCCACCGCGAGCAGCCACGGCAGCATGGCCCGCGCCCCGGCCGCAGCGTCGGATCTCAGCCGCGCCGTCATGACCAGGCTCCAGCAGTGGAGCGGACCCGGGTCCCCTCGACGAACGACTCTTGCCCGACCCAGCGCTTGTAGCGCCGCATGCCGAGCCGAGCGATGAGCCCGCTCGTCTGCGACACCTGCGCCGCGAGGGCGCGCACCTTCCGGTCGAGGGTCCGGTCGTCCAGCACCAGCTCGACTGCGATCCGTTCATCATCCACTGTGGACGGATATCCGTCCTGGAAGACGTCGAGCTCCCGATGGATCGTGCTCCACGCGCGGGCCCACCCGTGGGTAACCGCGGCATGCAGCAGCCGAGCGCCGGCCGGTGCGGCCTCGCGGAACGCGCCACAGGTCCAGGCCGAGACCGCCTGGTGGTCGGGATGGCCGGTGTAGCCGTCCGGGCCGAAGGTCACCACCGTGTCTGGCCGGACCCGATCGATCACGTCACACAGCCGAGCGACCGCCTCGTCGGGTGGGACCTTCGCGCAGCCACCGTCGGGGTAGCCGAGCCATTCGTGCTCGGTGACGCCGAGGACGTGCAGGCTACACGCCAACTCGGCCTCGCGCGCCGCTGCCAGCCCTTCGGGCGGCCAAGCCACCGGGTCGGGCGTACCGCGTTCGCCACGGGTGGCGGTGACGCAGGCGACCCGCGCTCCGGCGTCGCGGGCAATCGCCATCAGACCACCGGAGAGGTAGGCCTCGTCGTCGGGGTGCGCCCAGACGCCCAGGATAGTGCCCAGGCCGGTGATGTCCAATGTGGGCTCAATCTTCTCAGTCATGAGCGCAACTGTGCCGACGAGGCCTTCCCGCGCCCTTCCCGCCAGCGGCAAGGTCAGGCGGCGCGGCAGCGGGATGCGTCGAGGGGGTGGGCCGCGGCGTCGAACATCTCCGCCGCACGGTGGCGCACCCGCCGAGCCTGGTCGGCGTCGCCCTCTGCCTCAACCAGATGCGAGCGCGCCTCGAGGGTGGCGGCCTGCCAGGCGGTACCCTCCCACAGCGCGGCCGAGCGCTCCGCCTCGGCCAGGTGCCGGCGAGCCTGGTCCAGGTCACCTGTCCGGGCGCAGGCGATCGCCGCGGGTACCTCGAACATGATCGTGCAGAACTCGCAGAAGTCTGCTTGGGCGAGTGTGGCCTGCGCGGTGTCGACGACAACCCGCGCAGCGTCGGGGGAGTCGGCGGCCGCGATCATCGTCCCGTAGACCCGCTGCAGCAGATGCGGGGCGAGGACCGAGTAGCGGGCCAGCGGCAGGGCGCGGCGCAGCAGCCGCGTCGCCGCGGCGTTGTCACCACGGAACACGTGCACCTCCGCAAGGCGCTGCAGCGAGGCAGCTTCGCCGGCGGTGGCGGCGAGGTCCCGATGCAGCTCGACGGCCTCGGTGAGTTCCCGCTCGGCCAGGTCCAGGTCGCCAGCGAGCAGAGCGGCCTCGCCGGCGAGGGCACTGGCGAAGGCGACCGCTCGTAGCGCGCCGGCGTCCCGGGCAGTGCGCCGCAGGCCACGGGCGAGGTCGATGACCTCCGCGTAAGGCGTAGGGCCGTAGAGCAGGTACTCGGCGACGCATAGATGTGAATCGAAGACATTGGTGGCGAGCCCCGGATCGTCGCGGGTGCGCATCAGCTCGATCCGCAGGAGGTTGTTCCATTCACCGCGGTTATGAGCGATCAGCCCCCGCAGGGTGGCGAGGTTCGACTGCATCAGAGCCGATCCCTGGCTCGTACCCGCACGGGTGGCGTGGGAGGCCGCTGCCCAGGCGCCGTCAAGATCGCCGGTGAAGTACGCGAGCGTGGCCTGGGCGAGCAGGATGGCCGGGTCATCGGCGCCGCCGTCGGGGTCAAGGCCGGCCAGGACGGCGGCGCCGGTGTCGGTGTCGCCGGACATGACCGCGAACTGCCCCATCCTCGCGCGTAGCGCCCTGGTCTGTTGCGCTCCCGCGACCCCTATCGCCTCGCGGTAGGCCGATAGCGCTCCCGCGTCGCCGACGGCGGCGAGCAGGTCCGCCCGCAGGGCGAGCGTCTGGGCCAGGTCGTCGCCGCGTGCCACGGTACGGATAGAGTCCACAAGGGACAGTGCGTCCCGGAACGCGCCGACCGCGGCCTCGGTCTGTGCGGCACCCAGCACGTACGGCACGGCCGCAGCGCCGTCGCCTGCGGCAAGTAGGTGGTGACCGACGCGCGCCGGCGAGGCGTCGAGCCCGATCAGACGCCGGGCGCAGTGTCGGTGCAGGGCGGCGCGGCGGTGCGGCGGGATCGCGTCGAGTAGCGTCTCGCGGATGAGCGGGTGGCGGAACTGGAAACCCCGCAACGTCCGTTCGATAACGAGCGCGGCGAGCGCGGCATCCAGGCAGTCGAAGGCCTCATCCTCGGGCAGGTCGCTCATCGCGAGGAACTCGTCAGTGTCGAATGTCGACCCCACCACCGCCACGTGCTCCAACGCCGACCGGACGGCGGGTTCCAGGTTGCCCAGGACGGCCTGCGCCGGTGCGAGGACCTTCCCGTCGGCGGCTGAACGGGCCAACTCGGTGACGGCGAATGGGATCCCACCGCTGACCGCCCAGATTTGCTCCACGGTCTGATCGGGCAAGTCGGGCGCACGCGCCGCAACCAGCACGGCGGTCTCGGACTGCGTCAGCGGTGCCAGCGGGAGGTCGAGTGCGGTGGTCCGGCCGAGCAGGCTCGTGCGTGTGTGCTCGAACGCGTCCGTAGTCGGTTGACGCCGATGGGTGAGCACCAGCACGAACCGCTCGGTGCCGCAGCTCTGGACGAGGTACTGCAGCAGCCGGAGGGTCGCCTCGTCGGCCACGTGGACGTCATCGACCACGAGCAGCACTCCGGGACCCGCGGCCGCAAGGCGCAGCAGTTGGGCCACGGCTACGAACAGTCGTTGCGGGGTGCTCTGCCCGGCCCAGCCCTCGACGCGGCCCGATAGGGCACGGTCGATGTCGTCGCGGCACCGGTCGTCGAGGCCGTCCAGCAACGTAGGGTGGCGCCGGGACAGGTCGGCTACCGCCTCCAAAGCGGGCGCGAACGGCCAGGCGCCCTCGACCGCCGAGGAGACGCCGTGGCCAGTGCGCCAACCGCGGGCCACGGCCTGGTCCCGCAGCCAGGCAGCAAGGGTGGACTTCCCCACGCCGGCGGCTCCGGCGATGAAGACCGCGCGGCTGCGACCGGTCGCCGCCTCGTCGAGCACGCTCTCCAGCGCGGAACGCTCTTTGCGACGCCCGATCATGGGCGATGCGGCGGACTGAGACGGGTCCGGTCCGAGCAACGCCTCGCGGAGGGCGAGTGCCTCGTCGTCGGGCGGCGCGCCGAGCTCGGCTTGGCGGGCGCGGTCCAGTCGTTCGAATTGGCGCAGCGCGCCCCGGTAGTCGCCGCGCCCGGCGTGGTCGCGCATCAGCGCCACGTGGGCTCGGGCGTCGGTCGGGTCGGCGGCGACCACGTCGCTCCAGCGCTCGGCCAGGCGGCACACGTGCAGGTAGGTCGCCCGCAGCCGGTCAGCGTGGCCCTGAACCCATGGCTCGTAGCGGTCCTCGGGTAGCAGGTCGCCACCGTACGCATCAGCGGCCCGGACCGCGGCTTGCGCGTCGCCGTCGGCCAGCGCCGCCGCAGCGAGGTTGGAGAATTCGTCCACATCTATGCTGACCGAGGAGCCATCCCCTGGAAACAACGAGACCAGCTCCCGGTGCAGCACCACGCCGCCCGGGCCCAGGACCCGGCGCGCATAGTGGGCCACCTTGTGCAGGCGGGGGGCCGCTTCGTCGACGGTTGCGTCGGGCCACAGCGCGTCGATGACCTGCTCGCGGTGCAACTGCCGGCGTGGGGCGAGCACGAGCAGCTTGACCAGGGTGGTCGCCTGGCGGCGGGTCCAGGCCGAGTCAGGCACGTCGACCCCGTCGACCGTCACCCCGAACTCGCCCAGGAGTCGGATCCCGACGCGATGGCTCATGGCTGCATTGTGATCGAGAGGGCCCGCGGTGGTTGTCTACCGGCCGGACGAGTCATTGCCTCCACTTCGGAGCTGAGCGCAGAGCTCAGTTTCAGCAGCAGAGAACGCACGGTCGCGACATCCCACCGGTAGCCGGCCAGTTCGTCGACAACGTCGTGGATGGGCAGGGCGATACGGTCCCGCTGCGTCTGGTAGGCGGCCAGGGCCTCGCCCTCCGCGGTGCCGGCGTTGATCGCCCTGACCTGCCGGGAGAACAGGTCCGCGTCGCGGAGCGCCTCCGTGATGCCGTTGGTACTCAACGGGTCCAGGTACTGGCCCGCGTCCCCGACCAAGGCCCAACCGGCCCCGTACGCCCGGCGCAGATAGCCGGGACGGCCCGGATACGCGCGCACCCGTCGCGGTGCGGGCCGCGCGGACAGCCGACCGCTGGCCATGCCGGTCACCTCCTCCAGCAGCCGCAGGTACGCCCCGCGCGGGTCACGGATCATCTCAGTGGTGAACCGGCGGGTACTGGTGCCGGCGAAGACGCAGACCTCGCCGTCGTTGGTGGGGATCATGCCTGCTGAGCCACCGGGACGATAGAACCACTCGTACCCGTTTACCTCGAGCCCGGTCCAATAGCCGAACATGATCGCACCGCTGTTCTGGCCTTCCCGAACCGTTTCCGCGCCGACCAGACGCGCCACGGTGGACGTGACACCGTCGGCCCCAACGGTGAGCCAGGACCGCGCCCGTACCGGGGAGAACGAACGGTCGTGCCCGATGACGCCGCTGACCCGCCCGTCCCGCTCGCGCAGCAAGTCGGTGACGGTAACGCCATAGCGCACCGTGGCACCAGCCTCCTGTGCGGCCTCGGCGAGGATTCGGTCCAGAACCGTACGGCGCGGAGCGTAGAGCGCGTCTACCCCGGCCGCGGGCCTGATGGATACCGTAACCGTCTCGCCCGGGTAGTGGAACAGCGTGCGCCGCACGGCCGGCGTACCGGCGGCGACGATGGGGGCGAGCAGGCCCCAGCGGGTCAGCTGGCCCACGCCGCCGCGCATCAGGGCATGGGTGGACAGCGTGTCGGCGCCGGGTCGTGCCCGTTCCAGCACCAGGACGCGCAAGCCCTGGCGGGCCAGTAGCACCGCGGTCACGGCACCGGCGGGACGGGCCCCGACGACGATAACGTCGTACTCGTGCGTCATGCCCTCACTCCAATGTGGACGGTAGCGGCAAGCCTGGCGGCGATCTGCTCGGTAAGGTACGCCGCGTCATGGCGAGCGCCGTCGACGAACGTGGCGTTACGGCGGTACTGGAACCGCAACCCGATCGCGTACAGGCCGGGCGCCTCGGTGATCCCGCGATGGTGTCGCAGGCCGCCGGTGCGATCCAACACAGGTACCCGCAGCCACGGATAGGCGGGCCGGAATCCGGTCGCCCATAGGACGGTGCGGAATCCAGTCATGTAGCGCGGCCCTGGAGGTATAGCGATTGGTGGGACTTCATTAGTCTGGTGGGCGGCGTGGAGGTGGGTGTCGATGGTGCTCAGCACCCGACGCAGCCGAACCTCCGCCCGGGCGCTTGTCTGCCCCAAGTCGTCGGCGAATTCTGCCCGTCCACTGTGGATGCTTACCAGGCGACCGGCGAGCCGCACCCCGTGCTTGCGCAGGACACCCAGGTCGAGCGATCGGCCCGCCGCGAGCTGGAACGACGGCTCTCGACGTGCCCGGTCCAGGTCGGGCAACGCGTCGATGGTGCGATCCAGGCTGCCCACCCGGTCCAGCCACCACAGGATGTCGCGGTCACGGTAGCGGCGCGGAACCCGCGTGTGCTCGCCGACCGCGAGGGTCACCTCTCGGCCGGACTGGGCCAGCTCGTCGGCGAGCTGGACGCCGGTGGAGGACGCGCCGACCACGAGCACCGGCCCGTCGTGCACCTGAGCGGGGTTGCGGTAGCCCGAGGCGCCAAGCTGGGTGATCCCCGGCGACAGCTGCGCGGCCGAGTCCGGAACCGAGGCGCGGGTGTGGTATCCGGTGGCGATGACGACGCAGCGCGCCCGCCAGGTACCGGCGTCGGTGTCCACCAGGTAGCCGGGACCGCTGACGCGGACCCCGGTCACCGTGGTGTGCTCCCGAACCGGTGCCCCGCTGGCCCGGGCGTAGTCGACGAGGTGCTCGACGAAGGCACTACCGGACATGAAACCGTCGGGGTCATCGCCGGTGTAGGTCCAGCCGGGCAGGCGGGACAGCCAGTTCGGGGTGAGCAGCTGGAACGAGTCCCACCGGGCCGACCGCCACCGCTGCGCCACTCGGCCGCGTTCGAGGACGATGTGCGCGATGCCGCGTTCGGACAGGCAGTGGCTCATCGCCAGCCCCGCGTGGCCCGCGCCGATGACGATGGCGTCGGTGGTGAACATGACTCAGACCGTCGTCACGTCGATGGAGACGGGCACGCCGTTGGTGAGCACGTCATAGACCGCGGAGCGCGCACGCGACTGCTCGATCAAGCCCTTGAGCACGTCGGCGGGAGCGTCCCCGGAGATGCGGAAGTTCACCGAGATTCCCTGGTAGCCGTTGCGCACCTGGTCTGACATACCGAAGATGCCGAGCAGGTCGATGTCGCCGACCACGGTCGACTCGACCGAATGCAGCGTCACCCCCCGCGCGGCGGCGATGTTGGCCAGGCCCGAAGTCAGGCAAGCTGCGATCGCGTGTAGGAGGAACTCCACCGGAGTCGGGGCGTTACCGCCGCCGACCAGTACGGTCGGGTGGTCGGCGTCAAGAACAAACGGTGCGGTACGGCTGGTGTCCTCCTGGCTCGCTCCGTAGAAGCCCTGGATCTCGGTGCGGTTGTGGGTGCCGCTGACCCACCGGTTGGTCGCCCGGAACTGGAACTTGGCCAGTTCCGGCTGGGCGCGCACGGCGTCGAGCGTGGCGAACAGGGTCGGGGTGTCGACCCCGTTGCGGGGGGTACGGGCGACGGTCGTCGTCATGGGAGTGCTCCTTCAGGGCCGCCCACTCCGGACCCGGCTTCGGCCGTGGTGACCACCGGGCGGGCGACACGGGAGAAGCTATGAAGCCGGCCTTCCCGAGACCTTCCCGCCACCGGTCACGACGCCGTCAAGTCCCCCGAGATTGCTGACATCGGGGCCCGGCGGGTCGGCGATCGCATCAGCCCTCACGTGCGGCCCGTCGCCACGCCGAGCCCGGCTCCGTCGCCTGCTGGCGACTGACTGCTGGCGCGACCCTTCACTGGGGCCAAGACGCGATCATGACCGTTGAAGTCAATCCCGGCACCGGCACGCACGGCGCGTGCACGCTGCGTGTCTCTGCCGCGCAATCACGCGCAGTAACGGTTCATCCCACGGACGAACAACGGACAGAAAATCGTGAAGGCCACGTCCCGCCCCGGGGAAATGGCCCGTGACGTGGGGTTTGTGGTGGAGCTGAGGGGATTTGAACCCCTGACCCCCTCGATGCGAACGAGGTGCGCTACCAGGCTGCGCTACAGCCCCATCGGGTTTGTCTGGCTCCAGCGGCTGGGCCCGGACCGTGCACAAGGCTAACAGGCGGCCGACCACCCACGCGAACCAGATCCCCGACTCCGGCGTGTCCGTCCGTCCGCCATCCCATCGAAGATCATGAGGCTGATCAACGTCCAGGGCCGGGAGTGGCGGAGACGGCTCACGAGGTGCGGCGCGGGTACCGCTCGGTTCGGGGGATGGCCAGGCGCCGGGCGTCGAGCCGGGAGGCCCCGATCCTGCGGGCGAGCGCCTCACGCTCGGCGGCGCGGCGCTCGTGCTCGCGGCGGATGGCGGCCTGTTGCGCCTCGATCCAGGCCTGACGCCGGTGTTGGGCCCGACGCCGGCGAGCGGCGACCACCGCCGAGTGCCGCAGGTAGCCGAGGTCCGCGAGCAACACGACGAACGCGACCGAGAACCCGATCCAGAAGCCGGGCCCGAGCAGCACCACCCCGCCAAGTTCCACGAGGTTCAACGCGACCAGCGCCACGAAGACCCGCCGGCGCCGGCGCAGTGCGCTCGGTGCCGGGCGGCGGCGCCGAGGTCGCGACTCATGTCGTAACGCGACTCGATTGCGGGCGGAGCTGCGGCTCGCCGCTGGCCGTGGCGTCGACTGCGTGTGGGGCGACGACGGCCGAGCTGCGGGTGCGCGGGCGGACATCACGGGCGAGGAGACCGTACGGGCGGAAGGCGCCGACTGCGCGCGGGCAGCAGAGATCGGGGCGACGCGCGGCGGGTTGATCGGGCGGGCGCCCGGGACCGTACGCCTGCGCCGATGACGGGACAGCACGCGAGCGGTGGACGCGTCGGACTCGGGCGCGGGCACCGGTGGGTCGTGCCGGCGGCTGAGCGCGGGGGCGAGCGCCAGCAGGCCCGCCGCGACGAGGACGGCGAGCAGCACCGAGGTGGGCACGCCGCACCTCCCATGATCCAAGGAGCGGCCCGGACGCAGCGGGCGTGGTTGCAGGCTACGTCCGATCCGGGCGAAAACCGCGCACGCCGGGCGCGTGCCGCGGCTCGGGTCCGAGCCCATGAAGTCACTTTCGGGGCATGTGCTGCACCGGCGAGGGGCCAAGAAGTGATTTCCTGCGCGCTGGGCGGGGGCCGGGCACGCGCTGGGCGGGGGCTGGGCACGCGGTGGGCGGGGGCCGGGCACGGGCTCGGGCGGGCCCAAGCGTCAGGAGGGCACCCGTCCTTCGGCGCGTACGCGGTCCCAGCGCGCCATCAGTCCACCGTCGACCGCGACCTCCTCGGAGGTGATGGCGTACCCGACGTGGTCGCGCCACGCTCCGTCGATGTGCAGGTAGCGGGCGTGGTAGGACTCCTCGCGGAAGCCGAGCTTCTCGACCACCCGACGGCTCGGTGTGTTCTCGGGCCGGATGTTCACCTCGATGCGGTGCAGCCCGCCGGGGCCGAAGGCGTGGTCGACGGCGAGCGCGAGAGCCGTGGGCATGATGCCGCGACCGGCCACCGCCTCATCGACCCAGTAACCGGCGTACGCCGAGCAGAACGCGCGGCGCACGATGTTGCCGAGCGTCAGTTGGCCGACCAAACGCTGCCGGCTCGAACCTCGCTCGGTCAGGCAGATGGCGAACGGCATCGCGGCGCCGCCGGCGGCAACCCGGCGCAGTTCCCGATTGATCATCCGGAATGCGCTCGGCGAGTTCAGCTCGGCCCAGGTACCGCTGGGCGGCGTGGGCTCCCACACGGACAGCCAGGCCTGGTTGGCGATCCGGCACCGCGACCAGACCCGGGCGTCACCCCGCGCGTACGGGCGCAGCACGACGCCACTGCGCGCGTCACGCAGGACCACGGGCCAGCCGGGTGCCGCCATGCGGGAACGAACCGCCTTCCGCCTCCGCTAGCAACGGAAGCATCGGAGCCTAACCCCGAGCGGTCCGCCAATGGAACCGGGCCGCCGCGCAGCGGACCCTGGACGGTCAGTCCGTCGGGATGAGCTCGTTCTTCACGTAGTCGGTGAGCCAGGTACGAAACGCCGGGCCGAGGTCGGGCCGGCGGGCCGCCACCTGCACCACGGCCTGCAGATAGCCCAGCGGAAGCCCGGTGTCGTAGCGCACGCCCCGGTAGACGATCCCATGCACGGGCACGCCCTCGGCGAGCAGCAGAGCCATGGCATCGGTCAACTGGATCTCGCCGCCGGCGCCGGGGCCGATGCGGCGGATCGCGTCGAAGATCTCCGGCGGCAGCACGTACCGGCCGACGACGGCGAGATTGCTCGGTGCATCCTCGCTGCTCGGCTTCTCCACCAGCGCGGTGACCTTGTAGACCTCGCCGAGGCCCTCGTGCGTCCCGATGGCCGAGCGCAGGTCGGGGGCGGGCGACACGGACGCGACGCCGTACCGGTTGGTCTCGGTCCAGTCCACCTCAAGGAAGGCGAGCACGATGCCACCCGTGCGCTGCTGCAGGTCGAGCATCGCGGGCAGCAGCGGCTGGTCCTCCTCGAGGAACTCATCACCGAGCATTACCACGAACGGTTCCCGACCCACGTGCGACTCCCCGTACGAGACGGCGTGGCCCAGGCCCAGCGGCTCGCCCTGGCGGCAGGTGTAGATCTCGGCGAGCTCGGCCGGGCGACGAATCGCGGCCAGGCGGTCCAGGTCACCCTTGGCCTCGAGCCGGGCCTCCAGGTACGGCTGACGGTCGAAGTGCTCCACCATGCTGGTCTTGCCGCGTCCGGTCACCAGCAGGATATCGACGATGCCCGCGGCGGCCGCCTCCTCCACGATGTACTGCAGCACCGGCCGGTCGACGACCGGGAGCAGCTCCTTCGGGACCGCCTTGGTCGCGGGCAGGAATCGGGTCGCGAGACCGGCCGCGGGGATCACGGCCTTGACCGCGCGGCCCCCCGCAGCCGTACGGGAGTTGCCTGATGGTCGGCTGGTGAGCTTCGCCGCGCTAGCGTCGTCCGGCATGGACCTCAGGCTAACGGTCGTTCGCCGCGGCGGAGGCGATGAGTCACCGAAGCGCCCCCAGAGCGACATCGCGGTGTGACGATCCGGTGCCACGGTCCTCCTGCGGCTGAGTCCCGGCGAGCACGAACGTGTCCCGACCCGCTGCCTTTGCCGCATAGAGGGCCTGATCGGCGGCCTCGAGCAGATCCTCGCCGGTGCGGGCGTGGCGCGGGAAGACGGCGACCCCCGCCGATACCGTCACCGCGATCGCCTCATCGTCGCGGGCGAACGGGGTGTCCCGGACCGCGTCGCCGATGCGGCGGGCGGCGGTGAGGCTGCCCGCGATGTCGGTCTCTGGCAGCAGCACGACGAACTCCTCGCCACCCTGACGGAATGCCAGATCCACCTCCCGGATCACGCCGCGGATCCGTGCGGCCAACTCGACCAGCACCCCGTCACCGACCCGGTGTCCGTGGCTGTCATTGATCTCCTTGAAGTGGTCGAGGTCGAGCGCGAGCACGCCGAAGGTCCGGCCGAACCGACCAGCGCGCTCGATCTCGCGGTGCAGGTGCTCGGCGAGCGCCCTGCGGTTGCCCAGGCCGGTCAGCGCGTCCGTGACCGACAGGCGCTGCGTCTCCTGTAACCCGGCGAGCAGCCCGTCCAGCCGCAGGCCCAACCGGCCGGTCTCGTCCCGGCCCCTGACTGCGGTACGGGCGGTGAGATCCCCGGTCGATGCGCGGTCGACCGCGGCGAGCAGGCGCCGCAGCGGCCGGGTCGCGAGGCTCGCCAGCCACCAGCCCAGCAGGGCCGACGCGACCACCGCGGCGCCCGCCACGACGAGGAGCACCGTGAGCGGCCCGCGGCCGGCAGGGCTCGCCGCGTCCATCCGCAGCCGCAGCGGCATCGTCGCGTCCGACGCGATCGGGTTCGAGATCTGCCCGTACGCGCGCGAGCCCGATGCGTCAGCAAGGCTCACGCGTCGCCCCGCGGCTGCGGAGAGCTCGGCGAGGAACGCGTCGTCGAGTGGCTGCACGGCGTAGGCCTCACCGGTCGCGACCCCGTCGTGGCGGATCTCGACCCGGGCGGCGAGGCCGGTCTGAGCCGCGGCCGGCAGTTCGGCCGGGTCCACGCCGCAGATCGCCCAGGCGCCGGACGACCCCGCCGGGACGACCGCGAACGACTGCCCTGCCGCGCTGGCCGTCGCCGCGAGGCTCGTGGCGGTGGCGGAAAGGTCGCGGCAGCGCGCCGCAACGAGGGAACGCACGGCGGTGCCGGCGATCGCGTCGCCCTGGCCCGCGCCGGTCGCGGTGGCGCTCCCCGGAGTCATGACGCCGAGACCGGCCAGGGCGGCGGCACCGACAAGCGTCGGCGCGAGCAGGATCAGGGTGAACGCCACGGCAAGCCGTCCGCGTAGTGTCACCGTGCCTCCCCAAGGCTAGTGAGCGCACCGCCGATCACGGCGCGGTCCGAGCCTGCCCCTGCGAGAAGCTCCCTCGGGGCGATGCAATTCGTAACGCTCTGATGACCGACTGTTATTACCAACCGCCCAAGCCTTCGCCTGGACGCGGCTTATGGAGGAGTTGTCCGAGATTGCCAGAAGACCTCCGAGCCGAGGAGCATCCCGCGTCGGGCAAGCGTGTGATCCGGGAGGCGGTGTTGGCCGCGCGGTCGGCGCTCTCCGATGCGGACCGGGCGACCGCAAACGCCACGCTCGTGGCGGCCGCTGCAGACCTGGCCCGCGGGCGATCGTGTGTGGCCGGATACGCGCCGCTGCCCGACGAGCCCGGCGGATCGGGCCTGCCCGCGGCACTGGCAGCGGTACTCCCGCCGTACGGGCTCATCCTGCCCGCGCTGCAAACCGACCGGGACCTTGACTGGGTCGCCTACGACGGGACTCTGGGGGCTGGCGCGGTGCTGCGGGTGCTGCGGGAACCCCCGGGACCACGCCTGGGGCCCGAGGCAATCAGCAGGGCCGATCTCGTGTTCGTGCCAGCGCTGGCCGTGGACCCGACCGGGGGCAGGCTCGGGCGGGGTGGCGGTTCGTACGACCGGGCGCTGACCCGGGTACGGCCGGGGGTCGCGGTGGTCGCCCTGCTCTACCCGGGCGAGGTGGTGCCGGCGGTGCCGATGCAGCCGCACGACCGGCCCGTGACAGCGGTGCTGACCCCGGACGGCCTCGTCGAGGTCGGCGGGCACGACTAGTATTCACTGGCGACTGGCACTCGCGCCGGTTGAGTGCCAGTCCCGATCGCGAGACATGACGGTGCCAGGAGGCTGCACGTGCCCACCTACCAGTACGCCTGTACCACCTGTGGTCACCAGCTCGAGGCGGTGCAGTCCTTTTCGGACTCTCCGCTGACGGTCTGCCCCGAGTGCGACGGCCGCCTGCGCAAGGTGTTCTCTTCGGTGGGGATCGTCTTCAAGGGCTCCGGGTTCTACCGGACCGACTCCCGGGCCAGCTCCGCGTCGGCCGACGGCGATGGATCGAAGGCCGACGCCGCGGCGAGCACGTCCGGGGGCTCGTCCGCGGAGAACTCGTCCGCGGCAGGCTCGTCCGCGGGGGGCGCGACCTCAGGCGGCTCGCCGTCCGGCGGCTCGTCATCGGGCGGCTCGTCGTCGGGCGGCTCGTCGTCGGGCGGTGAGTCCGGCAAAGGCGGTGCGGCACCGTCGAAGGGCAGCGGCTCGAGCGGGCCATCGGCGGCGTCGGGCTCGTCCAGCACCTCGGGCAGCGGCACGAAGTCGACCACCTCCGTCGCGCCCTGACGACCCTGCGGGTCACTGCCAGTGCGGGGGACGCTCAGCGAGCAGGCGCGCGTCGTTGTCGCCTCGCGGCTCGCCCCATCCGGCGTCGGTGTCGTCGAGCGTCGCGGTCGGCAGCACGGGCTCGTCGTCCACCCACGGCCCGCCGTCGTCAGAGAGGTCGACCACGCGGTCCCCGTCGTCGGTCGTGCCCACGCCGCTCACGGTCGCCGAGCCTAACCCGCGCTCACGCCATTCTGCGAAGGTCGGATCCTCGTGTTGGCCCGCACACTCTGTGCGATCAGGCCACTGCTACGCGTGCCTGAATCGCCTGGTGTGCGCGGCGGCCTTCGACCCGTGCACGCCAACGAGCGGACACGCGCGATGGACCGGCAAGGGGGAGACCACGCATGATCGGCGAACTGCACGACCTGGCACTCGGACCCGTGAGCCCTGTGGCAGCTATGCTCCTGGCGACGCTCGGCTGCCTGCTCGGGATCATCCTCGCCACCCGGGCGCGGCGGTACGGCGGATGGCGGCGGGCGCGGTTCCTGGCATACGCGCTGGTCTGCGTGGCCGTGCCCGGGATCTGGCAGCCCGCGCTGGTCGGGGTGCTCGGGCTGCGCGTCGACGGCTCGGTCATCCGGCTTGCCCCGGTGGCGCTCGCGGAGAGCCTCGCCGTCACGCTCATCGCCACCGCTGTGGCCCTGCTGCTGATCTGCTATGGCCGCAACGGGTTGCGACTCGTCGCGGCGGGTGTGCCGCTCGCCGTTGCCATCATCGGTTGCGAATATCTCATGATGCGGTCGCTCACCACGGGCGGACAGTTCGCCTACGACCCACCGCGGGCGGCCGCGGCCGTGGGGATCGCCGCCGCGGCCGGCGCCGGCCTGACCTGCTGGCTCGGCGCGACTCGTTCCGTCCGGTCCGCGGCGGCCGGGGCCGTGCTGGTCGGCCTGGCGCTGACCGCGCTGCACCTGATCGCGGCGTCGGCGCTCGGGGTACAGCCGCCCGGCGGTGGCCCGATCCCAGCCGATCAGGTCACCGGCCTGGACCTGATGGCGACGGGGTTGAGCAGCGTGGTGCTCACCACGGTGCTCACCGCGATGCTCGGGTACTTCAGCGTGGGCACAGCGACCGGTCGTGACCTGCGCCTGATCTTCGACCCGAACGCTGGCACCGACCAGATCGACCCCTGGTTCGTCGACCAGGTCCGGTCGCGGGTGGCGTTGAGCTCGACCTCGCTCGCGCACGCCCCTGGCTGGAGCACCGACGTCTGGGCCGAGCGCACCGTGGCCGTGCGCTCGATCCCCCTGCTTGGCGGCGCCGTCGCCTCCGCGTTCGCCCGCGCCCGCACCGACCTGCCGCTCGACGAACCGGTCCAGGAGCAGACGCCGGTGCGCATCACGCCCACGTGGCGACCCGTGCCTGGCTGGGGCGTGCCCGCGGCAGCGGGCCCAGCGCCGAGCCCGGAACCCGCCTCGCCTGCGGTCGACGCCGACGGCACTGACGGTGATTCCGCCACCGTGGGCGCCGCCACCACCACCACAGACGCCACCGTCCCTGACGAACAGCCGCCCCGCCGCACCCCACGGCCGACGAGTCGGTGGGACGAGCGCGACCGGGACCACCGCGAACCGGTGGAGCGCAACGAGAACCGTGTCACGGGACGTGGTCGGGCCACCAACAGCCGCCAGGGCAGCGTGCCCACCCGCTCGCCGGCCGGAGTCCCGCACCTGGTGCCCGCGGCCGGAGCCGACGCGGACGAGAGCGGTACTGCCCGCGTCAATGGCTCGGCACCGCTACCGCGGCGCAACGCCCGGTCCTGACGCGGGGTGTACTAACGCATCGATATGTGGACGTGGTTCTTATGCTCAGTAGCCACGTCACCGTATTCGCGATAGGCGTGCCAGCCATCGGCAGGTGTCCAGATCTGCTGGTACCAGATGACGTAGAGGACGCCGAGAGCGTCGGCGTTCGCCACGGCCCACGCAGCAAGCTTGCTGCCATACTCCTTCGCGTCGCCGGTCGCCGCCTTGCCGACGAAGCCGCTGTCCTTGAAGACCGAGAAGTCGCAGGCCCGGCCCTTCGGATGCTCGTAGAGCGTGCCGGGGCGCCAACACGAGACGAAGCGGGTGAACCCCGCGTTCTTGGCCTCCTGGAGCATGTGCCAGGTCCGGAACGTGATCTTTCCGCCGGTGGTCGGATCGGGGATGTTCTGGGCCTCCGCCGGGAAGCTGCCATCGGGATTGCGCGGGGCCGGCTGAGCCATCGTGACCGGACCGGTGTACTGGACATCGGGCGGCATGATGTCGAGCACCGCGAGCGCCTTCTCCAACTGGCGCTTCTGGTCGTCGAGCGCCTTCTCCTGCGCGGCCTGGATGTCCAGCTCCGCGTCGAGCAACTTCTGCTGCTGCTCCGACTCGTCCTTGAGCTGCCGGTACTCGTGGATGTACGAGTCGTCGTGCCAGGTGAGGTACTGCCCGACGGCCGCGCCATCGAGCATGTCGTCGGTGAGCCCCTGTCCGTTGATCAGGCCATTGACGAACCCGAAGTTGCCGCCCTCGTAGCGGGCCGCCGCGACCTTTCCGATCTTTGAGGAGAGGCTGGCCAACGCGGCCTTCGCGACCTTGAGGTTGTCGCTGATCTCCTTTTGCCGCGCCTGGGACGAGGCGAGCACGGCCCGCGCGTCGTAGTAGCCACGGGAGACGGCCTCGAGCGTGTCCAACACGGACTGTGGCAGGTCGCCGTCGGGATCGTCGTTCTCAGCACTGGCCACCCCGGGCAGCCCGAACAGGGCGAGCAGGACAATGAGCACGCCCGTGCCGAGCACGGTCAGGCGGCGGCGCGGCGACCAGCGCCGGGTCGGGCCTTGTCCAACGTGGGTACTGCCTGGCATCACGATGGGAAACCCTCCCGCGGGGACCGCCGTCGACGCTCGGTGCGGCGCCGTTGGGGGCGGCGATCCGCCGGACAGACTACACAACCGGGGGCGCGTGCACCCTCCATGCACGCCCCGCTCGCGCGGCTACAACTGCGGACGGATTGTCATCGTCGGCGCGTCGCCCATGACGCTGCCCTGCCCACCGAGCAGCCCGGCCGGGATGCGGTCGGCGCGGGCCAGCACCACCCCGGTGTGCAGTTCGAGCGTGTCGCCGGGGCCGAGCAGGTGTGGGGCGCCGCCCTTGAGGTGCACCTGCTGCGCCGAGCCGTACGGCCCGTACCCGCCGGCTGCCGCGCCCGTCTTGTGCACGAGCGTCCCATTGGTCGACAGATCGGCGGCGTAACACCCGTCATCGAGCAACTCGAGCCGCACGTGGTTGCGGCTGACCATCTGTGCCACGGGGCCATCGAGGAAGCCGCCGATAGCGATGCCAGTCGGATCGTCCGGCGCGCGTCCCACGACCACCGGGCGTCCGGTTCGCACCACGAACCGTTCCCGTACCGCGCCGTCGACGATGAGGACCATGGTCAGCGACGGCGGCCGCGGACCGGCGTTGGTCAGTGGCTCATCGTGCCGGGGACAGACCGGCACCCCTGCCCTCATCCGGGGCACGGCCTGCGCGTGGCCGCGGCGGTCGCCGAAGAGCGGGCAGTCCCGGCGTACGCACGTCCACACCCGGCCCAGTAGCGCGGCCCGGCCCTCTACGGCCGGCAGCGGCTGCCCGCCGATGATCCGTGCCCCGCCCTCGGCAGGGACGAGATGCAGCACCCGCTCGGGCACCCCGCGCAACCACGGGTACCGCCGTTCCAGACCAGGGAACCCGTCGATGGTGACGACCGGCAGGCCTGTGATGTCGGCGACCTCCGGCACCCGGTCGCCCATGAACGGGACGACTTCGATCACGCCGTCGCCGGACCAGCGGCCCAGCACCATGCGCTCCTTCGACGTGAGGTCGGCGTCCGTGAGCAGCTCACGGCT
This sequence comes from Micromonosporaceae bacterium, assembly GCA_036557785.1. GTDB lineage: Bacteria > Actinomycetota > Actinomycetes > Mycobacteriales > Micromonosporaceae > DATBGZ01. Next base: position 60,540 of record DATBGZ010000096.1, read on the forward strand.
GGTCACGGGGTACACCATGACGGCGTCCTCGCCGAGATGGCGCGAGAGCGCGTCGATGAGCAGGCCTGCGCGCAGCAGGCTCACCGGCCGACCGCCGTCGAGCGCGCCGTACCAGGCCACGTGACCCAGGTCGACCACAGCCTGCGCGAGCGACGACTCGGTCGTGAGGTGGCGCTCGATGACATCCAGCACCTGGGTGACCTCGAACCGCATGTGCCCTCCCCCTTCGCAGGACACAGTAGTGCGCGCGGCCACGAGCCCCCAGGGTTGACACCGTCACAACGCGGCGCGAGGGCGCCAAGTGCTGCGGTAACCGTCCAGGAAGGCCTCTGTGCGTTCGGCCGGTGCGGGGTGGGCGAAGAAATGACCCTGGCCGAGTCGGCAGCCGGCGGTCAACACCTGGTTCAGTTGCGCGCGCGCCTCCAGTTGCTGCACCACCACGTCAACCCCGAGCCGACGACCCATCCCGACCAGCAGGTCGAGCATCGGGACCGCGCCGCCGTCGCGGCGCAACCGGGTGCCGGCGCAGGCCCCGGCCTCGTCGAGGAGGGGCTGGCCGATCTTCACCAGGTCGATCGAGAGGCGGCGCAGGTGGCCCAGCGACATCGCACCGGCACCGAACTCGTCGAGGGCGACGCGCACGCCGACCTCGTGCAGCGCCTTCACCTCTTCCGTGACCTCGGCCGCGTCCTGGATGCCCGACTCGGCGATCTCGAGCACGAGGCGGTCGGGCGGCAGGTCGTGGCTGGCGAGGACCGCTGGCAGCTCGGCAACGAGCGCCCCACCGGTGAGCTCGCGGGCGCAGACGTTGACCGCCATAGACAGATCGCGCCCATCCCGACGCCAGGACGCGAGCTGGGAACAGGCCTGACGACGCACCCAGTGCCCGATCTCGCCGATCAGACCCGTCTGCTCGGCAGCCGGGATCACATCGGCCGGCATGAGCGTGCCGAGCTGCGGGTGGCGCCAGCGCAGCAGGGCCTCGACCGCGAGCGGCGCCTCGCTGACCAGATCCATGATCGGTTGGTAGATCAGGTCCAGCTCGCCGCGGCACAGCGCGCCGGGCAGGTCCTCCTCGATGACCTGCGCTCGTCGCATCTCATCTTCCGCCGGGGGGTCGTACCACTCCACCCGCCCGGGCCCGAGCTGCCGAGCGCGGCCGAGCGCGATCACGGCTCGCCGCTCGAGGTCCTCGGCGCTGGCGGTGCCGTCGAGATCGGCCAGGCCGGCCCAGGCCGACGTGCCGGCCGGTGCGTCATCGACCGGTTCCGTGAGTGCCGCGACGAGGCGGGTCGCCAACCCGTACGCCCGCACCATGGTGGCGCGAGTGAGCACCGCGAAGCCAGGCCCGGACCAGTACGCGGACTCCTCGGCGCCATCCGCGGCGAGCACCGCGTCGACCAGCCCGGCCAGCTTCCGGTGGATCTCGTCCCGTCGGCCATCCAGTCGATCCGAATCAATGCGGACGAGGATCAGCGCGCCGCGACCACGGGCCTGGCCGAGCACCTGGGCCAGTGCCGAGCTCACCGGGTCGCGGGTCGCGAGCCCGGCGATCGGCGCGGGCCGCGGCGCCGTCGACGCCGCCGCCATCGCGGACCCGACCGTGGGTGCACCGGCCGCCGTGGGCCCCAGCGGGAGCGACTGCCGGAGTCCGACCGCAACCGCGGCGAGCGTGCCGATCATCATCTCGGCACGACCGACCCTCGCACCGCTGGCGAGCTGCTCCAGCGCGATCGTGAGGGCGAGCGCGGCGGGCACGGCGATGACCGTCGCCCGGGGTACGGCCGAAATCCGTCGCGGCCTGGCTGGAGAGGCGTCCAGTGCCGCGGTCCCGCGCCACATCAGCAGCGGTGTGGCGACGAGCAGCACCGCGAGCGTCGGCTGCCACGCTGCCGAGGGATGGTGAGAGAGCACGAAGGCGAGCGTGCCCAGCGCCACGGTCGCGGTGCAGACGCCCGCTCCGCAGAGCAGCCAGCCCAGGCGGCCGGGGCGCATCGCGGTGATCATCGCGGTCGCGAGCACGCAGCAGTGAAACATGACGATCCAAAACGCCGGGCTGTCGAGCCTGCCGTGCGGAGCGACGAGGAGGGCCCAGCCGCAGAACATCAGGCACAGACCGACGAACGCGCCATCCAGGGCCCGGCGCGCGCGCAGGGCCGATCCGGTGCTGGCCCCGGGTCGGTGGAGCAGCGCCGGCAGGAAGATCGCGCCGGTGACGATCCCGCCAACGAGGACGTCGTTCGACGCCATCCGCGGGGACAGACCGAGCCAGACCGCGAACAGCGGCACCGTCGCGGTCAGCCCGAACACCGCCGTGGCTACGCCGAACCAGCCGACACCGCGCGGCGGGACCGGCCGGGCGTCGGCTCGATTCGAGGTCTGGCCGGCTCGCCCGCTGTTCCCGAGCAGAGCGCGGGAGACCACGAGGACCCACAGGACGAGCGAGAGCCACAGCGGGTGGCTGCGCACCAGCCGGTAGGCGACGTAGAGCGCGACCATCGCCGCGAGCGCACTGACAATTGGCACCAGGGGTCCGAGATCGAGCGGGCCCGAGCTGTCGGCGCCGACGCCGTGCGCGAGGTCGTCGGCGGCGGGATCGGGCGTCACCACAGAGTCCGAGGCGACGGCCATCGCGGTGCGGTCAAGGGCAGCCAGGCGTGGGGGGGCCGGGCTGGCGTGTGGGGCGTACACGATCAGCGGTCCTTTGAGGGGTCGTTGGGCGTGGGGGTAGGTGCCTCCTGACAACCGTCAACGAGCGTGACTCGCCGAGGTTGCGGGTCCGTCAGCTGAGGCTGAGCGAGGCCGGCCCGCGCGGCAGACTGGGGACGTGGCGAAACATGAGATCCTCGTCGGCACCGCGTCCTGGACCGACCCGACGCTGCTCGCCTCGGGCTGGTACCCCGCCGACGTGCGTACGGCGGAGCAGCGGCTGGCCTACTACGCCACGCACTTCCCGCTGGTCGAGGTCGACGCGACGTACTACTCGCCACCGGCGGAGTCCACGACGGCGCTGTGGGCACAGCGGACCCCCGACGGCTTCCTCTTCAACATCAAGGCATTCAGCCTGCTCACCGGGCATCCGACCAAGGTCAGCGCGATCTACAAGGACCTGCGCCCCGAGACCACCAAACGCAACGTGTACCCGGACGACCTGCCGCGCGAGGCGTACGAGCAGGTGTGGGAGAGGTTTCTCACCTCGCTGCGCCCGCTCGCCGACGCGGGAAAGCTGGGCGCCCTGCTGTTCCAGTTCCCGCCCTGGTTCACGATCCGGTACGCCAACAAGCAGTACCTGCTCGAGGTCGCGCGCCGCTGCGCCCCGCTTCGGATCGCCGTGGAGCTGCGGCACAAGTCCTGGTTCGACGGCGACAACCAGGCCGAGACGCTGGACTTCCTCTCCTCGCACGAGCTGCCCTTCGTCTGCGTCGATATGCCTCAGGGCCACGCGTCGTCGATCCCACCGGTGCTCGCCGCGACCGCGGACCTGGCCGTGGTGCGCTTCCACGGCCACAGCGACAAATGGACAAGCAAGGACATCCACGAGAAGTTCGGCTACAAGTACAGCCAGGCCGAGCTCGCCGACTGGGCGCCGCGCCTGCGCGACCTCGCGGGGCAGGCGAGGCAGACCCACGTGCTCATGAACAACTGCTATTCGGACTACGCCCAGACCAATGCCGAAGACCTGAGCGAGCTGCTCGGCCGGTGAGGCGCTTCGGCGTACGCATACGTACCTGACGCGCCACCAGCCGAGCCGGCGAAGATACGCAGTCACTGACGATGTGTCGACCCCGGCCCTCGACGGAACCTGGAGACACCCCGGAAACGGGTACCAACTCCAGTGAAAGACGAGGCAGACACCATGCTCAACAGCCCAGAGATCAGCCGCAGCCTGGCCCGTCAGCGCGAGCGCGAGCTCATCGACGAAGCCCAGCGCAACCGGCAGGCGAAGACCGCTCGCGAACACGCGAGGACTCGCGACTCACGACAACCGGATCACGGGTAGGCGTCCATGCGACGCTCTGCCGCGCCGACGACGACCGCCCCGGGCACCATGCGGGGCGGTCGTCATGATCATGGCAAGGAAATCCTGTCCCACCCGGCGCCTACGCTGGGTGCGTGCGGACGGGAACGCGGCGAGGACCAGCGGGGGCCGGCGACGTGATGGTCGGCCGGCAGGAGGAGCTGCGCCGGCTGGTCGAGCTGGCCGGCACGGCCGAAACGCGCGTGGCCCTGCTCGCGGGAGAGCCGGGCATCGGCAAGACCCGTCTGGTGCGCGAACTCATCGACCGGCTGCCGCCGGCGACGACCGTGCTGGTCGGCCAGGCCGAGCCGGGCTCGCTCGGGCGCCCCTTCGAGCTGCTGCTCTCCGCGCTGGAGGGTCACGGCGACGTCGACCAGTCCGACCTCGACGCGCTCGTCGACTCCGGCCGCCCGCAGGTCGAGCGGCTGCACATCGGACTGCGTCTGGTCGCCCGGCTCTCGGCGCGGGCACCGGCGGTCGTCATCTTCGAGGACCTGCACTGGGCGGACTCGGAGAGCATCGGCCTCTTCGAGCGCATTGCCGACCTGGAGGGCGGCCGGCTTCTGGTCGGTACCTACCGTCCGGCCGAGGTGATCCGACGCAACCCGATCGCGGGGCTGCTCGACCGGCTGGAGCGACGGCACGAGGTCTACCACGTCCAGTTGGAGCGGTGGACTCTCGACGAGACTTCCACATATCTGGCATCGGCGATAGGACGGCCGCCGCCGTACCGTTCCGCCGTCTCTCTGCACGGCCGTACCGGTGGCAACCCCTTCTTCTTGGAGGAGCTGCTGCGGGGCATGGAGTCCGACGACCTCGAGGCGCTCTGCGAGCGGCCGCTGCCCTGGAGTCTCGCGGAGGCTCTGCGCCGGCAGGTCGAGGACCTCGAACCCGAACACCAGCGGCTCGTCGACGCCGCGGCGGTGCTCGGCAACCGGGTCCCGTTCGACCTGCTCGCCTCCGTCTCCGGGCTCCCCGAGAGCACGCTGATCCTCTCGTTGCGGGAGCTGGTCCGGCAGGGCGTGCTCACCGAGACCGGCGAGGACGAGTTCGCGTTCCGCCACGCTCTGGTCCGCGAGGCCGTCGAGGAGCGGCTGCTCGGGCGTGAGCGCCGGCGGTTGCACGAGGCGGCGCTCAACGCCTTGCTGGGGACAGCGGGTCGCGGCCGGGACTGGGCTCTGGTCGCCAAGCACGCGCGCGGCGCCGGCCGCTACGACGACATGCTGCGGGCGGCCCGCGACGGCAGCACGGCCTATCTCGCCATGGGTTCGGCGTTCCAGGCTCTGCAACTGGCCGAGCTCGGCCTGGAGGAGGACCCCGACGACCCGCGACTGCTGAGCAACGCCGCGCGGGCGGGGTGGCTGGCCGGGCTCAGCGACGACGCCGACGCGTACGCGCGGCGGTGGCAGGCGACGGCCGAGCAGACCAACGACGTGATCGAGGCCCTGACCCTGCAGGTCCGCCTCGCCGTCGAGCGCGTCGACACCGATGCCCTGTCCGGCCTGTCGGCGACCGTGGCCGAACTTGTCGACAGGCTCGACGACGACCGGCTCGCCCAGGCGCGAGCCGCGACGATCCTGGCCTACGCCGCCTACGTCCGCGACCTCGACGACGAGGTGCTGCGGTGGGTGCATCGGGCACTGGAGCTCATCGACGGGCTCGATGACAGTCCGGCCGTCGAGAGCGTCCGGCTCGCCGCCATGGTGGAGAAGGCCGCTCTGCTGGCCAGCCGGATGGCGACGCTGGAGCAGGGCCGTGCCCTGCTGCTCGAGGTGGCGGAGCGGGCTGAGGTCGCGGGCGACTGGCTGGTCGCGGCCAGGGCGCTGAACCGCCTCGTGCACCTGCCCCCGGCGGCCAGCGTGCGGGACGCGGCCGTACTGCTGGAACGGATGCGGGCCGCCGCGGAGCGGGCCGGCTCGGAGCGTTTCGCGGTCGCGGCGTACTACCAGGGCCGGGCTCGCCTGTCGATGCAGCGGGGCGACCTCGCCGCCGCGACCGAGGCGATCGAGCGAGGTCGATCACGCGAGCTGGGCTACCGCCGCAGCGCCGCCCGAGCCGACTTCCACGGCATGTTCCTCGCCGGCCTGCGGCTCGAGGCGGGCGACGTCGATGGTGCGCAGCGGATCAGCGACGAGCTCGCCGACGTTCCCGGCATGGAGATCGGGCTGCCCGGGTTGAGCTTCCACATCGCCTGCCGGCGCCACGACCTGGTGCGTGCCCGGGCGCTGCTGCCCGATGTCATCGCGGTGGTACAGGCGACCGGCGGCCGGGATGGGGAGTTCCTGCACGACTTGGTCACGGCGGCGATCGTCGCACCACTACCCGCCGACGAGGTCGCCAAGCTCATCGACGGACTCGATGGTGCTGCGGTCGAGCCGTCCTACCGGCGTCTCGTCGCGGCTCAGCTCGCCGAGGCGAGCGGGGAGCTCGCGACGGCGCGCAGGCTGTACGTCGAGGCATCGACCTCGGCTGACCTACCGCCCGCCGCGCGAGGCACGGCGCATGTGGGTGCCGCCCGCGTGATCCTCGCCGCGGTCGCGGACGTCGACGAGGCCGCACGGCAGCACGTCGATCGCGCCACCGAGCTGCTCGCCCGCTGGGGCGGCTGGCGGGCCGAGGAACTGGCCGCCGTCCGGCGCCTGCTCCCGCCCGACGACGACTCCGAGGCCGGCACCCTGCTCACCCGGCGGGAATGGGAGGTCGCGCAGCTCGTCGCGGACGGCCTGACCAACGCGGAGCTCGCTAAGCGGCTGTTCATCTCCCCGCGAACCGCCGCCGTGCACGTCTCCAGCATCCTGCGCAAGCTCGACGTCCCCTCGCGGACCGATGTCGCGGCCGCCCTGCGCAGTGCCGGCCAGGACATATCGCACCTAAAGTGACATCTGCCGTTTCTTGACTCCCCCACAGCGGGCTGTTGTGCTGATAGTTTCGGCGGCGACATCCACCTTTGGGGGCATCGATGCAGACGCGGGTCCGATTCCGCGACCGCGCGCGGTACTGGTTCGACAACACCATGTCGCGCGGAACCGTCGGCCTCATCTTCTGGCTCGCCGTCATGGCCGTGGCGTTGGTCGTGGTGGTCACCGCCGGCCTGGTGCTGGTGGAGCCGAGGTCGGCCGGGGGGCCGTCCCCGCTGAGGCTTCTGTGGACCACGTTCGTGTGGATGTTCAGTCTCGGCGTGCCGACGAACGGTGGCGTGCGGGACATCATCCCCTGGTTGGTGCTCGCGCTCGGCGGCATCTTCATCGTCAGCGCCCTGGTCGGTCTGCTCACCAGTGGGCTGAATCGGCGGCTGGAGCAACTGCGCAAGGGCCGGTCCTGGGTCATCGAGAAGGATCACACGATCATCCTCGGCTGGTCCGACCAGATCTACACCGTGGTCGGCGAGCTCGTCGAGGCAAACCGCAGCCGGCGCCACGCCACGGTGGCCATCCTCGCCGAGCAGGACAAGGTCTCGATGGAAGACCGGCTGCGACACCGGCTGGGCGACACGCGCACCACCCGCGTCGTCTGCCGCACCGGCAGCCCGCTCGACCTGACCGATCTGGAGATGGTGAACATCAACGGCTCCCGGTCGGTCATCGTGCTCGCGCCGGAGGGCGTCGCTGCCGAGGACGCCGACGCGTACACCATCAAGACGCTGCTCGCGATCAGCCGGGGCCCGGCCTTCCGGGGTCGCCCGCACCACGTCATCGCGGCCGTCCGGAACAGCGCGAACCGGGCGGTCGCGCGGCTCGCCGGTGGGGACGCGATCGTCATCGACGGCGATGACATCAGTGCCCGGCTGGTCGTCCAGACGGCTCGACAATCCCGGCTCTCGGTCGTCTACCAGGACCTGCTGGACTTCGGCGGCGACGAGTTCTACATCGCCGCCGAGCCCCGCCTGGCCGGGCAGACCTTCGCCACGGCGCTGATGGCCTACCGCACCTCGTGTCCGGTGGGGATCCAGCACCCCAACGGTACGACGAAGCTCAATCCACCTATGGATACGCTCATCGGCCGCGACGACAGGCTCGTCATCCTCGCCACGGACGACTCGACGATCAGGTTGGCCGACCGCGCCCTCCCGGTCGACACGTCGGCGATGGTCTACTCGGTGCGCGCGCCGCAGGCACCGGAACGCACGCTGATGCTCGGCTGGAACGGCCGGGCCGTGAAGATCATCGAACAGCTCGACATCTACGTGACGGCGGGCTCAGCCGTCGACATCGTGAGCGACCGCAGCGATGCCGAGCTCGTCGTCGCCCAGCTCTCTCAGCGCATCCGGCGGTTGTCGCTGCGCATCAAGGATGGCGACGTGCGCGACCGCAACGTGCTGGAGTCACTCGACGTCGCCGCGTATAACAACGTCATCGTCCTCTGCGACGACCTGCTCGACCCCCTCACCGCCGACTCACGGGTCCTGGTGACCCTGCTGCACCTGCGCGACATGCTCAGCAAGCGCGGCCGCACCGTGCCGATCGTCAGCGAGATGCGCGACGACCGCGACCGGGCCCTGGCCCAATTGACCCGTGCCGACGACTTCGTGGTCAGCGAGCAGATGGTTAGCCTGCTGATGACCCAGATCTCCGAGAACCGCCACCTCGAATCGGTCTTCACCGACCTGTTCGACCCGGATGGCGCGGAGATCTACCTGCGCCCGGCCAACTACTACCTGCGTGAGGGGCCGGGGCACACCTTCGCCACGCTCGTCGACTGCGCCCGCCGGCGGGGCGAGGTGGCGATCGGCTACCGCGAGGCGGAACCCACCTCCGGGCACGGCATCGTTCTCAACCCGGACAAGGAGCGCCCGATGCCGCTCATCGACCGCGTTATCGTGCTCGCGGAGAACTGACGTGACGGATGTCAACGATCGCCTGTGGGATCGCCGGCGAGTGTTGACACCCTGGTTGACCGCGCAGAGAATCTGAACAGTTCACCCGGCACGCACACCGTTCCGTCCTACTGAACACTCCGAGGAGCTCCCTATGAACGCTTCGGCACCCGGCTCCCCGATCATCCTGCGCAACGGGCTCGTCCTCACGCTGGACGACCGTCGCACGATCATCAACCGTGGTGACGTGCTGGTGGTCGGTGACCGGATCGCCGCGGTCGGCGAGGGGTTGTCGGCACCCGATGGCGCGCTCGAGATCGATGCATCGAGCGGCATCATTCTGCCTGGGATGATCGACACCCACCGGCACATGTGGCAAACCGCGATGCGCGGATACGGCGCCGACTGGACGCTCACGCAGTACTTCGTGTGGTACTACCTGCAGTTCGGCAAGCTCTTCCGCCCAGAGGACATCTACGCGGGTAACTACCTGAGCGCGCTGGAGGCGATCGACGCGGGCGTGACCACCTCGGTGGACTGGTCACACGGGCTGTCGAGCACGCAGCACGCCGATGCCGCGGTGGATGCTCTCAAGGCCATCCCGGGTCGGTTCGTCCTCGCCTACGGCAACATCCACCAGGGCTCCTGGGAATGGTCCACGGCCCCCGAGTTCCGCGACTTCATCAACCGGCGCATCACCATCGGCGACGACATGCTCGGCTTCCAGATCGCGTTCGACCTGCCGGCCCGTGCCGAGGGCGACGAGTGGCCGGAGAAGAAGACGTTCGAGGTGGCACGCGAGCTCGGCGTTCCGGTGACCACGCACGCGGGTGTGTGGAACGTGACGAAGGACGACGGCATCAAGTTCATGTACGACAACGGCTTCATGGGCCCGTCGAACATCTACGTCCACGCCGCCACGCTGACCCCTGACTCGTACCACCGGATCGCCGCCACCGGCGGCTCGATCTCGGTCTCCGCCGAGAGCGAGGCGAGCTGCGGCCAGGGCTACCCGAGCACGTGGGAGGCCCGCAAGTACGACATCCCGGTCTCGCTGTCGAACGACACCAGCGTGTGGTGGAACTGCGACATGTTCGCCGCGATGCGCTCGACGCTCAACGCGGACCGTACCCGGGAGCACTTCGAGGCGCACCTGCAGGGCGAGACCATCACCAACCTGGCGGTCCGCGCACAGAACGCGGTCGAATGGGCGACCCGAGGCGGGGCCAAGGCGCTCGGCTGGGACAGCCTCGTCGGCAGCCTCGAGGTCGGCAAGAAGGCGGACATCGTCCTGATCAAGAACGACCAGTCGCCAGTCATGACGCCGATCATCAACCCGTACGGCCACGTCGTCTACCAGGCGCAGCGCGCCGACGTGGACACCGTGATCGTCAACGGTCAGATCGTCAAGCGCAACCATGTGCTGCTCGCGGGGAGCGTGCAGAAGGCGAAGGAGACCGTCGAGCGCACCATCGAGTACCTGGTGAGCCAGATGGGCTACGACGCCTGGGCCTCCGGCATGAACCCGGAGATCCCCGACCAGCAGAAGCGGGCCATGGACAACCCGTACATGTACACGGAGTACAAGGAAGGCGCCCAGGCATAGGCCCTCTCCCTGACTCTCTCTCTCCCTGAGCCTCGCGATCTTGGGCTTAGCGTCGTCAGTCGATCTCCGATCGCGACGATAAGCCCAAGATCGCGGGGAGGGGGCCGCGGCCGCGGGGAGGGGTCGCGGTCGCGGGGAGGCGCGGGGCTCAGGAGGAGCGGAGCAGCTCGGCCACGGCGGAGAGGTCCTTGTCGCCGTATCCCTTCGTCACGGCCTCTTCCACCACGGAGGCGTTCACGTCCCGCTGGGGGGTGCGCGCGCCGACGCTGCGTGCCAGTTCGCCGATCAGTCGCAGGTCCTTGGCCACGAGGTCCAGCGCGAACGCGACCGGGGCGGTCTGCGGGTTCACGAAGGACTCGCGCTTGTACTGCACGAATGGTGCGGCGACCGCGCTGGATGCGAAGACGTCATAGGCGGCGGCCCGGTCGACCCCGGCCCGCTCGGCGAGTACGAGCGCCTCGGCCAGAGCCTGGTTCAGTGCGTGCACCACAGAGTTGACGACGAGCTTCATGGTCGCGCCGGTGCCCTGACCTCCTAAGTGGACGATCCTGCTGCCGAAGCTGGTCAGCACGGGCCGGGCCCGCTCCAACGATGCCGTGTCGCCCCCGACCAGGATGGTGAGCTCACCACGCTCCACGAGCGCGACACTGCCCGAGACCGGCGTGTCCAGAAGGGATGCCCCGCGCTCGGCGACCGGCCCGGCCAGCTCCCGGACGGTCGCGGGCGCGATCGTGCTGGTATCGCAGACCACGGTGCCCGGGCCGAGTCCGGCGATGATGCCGTCGGGTCCGTGGTACATGGCCCGAACGGCGTCGTCGTCGGCGAGGGAGACCACCACGACGGCGGCACCGGTGACCGCGTCCCGAGCCGTGGCGGCCACCGGGGCACCGAGCCCGGCCGCCCGGGACGGCGTGCGGTTGAACACCCGGACCGGGTGGCCGGCAGCGGCGACGCGACCGACCATGGCCGACCCCATCCGCCCCGTGCCGACGACGGCGACGGACGTCACTTCCAACCTCCGTCGACGACCAGGTCCACCCCGTTGACCCCACCGTTCTCCAGCAGGAACACGGCCGCGTCGACGACCTCGGCCATCGTGACCAGCCGCCCGGTGAGGGTGTTCGCCGTGTTCAGGGACACCGTCCGGGCGACCACCGAGTCCACATCTCCGGGCTTGACCGTCCAGTAGGGACTGTCGCCCACGATGCCGGGGTGGATCGAGTTGACGCGGATCGGCGCCATCTCCACCGACAGCGTGCGCACCATGCCGATCACGCCGCCGTTGATGGAGCTGACCGTCGTCGAGCCGGGGTAGGGCCGAACCCGTGCCTGGCCACCGAAGAGCAGGATCGCGCCGTTGCCGGTGAGGCGGTCGGCCACAGCATGCACCACCGCGGTGTAGCCGACGAGCTTGATGGTCGACAGGCGGATCGCGCCCTCGATGTTGTACGTCTTCACCGCGTTGGCGTCCCGCTCGATCGCGGCGAGCACGACGCGGTGGACCGGACCGAGGCCGGCCAGGTTACCGGCGATATCGTGCGGCTTCGACAGGTCCAGTGCCAGCCCCCGAGTGTCACCACCCACCTCCGCCGCGACCTTCGCCGCGGTCGTGGCGTCCCGACCGGTCAGCACCACGCTGCGACCGCGGGCCGCGTACACCTTGGCCAGTTCCAGCCCTAGGCCTGCCGTTCCGCCGACGATGAGCACGGCGCCCGCCGGCCCGCCCTGACCCGACCCGATGCCCGTCATGTCGCTGTCCTTCCCTTGTGGAGGCTTGCGGCCGAACAACCGTGAGATGAGGGACATCAGTGCTCGTGCCCGTGCCCGGTCACCGAGCGAAGGTAGTCCCAGTCCCGCACGAAGCGGTACGAATGGCGACCCGGGGGCGGCGGCGCCTGCGTCTCCAGCCAGCGCACGGGGCCCTGGCCGATGTTGCGGAAGCCGTGGATGCAGCCGGCGCCGGCCCAGGCGGCGTCGCCGGCCTTCAGGTGGTAGCTCTGCCCGTCGAAGACGGCCTCGGCCTCCCCCTCCAGGAAGAGGTACGTCTCCTCGAAGGGGTGGTCATGTCCGCTCACCACGCCGGCGGAGTCGTACTGCACCATGAACATCGTCGTGAGCTGGGCGCCGAGGTCGCTGTCCACCATCATCTTGACCGTGATTCCACTGTAGACAAGAAGCGCCGTGCGCATGCTCGTCGACTGCGCGAGCATCTCCTGCCGCTGGTTCTCGACGAACATGTTGAACGGCTCGATGTGGCCGAAGTCGCGGGTCCGGGGGTCGCGGGGGTCGACCGGGCCCGGCTCGGTCGCGGCGATCGTGGCCACGTCGAAGACGTCGTGGTTGTAGGCGGCCCGGGGCTGGGGTGCCCGCATCTGTGCCCACTTCGCGGTCTCGGCGCCGTCGTTGCGCCAGGCGTGGGGGACGCCGAGCGGGAGCAGGCCGTAGTCGCCGGGCACGAAGCGCGTCGCCCCCTGCGGCGTCTGCAGGACCGGCGAGCCCTCCAGCACGAAGAAACACTCCTCGTAGGACTGGACCGCGCTGCTCACCTGCCCGCCGGCCTCCAACGCGCAGACGTTGAACTCGGTGTGGACGGCGCCGGGGGAGTTCTCGTCGACGATCGTCCACCGGCTCAGCCCGTGCCCCGGGCGCGGGTCGGCGGACGGCAGGTACTTCGCGTCGGCCGCGTAGGCGACCACGTGCCTGATCGACATATCTGCTCTCCTAGAAGTCCACCACGGACCGGGCGGCCGCGATGACCTTGTCGACGGTCGGGATCACCGCCTCCTCGAGGGTGTCGGCGAAGGGCAGCGGCACGTTCTCCGACGCGACCCGCCGGACCGGAGCGTCGAGGAGCTGGAAGCCCTCGTCGACGACGACCGAGACGACGGTCGCTCCCCACCCGCCTTGGTGCGGGTTCTCCTCGACGGTGACCAGGCGGGAGGTCTTGCCGACCGAGGTGAGCACCGTGGTCAGGTCCATAGGGATGAGGCAGCGCAGATCGACGACCTCGGCCGAGACGCCCTCGCCCGCCAGGCGCTCCGCGGCGGCGAGCGCGGTATGCACTGTGGACGCGAGCGCCAGGAGCGTGACATCGGTGCCCGGTCGGACCACGTTCGCCTTGCCGAGTTCGACGACGTGGCCCTCGGGCGGGCGCGGTCCCTTGCTCGCGAAGAGTCCCTTGTGCTCGCAGAAGACCACCGGGTCATCGCTGCGGATCGCGGCCGCCATCAGCCCGATCACGTCGGCCGGGGTCGACGGAGCGACGATCTTCAGTCCAGGAATGGTCAGCGCCCAGTTCTCGACCGCCTGCGAGTGCTGGGCGCCGAAGCCGAGGCCGCCACCGTTGGCTGTACGCAGGACCAGCGGTACGGTCACCTGTCCTCCGGTCATGTACCGCACCTTGGGGATCTCGTTGGCGAGGTAATCCCAGCACACGGCGAAGAAGTCGGAGAACATGATCTCCGCCACCGGACGCATACCGGTCATCGCCGCGCCCATGGCCGCACCGACGATCGCCTGCTCCGAGATGGGGGTATCCCAGACCCGCTTCGGCCCGAACTCTTGGAACAGCCCGACCGTGGTCTTGAAGACCCCCTCGGCGGCTCCGATGTCCTCGCCGAGGCAGACCACCGACGGGTCGCGGCGCATCTCCCGCGCGATCCCCTCGGCCACCGCTTCGCGGTAGGTCATCACGTCGCCGTCGTCGGTGCTCACGTCCGCCATGCCGCGCCTCCGTCTGCCCACACGTCGGTGAATGCCTCGCTGACCTGCGCACCCGGAGCGTTCTTGGCCCCGTCGATCGCCGCGGCCACGGTGGCGTCCGCTCGGGCGTCGACGTCCTTGATGGCGTCGGGCGTGATCCCGAGCGCCTCCAAGCGAGCGCGCGCCACGTCGATGGGATCGTGCTTGAGCCAGCGCTCGAGCTCCTCGGCGGGCCGGTACTTCGCCGGGTCGGTGCGGCTGTGGCCGTAGTGGCGGTACGTCTCGGCCTCGATCACCGTCGGCCCGTCCCCCGCCCGCGCCCGAGCCGCCGCGGCCGCCATCGCGTCACGGACCACGACCACGTCGTTGCCGTCGATCACCTGGGCCGGGATGCCGTAGGACGGCGCGCGGTCGGCGGCGGGATGGTCGGCGGCGGTCACCGTGCCGATCGGGGTGTACTCCATGTAGAGGTTGTTCTCACAGACGAAGATGACCGGCAACTTCCAGATCGCGGCCATGTTGAGCGCCTCGTGGAACGCGCCGATGTTCGTGGCGCCGTCGCCGAAGAACGCCACCGCCACCTGCCCCGTGCCGCGCAGTTGTGACGACCATGCCGCGCCCACGGCCATGGGCAGGTGCGCGCCCACGATCGCGTACGAGCCGAGCATGAATCCCTTCGCCCAGGTCAGGTGCATCGAGCCGCCCTTGCCCTTGCACAACCCGGTGGCCTTCTGCATGAGCTCGGCCAGGCACGCCTGAACGCTCGCCCCCCGGGAGATGGCGTGGTGATGGCCCCGGTAGGTGGCGAAGACGTAGTCGTCGCTGCGCAGCCCGGCGCTGGCACCCACGGCCACGGCTTCGTGGCCAGAGGCAAGGTGTGTCGTGCCCTTCACCAGCCCGGCGAGGAACAGGTCGTACGCAGCCTTCTCGGTCCGGCGGATCACAGCCATCTGCTCGTACATGGCGAGCAGGTCCGTGGCACTTACCTCGCTCACTGTGGCACTCCCCCACCCACGGCTGCGCCCCGCCCCTGACCCGCCTTCGTATTGAGGTGGGACTGCGCGTCCCGCTCGAGCGGCAGCGGTCCGCTGACCGTGTAGTAGCGGCGTCCCGCGACCAGCAGCTCCTCGGCGGGGAACTTCGTGATGACCTGGCATCCGTCCGCGGTCACGACAACCTCCTCCTCGATCCGTGCAGCGCCCCAGCCGTCGCGGGCCGGCCAGTACGTCTCCAGTGCGAAGACCATGCCCTCTTCGAGTACCTCGGGATGGTCCAGCGAGACGAGCCGGCTGAAGATGGGCTTCTCCCAGATGGACAGTCCCACCCCGTGGCCGTACTGCAGCGCGAACGCCGCCTCCTCGTTGGCGAAGCCGAACTCCTCCGCCCGTGGCCACAGTGACACGATGTCGCCGGTCGTCGTCCCGGGGCGGACCGCGGCGATCGCGACGTCCATGTACTCGCGGCAGCGCACATAAGCGTCCCGCATCGCGGGCGACGCGCTGCCCACGGCGAAGCACCGGTAGTAGCACGTGCGGTATCCCATGTGGCTGTGCAGGATGTCGAAGAAGGCGGGATCGCCGGGGCGGATCAACCGGTCGCTGTAGACGTGCGGATGGGGTGAGCAGCGCTCGCCGGAGATGGCGTTGACGCCCTCGACGTACTCGCTGCCCAGGTCGTAGAGGGTCTTCGCGACGAGCCCGACGCACTCGTTCTCGCGCACGCCCGGCCGGAGGAACTCATAGAGCTCCTCGTAGGCGGCATCGACCATCGAGCATGCCTGGGTCAGCAGCGAGATCTCATCCTGGGTCTTGATCCGGCGCGCCTCCAGGAACAGCTGCTGGCCGTCGACCACCTGGATGCCGGCCCGCTGCAAGGCGATCAGGACGGGCATCTCGGCAATGTCGACGCCGACCGGGGCACCGGAGAGGCCGCGTTCGGCGAGCTCGGCGGCGATCTTGCGCGCGAGCTCCTCGGCGATGCCCGCCTCCGGGTGGAAGGCTCCGCGAAGCACGGAGATGCCGGCGCGGGCACGGTTCGCGCCATCGAGCCATGGGTTGTAGAGCTGGTGATGGCGCGCAGCCGAGCCGAAATCCCACACGATCGGCTCGGCACCGCCCCGGCACAGCAGGGAGAACCGGATGAACTTGTCCATCGCCCAGGTGCCGATGTGGGTCGCCGTCATGTAGCGGATGTTCGCGAAGTCGAAGGCGAGCACCGCGCCGAGGCTGGAGCGTTCCAGGTGCTCTTTCAGCCGGGCGAGACGCTCCCGCCGCAGCCGGTCCATGTCGATGCGTTCTTCCCAGTCGACTGCGTTCGTTCCCCATGTGCCGATCGCCACGTCAGCACCCCTCTGCTACAGTCCGGCTGTTCAGTACTGCTTACCGGGACGCTAGTAGTTCGTTCAGCCAAGCGTCAAGCGCCACCGATGTTGGCCCGGCCCGATGGTCCGGCCGACCGCGGAGTGCTCGACGCCGCCCGAAACAGGTGTGTGTACGACAGGTTGATCGGCGGTTCACGAGCGACCGGTAACCTGTGCTCAACACCGGACTGGCGGTCCGACGTGTGGCAGCACCTGGTTCGCGACGCGGACCGCTGGCGAGAGGCGGCAAGTGTGAGCGCTCCGGTACTCCCCCCGATCGGCGAGCGCCTGCGCCAGGCGCGGCTGCGGCGCGGGATGACCGTGCGCGGTCTCGCCCGGGTCGTCGACGTCTCGGCGAGCCTCATCTCCCAGATCGAGACCGGCAAGAGCAGCCCCTCGGTGAGCACGCTCTACGCGATCACCGCCGCGCTCGACATCTCGATCGAAGACATCTTCGGCGATGCCGGGGCGGCCGGGCGCCGCGCCGCCAACGGCACGCCGGCCCAGGCCGTGGGCACGCCGCCGGCCCACCGGCCCGACTCCGACTCCGGCACCGACCTCGCGCTCGCCGCGACGAGCGTGCCGGCGCGTGGCCGTACGGCTTCACCATCCCCAGCACGCACACCGGTTCCGGCCGAGTCCGTCGTGACCCCAGGGAGTCCGGCTCGCTCCATCGTGGACCGTTCCGGGGAGTCCGCAGTGAGCCAGGGATTGCGCCATCTCGCTCAGAAGCGTCGCGTCGGACCGGTCGTGACGCCGGAGGCGCGCGAGGTGCTGCACCTCGACTCGGGCGTGACGTGGGAGCTGCTCGGCCAGCTGCCGGACACCCACGTGGACTTCCTGCTCATCACCTACGAGCCCGGCGGCAGCTCGTCGGGCGCCGGGGTGCTCATGCGCCACTCGGGCACGGAATGGGGGCACGTGCTCTCCGGCCAACTCACGCTCACGCTCGGCTTCGACACGTACGTGCTCAACACCGGTGACTCGGTCTCGTTCGACTGCTCGACGCCGCACTCGTACGCCAACCACGGCAGCGAGCCAGCGGTGGGCGTCTGGTTCGTCGCGGAACGCTACCGCTGACGCATCGGACCGGTTGGATCACAGCGTCCAGCGGTATTGCACAGTGTCCATGACGACCATACACTGACCGCCCAGCACGTGGTTTGCCTCACTGACCCGCCCGCCCCACCCGCGTACCCTCGGCGGCCGTGAAGCCGACCGGAAACGACAGTCCTCGTGGTGACTGTGCTCGGCTACGCGGTCCAGACGGACCGCTCGGCTGGCACGGCCACCGTCCTGCTGAGAGGAGTAACCGTGCGCAGACGGGTACTGCCCGCACTCGCTGCCGCCCTGCTGGCGGCATCGCTCGGCGCTTGCAGCACGAAGCAACCCTCGCCGACCACCACACAGGGAGAGCCGATCGTCATCGGGTCGACCCTGCCGCTGACGGGCGCCTTCGCGGCGACCGGCATCATTCACAAGATCGCTGGCGAGGAGTTCATCGACCGGCTCAACGCTAACGGCGGCCTGCTCGGCCGGCCGGTGCAGTGGCGGCTGCTCGACGACCAGTCCAACACCGCGAACATCGACACGCTCTACGAGCAACTGCTCAGCGGTCCCGACCCGGTCGACCTGATCATCGGACCGTACGCGACGCCGAACATCCTGGCCGCGATGGCGGTGGCGCAGCGCCACTCCAAGATCATGCCGTATCACACCGCGGTGCTCCGACCGCAGTTGACCTACCCCTGCGCGTTCCCGGGCTGGTCGATCGGCGCCAACCCGAACAAGTTCATCCCGGAGCAGCTCTTCGACCTCGTCGCGACCCTGCCGAACCCGCCCAAGCGCATCGCGATCGCGACCGTGCAGAACGGCTCGGCCGCGTTCGTGACCGACGGCTTCCCGACCGCTGGTGACACCACCGGTGTGCCGACGGTTGCCGCGGACCGGGGTCTGCAGGTCGTGCTCAACGAGCACTACGCGATCGGAACGACGAACTTCGATGATCTCGCGCAGAAGGTCAAGAACGCCAACCCCGACCTGTTCATCAGCAACAGCCTCGGCGTCGACACGGTCAACCAGCTCAACGCCATGAAGACGATCGGCTACACGCCGCCGTTGACGTTCAGCCTCTTCCCGGCGCCCGGCCCGCTGTTGGGCCTCAACCAGAACGGCATCCTGGCGTGGTCGTTGTTCGAGGACAACCAGCCGGTGATCGACCGGATCGGTGGCGACGCACAGTCCATCGTCGACGAGTTCCGTCGTCGCGCCGACGAGGCGAACGTGGCCTACAAGGAGTTCGAGACGCAGGCCGCGGCGAGTTGGAACGCGTGGCAGATCCTCATCGACGGTGTCAAGGGTGCCAATTCCCTGGACGACCAGAAGGTCTGCGACTGGTTGCACACCAACGGTGCCGACACGACGTTCTCCGGGCACCTGGCCTTCGACCCAGCCCAGAACAACTTCTGGGACACCACGCTGGGCATCAAGCAGATCCAGGACGGTAAGTGGGTTCTGGTCTGGCCCAGCAACATGGCCGCAGCCCCGATCCAGGCCCCCCAGGGCTGATGAGGGATAGGTCCATAAGCACCTGACGCGTTGCCCGTGCCGCCACCAACCGGTGGGGGCACGGGCAACGCCAGTAAGGACACCGGTTAACCCGGTGCGAACCGCGAAAGGAAAACGCATGAACGCCTTCCAGGTGGTGCTCAGCGGAGCACTGCTCGGTGGCCTCTACGCCCTCATGGCCGCCGGCGTCTCCGTGACGTGGGGCATCCTTCGGGTGATCAACCTGGCGCACTTCGGGCTGATCCTCCTCGGTGCGTACCTCACGTACGAACTGGTCACTGCCTGGCGGATCGACCCGATCCTCACGATCGTGGTGACCGCTCCGGTGCTCTTCGTCCTCGGCGCCGCGCTGCAGTGGGCGTACGACCGACTGAACATCGTCGAGTTCAACTCGCTGCTGGTCAGCTTCGGTCTGCTGATCATCATCATCCAGATCGCGCAGGACATCTGGACCGCGGACCACCTCGAGGTGCCGAGGGCGAACAACCGGTACGTGACGGGCGCGCTGACGCTCGGCCGGCTCTCGGTGCCCACCAGTCGGATCGTGGCGCTGCTGCTCGCGGTCGTGCTGCTCGGTGGGGGCCATCTCGTGCTGCGCCGCACGTTCCTGGGGCGCGGCATGCGCGCCTTCGCTCAGGACCGCACGGTCGCCGCGGCCTTCGGTATCGACCACCGGCGCCTCTCGGTCCTGCTCGGGGGTGCGGCCGGGGCCAGTGCGGGCGTCGCCGGCATGGCCTTCATGCTCGCGAACTTCGTCCAACCCACGGCCGCCTACGAGTGGTTCGGCATCGTCTTCGCCGTGGTGATCCTCGGCGGCCTGGGCGACCTGCTCGGCACGCTGCTCGCCGGCATCAGCGTCGGCGCGCTCACCGGCGTGATATCGCAGGTCTGGTCCCAGCGCTATGTGACGGTCGCCCTCTTCATCGCGATCATCGTGGCGCTCGTCCTGCGGCCCCGGGGCGTCTTCACCCGCGGGAGGACGGCATGACCGCGCCCGCCCGCGCCGTCCGCGGCGGCCTGCCGAGAGGCCTGCTGATCCTCGTCGCGACCAACGCCGTCATCGGCGTTCTCGGCCTGCTCAGCCAGCACCTGGGAGTGACCGAGTACAACGTGGTCCTCGTCTCGACGGTGCTGTTCTGGGCGACGCAGGCGACAAGTTGGAACATCCTCTCCGGATTCGCCGGCTACTTCAGTTTCGGCCAGGGCGCGTTCTACGGCGTCGGGGTCTACAGCATGGCCGTGCTGACCGGACGGCATGGGGTGAACTATCTGCTGAGCATCCCGGTCGGCGGCCTGGTCGGCGGCGCGCTCGCCGTCCTCATCGGCGCGGTCGCCTTCCGACTCCGCTCGTTACGTGGGGAGATATTCGCACTTCTCACCCTTGCGGTGCCGTTCATCCTCTCCGCGATCGCGCTCAACAGCCAGGCGATCGACGGTGGCGTGGGTCAGTCACTGCCGACGCCGTCGTTTCCGCATTGGGTGCCCAACTTCCAGCATCTGGTCTTCCTCCTGAACCTCGTCGTCGCCACGATCGCGTTCGCGGTGGCGCTCGCGGTGCACCGGTCCCGCGTGGGCCGGGGGCTCGCGGCGCTGCACGACGCGGAGGACGCGGCCGAGGTGCTCGGAGTGCCCACCTTCCGGTACAAGATGCTCGCCATCGTGCTCGGCGGCGTGCTCGGCGGCATGGGCGGCGCCGTCTGGGCGGTCGGCCACTACGTGATCGTGGACAGCGTCTTCAATCTGTACTTCCCGCTGCTGGTCATCCTCATCTGCATCGCGGGCGGCCGGCGGCACTGGCTCGGGCCGGTCATCGGCGCCGTACTGCTGGTGGTACTCCAGGAGTGGCTGACCGCCAGCAACCTCGGCAACCACCGCGACATCGTGCTCGGTGTCCTGCTCGTGGCGATCGTCGTGTTCGCTCCGGCTGGTCTCTTCCAGCGGTTGCGGGCACACCCGTGGCTGGCGCTCGGGGTGTTCCTCGTCGTGTTCATCAGCCTGGTCGCGTCCGGCTTCTACGCCGACCTCGACGCGCTGCTCTACGGCATGATCGCGGCCGTGATCGTCGCGATCGTGGCTGGCGCCCCCGCGATCGCCCGTCGCCTGCCGTCGGGGCGGGCCGCCTCGCCGACGCCGGCCCCAACAGCCCTACCGGGCACCGGCGCAGCGGCGGGAGCGCCGGCCCAGACCGTACGGGCCAGCAGTGCGGTGCCGCAGCGGGCGGCCCAGCGCGGCGGCGGACGGGTGCTCGTCTCGATCCGTGGGGTCAGCAAGAACTTCGGCGGTGTCCGAGCACTGGAGAATGTCTCGTTCGAGGTCGCCGAAGGCGAGATCGTGGGCCTGGTCGGACCGAACGGTTCGGGCAAGACCACCCTGGTGAACCTCCTCTCCGGGGCGATGCCGCCCGACGGTGGCACGATCTTCATCGATGGCCGTTCCATCAAGGGCCTCGCGGCCCACAAGGTGGCACACGCGGGCGTGGCGCGCACCTACCAGATCCCGAAGCCATTCGCCTCGATGACCGTCCTGGACAACGTCGCGATGGCGGTCATGTTCGGTCGGACGGGAGCCTCGTTGCCCGAGGCGCGCGAGCACGCCCGGCGCCACCTCACGACCGTCCACTTGGGACATCTGGCGGAGTCGCCGCCGGCCTCGCTCAACCTGCACCAGCGTCAGTTGCTGGAGATGGCCCGGGCGATCGCGGCGGAGCCGTCGGTCCTGGTGCTCGACGAGGCACTCGCGGGACTGAACCCGGCCGAGATCGACGACGCGGTGGCGGTGATCCAGCGCATCCACGCCGCCGGGATCTCGATCATCATCGTGGAACACTTGCTGCGAGTGCTGCAGCAACTCGCGACCCGGATCGTCGTGCTCAACCGTGGTGCCCTCATCGCCGACGGCGCGCCGGCACAGGTGCTCAACGATCCGACCGTGGTCCACGCCTACCTGGGGAGGCAACGTGCTTGAGGTGCGCGGGCTCCAGGCCCGCTACGGCGACGCCCAGGCGCTGTGGGGCGTGGACCTGGACGTGCTCGACGGGGAGATGGTCTGCCTCGTGGGTCCCAACGGTGCCGGCAAGACCACGCTGGTGCAGACGATCGCGGGACTGCACCGGGCGCACTCCGGCAGCATCTGGGTCGACCGGGTCGAGCTGACCCGCATGCCGGCGCACAAGGTGTGCGACCACGGCGTGGCGACCGTGCCGGAGGGCCGGCGGGTCTTCGGTCACATGAGCGTGCGGGACAACCTGCTACTCGGCGCGTACCGCCGGACCGCGCGTCGGGACTACCGCACCACCGAGGAGGAGGTGTACGGGCTCTTCCCGCGCCTGCGGGAACGGGCGGGGCAGTACGCCGCGAGCCTCTCCGGTGGCGAACAGCAGATGCTCGCGATCGGCCGCGCGCTCATGGCCAAGCCCCGGCTGCTGCTGCTCGACGAGCCGTCGCTGGGGCTCGCCCCGGTGATCGTGGACCAGGTCTTCGACGCCCTGGCCGCCGTGAGCGCCACCGGGATCGGGGTGCTCGTCGTGGAGCAGGACGTCCAGCGGGCCCTTTCGGCGTGCTCCCGCGGCTATGTCCTCATCGAGGGTCGTATCGTGACCTCGGGCAGCACCGATGCGCTGCGCGCGACCGACGAGGTGCGCCAGCGCGTGTTGGGCATGTGAGGGAGCAGACCATGACGTTCGAGGGGCCGACCGACCTCTACATCGGCGGGGCGTGGCGGGCCAGCGGGGACGGCTCTCGGTTCGACGTGAACGACCCGGCCACGGGCTCGGCGATCACGACGGTGGCGAACGCGACGGTCGAGGATGGCCTCGCCGCCGTCGCGGCGGCACACGCGGCGGCGCCTGGCTGGGCGGCCACCGCACCCCGGCACCGGGGCGAGATCCTGCGCCGGGCCTTCGCGCTCATGACCGAACGAGCGGAGACGATCGCGCGGCTCATGGTCGCCGAGAACGGCAAGGCACTGCCCGACGCCCGGGGCGAGGTGGCCTACGCGGCCGAGTTCTTCCGTTGGTTCAGCGAGGAGGCCGTACGGCTGAACGGCTCCATCTCGACTGCCCCGTCGGGCGCGAACCGGATCCTCGTGGTGCACCAGCCGGTCGGCGTGAGCGTGCTGGTCACGCCGTGGAACTTCCCCGCCGCGATGGCAACCCGCAAGATCGGTCCCGCCCTGGCGGCCGGCTGTCCGGTGATCCTCAAGCCGGCGAGCGAGACGCCACTGACCGCTCTGTTGCTCGCCCAACTGCTCGCGGAGGCGGGCGTGCCCGACGGCGTGGTCAACGTGCTGCCGTCGACGCGCTCCGGCACGGTCGTCGGCGCGATGCTGCAGGACGCGCGCGTGCGCAAGCTCTCCTTCACCGGCTCCACCGAGGTCGGACGCATCCTGCTCGCCCAGGCCGCGCAGTGCGTGGTGAATACCTCGATGGAGCTGGGCGGCAACGCACCCTTCGTGGTCTTCGCCGACGCCGATCTCGACGCCGCGGTCGAGGGCGCCATGGTGGCGAAGATGCGTAACGCCGGCGAGGCGTGCACGGCCGCCAACCGCTTCTATGTGCAGGCCCCGGTCGCCGACGAGTTCGCCCGCCGGCTGGCCACCGCGATGGGCGGGCTGCGGGTCGGGCCGGGCCTCGCCGAGGGCGTACAGGTCGGGCCGTTGGTGAACGCGGCCACCCGGGACAAGGTCGACCACCTCGTCCGCTCCACGGTGGCAGTGGGAGCGACGGTGCTCACAGGAGGCGAGCCCGCCACCGGGCCCGGGTTCTTCTACCCGCCCACGGTGCTCGCTGCCGTGCCCAAGGACGCGCCCGTGCTCCGGGAGGAGATCTTCGGCCCCGTCGCCCCGGTCGTGCCGTTCGACACCGAGGAGGAGGCCGTACGGCTGGCGAACGCGACCGAGTTCGGCTTGGTGTCCTATGTGTACACGAAAGACCTCGCCCGGGGTCTGCGGGTCGCCGAGGCGATCGAGTCGGGGATGGTCGGCATCAACCGGGGGCTCGTCTCCGACCCGGCCGCTCCCTTCGGCGGCGTGAAGCAGAGCGGCATCGGGCGCGAGGGCGGTCACGACGGACTGCTCGAGTTCACCGAGTCCAAGTACATCGCCGCGAACTGGTAACGGTCGCTGCCGCGCCGCGGTAGCCCGTACGGTCGCGCCCGGCCGTACGGGTACGGTGTGCGCGTGAGCCCCCTGCGGATCGGCATCCTCGGCGCGGCGCGCATCGCCCCGTCCGCTCTCGTCAAGCCCGCCCGGCAGACCCCCGGTGTGGTGGTGGCCGCGGTCGCGGCACGCGATCCCGACCGCGCCCGGCGGTTCGCCCGCAGGCACGGCATCGCCGGCGTACGGGGCTCGTACGAGCAGCTCGTCACCGACCCGGACATCGACGCGGTCTACAACCCGCTGCCCAACGGATTGCATGCACAGTGGACGGTCCGGGCGTTGGCCGCCGGCAAGCACGTGCTCTGCGAGAAACCGTTCGCCGCGAACGCGGACGAGGCTCGGTCGGCGGCCGCGGCGCAGCGGGCCGCCGAGCAGGCGCATGGGGGACCCGTGGTCGTGATGGAGGCGTTCCACTACCGCTACCACCCGTTGCTGGCCCGGGTGCGCGAGCTTGCGGCCGGCCTGGGCCCACTGCGCAGGGTCGAGGCGAGCATGTGCTTCCCGCTGCCGAGGTTCCGTGACATCCGTTACCAGTTCGAGCTCGCCGGCGGGGCGCTCATGGACGCCGGCTGCTACGCCCTGCACGTCCTGCGCCATGCCGTGCCGGGCAGCGGTGAGCCCGAGGTGATCGGCGCCAAGGCGAAGCTGCTGGGCCGGGACCCACGGATCGACCGCGCGATGGCGGTCGATGTGCGCTATCCGGACGGCGCGACCGGGCGGGCCCGCACGTCGATGTGGTCGAGCACGCTGCTGAGCATCACCGCCCGAGTGGTGGGCGAGCGCGGTGAGGTGCGGGTCTTCAACTTCGCCGCGCCACAGGTGTACCACCGACTGACGTCCATTGTGGACGGGAAACGCCGGAGGGAGCACGTGGCCGGGGGCGCGACCTACACCTATCAGCTGCGGGCGTTCCTCGCCGCCGTCAACGGCGACCCGTCGGCGAACCTCACCCCGCCGGCCGACTCGATCGCCACCATGAACCTCATCGATGCCGCCTACGACGCCGCCGGCCTACCCCGTCGCGGCTGATCCATCGGTATTAATGTTAGGAAGGGCACCTTGCCAGACGCTCACGGTTAGGAAGGTGCCCTTCCTCGCACCGTCACCCGAGGGCCGCGAGCGCGGCGATGGCCGAGCCGCGGGCGCCGGCCATGTCCAGGTCGGGCACGACGGCGAACTCGACCACCGTGCGCTGCTCGGCACGCAGGTTCGTGGCCCTGGCGACGGTGGCCAAGTACCACTCGCGGAACGCGGGCGCCGCCTCGACCACGCCGCCGCCGACGAAGTACGCGTCGGGATCGGTGAAGTTTGACGCGATCGTGCAGAGCAAACCGAGCGCTCGAGCCTGCTGGTCGAAGATCTTCAAGGCCAGCTCGTCGCCGCGCTCACCGAGCCCACGTACCGCCCGCGCGGCACGGTCGGGGTCGACGCCCTGCAGCTCGTGGGCCGGGTAGCGGGTCAGCCAGTAGGGCAGCAGATTGTTGCGGATGCCGGTCAGCGAGGCGTAGCTCTCCACATCGCCGCTCTGCCCGCAGTTGCACAGGGGCACCGGTTGGTCCGGCTCGAGCAACGGCTGGGTGGGCAGGAGCACGTGCCCGAGCTCGGCCGCCATGCCGGTCGCGCCGGTGACGAGCCGGCCGCGCTCGACCAGACCGCCGCCAAGGCCCGTGCCGACGATCGCCGAGACCGACGAGCGCAGTCCGGCACCGACCCCGAAGTGACGCACGTGGGCGTAGAGCGCCGCGGCATTGGCGTCGTTGTTGTAGACCACCGCAACGTTCAGGCGGGCCTGCAGCGCGGCGCGTACGTCGAATCCGCGCCATCCGGGGTGCACGAAGTTCGTCGATCCACGGGAGGAGATCACGCCGTCGGCGCTCGCCGGCCCCGGGGTGTCCAGCCCCACGGCCCGCACCGCCGAACGCTCCACCGAGACCAGGGCCAGCACCGTGTCCAGCGCCTCCACCAGCGCGTCGACCGCCACGACCGGCCCCTCGGTCACCCGGCTCGGGACCTCGACGAGCCGGTCCACGAGGAAGCGGCCCTCCGGCGTCATCACCGTCGCGTTGTTCGCGGTCCCGCCGTTGTCGAGACCGACGATGACCCCTTCCGTGACCGCCACGGCCGCAGTTTAGGCCACAGATCTTGCCCGCGGGTCGATCACGGACAACCTGGGCCACACCATCGTGATATCCCGAGCGACGACACGAGGCGTGTTCCCGTTGCCGGCGGCGCGGATGCACCTCGGTGCTGCTGACGCCTGCTCGGCAATGCTGACGATGGCGACGGTCGTCGATACGATCCTTCGGTGGCCGAGACCGGCATGGTGACCTAACATCTGCACGTGGCGACGATCGAGGATCTGACAAATGCTGAACAGTCCTGGGTCGACGCGAATCTCGCCATCCTGCGCGAGGCGGGTGTCGATGTCGCGGATCCCGCCTCGCTGGGTGCCTTCTACGATCAGCTGCTGGCGGACTGGCTCACCCGGCCCGAGCAGGACCGCTCCGACCCGAACTCTCTGATCAATATGATTGGCATCGGCCTGGGTCAGTGCATCGTCGATCGCTGTGGTCTGCGCTGGGTCGTCGCCACGGACGACGGCGGAACGGAGCTCGCGCTGCACAGAATCGCGAACAACGTGCTCGTCTATCCAGCCAACGCGGTTGCCAAACGCTGGGTCGCCCGATCATCGGGATTCATCCCTGCCTTTGTCGACGCGACTACGTCAAGGGTCGAGGGCCTGTCGTCGGCGGATGGCTGACGCGCCCCGCGATCGAGGCTCTGCCGGCGGCCGACCGGATGAATCGACGCTCATCTCGACGCGCTCGGGCGGGACGTGGTCAACTGCTCGCGTCCCGATGGGCCTGCAGTGCGGAGCGGCGCTCGGCATTGACGCGACGACCCCGGCGCCACGTCGCTCGGAGCAGCGCCCAGAACACCGACCCTGCGATGGCGGTCAGGACGAGCATGACCCACAGCGGGGTCGTGAAGTGGAAAACGAGCCAGTTGAACTGAACCGACTCGCGGTTCTGCGCGATCAGCAGGGCCGTGGCGAGGGCGACGATGGCGCCCAGAAGCGTCGCGGTCCACATCCGCCGGCGGCTGGACTTCAGTTCGCGGGTGATGACGGCCGCGGACTCGGGAGCCGCGTTGGTGTTCGGTTGCGGCGACTGCATGCCATCGTCGGTCATGGCGCATCGACCTTCCGCTGCTCGCCTGGACGATCCTGGTCGTCTTCCCTGATTCTGTCGCAAACGGACGCGGCGCGACCGAACATCCGGACAAGCCGTACGGACCTGCGCGGAGCCACCCTGTGGTGGCCCCGGCGCGATTCGAACGCGCGACACCCGCTTTAGGAGAGCGGTGCTCTATCCCCTGAGCTACGAGGCCAGCGACCATGAGTCTACGGACGTGCCCGTACGGGTGGCGACCGCGTTACCCCGAACCGTACGGGAGGTACTCGTGATAGGCCAGCTCAGCGGGTTCGCCCTGGAGTGCCCCGATCCGGCCGCTCTGGCGGCGTTCTATGCCGAGGTCACCGGGGCGCCGCTGGTCCACTCCTCGCCACAGTGGTGCTCGCTCGAGCTTCGCGACGGCCTGCACCTGTCGTTCCAGCGCTCAGCGGACTACCGGCCGCCAACCTGGCCCGACCCCCACTCGTCCATGCAGTACCACCTGCACGTCCGGGTCGCCGATCTGGACGAGGCGGAAGCCGCGGTCCTCGCGCTCGGCGCCACGCGACTACCCGCACAGCCCTCGCCCGACTCGGCCAGGGTCGTGGCCGACCCCGCCGGCCACCCTTTCTGTCTTGTCCCCGCCCGCTGAACGGCCGTCTCAGAGCTCGGTGCCCGGGGCCAGGTAGCGGTACTGCGGGTTGGTGTTGCCGAGCCACGCACTCGTGGCGGCAAGCCCCCGATCGTTGAGCTGGGCCTCGTGGATGCCGATCGCGACCTTCGGGTCGACCGAGCGTACGAACTCGATCGCCTCATGGGTCTTCAGCCACGAGCCCTGCATCGGCACGAGCAGGGTCGCGACCGGCATCGGCGGCACATGCACCGAGTCACCCGGGTGGTAGAGATCCTCCACCAGGTACCCGAGGTGCGCGCAGTCCGGTCGTCCACTGTAGATCGTCGCGTGCGCCGCGCCGACGGCGGTGACGCTGAAACCCGCGACGTCCAACGTCTGGCCGGCACTCAGCGCCGTCGGGCTCAGGCCGGGTAGGTCCGCGCCCGCGGGTGCGTAGACCGGAACACCGAGCCCCGCCAGCCGCAGGGCGTCGACGTGGTCGCCGTGTTCGTGGGTGACGAGCACCGCGTCGGCGCCCTGCAACGCCGAGGGCTCGCTCCACGCGCCGGGGTCGATGACCAGGACCGCGCCGTCCTTCTCGAGCCGTACGCACGAGTGGGTGTACTTGACGACCTTCACGCCCGCATCATCGCAGATCCTCCGCGCGCGAAGGGGGCCAGCGCCGGCAGTTCACGCGTCCGTCGACCTGGGGTCAACCAACTCGGGTCCGTCAGCCTCACCCCTGGCATGCCCCGGCCGAAGGCAGCAGTCCAGGTTGGACAGATAGGGTGCCATTCGCACCCGCGCCGATCAGCCGGACACCGCACCACCCGCTGGCCGACTTCGTCTCCGGGTCGGACTGGTAGCACCCGTTCGGGGGCGGCCGGGGCTGCTCGGCGGCTGCCGCAGTCCGGCCAACGCCGCCTGTACCGACAGGCGCCAGGTCTGCCGTGCCGTGGCCTCGTCGCCGAGGATGCCGCGCAACTCCAGCGAGGCGAGGCCGTGGACGAGGGCGAAGAGGAAACGACCGACATCGAACTCAGTCCGACCCGGAAAGAGCCCCGCGTCCAGGCACCGGCGTACGGTCTGCAGGACCCGGTCGAAGCTGCGGTACACCAGCGAGAAGATCGGGTCGGCCGGATCCGCATTGTCTCGAATCTCATCGATGAATACGGCGTAGAGGTTCGGCTTTTCCAACGCGGCCGCCCGGTACCCGAACGCGAGATCCACGATCTCCGCCACCGGGTCGTCGCGCTCGGGAACCTCTTCATGGCGGCGTCGCATGGTCTCGGCCACGTCGGCTGACAGCGCCCGCAGCAGCCCCTCCTTGTCGCCGAAGAGGCTGTACACCGCACGGGTCGTGGTCCCCACCTCGTCGGCGACCCGGCGCACGCTCACGGCCGGCCGGCCCTCGCGACTGAGCAGTTCCGCGGCGGCCGCCAGCAACGCGGCCCGCGTCTGCTCTCCGTGCTCTCTGCGGCGGCCCACGGTTGTGCATCTTACCGTGACAGCGTTACGATACGCCGTAACGTAACAGTGTGACGAAATCGGAGGCGGGTATGGCGTACGACATCATCGTCGTCGGCGCCCGGGTAGCCGGGGCGAGCACGGCCATGCTGCTGGCGCGGGCCGGGTTGCGCGTGCTGGTGCTGGACCGGGCTCGGTTCCCCAGCGACACCCTGTCGTCGCATCAGGTGCAGCTGCCCGGCGTCGCCCTGCTCCGCGACTGGGGCCTGCTCGACGCGGTCCGGGCGGCGGGTACGCCCGCGACATCCGCCGTGGCGTTCGACACCGGCACCTCGGTTCTTCGCGGTGCGTATCTCAGCCACGAGGGCATCGATGCCATGTACAGTCCACGCAGGACACTGCTCGACCAGATCCTCGTCGATGCGGCTCGTGACGCCGGGGCCGAGGTTCGCGACGGCGTCGTCGTTGATGGTCTGCTGATCGAGGGCGGCCGGGTGACCGGCGTACAGGTCACACCGAAGGGCTGTCCATCGGAGACGATCCGGGCGACGCTCGTGGTCGGCGCCGATGGCAAGCACTCGCTGGTCGCCCGCGAGGTCGGCGCGCGGGAGTACCGGACCCGGCCGGCCCAGGCCGCCGCCTGCTACGGGTACTTCGCCGACGTGGCGGGCAGCACTGCCGCCGAGGTGTACACCCGCCCGGACCGCCTCGTCGGGGTCTGGCCGACCAACGACGGACTCTGGATTGTGTACCTCGCTGTACCGGCGGCGAGGTTCGACGCGCTGCGCGGCGATCTCGACCGCAACTTCCGTGCCGTCGCTGGCGCGTGCCTGGGCGGCCGGCTCGAGGCCGGGCGCCAGGTCGAGCACCTGCGTGCGACGTCGGACCTGCCGAACACCATCCGCCAGCCGCACGGGCCAGGCTGGGTCCTCGTCGGCGACGCGGGCCTGGTGATGGACCCGATCACCGGGCAGGGCATCGGCAACGCCCTGCGCGACGCGACCGTGGCGAGCGAGGCGATCGTCGCGGGCCTCGGCGGCGCCCGGCCGTTGGCCGACGCGCTCCGCGCGTACCACCGGGGTCGTGACCGCGCCCGCCGCCCGATGTTCGACCTGACCGTACGGCTCGCCTCGTTTCGACCCGACCCGGCGGGCGAGATCCTCTTTCCCGCGATCGCGGCCGACCCTCGCCAGGTCAGCCGGTTCTTCGGTGTGCTCGCCGGGACCGTGCCGGTGCCGGAGTTCTTCGCGCCGGCGAACCTTCGCGCGATCGTCGGCACCCGCGGTCTGGTGCGCATGGCGGCCGCCCGCCTGCGCACGCCCGCAGCCGCAGCCGACGCGAGGGTGTGACGACGCACACGGTGGTGGTGAGCCTCACGGCGCAGCGAGTCGCCCGCACGCCGGGACGAGGTGGCCGATCACTGACCACGTGGTGACACTGGGCAGGTGGCGAGCAACCGTACCAAGGTCAACGTGCGCCAGCTCCCCGCCCTGATCCGCGCGGCGCTGGGCATCGCCTGGCAGGCCGGCCGCCGGGACCTGGTGCTCACCACGGGTCTCCAGCTCGTCAGCGGAGTGGCGCTGGTCGTCATGTTGCTGCTGGCACGCGGGGCGCTCGCCGCGATATTCGTCGCCACGAATGAGCACGGTTCGCTCACCGACGTCCTGCCGTGGGTCGCGGCAATGGGCTTGGTCGCCGGCGGGCGCTCGTTCGCCGACGCAGTCTCGCGCGAACGACGCCATGTGCTCGGCGAGCTCGTCACCCGGCACGTCCAGGGCACCGTGCTCGACGTCACCTCCCGCGTCGAGCTCGCCGCCTTCGACGACCCCGAGTTTCACAACCGGGTCGAGCGGGTCGGGATCGGCAACGGCCAGGCCCTTCGCCTGATCGACGGTCTGGCCGGAGTCGCCGCCGCGTTCTTCGGCGTCGTAGGCGCGCTCGCGGGCATCGTGGCGATGGCGCCGCTGCTGCTGCCGCTGTTGATCCTCGTGCTCGTGCCGGCCTGGTTCGCCGCCTCCCGCCGCGGTGACGCGTTCTGGGACTTCTTCTGGCGGATGACGCCGCACGACCGGCAGCGCAACTACCTCGCCAGAGTGCTCCGCGAGCGCAACCCGGCCAAGGAGGTCCGGGCGTTCGGGCTGGGCGGCTTCCTGCGCCAGCGACATGACGACCTGTTCGACAGCCGGATCACCGAGCTGCGGCGGGTCTCCCGCGGCCAGCTGCGGGTCTCGCTTGTGGCGAACCTGCTCGTCGGCTGCGTACTCGCCGCGACGCTGCTGCTCATGGCGTGGCTCACGCTCGCGGGCCGGGTCGACCTCGCCTCCGCCGGTGTGGCGGTAGCGGGAATCTCGATCATCGCGGGCCAGCTCACGAGCGCCGCGATGTCGGCCGGCGCGCTCACGGAGTCGGCCCGGTACCTGGAGGACTACCTCGCCTTCACCGCGCTGCGGCCCGGGCTCGACCAGGACCGCCCGCACGGCGCTGCCCCGAGCGGGTTCGGCCGCGTCAGCGTGCACGATGTCGAGTTCACCTACCCCGCCAGCATCGAGCCCGCGCTGCGTGGCGTCTCTCTTGAGATCAACAGGGGGGAGGTGATCGCGCTCGTCGGCGAGAACGGGTCGGGCAAGACCACGCTGGCCAAGCTGCTCGCCGGGCTCTATCGCCCCGACGCGGGCGGTATCCACTGGGACGGCGTCGATTTGTCCACTGTGGATCCCGACGCGCTGCGTCGCCAGATCGCCGTCATCTTCCAGGACTTCGAGCGCTTCCAGCTCACCGCCCGGGAGAACATCGGCCTCGGCCGGGTCGAGGCCGTGGCCGACCTGGCCGCTGTGCGGGACGCCGCTGCCCACGCCGGGGCCGCGGAGTTCCTGGAGCGGCTGGTCGACGGCTACGAGACCATGCTGGGGCCTGAGTTCGCGCGACCCGACAACCCCGACGAGCCCGACCGAGTGCATGGCGCGGACCTGTCGGTCGGGCAGTGGCAGCGCGTCGCCATCGCCCGGGCCTTCTTCCGCGGCGCGCCGTTCGTGATCCTCGATGAGCCGACCGCCGCCCTGGACCCCCGCGCCGAGCAGGAACTCTTCGATACCATCCGCACCCTGCTCGCCGGCCGCACGGTGCTGTTCATCTCGCACCGCTTCTCCAGCGTGCGCTCCGCCGACCGGATCTATGTGCTCGAGGAGGGCCGGATCGTCGAGTCTGGTTCCCACGCCGAGCTCATGGCGGCCGAGGGCGTCTACGCCGAGCTCTTCACCCTGCAGGCCGCATCCTATGTGGACGCTCAGCCGGTGTAGTGGCCGTCCGCGATCGCCAGTGCCTCGTCCAGGATCGCGATGCCCTCGCGCACCTCGTCGGCCGTGACCGTGCAGGGCGGAACCACATGGACGCGGTTGAAGTGCGTGAACGGCCATAGTCCGCGCTGCTTGCAGGCCGACGCGACCTCGTTCATGGGCCCAGCCGTCGCGCCCGCGGCGTTGAAGGGCACCAGCGGCTCGTGCGTGCCGCGGTCGCGGACCAGCTCGAGCGCCCAGAACACTCCCAGCCCACGGACCTCGCCAACGCTCGGGTGGCGCTCGGCGAGGTCGTGCAGCGCGGGGCCGATCACCTCCTCGCCGATCTGCCGCGCATGCTCGACGATCCCTTCCTCCTTGAATATCTGGATGGAGGCGACGGCAGACGCGCAGGCGAGCGGATGAC
Organism: Micromonosporaceae bacterium; assembly: GCA_036557785.1. GTDB lineage: Bacteria > Actinomycetota > Actinomycetes > Mycobacteriales > Micromonosporaceae > DATBGZ01. Next base: position 93,712 of record DATBGZ010000096.1, read on the forward strand.
CGGAGTAGGTCAGGCCCCCCGGGAACACCCGGTCCCGGAACGTCTCCGCGATCCGGTCCGAGATGATCACCCCACCCAGCGGGAGGTAACCGGAGTTGACGCCCTTGGCGAACGTGATGAGGTCCGGGGTCACGTTCCAGTGGTCGACCGCGAACCACTCGCCGCACCGGCCGAAGCCCGCCATCACCTCGTCGGCGATGAAGACGATGCCGTACCGGTCACAGATCTCGTGGACGCCGGCGAGGTAGCCGGGCGGGGGCACCAGGATCCCGTTCGTGCCGACCACCGTCTCGAGCAGCACCGCCGCGATCGTGCCGGGCCCTTCGAGCTGGATGGTCGCTTCGAGATGCTCCAGCGCCCGCGTCGACTCCTCCTCCTCGGTGGTGGCGTGGAAGGCCGAACGGTAGAGGTACGGGCCGAAGAAGTGCACGACGCCCACGGCAACCGGCTCGTTCGCCCACCGCCGCGGGTCGCCGGTGACGGTGATCGCGGTGGCGGTCGAGCCATGATAACTGCGGTACGTCGAGAGCACCTTGTGTCGTCCGGTGTGGATCCTCGCCAGCCGGATGGCGTTCTCGGTCGCCTCGGCACCGGCGTTGGTGAAGAACACGCGGTTGAGGTCGCCGGGCGCGAGCTCGGCGATGAGCCGCGCCGCCTCACCACGCTTGTCGTTGGCGAAGCTCGGGGCGATCGTGCACAGCACCTGCGCCTGCTCCTGGATCGCCGCGACCAGGCGCGGGTGCTGGTGTCCGATGTTCATGTTCACCAGTTGCGAGGAGAAGTCGAGGTACCGCTTACCGGAGTAGTCCCAGAAGTAGCTTCCCTCGGCGCCGGCTACCGGCAGCGGGTCGATCGTGCCCTGTGCCGACCATGAGTGGAACACGTGCGCCCGGTCGTCGGCCCGGACGGTCGCCTCGTCGCTCACGGATCTCTCCTCATCGGGTGCGGGGGAAGCCCAGGTCCACTGTGGACGTCGTGGGGTCGGGCCAGCGCGAGGTCACGACCTTGGTACGGGTGTAGAAGTGGACGCCGTCGGGGCCGTACATGTGCGTGTCGCCGAACAGTGACGCCTTCCACCCGCCGAACGAGTAGTACGCCACGGGCACGGGGATCGGCACGTTGACGCCGACCATGCCCGCCTGCACGTCGAACTGGAACTGCCGGGCCGCGCCGCCGTCCCGGGTGAAGATGGCGACGCCGTTGCCGTACGGGTTGGCGTTGACGAGCTCGACCGCCTCGGCGTACGTCTGCGCCCGCACCACGCAGAGCACCGGACCGAAGATCTCGTCGGTGTAGACGCTCATCGACGGGCGTACGTTGTCGAGCAGGCTCACGCCGAGGAAGAAACCGTCGGCGGGCAGGTCGTCACGCCGTCCGTCGGCCACGACCGTGGCCCCCGCGGCCTGACCGGCGTCGAGGTAGGACGCCACCCGGTCGCGGTGCTCGCGGGTGATGAGCGGACCCATCTCGGAGTCGGGGTCGGCCCCGGGCCCGACCTTCACCTTGGGCAGCCGGCTCGCGATCGCCGCCACGAGCGGATCGCCGATCGCTCCCACCGCGACCACGACCGAGATCGCCATGCAGCGCTCACCGGCCGAGCCGTACGCGGCTGACACCGCCGCGTCGGCGGCGAGGTCCAGATCGGCGTCGGGCAGCACGACGAGGTGGTTCTTGGCTCCACCGAGCGCCTGCACCCGCTTGCCGTGCCGGGTGCCCGTCTCGTAGACGTGGCGGGCGACCGGGGTGGAGCCCACGAAGCTCACGGCGCCGATGCCAGGATGGGTGAGCAGGGCGTCGACCGCCTCCCGGTCCCCGTGCAGCACCGAGAACACGCCGGCCGGCAGCCCGGCCTCGTGCCAGAGCCGGGCCAGGAACAGCGACGCCGAGGGATCCTTCTCGCTCGGCTTGAGGATGAAGGCGTTGCCGCACGCGATCGCGGTCGGGCCCATCCACAGCGGCACCATGGCCGGGAAGTTGAACGGCGTGATGCCGGCGACGACTCCCAGCGGTGCACGGATCGAGTACACGTCGACGCCCGTCGAAGCCTGCTCCGAGTAGGACCCCTTGAGCAGGTGCGGGATGCCGGTGGCGAACTCCACATTCTCCAGCCCTCGCGCGACCTCGCCCCGGGCATCGGAGGTCACCTTTCCATGCTCGCTGGTGAGAATGTCGGCCAGGTCGTCGGCGTGCTGATGCAGCAGCTCACGGAAGGCGAAGAGGACCGCGGCGCGGCGCGACAGCGATGACTCGCGCCAGCCCTGCGCGGCCGCCGTCGCGCTGGCCACCGCGATGTCCACCTCGCGCGCGTCCGCCAGGTCGACCTCGCCCGTCTGTTGCCCCGTCGCGGGGTTGAAGACGGGCCCGACCCGCCCCGATGTGCCGGGACGAGCGGCGCCGTCGATCCAGTGCGAGATGCGCTCTGCCATGACGCGCAGCCTACGCCCCGACTGGTGCATGATCACCGAAGGCTCTTCGGCCGGCGACGGGCGCGAACGCCACTAGCGCCAGCCGACGTCGATCCGGTTTCCGCGCGGGTCGAAGAAGTGCAACTGGTCCATGCGCACGCCCACGGCCATCGGCTCCCCGACGCGCAGCGACGGGTAGGGCTGCAGCCGCACCGCGAGCTCCGCCGGCAGCCGGGCGTGACGCCCCGACTGCTCCAGTACGCCGGCGGCCGTCCGGCCGTTGCCTGCTCGGCCGTTGCCGTCGGACCCGACCTCGGCGCTGGGCGCCGCCTCAACCTTGGCGGCACGACGGAACAGGCCACCGACCCGGCCGATGCGACCACCGTGGCCGTTCGCCTCGGCGGGTGGGCCGTACTCGTCGAGCGAGATGGCCATCGCGCCGACGTCGACGAAGGCGAGCGACTCGTGCCCGTGGTGCTCGATGTAGCGGACCCGCCCACGCAGGACATCACCCTGCGCGTCCGCGGCCACCGGCGTCAGCGCCTCAGCCCGGAAGCCGATCACGACCTTCTCGCCGTGGTAGTGGGACACCTGGCGGGCGCGCATGTCGTTCCAGGGCAGGTAGAGAGCCTGGTCACCCAGGTGCAGCGCGATGTAGCGATCGAGGTGCACGAAGACCTGCGCCTCGACGAGGTTCATCTTCGGGCTGCCCAGGAACGTCGCCACGAACAGCGTGCCCGGCCGGCGGTAGACGTCGGTAGGCGTACCGACGTCCTGCAGCACACCCCGGCGCAGGATCGCGACGCGGTCGGCCATCGTCAGCGCCTCGGCCTGGTCGTGGGTGACGTAGATCGTGGTCACGCCGAGCTCGCGCACCAGCGATGAGATCTCCGCTCGCAACTGGGCCCGCAGCCCACTGTCCAAGTTGGAGAGTGGCTCGTCCATGAGGAACAGCGACGGCCGCCGGATGATGGCCCGGCCCATCGCCACCCGTTGCCGCTGGCCGCCGGAGAGATGGGCTGGCCGCCGGCCCAGGACGTCGTCGATGCCCAGCGCGCCCGCGACGTCGGTGACCCGCTCGCCCCGCGACTTAGGCTCGATACCCGCGATGCGCAGCGGGAAGCCGATGTTGTCGCGCACGTTCATGTGCGGGTAGAGGCCGTAGTCCTGGAAGATCATGGCGACGCCGCGCTCGCGCGGTGTCAGGTCGTCGGCCACTTCGCCGTCGATGATCACATTGCCGGCGGTCAACGGCTCCAGTCCGGCGACCATCCGCAGCAGGGTGGACTTTCCACAGCCGGACGGTCCGAGCAGGACGAGGAACTCGCCCTTGTTGACCTCCAAGCTCACGTTGTCGACGGCGACCGTACCGTCTTCGAAGACCTTGGATACATTCGCGAGCGCGACCGTGGACACGCGGCGCCTCCAGCCCAGCTGACCAGCACGACCTATCACCCGAAGACCGGCATGACCGACAGACCGGCACAAGGCCGGCATTCTCCCGGCATGAACCGATACGCCCCCGGGTCCGACCCACTGTGGCGGGCCCAACGGCGCGGGACCATCGGGTAAACGTCTGATAACGACCAGAGGTCAGCGATGTCGCGGCGGGTCACCGCCGCGATCAAGAGCGCCGATACGTCGACTACTGGGGATTCGGCGTGAAGTTGACCGTCACGCGCTCGTAACCGAGGCTGTGGGCCATCCCCTCCAGCCACGTGCGGGTGTTCTGCTCCGCTCGCTGGACGAGGTCGCTCTGCTTGGCGGCCTCGGAGATCTTGCCTTCGGCGGCCTGCACCAGCTCCAGTTCGCTCGGGCAGCCCGTGCCACCGGAGAAGAAGCCCTGGATCCGCTGCCAGATGCCCTCCTGCTGGGCGAGCACATAGCTCTCCGTGACGTCGGGATCGACGTCGGAGAGTTGCGGTTCGGGCAACGTGATAGTCACCGCCTGGCCGTCGGCGGAGATCTGGATCGCGTCCTCGGTCAGGCCCGAGACATCCACCTGGGCATTGACGTCCCCGTAGCCGACGAACACCGCGCGGCAGCCGGAGGCCCAGCCGACGTTGACGCCAAGGATGCGCAGGCTGTCCTCGCGGTCGACGACGACCTGGAAGGTGCCCTCGGCGGCGAGGAACTGGTTCGCGTCCCGGATCGACTCCACGAGCACCGGTCCGCTGTGCTCGGTCGTCGTGGTCTCGAACGGGTTCTTGATAAAGGAAGGCAGGAGGTGAATGGCGCCCAGGCCCAGATAGACGGCGCCGAGCACGCCGAGGAAGCCGACAGTGACGAGCAGCTTGCCGAACCAGCCACCACGTTCCTTGATCACCACCACGTTCGGCTCGGCGCCGGTACCGCTCGGCTGCGTCGACATGGACAAACCCCACCTTCTCCCATCCGCGAGTTCGGACTGGGGATAACGGTACGGCCACGCGGCAACTCGGCGGATCGCCGGAACAGACGATCAGCCGGGCCGCAGCCACACCCCGTCGGCATCGACCTCGATAACCGGGCGTACCGGCACCGAGACGTCGCGTCCGGACGCGGCCGCGAGCACGGCATCGACGTCGGCGTACCCGGCCAGTTCGCCGAGCGTGTGCCGGGTCGGCGGCAGCATGGGCAGGCCCAGCGCTTCGCCGGGTGCCAGCCAGGCCGCGTGGTCGGACTCGCTGCCGCCACCGCGGGGCTGTTGGTCGGCCGGCATCCGCGCCACGAAGAAGAACGTGTCGAAGCGGCGAGGCTCGAATTCCGGCGTGAGCCAGCGCGCCCATGCCGCTAGCGCTCCGGTCCCGAGGCGCACGCCCGTCTCCTCGGCGAGCTCCCGTACGGCCGCGCGCAGCACGGCCTGCGCCGAGTCCCCCGACAGGCTCCACTCGCCGACCGGCCCGGCATCTGCCCGGTCGTCGCCCGGGTAGTCCGTACGGTCGACGCTTCCGCCGGGGAAGGCGTACATGCCCGGCGCGAACGACATCGTGGCGGCCCGCCGCTGCACATAGACCTCGATGCCCGCCTCGGCCGGACGCAGCAGCACCACCGTGGCCGCGAGCCGGGGCACCGCCGGTGGCGTGCCGGACGCCCGGAACGCCTCGGCATGCTCCGCGAGCCAGCGCGGCGCCCGGACGCGTTTGATCGGGGGGAGATCCACGCCGCCACCATAGCCACCCGGTCGGCGTTGCCGGGTGCGCCCACCGTCACCGGTACGGTCGACAGCGACCGTGCACCCCGACCGCGAGGAGCCACCGTGCCCAACGATCCCGTGAGCGCACCCGTCCGGTGGGGCATCCTCGCCACCGGTCATATCGCCGAGCGCTTCACCGAGGACCTCGCGCAGCTGGACGGCGCCGAGGTCGTCGCCGTCGGTTCCCGCTCACTGCAGGCGGCCCAGGCGTTCGCGACGCGGCATGCCATTGGCCGGGCGTACGGCTCGTGGAGCGAGCTCGCGGACGACTCCGATGTGGACATCGTGTATGTCGCGACGCCGCACTGCGCGCACTTTGAGGCGAGCGAGCTGTGCCTGTCGGCGGGGCGGGCGGTCCTCTGCGAGAAGCCGTTCACGCTCGACCGGGCCAGCTCCGCCACCCTGGTGGAGCTCGCGAGTGAGCGGGGCCTGTTCCTTATGGAAGCCATGTGGATGCGCACCAACCCCGCGATCCGTCGGATCGTCGAGCTGGTCGGCGACGGCGCGATCGGCGAGGTCCGCCACGTCGCCGCGGACTTCGCCCTCGCCGGCCCGATCGCGGCGGGACACCGGCTGCGGGCTCCGGAGCTCGGCGGCGGGGCACTGCTCGACCTCGGGGTCTACCCCGTCACGTTCGCCCACCTCTTTCTCGGCCCACCCGACCACATCCGGGCGTGGGGCAGCCTCTTCCCCGAGGGCACCGACGAGAGCACGAGCGTCATCCTGGGCTACGCCAACGGCGCGTCTGCGACCCTCTACTGTGGACTTCGCGGGCAGACGCCGGGCAGCGCCGTCATCACCGGCACCGACGGCCGCATCGAGGTCCCGGGACGCTTCCACTGCCCGTCGGCCTTCACCCTGGTCCGCGGCGAGCAGGCCAGCCGCGTCGAGGTGCCGTACCTCGGCAACGGGATGTGTCACGAGGCCGCCGAGGTGATGCGCTGCCTGCGCGCCGGTCTGCTCTCCAGCCCGCTGGTGCCGCTGGCGGACACCCTCGCGGTCATGGCCACCCTCGACGAAGCACGGGCCCAGGTCGGCGTCCAGTACTCCTGACCGAGGACTCAGTAGAAGACGCGCACGACGAGCCAGACCAGGCCGGCGAGCAGACCCGCGCCCGGGAAGGTGAGCAGCCAGGCCGTGACGATGTTGCCGGCCACACCCCACCGCACGGCGGACAGCTTCTTGGTCGCTCCCACGCCCATGATGGCCGAGGTGATGGTGTGGGTGGTCGAGATCGGGGCGCCGTACGCCGCCGTGACGTAGAGAACGGAACTCGCCACGGACTCGGCGGCGAACCCCTCGGGCGGGCCCAGGTCGATGATGCGGCGCCCGAGCGTACGGATGATGCGCCAGCCGCCCGCGTAGGTGCCCAGCGCCAGCACTGTCGCCGTCGTGTAGTAGACCCACCACGGGATGTGGTCGGGACTGTCCTGCAGCTCCCCGGTGTAGAGCGCGAGCACGATGATCCCCATGGTCTTCGCGGCGTCCTGCATGCCGTGTCCGACCGCCATCGCCGCCGCCGAGAGCGTCTGCGCGTAGCGGAAGAGCCGGTTGAGCATCGTCGGCTGGACGGCGGCGCGGATCCTACGGCGCAACGGCGAGAGCGTGCCGTCGGGCGGCTCGGCCAGCGCGTACGTGGTCAGGCCCTTGACGCTCCACAGCAGCAGCGACATGACCAGCGCGCCGAGCAGGAACCCCACCAGTGGCGAGGCGATCATCGGCACGATCACCTTGCCGACGATGTTGCCCCACCGAACCTGGCCACCGCTGGCGAACAGCGTCGCCCCCACCAGCCCGCCGAACAGGGCATGGGAAGAGGACGAGGGCAGGCCGAGGTACCAGGTGAGCAGATTCCAACCGATGGCGCCGAGCACACCCGCGAAGACCACGCCGAGGCTCGACAAGCCCTGCGGCAGCACGACCAGGCCCTCACCGACCGTCTTCGCGACGTTGCCCCCGAAGTGGGTGCCCACGAAGTTGCCGAGCGAGGCGACGAGCAGCGCGATGCCCGGGGTGAGCGCACGGGTCGAGACCGAGGTGGCGATCGCGTTCGCCGCGTCATGGAACCCGTTGGTGAAATCGAAGGCCGTGGCGGCGATGATCACAGCAAGGACAGCCGCCATCTCGACGGTCATGCGCGTCCCGCCCGGCTCCGCGCGCCCGTCATGTCTCCTTCACCGAGATCTGTTCGACCGTGTTCGCCACGTGCTCGAGCGCGTCGCACGCCGCCTCGAGTTCGTCGGCAACCTCTTTCATCTTCAGCACGTCGAGTGGTTCGTACTCGCCGGAGAACAGCCGGACGAGCAGCATGCGGTAGGCCTGGTCGCCCTCGTTCTCCAGCCGGTTGCACTCGACCCAGTAGTCCTTGAGGTTCTTCATCGTCTTCAGCCGCGGCATGGCCTCGGCGGTGATCCGGGCCTGCCGCTCGACGACATCGACGAGCTCGTGCATCTCACGCGGCAGGGCGGGCAGCTTCGTCAGGCCGTAGAGGTAGACGAGGCTGCCGGCGGCCTCGATGTGGTCCATGACGTCGTCCAGGTTCGAGGCGAGCCGGTAGATGTCCTCCCGGTCGAACGGTGTGATGAACGTCGAGTTGATCTTGTTGTAAACCTCGTGCGTGATGCGGTCGCTATCGTGCTCGATCTCGCCCAGACGCTCAGCGATGTCGGCCACGTTGGTGTCCGGCCAGGCGAGCTCGAGCAGCAGCTCCGCCCCTCGGACCAGGTTCGCTGCCGCGTCGTTGAAGAAGCCGTAGAAAGAGTCGTCACCCGGGCGGATCTTGAACCGCATCTCGCCTCCCGATCGACCCTGCCGGCGCGGCCGCAAACCGGCCCTCGGCCGGCGGTTCGTGCAACGAGCCCGCGTGAATGCTAGGCGGCACGCTCGTGGGCACGGTCGGCGGGCAGGCCCGCCGGCCGTACGTTCATCCTGCGTTCACCTAATGTTCGCCTGATCGCCATCCGGCGGCGTTTCCCCGCGTTCCTGGCTTCCCGCCCCCCGCCGGCCTCCCCACCGCCGCCAGCTTCCCGCCCCGCCCCCGCCGGTTTCCCCGCCCCGCCGCGCCCCGGAAAGTGACTTTCAGGGCGTCGGACGGCGCTGCAGGTGCCCTGAAAGTGAGTTTTTGCGAGGGTTCGCCTGTCCGGCGAGCGGGGTATCGATCTTGGCGCGAAGCTCGTCGAGTGGGAACTCGACCTCCGGGTAGCGCAGGTCAAGATCCTCGAGGTGGGCCAACAGCAGGTTGGCGACCGCCCAGTTGCGGTACCACTTGCGATCGGCGGGCACGACGTACCACGGCGCGGCCGACGAGCACCGGTCGAGCACATCCGCGTACGCGTGCTGGTAGTCCGTCCAGTGCGCCCGGTCGTCAAGGTCGCCGGGGTTGAACTTCCAGCGTTTGCTCGGGTCGTCCAGCCGTGCCCGCAGCCGCTTTCCCTGCTCGGCATAGGAGATGTGCAACATCACCTTCACGAGCGTGAGCCCGTCACGGACCAGAGCCTCTTCGAACGCGTTGATCTCGTCGTAGCGGCGCCGCCACACCTTCTCGGACGCGAGCTCCCGGACGCGCACCACGAGTACGTCCTCGTAGTGCGAGCGGTTGAACACGCCGATGTATCCGGCCGGTGGCAGCACCCGGGAGATCCGCCAGAGGAAGTGTTGAGCATGTTCCTCCGCCGTCGGCGGACCGAACGCGCGCTGCTGCACGCCGAGGGGGTTGACCGCGCCGACGACGCTGCGGATCGTCCCGTCCTTGCCGCCGCAGTCGAGCGCTTGCAGCACGAGCAGCACCCGGCGATGGTCGACCCCTGCCTTCGCCCGCGCGTAGAGCCGCTCCTGCCGGGCGCCGAGCAGCGCACCGAGCCGCTCCACCTGAGCCCGCGACCACCGCTTTGGCCCGCCGGTCCCACCCCACGCCTGCTCGCCCTCGCTGCCGCCCGGCAGACCAGGTGTCTCCCGCGGGTCGAGTCGGTGCAGCCGCTCGGCGCGCCCGCGCAGCAGATCGCGAACCCGCCGCGAGCGGTCGAGCAGCTCCCGCTCGGCGTCTGGTCGCTGCGCCACATAAAGATCGTACGGAGTGGCCCGCCGGTCATCGGCTGGCTATGCCGCAGGGGAGGCCGCCCCGTCACTGACCTGCGCGAGCCACGGCCGGAACTGCGTCGCGAACGGCTCGGTTCCGTCGCCGAGGACCTGGGCCAGCCACTGGCTCGCCGCCCTCGCCTGCGCTACGACCTCGTCGGGGTACCCGAAGCGAACCCGGTGCTCGGCGAACTCGTCCTCGTCGAGACGCTCGATGTCGCCCCACCGCCGGCGGCGCACGTCGAGGTCGAGGTCGACCACGGTCACCTCGGGGCCGTTCCACGTGGCGGGCGTGGTGACGTCGCAGTAGATCTCCGTCCGGCGCGGAGGCGCGTTGAACATCGCCGTCCACCACCGGTCCCGCGGGATGAGCAGGACGTAGGGCTCCTCCCGCAGCGTCTCCCGCGTGCCGTCGACCCGGGCCGGTGTGCCGGCCACGACGCCGAGCCAGGTGCCGGCACCGTCCTCGCCGAGCAAGCGAGCCGGGTAGCTGCGGTGTGGACGGCCGTCGTACTTGAGGAACACCACCTGCACGCATGCGCCCGCCGTCGCTGCCGCCATGGCGGGCATTGTCCCCCCTGCGGCTATTCGCTGCCACGATCACCATGCCAGGCCTGGCCATCGGGCCCGCGATCAGCGTGGCGTACGGGGGAAACGCCGTCGCGCGACGTGACGCGACGGGCCTGGGCCTGCCCGGTAACGTGCGTGTGCGTGGCTGCCGCGGATCCGTCGCTCGGGACTGCCGCGGCGCCCGCTTCGCGCGCAGCGCCACCGAGTGTCGAGGAGCTGCTGGCGCTGGCGATCGGTGCCGTGCCCGACGGTGTGGACCGGCCGGGCCAGCGCCAGATGGCCCAGGCGATCGCCGAGGCCGTACGCGACGCGGAGCACCTGCTGGTCCAGGCGGGCACGGGTACCGGAAAGTCGCTCGCCTATCTGGTCCCGGCACTGCTGGTCCAGCCGCCCGCGGTCGTCTCGACCGCCACACTCGCCCTGCAGCACCAGCTCGTGGACCATGACCTGCCGCGGCTCGCCACCGCGGTCGCGAAGCGACTGGGCCGCACGCCGACGTTCGCTGTCCTCAAGGGACGACACCACTACCTGTGCCTGGCCAAGTTGGAGGGTGGCCGGGCCGACGAGCCCGACGCCCTGTTCGAGACCGGCGGTGGTGGCGTGCGATGGCTCGGCGAGGCCGGCCGGCTCGGCAAGCAGATCCAGCGCGTGCGGGACTGGGCGCAGCAGACCACCACCGGGGACCGGGATGAGCTCGACCCGGGAGTGGACGACAACGCCTGGCGACAGGTCTCCACGCCGGCGCGGGAGTGCGTCGGTGCGGCCAAGTGCCCGTTCGGCGACGAGTGCTTCGCCGAACGGTCCCGGGCGGTGGCTCGCGAGGTGGACGTGGTCGTCACCAACCACAGCCTGCTCGCGTTCGACATGCTCGCGGGCCGCCACATCATCCCGCCGCACCGGGTGCTCGTCGTCGATGAGGCGCATGAGCTCGCCGATCGGGTGAGCTCGGCGACGCAGGCGGAGCTGACCACCGAGCTGGTGGACCGCACGGCCCGCCGGGCACGCTCCTTTGTGGACGCCGAGGTCGCCGACCGGATCACCGAGGCGGGCGACGCCCTGGCGGCCGCGATGGCGCCGGTAACCGCCGGGCGGCTCGAGGGTGGCCTCCCCCCGGCGCTCACGCAGGCGCTGACCCTGCTGGACTCGGCGGTGCGGCGATCGCTGGAGCGGGTCGGCGAAGTCACCGCCGAGGACCCGGACCCGGTGGCCAAGCAGCAGGCCAGAGCGATGCTCTCCGATGTGGACGCCACTGCCCAGCGGATGCTCGAAGGCGCCGGTCACGACGTGATCTGGGTCGAGCGCGACGAGCGCCGCCGGGCACTGGTCGTCGCACCGCTGTCGGTGGCCGGCACGCTTCGCCAGTTCCTCTACGAGGAGCGAACGGTGGTCGCGACCTCAGCCACGCTGGCGCTGGGCGGCAACTTCGATACGGTGGCCCGCTCGCTCGGCCTCACCATGACCCGCCCCGCCGCGGCCACCCTGGAGTCCATAGTGGACAGCGATGGCGACGACGACAGCGACGAGGAGCAGGCACCGCCATGGCGCAGCCTCGATGTCGGCTCGCCGTTCGACTACCGCCGACAGGGCATCCTCTACGTCGCGGCGCATCTGCCGCGACCGGCGCAGTCCGGCCTGCCCGAGCCGGCCGCGCGGGAACTGGTCCGGCTCGTGGCGGCCCTGGGCGGCCGTACCCTGGGGCTCTTCTCGTCACGCCGGGCGGCGCAGCGGGCCGCGGAAGTACTGCGGGCCGAGGTGGACCTGGAGATCCTCCTGCAGGGCGAGGAGGCGTTGCCACTGCTCGTGAAGCGGTTCCGGGAGGAGCCGTCGAGCTGCCTGCTCGGCGTCATGTCGCTGTGGCAGGGCGTCGACGTCCCCGGCGACGCGTGCCAGCTTGTGGTCATCGACCGGCTGCCCTTCCCCCGCCCGGACGAGCCGCTGGCGGCCGCCCGTGCGGCTGCCGTGGACGCGGCGGGTGGATCGGGATTCGTGAGTGTGAGTGTGCCGATCGCTGCCGTGCGGCTGGCCCAGGGCGTGGGACGCCTCATCCGTACGGCCGCTGACCGGGGTGTGGTCGCCGTGCTCGACTCCCGGCTGGAGCACGCGCGGGGGTACGGCTCCTACCTGCGCAAGTCGCTGCCACCGTTCTGGTACACGACGAAGCCGGACGTGGTCGAGGCGGCCCTGCGTCGGCTCGCCAGCGGCCAGCCGGCGGTCCCGAGCCAGCCCGCGCCAGCGGAGCATCGCGCGCCCTGACCGGCTGCTTGGCCCTACGCCAGCGACTCGGCCTCCGGGACGGCCGCGACGCCCGCCTCCCAGCCGCCGGGCATCGGTGGGCCGGTCGGGCTGGTCGGGCCGGGCTCGTCCCCCTGGTCGCGGGCGCGGCGGATCTCGGCAAGGTGTCTGATGCCGGTGTTGAGCACCGCGACGATCGGCACCGCGACGAGCGCACCCACGATGCCCGCGAGCACGATGCCGGTCGCGATCGCCACGATCACCGCGAGCGGGTGGATCGCCACCGCGCGTCCCATGATCACCGGCTGCAGGACGTGGCCCTCGAACTGCTGCACCGCGATCACCCAGGCGAGCAGGATCAGCGCGACGACCAGGCCCTGGTCGACGAAGGCCACCAGCACCGCCAGGGCCCCCGAGACCGTGGCACCGACGATCGGCACGAACGCGCCGAGGAAGACGAGTGCGGCCAGCGCAAACGGGAACGGGACGCCGAGGACCACGAGCGCGATCCCGATACCGACCGCGTCGATGAACGCGACGAGCACGGTGGCGCGAACATAGGAGACGAGCGTGCTCCATGAGGCATCGGCGGCCGACAGGATGTGGCCGCGGACCGGCCGGGGCAGCAGGCCGAAGAGGAACCGCGAGATCTTGCGGCCGTCGCGAAGGAAGAAGAAGGTCGCGAACAGCACCAGAAACACGCTGGTCAGGACACGACCGACGGTGCTCGCGGTGGAGAACAGGCCGCTGGCCCACGACCCATTGCTGTCGGTGAACCAGCCGGTGATCGCGCTGTTGATGTCCTTCAACTGCTGGTCGGACAGGTGCAACGGGCCGCGCTTGAGGCTGTCCTGGATCTGGTTGAGGCCCGCGGTCGCCTTGCTCGCGAGTTGCGGCGCGCCGTCGATGAACTGCGAGATGACCAGGGTCAGCGTCCCGGCAAGCAGGGCGAGGCCGCCGACGAGCACCAGCGCCGTGGCGAGCGAGCGTGGCATGCGCAGGCGGACGAGCACGCCGACCGCCGGCGAGAGCAGCGCCGAGAGCAGCAACGCGATCGCGAGCGGTACCACGACGACCTGGAGCTTGGCGATCACCCACAGCGCGACCCACGCCGCGAGAATGAGGATGAGCAGGCGCCAGGCCCACGCGGCCGCGGCCCGCAAGCCGTCGGGCACGGCGCGATCGTCCCCGCGGCTGCGCCGGCGACCGATCGGCCGGCCAGGTGGGCCGCCGGCCGCGGGCACGCCGGCATCGCTCGCATCGCCCGCGGTGACCTCGATGGCCGTCGGCCCGTAGTCCTGGCCTCCCGCGGCCTTCGCCCGGCCGTTGCCCGTGCGGGCCGCGACCCCGCCGGCGCCGGCCGCTGGCCCACCCGCCTGCGCGCGGGCCCGGCTCACCGACGCCCGGCCCGATTCGAGAGCGCGGCTCAGCCGCTCCCGTACGGACTTGAACTGCCCCAAATTGCCTACCTCCACGGACACGGTACCGGCCGGCACCGCCACCGCTGCCAATGGCAGGGGACGGTCAGCTCGGCCCGCCCACCAGGTACCCGGGCCCGCCAAGGCCACTGCCCGCCAGCGGGAACGGCACGGGCACCACCGGCGACGGGGGCTCCGGCACCGGACGGACCACGCCGTCCGGGAACTGGATCTGGTAGGCGCCGGCGCTCCACCATGCGCGAGGGGTGACCGGATCTCGACCGGTGAACACTCTACGGTATTGGTCGATCTCGGCCAGTAACCGGCCCTCCTCGGCCGTGGCGGTCGCGAGTTCGGCTGGTCGCCCGTAGAGCCCGCGGTTGAGCCCGTCCCGCAGTAGCGCGAGGCGGGTCGCGGCACGTTGGTACCGCTTCATCGCCGCGTGGCCGGCGTCGCCCGCCACCCGCTTCGCCCACGTCCGCGCCGACAACCGCCGTCCGAGCGTGCCCAGGGCGACCACCTCGGGCGGCGAGAACCAGCCGGCCGCGGCGTAGACGGGCAGCACACGCTCGGCGAGGCGGCCCTCACGCGAGCGCGTCCAGAGCACCAGCCCGACCGTGAGGAAGAAGATCGGTACGAAGACCGCGATGTAGCCGTAGAGGAAGAAGTAGCCGCTGATCGTGACCAGCGACGCCATCAGGTTCCAGGACGCGTGCAGGGTCATCGCGGTGGCCAGACCGGTCAGCGGGGCGAGTACCCGCACTGCCTTGCGGGGCGATCGGGCGGCGAAGCCGAGGCCGAGTCCGGTCATCGAGGTGAACAGGGGGTGGGCGAAGCCGCTCAGCGGTACCCGGCCGATGAAGACCAGCACCGCGGTGAGCACGCCATAGGCGGCGCCACTCTGCGACGCGTCGGCGTACCCATGCCCGCCGAGGTAGAGGATGTTCTCCACCATGGCAAATCCGGTGGCCGACAGTCCACAGTAGACAACCCCGTCGATGATGCCGGTGTACGCCTTGCGGTAGAAGACGAAGAGCAGCAGCGGGAACGCGGCCTTGAGGCTCTCCTCGACGACCGGCGCGACCAGCACGCCGACGAGCGCATCCTGCTTGCCCCACCGGGCGAACAGGTCGGTCGCCCACCCATTGAGCAGGATCGCGCCGCTGGTGGCCACGCCGGCTCCCCACAGGAAGCAGACCGCGGTGATCCAGGTCGGTGACGGCTCGTACCGGTCGAGCCACAGGAAGCAGGCGATCAGCACCGGCACGGGCAGGATCGCTCCGGCCAGGCCCACCGCGAGCGGCACCGGACCGAGCCGCCAACCCAGGAAGGCGACCATCCCGATCGTGGCCGCGGCACAGACCGTGATCAGCAGGCCGAGCCAGACCGCGCGCAGGCTGGACCGGGTGCGGACCGGTGCGGCGCCGGATGTGACCCCGGCTGCCGACGGTTCCCCCGGGGACGCCGTGGGCGGTGCGACCATGGGCGCAAGACTAGCCGGAGGGTGCGTACGGTGCGTCGGTGACGCCGTCGACGAGCCGGTCGGCCCGTTCCTCCGGCAGGCCGGTACCGCGGAGCAGGTCCACCACGGCGCCGCGAATCTGCGCCACCATCACACTGCCGGAGAAGCCCACTCCCGCCCGGTACGCGCCGCCCGCGCCGCGGACCGCTTTCAGCGCGTGGATCCTGGCCACCGCGGGCTCCCGTCCCGCGGCCAACTCCTCGCGCAGGGTGCGTACGGAGAGCGCGAGCGCGTCCAGCGCCTCCGGCAGCGCCGCAGGTATCGGCTCGCCACCGGCGAGGACCGAGGCGGCCCGGCGGGCGAGCACGCGAACGTTGCGGGTGGCCCGCTCGACGTGCACGGCTGCCCGCAGGTAGCGCCCGACCAGGGGGCGCCGGCGCCACTGCAGGGGGGACAGCAGCGCGGTCTCGCGCCCGAGCGTGAGGCTCTCAGCGAGGTCCTGGTGCCGCGACTCGCCCGCTCGCAGGTCCGCCAACGCCCGCCGGGCACGGCCCGGATCCCCGGCGCGCAGCGCGTCAGCCGTCAACGCGACGGCATCGGCGAGCTGGGTCAGCGCCGCGTCCGCGGCGGTGCGGACCCGGGTGAGCGGGTTGTGCGGGAGCACCAGGCTCATCACGGCAAGCCCGACCGCGCCGCCGATGAGCGCGTCAACCAGCCGGCTCAGGCTCAGACCGGTCACCTGGGGCGCCACGGTCACCACGAGCACGGCGGATGAGGCGGCCTGGGCGACGGCGAGGTTGCCGCCGCCGAGAAAGACCGTGACGAGCATGGCGAGGGTGACCACGCCGACGATCTGCACCACGCCGACGCCGACCAGGACGACGATCGCGTCCGCGAGTCCGATGCCGAGCGCCACGCCACCGATGAGCTCCAGCGCCCGCTGCCAGCGCAGCCCCTCGGACGCGGAGAGCACGATGACCGCCGCGATCGGCGCGAAGAACGGTTGCTGGTGCCCGATCAGGTTGTGCGCCACCAGCCACGCCAGGCCGGCAGCGACGCCGCTCTGCACCGCGAAGGTGGTGTTCCAGCGCACCCGCCACAGCCGCTGGCTCAACGGGCCGATGCGGCCTGCCACGGCCGCCCATGACGGTCGCACGATTCACCCTAAGCGGGCCGGCGTGCCGGCGATGCCGGTTGTGCCGACAGCCCCGTCCCATGCGTTGTTGACAATGATTGTCATTCTCGACGACAGTTGTCGGCGTGAGACTCCACGAGCGGGCAGCTCTCGGTGGCGTCGCCAGCATGCTCGCCGCGCTGCTCGTCGCGAGCGCCGCCGCGTGCAGCCCAGGAAGCGGCCCTGGGGGGCTCTCGGTCGTGGTCGGGTTCTACCCGCTGCAGTTCGTGGCCGAGCGCGTCGGTGGCGACCAGGTCCGGGTCGCGAACCTCGCCCAGCCTGGCGCCGAACCGCACGACCTGGAGCTGTCCCCGCGGCAGGTCGGCCAGATCAGTGACGCGAGCCTGGTCGTGTACGTCAGCGGCTTCCAGCCCGCGGTCGACGAGGCGGTCGGCCAGTCCGCAGTCGCGGCCCTGGACGTGGCGAGCGTGGTACACCTGCGCGACGCGACGGACCTGCCGGCCGACGAGGGGCTCGGTGGGCGCGACCCGCACGTCTGGCTCGACCCGACCCTGCTCGCGACGATCGCCTCCGCCGTGGCGGCGCGGCTGGAGCAGCTCGACCCGGACGGCGCGGCCGGGTACCGCGACCGGGCCACTGCGCTGACCGGTGCGCTGAGCACGGTCGACCAGGAGTACCGCGACGGGCTGCGGCAGTGCGGCCGGCGGGAGATCGTGGTGAGCCACGCCGCATTCGGCTACCTCGCCGACCGGTACGGACTGCGTCAGATCCCGATCACCGGGCTCTCGCCCGACACCGAGCCCACCCCGGGCCAGCTCGCCTCCGCAGTCGACCAGGCCCGCCGAGCCGGCGCCACCACGATCTTCGTCGAGCCGCTGGTCAGCGCCGACATCGCGCGCTCCGTGGCCGACGCCGCCGGCGCACGGGTAGCCGTGCTGGATCCGATCGAGGGCCTCCAGGGGGGTTCGAGCGCGGACTACGTTTCTGTCATGCGCGCTAACCTCGACACCCTGCGCACCGCCTTGGGCTGCTCATGAGCGAGGCGGAGGTCATCGCGGTGCGCCGGCTCAGCGTCGCCTACGACGGTGACCCGGTGCTGGCGGAGGTGGACCTGACCGTGCACCGAGGCGAGGTGGTCGCCATCCTCGGCGCGAACGGGTCGGGCAAGTCCACGCTCATCCGGGCGATCCTCGGGCTGGCCCCGGTCGTGGCCGGCACGGTGTCGCTCTTCGGAGCGACCGGCCGCCGTGCCCGGGGGCAGGGACACCGGATCGGATATGTCCCGCAGCGGCTCGGCGCCGGCTCGGGGGTGCCCGCGACGGTCGGCGAGGTCGTCGCCTCGGGTCGGCTGGCCCGCCGCGGCCCGCGCCGCGAACGCGAGCGCGACCGTACGGCGATCGCCGCGGCCATCGCGGCGGTCGGCCTCACGCACCGCGTCAACGATCCCGTGGCGGCCCTCTCCGGCGGCCAGCAGCAGCGCACGCTCGTGGCGCGTGCGCTCGCGGCGCAGCCGGAACTGCTCGTGCTCGACGAGCCGACCGCCGGGGTCGATGCGGGGAGCCAGGACGCCTTCGCCAGGGCCCTGGAGAGGTTCGTGGCCAGCGGCGGCACGGTGCTGCTGGTCGCGCACGAACTCGGGCCGCTGCAGCCGCTCGTGACCCGGGCCGTGGTCATCCACAGTGGACGCGTGCGCCACGAGGGCGCGGTGCCGGCGCCGGCCGGGCACCACGCGCTGCCGGGGCACGACCACGTCCATCCCCATGCGCCCGCCGAGACGTCCGACATCTGGGGGGGTATGTGACATGGAGATATTTGGGTACGACTTCATGCAGCGGGCCCTGCTCGGGGTGCTCATCACCGGCCTGTCGGCGCCGGCGCTCGGCATCTACCTGGTCCAGCGCAGGCTGGCGCTGATCGGCGACGGCATCGGCCACATCGCGCTCACCGGGGTCGGACTGGGGCTGCTCACCGGCAGCGCACCGGTGCTGACCGCTGTGGTCGTCTCCGCGGTCGGGGCCGTCGCGGTGGAGCTGGTGCGGGCTCGGGGCCGGGCCTCCGGCGACGTCGCGCTCGCCCTGCTCTTCTATGGGGGCATCTCCGGCGGCGTCTTCCTGGTCGCGCTCTCCTCCGGCCGTACGAACGCCAACCTCACCGCCTACCTGTTCGGCTCACCGCTGACCACTTCCCGCACCGACCTCGTGGTGATGGCGGTGCTCGGTGGACTGGTCCTCGCGGTGACGCTGCTGTTGCGGCCGTGGCTGTTCGCGATCTGTCACGACGAGGAGTATGCGCGGGCGGCGGGCCTTCCGGTGCAGGCGCTGAACCTGATGCTGGCGGTCACCACGGCAGTGACCGTCACCGTGGCCATGCGCGCGGTCGGCCTGCTGCTGGTCAGCGCTTTGATGGTCGTCCCGGTCGCAGCCGCCCAGCTCGTGACCCGAGGGTTCCGGGCGACCATGCACCTCGCCATGGCGATCGGGGTGCTCGCGGCCGCGGTCGGCATAGGGATCTCCGGCTTTGCCAACACCGCGCCCGGCGCGACCATCGTGCTCGTCGCCATCGCGATCTTCACTCTCGTCGCGTCCGGGCTCGCCGTGCTGCGGGGCTGGCGGCGCCGCTTCGGGGCACGTGGGCAGGACCGGCACGACAGCCACGCCGAGCCGACTGACGTGGTCCTCGCGCCGTGATCGCGGCCACGCTCGCGCCCCGTCCACACGCGAGGCCGGTGGCGGCTACGGTTGACCCCGATGAGTACGACCCCCCTGGCAGCCGCGTCCGCGCACTCGATCGGCTCCGGACCCTTCGAGGCGGCCGGCGAGCTGCTGCGCGCCCTCGCGGCGCCGATCCGGATCGCGATCGTGGTCGAGCTCGGGGCGGGCCCGAAGTGCGTGCACGAGCTCGTCGAGTCCACCGGTGCCGCGCAGCCCCTGGTCTCCCAACACCTGCGGGTGCTGCGCGGCGCGGGCATCGTGAAGGGTGAACGGCGTGGACGCGAGATCGAGTACTCCCTCATCGACGAGCACATCGCCCACATCGTGACCGACGCGGTCACCCACTCCCGCGAGCTGCGCTGACGGACGTGGTCGGGGCTCGTACACTGCGACTTCGTGTCCCGGCGTCGCGAACCCGTGGACCCTCACCCGGGGCCTGAGGCACTATGGCATTTCCTCGGGCGGTACCGGAGCACGCTCGTCATCGTCGCCTGCGGCGTGCTCGCCACCACCTCCCTGACCGACCGGATCATCGCGTGGACGGACGGCGCGCCCTGCGCCGCACCCGCATCCGCTCCGGGCTGACCCGGCGTCCTCACCGGCCCTGGTTGGCGACGGCGGCAGCAGCCGCGGCCGCCGCGGCGGGGTCGAGGTAGGTCCCGCCTGGCGTGAGTGGCCGCAACGTCTGCGGGTCCAGGTCGTAGCGCAGCGGCATCCCAGTGGGGATGTTCAATGCGGCGATGTCGACGTCGGAGATCTGGTCGAGGTGCTTGACCAGGGCACGGATGGAGTTGCCGTGCGCCGCCACCAGGACGGTCGCGCCGCTACGCAGGTCCGGCAGGATCGCGTCGTACCAGTAGGGCAGCACCCGCGCGAGCACATCCTTGAGGCACTCGCTGCGGGGCAGCAGTTCCGGCGCTAGGGCGGCGTAGCGCGCGTCGCCGGTCTGCGCGAACCCGTCGTCATCGGCGATCGGCGGCGGGGGAACGTCGTACGAGCGCCGCCAGAGCATGAACTGCTCCTCGCCGTACGCCTCCCGGATCTGCTTCTTGTTCTTGCCCTGCAACGCGCCGTAGTGCCGTTCGTTCAGCCGCCACGACCGACGCACGGGGATCCAGTGCCGGTCGGCCGCGTCCAGGGCCAGCTCGGCGCTTCGAATGCTGCGCCGCAGCACCGAGGTGTGTGCCAGGTCGGGCA
Source organism: Micromonosporaceae bacterium (assembly GCA_036557785.1). Taxonomy (GTDB): domain Bacteria; phylum Actinomycetota; class Actinomycetes; order Mycobacteriales; family Micromonosporaceae; genus DATBGZ01. The sequence continues at coordinate 114,091 of DATBGZ010000096.1, forward strand.
GCAGGCCTTGGTCGTGCAGCAGCCGACCGCCGGCGCGCGCCTCCGCCTCGCCTTTGTCGTTGAGGTCCACGTCGACCCAGCCGGTGAACAGATCCTTCGCGTTCCACTCGCTCTCACCGTGGCGGAGCAGCACCAGCGTGCCCAGACTCATGTGCCCATCCTCCCGTACCGCCGGTGGCTGCCGCCGCGGCCCTCCGCCCCGCCATCGCGGGCGGGAGGTCCCGCTCGATGACCGCTCGCTACTCGTGGGGCAGCGTGGGGTCGGCGAAGTGCGCGAACGCCTTGAGGTTCGCCAGCGACTCGCCCCGGGACACCCGCCAGGCCCACTCACGCCGGATCGCGGAGCCGAATCCGATCTCCAGCATCGTGTCGAAGGTCTCGTCTGCGTAGCTGAGAACCGCGCCCAGCAGCCGGTCGATCTCATCGGGGGTGATGGCATGCAACGGGACCCGGCCCACGAGGTAGACATCGCCCACCGCATCGACCGAGAAGGCGACGCCGTACTGGCGGGCGTTGCGCTGCAACAGATAGGTCCACAGTTGCAGCCGGTTCTCGTCCGGCTGGCGCATGACGAACGCCTCCACGCGCACGGCGTGATCGCCGACGATCAGGTTGCACAGCGTCTTCAGCTTGTGGGTGCCGGGCAGGGTCACCACGAAGGCGGTCTCCCCGGTTCGCTCCCAGTCGACTCCGCGGTCATCCAGAGTGGACTCAACCAGCGCCACCACGGCGGCGCGGTCTACCACGAGCAGGCGCCTTCCAGCATCGGCTGCACGGCGAGCGCGGCGAGCTGGGCGTCGAGGTTCTCCGCCACCGCGTCCCGGTACACCGCGAGCAGCCCGTCCGCCGTACGTTGCCAGGAGAACCCGCGCGCGTGCGCGATCGCGCCCAGCGAGAGCCGGGCCCGCCGCTGCGGCAACCGGAGCAGATCGTCCAGTGTGGACGCCCAGGCGACCGGGTCATGGCCTGCCACGAGCGCGCCGGAGACACCGTCGTGGACCGCGGTGACGAGCCCGCCCACCGCGGCCGCGACCACCGGCGTGCCGCAGGCCTGCGCCTCCAGCGCCACCAGCCCGAACGACTCGTTGTGGCTCGGTACCGCGACCAGGTCGGCCGCGCGGTAGAGGGCCGGCAGATCGGCACCGCCCAGCGGGGGGAGGAACCGTACCGAGTCGGCGATACCGAGTTCGGTGGCGAGCTCCATCAGCGCGGTGGGCCGGTCCAGGCCCGAGCCACTCGGACCGCCGGCGACGACGGTGGTCAGCCCGGCCGCCACTTGCGGCGCTCGACGGCGCAGCTCGGCCACCGCCTGGAGCAACACGTCCGGCGCCTTCAACGGCTGGATCCGGCCGACGAAGGCGACCACGTGACCGTCCACCGGCAGCCCCAGCTGGAGCCGGGCCAACGCCCGCGCGCTGGCACCGTTGCCCAACCGATCCGCCGGAACCGGTCGGAACCGGTCCAGGTCGACTCCGGGTTGGACCACCGCCACCCGCCCGACCGGGGCGGTGTAGAGCTCGACCAGCTCGCGCGCCTCGCTCGGGGTGTTCGCCACCAGGCGATCGGCCTCGTCGATGACCTGCTGCTCGCCGATGACCCGCGCCCGCGGCTCGGGCCGGTCACCCTCGGCCAGCTGCGCGTTCTTGACCTTGGCCAGGGTGTGCGCGGTGTGCACCAGCGGCACCCCCCACCGGTCCTTGGCCAGCCAACCCACCTGGCCGGAGAGCCAGTAGTGCGAGTGCACCAGGTCGTAGTAGCCAGGCGGGCGGGCCGCCTCGGCCCGCAGCACGTCGTGGGTGAACGCGCACAGCTGCGCCGGCAGCTCCTCTTTGGACAGGCCCTCGAACGGGCCGGCGTTCACGTGCCGCACGATCACCCCGGGCGCCATCTCCACGCAGGGCGGCAGCTCCGAACAGGTGGCCCGGGTGAAGATCTCGACCTGGATGCCGGCCTCGGCCAGCCGCTTGGCGGTCTCCACGATGTAGACATTCATTCCGCCCGCGTCACCGGTGCCCGGTTGATCCAGGGGCGAGGTGTGGACGGAGAGTGTGGCGACCCGTCGGGGCAGAAAGCTGTGCGCCACGCGCGCTCCTTCGTCGATGCGGGTCATCGGCGCGCCCACTCGCGGGGGAGGCGATGGGCACCAATGTGAGACAACCCTCGAGACCCCGGGGATCTTCCCCGGCCGGTCAA
>DATBGZ010000097.1:0-22308 GCA_036557785.1 Micromonosporaceae bacterium
CCTCAACGGTCCGCTCTTCGCCGACCTGTTCGCCACCGTCCTGCTCACCGGCAACGTAACCCCGATTCCGCCCCTGATCGTCGCCAAGACGTCCAGCGCCTACGACATGATCGTCGAAGCAATCCAAGCGATCACCGACTAGGGCGTGTCTGCCGAATGATCGGCGTCGGGTCTGGTAGATCATCTGTGTGATTGATCGTCATGATCTGACCGATTTCCGAGTGGGCGCTGCTGGAGCCGCTGCTACCCGACCGAGCGGTCGCGCGGCGTGGTGGCCAGTGGCTGGACCATCGTCAGGTGACCAACGGCGTGTTGTGGCGGACCCGCACCGGTTCGCCGTGGCGGGATTTGCCCGGCGAGTTCGGCAACTGGAAGACCCGTCTACATGCGACACCGGCGGTGGTCGCGGGATGGCACGTGGCACCGGATGCTCGACGAGTTGCGCCGCGGCTGCGACCAGGCCGAAGGCGCCGACTGGACGCTTGGGGTTGACTCCCTTACTGCCAAAGCGCATCAGCATGCTGCGGGCGCGCCCCCGCACGCCCGCGGTCCTGCCCCACAGGGGGCTCCGCCGAACGCATTTCATGATCAAGATACGGGTGTTCGAGAAGCGTTGGGACGTTCCCACGGCGGGCTGACCACGAAGGTCCACCTGGCCGCAGACCGCCGCTGCCGCCCGATTGCCCGGGTCGTGACCGCCGGGCAGCGCAACGACGCGGTCGTGTTCGAGGCGGTCATGGCCCGCATCCGCATCCACCCGCACGGCTGCGGCCGTCCCCGCACCCGCCCAGGCCGGGTGCTGGCCGACAAGGCGTACTCCAGCCGCGCCATCCGGGCCAGCCTGCGCCGGCGCGGCATCACGGCGACCATCTCCGAACCCGCCGACCAACAGGCCAACCGAGCCCGCTGCGGCCCGCGCGGCGGACGCCCGCCGACGTTCGACCCGTTGCGCTACAAGGGACGCAACGTCGTCGAACGCTGCGTCAACAAGCTCAAAAGGGTTCCGCGCCGTCGCCAGCCGCTACGACAAGCGCGAGTAGATGTACGCCGGCACCGTCGACGTCGCCTCGATCAGGATCTGGCTCCGCGACCCGGCCCGATGATCACGTCCAGCCCCACAAACGCGCAGAGAACACGCAGCGACACCAACTGTTCGTACGGCTGGACGCGATCATGACCGGTCACATGATTCAGCAGGCAGGCCCTAGTAGGCCGGACCGGACGGCGTGTCCGTCGGCGGACGTGGAGCCTGGGAGCCACCCATGCATCCACGTCCACGATGGCTAGAGCTGGGCCAGAAGGCGGTACGAGCGGATCGCGCCTCTGCAGGTGAGCCCACGTACGGCCGCGATCTTCGGTGACAACGGCGTCCGCGAGGGTCAAGGGTCGGAAGGTCATGATGCTTGTCTACCGGACGGCCCACCACGAAGACCTGATGATCTACGGGCGACTCTGCAGGCTCAATGCCGTGAGCCATGAGCGGGCGCGGATGGTTCCATTGAAGGCATGTTTCGATCATCCGGAAGGCTGGTCCGTTTGAAGTGCGTGAGCACCCGCCAAGATCGAAATTCTGTACTGATCTTGTACGCTCGAGCACGCAATGAGCACGCATGTGTCCATAGTGGACATGACGAAGGCCCTGATCCGGCGCATATCCGCAGGTCAGGGCCTTGATCAACTGTGCGCCGCCAGGGACTCGAACCCCGAACCCGCGGATTAAGAGTCCGCTGCTCTGCCAGTTGAGCTAGCGGCGCTCACGGCAACGGCAAGTACCGTAGCACAGCCGCGAGGGCACCTCCTGGACATATCACGCCCACGCCCGCAGGAACGTAGCAGACGAACAGTCTCGAACCGACCGTACGGGCATAAACAAAACAAAGGCCTCGGCAGGGGACTCAAGCGGTAGGGACGCCAACCACTATGTGATCGGCGTCCCTATGCACCACGTTACCGGCCGAGGGCCGCCGGTGTGCCGGATCGGCTGGATAGCATCGCCTGCGTGTCCATGATCTCGGCGCATCGCGGCGGCGGCGAGGTCTTCCCCGCGGAGACGTACGAGGCGTTCGAGCTGGCCATCGGGTCGGGGGCCGAGTATGTGGAGATCGACGTACGGCGGCTGCGCGACGGCACGCTGGTCTGCTTTCACGACGCCTACCTCGGCGTGCCGCTGGCGCGGATGACCTACCCCGAGCTCTGTGCCCGGGCACGGTACGAGGTGCCACTGGTGAGCGCGGTGTTGCGGCTGATGGCTGGGCGGTCGCGAGGGCACATCGACCTGAAGGAGATCGGCCACGAGGCGGAGGTGGTCGGCCTCGCGATGGACGTGCTCGGGCCGGACGGCTTCGTCGTCACCACGATGGAGGATCAGTCACTGCGCGCGATCGCGCGGGAGTTCCCGCAGGCCGCAACCGCGCTGTCGCTCGGACGCGGCATTGGCGACGTGCCGTGGTACGAGCTTCCGGTCGCGTTCGTCGCCGACCTGTTCCCGGCCGGCCGGATCCGGACGTGCAGGGCAACCTGGGTATCGATGAACGTAACACTGGTGCCGTGGGTCCTGCCGCGCTGCGTCCGGCTCGGGCTCTCCATCATGGTGTGGACGGTGGACCGTACCGACCAGATCGACCGGCTGTTGGCCGACCCCCGGGTCGATGTCCTGGTCACGAACCGACCGCTGTTCGCGCTCGAGCGCCGCGCAGGCCTGCCGGACTGAGCGAGGTTCGAGCCACGCGTTAGCCTGACGGGGACCGCGTTGCCAGAAGGGAGCGGCCGCGTGACGGCGCCAGGACTGACCGAGGCGGAGGTCCAGGCGCGTCACGAGCAGGGACTGGCCAATGTGGTCGGCCATGGGCAGACCCGGACGGTCTGGTCCATCCTGCGAGCCAATGTCTTTACCCGCTTCAATGCCATCATCGGCGTGCTGCTCGCCGTGGTGCTGGTCTTCGGCCCGATCCAGGATGCCCTCTTCGGCCTCGTCATTGTCGTCAACAGCGCGGTCGGCGTCATCCAGGAGGTGCGCGCCAAACGGAAGCTCGATGCGCTCGCGCTGCTGGAGCAGGCGCCGGTGCGGGTCCGTCGCGACGGCGTGCCGATCGAGGTGGCACCCTCCGACGTGGTCGTCGACGACATCGTGCTGCTCACCGCCGGGGAGAAGGTGCCCGTCGACGGCACGGTCGTCGAGTCGGCCGGACTGGAGCTGGACGAGTCCCTCCTCACGGGCGAAGCCGATCCGATCGCGAAACGGATCGACGACGCCGTACGGTCGGGCAGCTTCGTCGTCGCGGGCTCGGGGGCATTCGTGGCGGTGAGTGTGGGCGATGACGCCTACGCCAACCGGCTCGTCGCCAACGTGCGGCGCTTCGAGCTCTCCCACTCCGAGCTCATGGCGGGGATCAACCGGATCCTGCGCGTCATCCAGTGGGTCATCCTGCCGCTGGGCATCCTGCTCGTCATCAGCCAGTTGCTCAGTGCCGGTTCCTTCAGCGATGCCATGGTGGGTACGGTCGCCGGGATCGTGCCGACCGTACCCGAGGGCCTGGTGTTGTTGACCTCGGTCGCCTTCGCGGTCGGGGCCGTCCGCCTGGCGCGCCGGCGCTGCCTGGTGCAGGAACTGCCGGCCATCGAGATGCTCGCCCGCGTGGATGTGCTCTGCCTGGACAAGACAGGCACGCTCACGGCCCCCGAGCTGGAGCTGGAACAGATCCGTACGGCACCGGGGCAGGACGAGGAGCGGGCGCGTGGCGCGCTGGCCGCGATGGCGCGCATCGAGGACCAGCCGAACGCCACCATGCGTGCGATCATCGATGAGGTCAAGCCCGCCGATGGCTGGGCCACCAGCGCGACACTGCCCTTCTCCTCCACGCGCAAGTACAGCGCGGCGACCTTCGAGGACCGTACCGCCTGGTGCATCGGGGCGCCCGAGGTCGTCCTCGCGCCAGGCCAGCCGCTGCGCGCTGAGGCTGATGAGCTCGCGGCACAGGGTCTGCGCGTGCTGGCCCTGGCCGAGCTCACCGAGGCCGTGCTCCCCGCGAAGGCGGCTCTGGGACCCGTACGTCCGGTGGCGCTTGTCGTGCTGCGGCAACGCCTTCGGCCCGAGGCGGCGCAGACCATGCGCTACCTGACCGACGAGGGCGTCGCGCTGAAGATCTTCTCCGGCGACCACCCGGCGGCAGTCGGCTCGGTCGCGGCCGCGGCAGGGGTCGCGGGCGCGCAGTCCCCTGTGGACGCTCGTACCCTGCCGGCGGACCCGCAAGAACTCGAGCCGGAGCTGACGAGCCACTCCGTGTTCGGCCGGGTGACGCCGGAGCAGAAACAGGTCTTCGTCGACGTCCTGCAGAGCGCGGGTCACACGGTCGGCATGACCGGGGACGGCGTCAACGACGCGCTCGCGCTCAAGTCCGCCGACCTCGGCATTGCCATGGGTTCGGGCAGCCCCGCGACCCGTGGTGTGGCGAAGGTCGTCCTGCTGGACAACAGCTTCGCCACGGTGCCGCACGTGCTCGCGGAGGGCCGTCGTGTGCTCGGCAACATCGAACGGGTGGCGAGCCTGTTCCTGGTCAAGACGATGTACTCGCTCGTGCTGGTCGCCCTCGTCGGGTTGGCTCACGTGCCGTTCCCGTTGCTGCCACGCCACACGACGCTGGTCGGCTCCCTTACCATCGGCATCCCTGGCTTCTTCCTCGCGCTCGCGCCGAACTCCGAACGATTCCGCCCCGGCTTCATCACGCGCGTCCTGGCCCGGGCCGCGCCGGCAGGCCTGGTGTGCGGCGTGGCGGCCTTCGTGGCGTACGGCCTGGGGCGGGTGAACAGCCGGTCGGACCAGACACTCGATCGCAGCACCGCGGCGGCCACCCTGTTCCTGGCCGCGGTGTGGATGCTCGCGCTCGTCGCCCGGCCCTACACCTGGTGGCGCATCGGACTGGTCGGGGCGATGGTCGGCAGCTTCGTGCTCGTCGCCGCGGTCCCGTTCGCCGCACACTTCTTCGCCTTGAACTTCTCCGACCCCGGCAACAACCTCATCGCGCTGGTCACTGCCGCGGTCGCGGCGCTGGCCATCACCGTCATCCAGCGCATCGACACCCGTGGTCGTCTCGTGGAGGCCGCGGCGCGGGGGCTGCGCTGGCTGCGTGCCCAGTTTCACCGTTGATCTAGGGCTTGCGACCGTGGTCGGAGATCAAACCACGGTCCTACGCCCTAGATCAACGCGAGGGAGATGGGGATCAGAAGCGTTGGTCGAGGCGGTGGTCGAGGGCGGCCCACGCGCGGGCCGGGTTCTCGAACGTCACGCCACTGGGCAGGCTGCGAACCTCGTCGATGACGTCGTCGGGTGCCCCGGCAGCCTGCGCTGCCCGGATCAGCTCGTGGCGGTCGGCCGGGAACGTCGACCGGGCCAGGTAGCGGCTGAACCGCGACCGCTGCTCGATCTCGTACGGCGTGAGGTTCATCGGGATGTCTGAGCGCCCCTGCGTGTCGGCCTCGGGGACCGCGGCGACCTCGGGCTCACCGTTGAGCGGCGGCTCGGGTTCCCGCGACTCCTCCGCCCGAGCGCCGGTGGCGGCTCCCTGCAGGTGCGCCCGCGCCTGTCGCTCGAGGTCGTCGTCCACCCGGGGCGCGTGCTTGCGGCTGGCCGTCATGACTGGCGACGCTACCCGCGCCCGGACCGCTCAGTGCCCGGAACGGCGAGCCGTGCCCCGATGACCGGTCTGTGCCTTCCTGCCCGTACCCGCGCCACGGCCGTCCAGCAGCGCACGCCGTGGATCCCACCGGGTGCCCGTGCCCGCGTCGGCCCGCCGCCGGGCGATCGCCGACAGCGCCTCGAGCACGACCCGGTTGCCGAGCAGCGCGGTGACGTCGGCGTGGTCATAGGGCGGCGACACCTCCACCACGTCGAGGCCGACCACCGGTAGCTCGTAGCAGACCCGCCGTACGGCGTCGAGCAACTGGCGCGCGGTAAGCCCGCCGGGCTCGGGCGTTCCGGTACCGGGGGCCATGCCCGGGTCGACCACGTCCACGTCCACCGACAGGAAGACGCCATCACATCCGTCGACCGCGATGCCGAACGCCTCGTCCAGACACTCGTCCAGCCCGCGCGCGACGACCTCGGTCATCTCGTACGAACGCATCCGCTGGGCCGCCATCCAGGCCAGCGTCGCGGGCTCCGGCCAGTATCCGCGCAGTCCTATTTGGAGGAACCGGTCGCCACGAACCGCACCCGACTCGATGAGCCGGCGCATCGGCGTGCCGTGGCCGTAGAGCAGGCCGAAGTCGCTCTCGCCCGTGTCCGCGTGGGCATCGAAGTGAACCATCGACACCTTGCCCACTCCGACGTGCCGGGCCACGCCCGTGGCGTCGGGCAGCGCGATCGTATGGTCACCGCCCAGCACGACCGGGATGGCAGCCGCCGAGGCAACCGCGTACACCGCCTCCTCCAGCGCGTGTATCGACCGCTCGATGTCGCCCGCGGGCATCTCGACGTCGCCGGCATCGAGCACCCGCAGGTCCTTGAGCCCGTCCGCGCGCAGCGCGAGCGAGGGCCGCGATCCGTCGTGCGGCAGGTAGCACGCCTGGCGTAGCGCGGACGGACCGAAGCGCGCGCCGGCACGGTACGTGGTCCCGCCGTCAAACGGCGCTCCGATGATCACCACGTCGGCTCCGGCGAGGCTCGCCGTGTCGCCCAGATCGCAGCGGTCGACGCCGAGGAAGGTCAGGTCCGGCCCGAACATGGGCCCGTAGCGTGCCACGCCAGTTTCTACCACGCGTCCACCCCGGGTCAGGCCGCGGCGGCCTCGACCAGCGCGCGGGCGGCCGGCGCGGTCTGTCGTTGCCGGCTCGCCAGGGCGAGCACCGCGGTGCCTGCCCCACAGAAGCCCAGTGAGAAGACGTACGCGTAGCGGTAGCCGAGCACCTGCACGACGCCGAAGGCCAGGCCGGCGAGCATGCCCGAGAGGCGACCGGCGTTGGAGAACAGCGTGGTTGCCCGGCCCAGCGCGAAGGGCATGAGGCCCTGGAAGTACGAGATGCCCAGTCCGCCGATCGCGCAGACGTAGCAGGCGTGCAGGACCTGGGCTACCGCGATCTGCCACACGCTGCCCGCGAGGCTGACCGCGAGGCAGTACGCCATCCCGAAGCCGCCGCCGGCGAGCATCAGGCGCCGCAGCGGCCACCGCTCGGCCATGGCGCCCACGATGAGCATGAGCGGGATCTCGATGGTGGCGCACAGCCCCAGCACCACGCCCGCGCTGGTCAGGGTTCCGTGCAGGGTGACGCTGACGAACAGCGGCATGGTGGTCACCGTCAGCGAGGTGGCGCCCTGCAGCGCGACGAACGCCACGGTGATCGCGACGACCCGCCCGCGGGTGAGCCAGCCGGCCGGCGCGGGCGCAGAGTCAGTCACCACGATGGATGCCGTGGGCGCGACCACCTGCGCTGATCTCCCACGCAGAGCGATCACGACCGCGAGGGCGGCGAGGTGCAGCATCGAGGTCGCGATGAACAGGCCATTGAAGTCGATCAGGCCGATCACGAACGCGCCGAGCGGTGCCCCGGCGGCCCACGCCAGCGACATCATCATGCGCAGCGTGTTCATGCCCATGGTGACCCGGGACGGGTCCTGGCGCTGGACCACCTCGCGGCCCAGGGCGTAGATCTGCGGCACGATCGCGCTGGCGACCGCGACCAGGGTGAGCGAGACCGCGAGCACGACGTCGTACTGACGCATCACGGCATAGAGCGCGAACCCGAGGATGCCACACGTCGCGGCGGTGAAGATGACCCACTCGCGGGCCCCCGGCCGGTCGGAGACGCGCCCCACGACGGTGGAGACGGCAACCGCCGCGACCGGGGTGAGGAAGAGGAACAGCGCCGACTGCAGCGGGCTCGCGTGCAGGGTCTGGCTCAGGAACACGGGAAGGAACGGCGAGACGAAGGCGCCGGTCAGGCCGACGAGGGTTGTCACCAACCCCAACGGAAGCAAGGGACGCCACCAGGCTCCTGCCACCGACACGTCAGCCTGCGTCAGTGCAGGAGCAGCCACGTGCGAGAACGATAGCCTCACCGGTAACGGGCGCACACCGCCTTCAGCCCTGAAGTGACTGATCCCACGTGCCGCACCTCGAATGTCCATCATGGACGATCGTGCGGGCCTGGGGCGATCGCGACAATCCGGGCGTGCTCTGCGATCCGGTTAACAGAATGGTGACCCTGGCCCGTCTGATAGGGGTATGACCGCCGTGCCCCGACCAGCCTTCGACGACTACGTGACCATGCCGCCGGCCGCCGACACGGACGTCACCGCCGACGAGGTCGTCGCCTTCTATCGCGGGATCACGTTCACCGGGTGAGGCGGGGCGATCGCGACAATCCGGGTCGCCGTACCATCCCCCGTAACCGAATGACGGCCCGGCCTCGTCTGGTGGGGTATGACCGGCGTGACGCGACCAGCCTTCGACGAGTACGTAGCCACGCGCAGTGGCATGTTGCTGCGCTTCGCCTACCTGCTGTGCGGCGACCGGTATCTGGCCGAGGACCTGGTCCAGGAGGTGTTGGTCCGGGCGCACCGGCGCTGGTCGGCGATCGAGGCGGAGAACCCGGACGCGTACCTGAAGAGCGCGCTGGTGCGGGCGCATGTCTCGTGGCGTCGGCGCCGTCCGTCGTCGGAGGTGGCGACGGCGACGGTCCGGGACATGCGGGCGTTGGACGCGTTCGATGACGCGCATGCCTCGCGGGATGAGGTGTGGGCGTTGCTGGCGATGCTGCCGCCCAAGCAGCGGGCGGTGCTGGTGTTGCGCTACTTCGAGGATCTGGACGATCGGCGCATCGCGGAGCTGGTGGGGTCCTCGGCGGGGGCGGTGCGCGTGCGCGCCCATCGCGGGCTGACCGCGCTGCGCGAGACCCTGGCTCAGCGGGCGGACGAGGCGCCGGAGGGTGCCGGCATGGCGCAGACCGTACGGCATGGTGCGGCCCGGGCCGCTCGCCGCCGCCGGGTCGCCACCGGCGCGGGCATCGCCGCGGTCGCCGTCATCGTCGCCGCGGTCGCGGTGGTGGTCGCGTTCCTGCGTCCGCCCGCGTCCACGGCGCCCGTGGAACCGACACCGACCACGCCGCTGCACACCCCGAGCCCGCCGCCCGGCATGGTGTCCCTGAGCCTCGGGCCGCCCACCTACCCGTACGCGTTCGCCTTCGTCCCGCCCGGCGTCGGGTCGCCGTACATCACGACCGTTGAGGGGAACGCGCGGCTGCACTACGGCGACGGTTCCCCGGAGCACGATCGCCTCGAGACCGGGTTCCAGTCTTCCCGGCCCATCGTGCTGCCAGACACGACCGTGCAGTCGCCGACCACCATCAACGGCCTGCCGGCCACACTGGTCACCTCCAACAGCAACCGGCCGGGTGCCACCATCATGTGGCAGCAGGACGGGCTGTGGTTCACGGTTTTCACCGACGGTACGGTCAGCGTCGACGACCTGCGCCGGTTCGCCGAGAGCATGGGGCCGGGCTCGACGGAAGGCACGCCCCGCAACGACCCGATCGACGTCGTCGCCAGCGCCATCGTGCCGGCCGGCTATGTGGTCTACCTGCGGCAGATCGACACCGTGTGCGTCCGTCCGGGTGACGCGCCGTCCGTCACGGAAGGCATCTGCATCGGGGTGTCGTCCCTCGATTTCACCATCACCCACTCCGGCGGCTTCACCCTCGACGGCTCGCCGGCGTACCTGCAGATGCTGGCCCCGGGCGGCACAGCGCTCGTCGTCATGCGCCCGGACGGCCAGTTCGTTCGGGTCGCGCCCCCGGTCGGCCCGGATCGCGCGATCGACAAGACCTTCACCACCGACGACCTGGTCGCGTTCTACCGCGGGATCACGTTCAGGCGCTGAGGCTCAACCCTCTTCGTAGAGGCAGAACGGATGGCCGGCCGGGTCGGCGTAGACGCGCCACGTCTCGCCGGGTTGGTAGTCGGGCTTGACGGCGCCCAGTGCGATCACGCGTTCCTCCGCCTCGTCCAGGTCGGGCACCGAGAAGTCGAGGTGCACCTGCTGCGGGGCGGACGGATCGGGCCAGACCGGGGGTACGTGGTCGGCCGCCTCCTGGAAGCAGAGTCGTAGCCCGGTGGGGGACCGCAGGGTCACCCACTCCGGCTCCGAGTCGTACTCCACGGCCCAGCCGGTCAACTCCCCGTAGAACGATGCCAGCTTGTGTGGGTCTGGGCAGTCGAGAACCACCGCGGTCAGCCGGGCGATGGGCTCCATGCGACGAAGCTTGCCCAAGCCCGCCGGCCGGCGCAAGCATCACCGCGTGGCACGCCCGGCCAGCGAAACCGTAAGACCCGGGGAGAGGGTTACGCGCGCAGGCGCAGACCTCGCGGGGTGGCGCGAAAACCGGCTGTGGTCAGCGCGTCACGCAGCGGGGAACGCTGGATCGCCTCGCCATCTGCCCGCTCCACCGACAGCGGCCCGAGTGCCCCGGCCCGTACGGCGTCGGCCAGGGCCGAGGCGGCTCCCGTCAACGCCTCCGTACCGTCCTGAAAGGACAGTAGGGTGCGCCCGCCGCGTTCGACGTAGAGCACGAGCTCTCCGCCGACGGTCACGACCAGGGCCCCCGCCTTACGGCCGGGCCGGTGCCCGTGCGCCGGCCCGGCGGCCTCCTCGCCATCCTCGACCACGCGCTCCGGCCACGGCAGGGCAGCGCCGTAAGGGCTCGCCGGGTCGGTCGCGGCGAGCACCAGAGCACGCGACGACGGGCGACGCATACCCTCGCCGCGGGCCTCCGGGTCGTCCAGGGCCCGCAGGCGGTCGACGGCTCCGGGCACGGCGAACTGCGCCGCGCCCAGCCCCTCGACGAAGTACCCGCGCCGAGCCGACCCGCGCTCCTCCAGCGCGGCGAGCACGGGATAGACGGCCGCGAACCCTCCCGGCGCGTCCTCGGCGAACACGGCGCCCCGGGTGAGCACGCCATGACGCTCCAGCAGGGCCTCGGCCAGTGCCGTGGCCCGCCGGGTCGGGTTGGTGTCCCGGTCGGGCAGCCGGTACCAGCGACCGGCGACGATCGGCGGGCCGTTGCGGGTCGCGTGCAGCGACGAGCGGGACAGCCGGCCCGACCCCGGACCGGGGGTGCGATAGCGGGACCGTGGCGTGGCGGCCCGCGGTCGGTGGGCGCCTGCGCCGGAGAGCAGCGTGCGCAGCGGGGCGAGGGTGTCGTTGGAGACCAGGCCGGCCCAGACGAGATCCCACAACGCCGCGACGAGGTCGGCCTCGGGCACCTCGTCGAGCTGCTCGGCGAGCTGGCGGAAGAACAGCGCGTGCGGTCCGGCGAGCGTGCCGAGCAGCCGCTCGTGGACCTCCCCGCTGGCGAGGTCGGGTTGGGGCGGCGGCAGCAGGAGTGGCGCGGCATCGGCCCAGGCCAGCACGATCCAACCGTCCCCGCCCGGGATCGAACCCGCCCCGGCCCAGAGCAGCTCGCCTGAGGCGCAGAGTTCATCGAGGTATGCGGGCGTGTAATCCGATGCCCGGGCCGGCAGCACGAGGCGTTCCCAGGCCGAGGCCGGGATCGGACAGCCCTGCAACTGGTCCACGGCTGCGGCCACCGCTTCCGCTCCCCGTGCGGCCGGACCGCTCGCCCCGATCTGCTGCCAGCGGGGCAGGAACGCGGCGAGAACCGATGGCGGTACCGGCTCGATCTCCTTGCGCAGCGCGGCCAGCGAGCGCCGGCGCAGCAGGCGCAGCACCTCCGCGTCACACCACTCCGACTGGCCGACCGCGACCGTCCCAGCCTCGACGGGCGTGAACTCTCCCGCGGTGACCCGGCCCACCGCGCCGAGTCGCTTGAGCGCCTGCTCGACGACGAAGACACCGAGGCCGAAGCGGGTCGCGCACGCCGCCGCCAGGAACGGCCCATGGGTGCGGGCATAGCGGGCGACCAGGTCGCCGATCGGATCGGGGACCGGTTCCAGGAACGCCTGCGCCACGCCGACGGGCAGCGCCACGCCGAGCCCGTCGCGCATCCGGGCCGCGTCCTCCACCACGACGTAGCGCTGCTCGCCCGAGATCCGTACGGGCAGCGCCCGCCGGGACGCGACCAGCTCGTCCAGCCACTCCTGCCGCGCTCCCCGAGCCAACGCCTCCACAGTGGACAGATCACCGAGGACGCGCAACAGCTCGGCGGCGTCCATCGCATCGCGCAGGGTCCGGCTTCCGTCGAGCCACTGCAGGCGGCGCTCGGTCTCCACGACGACGCTCGGGTCGAGCAGCTCGCGCAGCTCCACCCGGCCCAGCAACTCCCCGAGCAGGGTGGCGTCCAGCGCCAGCGCGGCCGCACGCCGCTCCGCGAGCGGGACGTCGCCGCCGTACACGAACGCGCCCACGTACCCGAACAGCAGCGAGCGGGCGAACGGCGAGGGGTGCTGGGTCTCGACCTCCACCAGGCGCACCCGCCGGGACGCCACGTCGCGCATGAGCTGGACCAGTCCGGGCACGTCGAGCACGTCCTGCAGGCACTCGCGCGCCGCCTCGAGGGTGACCGGGAACTGCGGGAAATCGCGGGCCACCTCGAGCAACTGTGCCGCCCGCTGGCGCTGCTGCCACAGGGGTTGGCGCCGGCGGGGGTCACGCCGGGGCAGCAGCAACGAGCGGGCCGCGCACTCGCGGAACCGGGACGCGAACATCGCGGAGGTGCCGACCGACTCCTCGACGATCTGCGCGATCTCGTCGGGGTCGAAGGCGACCAGCTCGGCGCTCGGCTTGGCCTCATGGCCGTCGGAGTCGAGCACGTCGGGCAGGCGGACCAGGATGCCGTCGTCGCTGGGCAGCACCTGCGCGTCCACGCCGTACCGTTCGGTCAGGCGCCGGGAGATCGCCAGAGCCCAGGCACCGTTGACCTTCGCGCCGAGCAGACAGTGCACGGCGAGCCGCCAGTCGCCGAGCTCATCGCGGAACCGCTCCACGAGCACCGTACGGTCGTCGGGCAGGTGGCGCGTCGCCTCCCGCTGGTCGTCCACATAGGAGAGAAGGTTCGCCACGGCCCAGGCGTCGAGCCCCGAACCGGCCAGGTCCTTGGCCGCCTTGTCCCGGCCGTGCTTGACGATCTCGCCGAGCTTGGCCCCGATCGCCCTGCCGAGCTCGACCGGGCGTCCGGGCCGGTCGCCCTTCCAGAAGGGCATGCGCGCCGCAGCGCCCGGCGCCGGCGTGACCAGCACCCGGTCCGGGGTGATCTCCTCGATGCGCCACGAGGTCGAGCCGAGGAGGAACACATCGCCGACCCTCGACTCGTAGACCATCTCCTCGTCGAGCTCGCCGACCCGCGCGGGCTTGGCGCTTCCGGCCAGGAAGACACCGAACATCCCCCGGTCGGGGATCGTGCCACCGCTGGTCACCGCGAGGTGCTGCGACCCGCGCCGGCCGGCGATCACGTCGGTGCTCCGGTCCCAGTCGATGCGGGGGCGCAGCTCGGCGAAGGCGGTCGACGGGTAGCGGCCGGAGAGCATGTCGAGCGTGGCGGTGAGCGCGCTGGCGGGCAGGTCCGCGAAGGGCGCGGCCCGCCGGACCACGGTCGCCAGGTCGTCGACCCGCCACCCGTCCATCGCCGCCATCGCCACGATCTGCTGGGCGAGCACGTCGATCGGGTTGCGTGGATATCGCATCTGCTCGATCTGCCCGGCGTGCATGCGCTGGGTCACGACCGCGCAGGAGAGCAGGTCGCCGCGGTGCTTGGGAAAGACGACGCCCTCGGACACCGCCCCGACCTGGTGCCCGGCCCGCCCCACGCGCTGCATGCCCGCCGCGACGGACGGCGGCGCCTCGATCTGGATCACGAGATCCACCGAGCCCATGTCGATGCCGAGCTCCAGCGAGCTCGTCGCCACCACCGCCGGCAGTTGCCCGGACTTCAGGGCCTCCTCGATGTGCTTGCGCTCCTCCTTGGAGACGCTGCCGTGGTGCGCCCGCGCGACCACCGCGACCGCCCCGGTCGCGATCCCCGACTGGGCCATCTTCTGGGCCGGTGCGGCCCGCTGCCCCGTTGATCTAGGGCTGGCGACCGTGGTTTGATCTCCGACCACGGTCGCCAGCCCTAGATCAACGTCAGGGGGCGCCTCGGCGTGGGCGGCCGCGAGCTCGTTGAGGCGGGCGCAGAGACGCTCGGAGAGAAGCCGTGAGTTGGCGAAGACGATCGTCGATCGGTGGCTGGTGATCAGCTCATAGACGCGCTGTTCCACGGCCGGCCAGATCGATCGCTGCCGCCCGTCGCCGAAGCCCCCGGCCCGGAAGCCGCCGCCACCGAGCCTGCCCCGCCCACGACCCCCGTTGCCGTCCGGGTCGTCCTCGCCGAGGGGCTCGCCGTACGGGCTCTGGCCGGCCGGTTCGTCGTCGGCCGGCACACGCTCCTCGTCCAGGCGGGTCATGTCCTCGACCGGGACCTCGACGGTCACCTCGATGGTCTTCTGCGTCGGGGGGTTCACGATCTCGACCGGTGCCGCGCCACCGAGGAACCGGGCCACCTCATCCAGCGGCCGTACGGTCGCCGAGAGCCCGATCCGCTGCGCCGGCCGCGGGAGCAGCGCGTCGAGTCGCTCCAGCGACAGTGCGAGATGCGCGCCGCGCTTGGTCGACGCGATCGCGTGGACCTCGTCGACGATCACGGTCTCGACCGAGCGCAGAGCCTCCCGGGTGGACGAGGTGAGCAGCAGGAACAGCGACTCCGGTGTGGTGATGAGGATGTCCGACGGGGCCTTGGCGAAGGCACGGCGCTCGTCGGTGGGGGTGTCGCCGGTACGCATGCCGACGGAGATGTCGGGCAGGGGCAGGCCCAGGCGTACGGCCGCGTGGCGGATCCCGGCCAGGGGAGCGCGCAGGTTGCGTTCCACGTCGACCGCGAGCGCCTTCAGCGGGCTGACGTAGAGGACCCGGCACCGCTGTGCGGGTGGCGGGACGGCCGAGCGCGCCAGGCGGTCCAGCGCCCACAGGAACGCGGCGAGGGTCTTCCCGGACCCGGTGGGGGCGACCACAAGCGCGTGGCGGCTGGCGCTGATCGCCGACCACGCCCCGGCCTGCGCTGCCGTGGGAGCCGCGAACGCCGCGGTGAACCAGGCCCGGGTCGCCTCCCCGACCCGCTCCAGCATCGCGTCGTGTTCCGCCACGCCCCCATCCTGCCCCGACCCCCCGACAACCCCGCCCCGCCGGAGCCCGGGAAGAAGAAGCTACTCGGCGCGCACCACGATGTCGTCGTAGTCGGGGTGCCGCTTGAGGTAGGCGGTGATGAACGGACAGACGATGACGGCCTTCTCGCCGCGGGCCTGGACGTCCTCGAGCGCGGCCCGGGCCAGGGTGCTGCCGATGCCCCGGCCCTCGAAGTACGGGTCGGTCTCGGTGTGGATGAGCGTGACCCGGTCCCCGTGCTGGTGGTAGTCGATGAAGCCGACGACCGTACCGTCGAGCAACGCCTCGAACCGATTCGTCGACGCGTTGCGGCGCACGGTGATCGTGCCGCCGCCCTCCGATCCGGCCGGCTCGGTCTGCTCGTTCGTCATAAGCTGATCCTGCGCCGGCTGCACGGATCAGCACGAGCGGGGGTGCGCCTCAGGTGAGCGTCGCGGTGGCCAGGCGTACGCCGAAACCGACGAAGACCGCGCCGACGCACGCGGTGAGTCCCGCCGAGAGGCGTTGCCGGCGCCGGAACTGGTTCGCCAGGAACGTACCCCCGAAGATCAACGTGCTGAGGTAGATGGCGCTCCATACCTGCAGGATCCCGGCGAGCAGCAGGAACGACAGCGCCGGATAGGCGTAGCTCTGGTCGATGAACTGCGCGAAGAACGACAGGAAGAACAGGATCGCCTTCGGGTTGAGCAGGGAGATCACCAGGGCTCGGCGGAACGGACGCAACGGTGCCGCGCCCTCCGCCGGCATGGGCTCGGCCTCCGCCGGCCGTACGGCCTGTGCCTGCACTGCCACGCCGCGCCGCCGCGCCCGGCGGATCGCCCCGACCGCCATGGTGATGCCGACGTAGCTCAGGTAGGCGGCACCACCGTACTTGAGGACGAGGAACAGCGGTGGGTAGGCCTTGAGCACCGACGCCGCGCCGAGCGCCGCGGCGAGCATGAGGACGCTGTCGCCGAGGAAGACACCGGCCGCCGCCCGGTACCCGGTGCGTACCCCGAAGCGGGCGCCCGTCGAGAGGACGAACATCGAGTTCGGGCCGGGCAGCAGGATGATCAGGACAACGCCGATGACGTAGGTCCACAGGTCGGTGACGCCGAGCATGCCGTCCATCCTCACGCCTGATCGGCGCCGGCCAAAAGGAGTTTGCCCAACCGATCCCGCACGGCCGGCCACTGCTCGTCCGTGATCACGTAGAGCACGCTGTCGCGCCACGAGCCGTCGCAGCGCTGCCGGTGCCGTCGCAGGATCCCCTCGCGCACCGCCCCGAGCCGCTCGATCGCCGCCTGGGACCGCTCGTTGCGGACATCGGTGTGCAGCTCGACCCGCACCGCGCCGAGGGTCTCGAACGCGTGGCGCAGCAGCATCAGCTTCGCCTCGGTGTTGGCGCCGGTACGCCACCGGTCGCGGGCGAGCATCGTGGCGCCGATCGCCACACTCCGGTTCGCCTCGTCCAGCGCGTAGTAGGAGGTTGTGCCGATGACCCGCCCGGTGCCGGCGCAGCGCTGCACGAACGGCACGCGCGTGCCGGCCTGCCACTCCCGCAGGGCCGACGCGACATCGCCGGCCATCTCGTCGATGCTTGTCGGCATGGGGCGCGGGATGTGCTGGTACACCTCGGGATCGGCGATCGCCGCGAATAGAGGCTCCACATGCGACATATCGAGGGCGGAGAGTTCCACATGCTCGCCGCGCAGGGTTGGTGCCGCCAACCAGCCCTCGCCGTGCGGGCGCAGATACTCCGGAAGGGCGGCCCGTACGCCCGCGTCCGGTTCGGCCAGCCCGGGCGTCAGGCGCAGCGGCACGACGCCAGCCCAGTACGGCAGGGCGTAGTCCTCCTCGTCCTCCCCGACACCGCCCACCCTCGCCTTCACCGACGCCTCGCGCAGCGTGACGGCGAGCACCGCGGTCGCGGCCAGCTCGCTCGCCGTCGGCTCCCGCGACTGCGCCGAGCGGCCGGGCCCTACCTTGTCCACGAGCGCCGCCAAACAACGCCATTTCTCGTCCGGGTCGGTGACGGGATGGGCACGCCCGAACACGACGACGCTGCGGTAGTTGACGCTGTGGTTGTGCCACGACCGGGCGAGCACGAGGCCATCGAGGTGCGTCACGGTGACGCAGACCGGGACGCCGCCGTCGCGTCCCGCGAGCATCGTGCCCGAGCCGGTCGAGCCGTGCAGGTAGAGGGTCTCGTCGATGCGGGCGTGCAGCATCGGCAACACGCGCGGCAGGCCGTCCACGACCAGCCCCACGTGGCAGTGCACGGCCTCATCGATGATCGCCTGTGCCGTGGCGAGCTCGTAGGAGACCCGTTCCCGCTTGCGGCGTGGCGTGGTCGCCGGTGTCGGGGTCAACATCGGCTCTGGCTGAGTCGTCATCCCGCCTTCCCCTCCGAAGATTGTTCTAGTACAATCCTGCGATTGTGGTAGCACGTTATCAGATCGCGGGCCGGGGCGCCGCGGAGATCGGGGCCAGCGTGGAGGCGGGCGTCCGCTCCGGCGAGCTGGCGCCCGGAGCCGCCCTGCCGCCGGTACGCCAGCTCGCCGCGCGGCTCGGGGTCGCCTCCGCGACCGTCGCCGCGGCCTACCGGGGTCTGCGCGAGCGCGGCGTGGTCGAGACCGCGGGGCGCAACGGGACCCGGGTACGCCCGGCGCCGCCGGTCGCCGCGCGGGCGGCCCGGTGGGTGCCGGCCGCGCCCGGGATGCTCGATCTGTCCACAGGGGAGCCCGATGCCCGGCTGCTGCCGTCGCTCGGCCCGGCTCTGCGGCGCGTCGCCGCGGGTGCCGGCACGCCGCTGGGCTACGCCGGCGCCGGCGCGTGGCCGCGCCTGGTCGAGCTGGCGCGGGAGCGGTTCGCCGCGGACGGGGTGCGGGTTCCCGAGTCCGGCGTAACGGTCACCTCCGGGGCGCTGGACGCGGTGGAGCGCCTGCTGAGCAGCCGGTTGCGTCCCGGCGATCGGGTGGGCATCGAGGATCCGGCGTGGGCCAGGCTCATCGACCTGTTAGCGGCGCTCGGGCTGCACCCCGTGCCGATCCCCGTCGACGACGACGGTCCCAGCGTGGACGGGCTTCGCCATGCCCTGGGCTCGGGCGTGTCGGCGGTGGTCGTGACGAGCCGGGCGCACAACCCGACCGGAGGGGTCATCAGCGCCGATCGTGCGGCGCGGCTGCGCCGGGTGCTCGCCGACGCGGACGACGTCCTGGTGATCGAGGACGACCACGCGGGTGACCTCGCCGAGCAGCCACTCTCCACAGTGGCCCATCCTGGCCGGCCCTGGGCGCTGGTGCGCTCGCTCTCCAAGCCGTACGGGCCGGATCTGCGGGTCGCGCTGCTCGCTGGGGACGAGGCGAGCATCGCCCGGGTGCAGGGCCGGATGCGCCTCGGCTCCGGCTGGGTCTCGACCGTGCTGCAGCGGCTCGTGGTGGAACTGTGGGACGACGAGCGGGTGGCGGCCACGGTCGCGCGTGCCCGCACCGAGTATGCCCGCCGGCGGACGGCGCTGGTCGACGCGCTCGCCGGGCGGGGCATCGAGGCGCATGGACGCAGTGGCATCAACGTCTGGGTCTGGACGCCGGACGAGTCCGGTGCGGTGGCGGCGCTGCGCGACCTCGGCTACGCCGTGGCGCCCGGGTCGCTGTTCCGGCTCGGCGCCGCGCCCGGATTCCGCATCAGCATCAGCGCGCTTGGTCTGTCCCATGTGGACAAACTCGCCGACGCGGTGGCGCTGGCCATCCGGGCCCCGGCCGCCGCCCGCGCCCGGGCCGCCCCGGCCCCCGTGACCGTATAGGCCGATCACCGTATGGGCCGGCGGCCCGAACGACTGTCATCATCGAAAAGATCCGCGAGAAAGGGGACCGTCATGACGACCGGCTCCGAGGTGTTGCCGGCGGCGCAGGCCGCGACGGCGCCCACGGTCCGGCGGGGGACCCAGCGGCGCACGGTCGCGGTGCTCATGGCCGCCCAGACCGTCGGTGGCGTCGGATCGGCTGTCGGCATCGCGGTCGGCGCCCTGCTCACCGCCCGGATGGGTGGCACCGGGATCTCCGGCCTCGGCCAGAGCGCGCTCGTGGTCGGCTCGGCCCTGCTCGCCGTGCCCACCACGCGGCTCATGACCGGGCGTGGGCGGCGCCCCGGGCTGGTCCTGGCGTACCTCATCGGCGCCCTCGGCGGGGTGACCGTAGTGGCCGCCGCGGAATGGAACAACCTCGCGCTGCTCTTCGTCGGGCTCTTCTGTTTCGGCGGCGGGAGCACGGCCGGGCTGCAGGCCCGGTACGCCGCGGTGGACCTCGCGGCGCCCGCGCGCCGCGGACGCCAGCTCTCGCTCGTCGTCTGGGCCACCGCGGTCGGCTCGGTCGCCGGCCCGAACGTCGCCCCGCTCGTCAACGGATGGCTCGGTCACCTGGGCGTGGCCCTCTATGCGGGCCCGTTCGCCGTGAGCGCGGTCGCGTTCACGCTCGCCGCCGTCATCGTGCTCACCGCGCTGCGCCCGGACCCGCTGCTGACCGCCCGCGCGCTGGCCGCCGCGGCCGGCCCCGAGGACCGTCCGGTCGAAGCCTCCGTGCCGGCCCGCCGTCCGGTCGGTGCCTCCGGCCTGCGCGCCGCGGCACGGGAGATCGCGGCCGCACCGGGTGCCCGCCTCGGCCTCGCGGCGATGGCGGTAGGGCACCTCGTGATGATCGGGGTCATGTCGCTGACCCCGGTGCACATCGGCGAGTACGAACACGGCGATACGCTGCGCGTGGTCGGGCTGGTGATCAGCGTCCATATCGCGGGCATGTACGGGCTCTCGCCGGTGGCCGGCTGGCTCACCGACCGCATCGGCCGGCGTGGCGTGATCGTCGGCGGGATCGCGCTGCTGGTGGCGGCGTGCGTGGTCGCCGGCGCCTCCGGTCACGGCACGGCGGGGCTCGCCGTGGGGCTGGTCCTGCTCGGCATGGGCTGGTCGGCCACCATGGTCTCCGGGTCCACGCTGCTCGCCGAGTCGGTCGGGCTCGGCAACCGAGCCTCGGTCCAGGGCCTCTCCGATCTGGTGATGGGCCTGGGCGGGGCGAGCGCGGCGGCCCTGGCCGGGCTGATCGTGTACTGGTCGTCCTACGCGGTGTTGACCGCCGTGGCCGCGCTGGCGACCGTACCGTTGCTGGCGGCGGCGCTGCGATCCGTACCGTCCCCGGCGGGCGGGCACGCGTAGCCCTCGCCCGTCGACGTGGTGGCTGCCCGCTGGCTTGAGGGGGTCTGGGTGAAGCTGACCGATTTGTGGCACCGGCTGGAGCAGACCTTCGGCCCCGCCTACGCCGCGAGCGTGGCCCGCGACCAGGTGCTGTCCCAACTCAACGGCCGCACCATCGACCAGGCCCTCGCGGAGCACGTCGAGGTGCACGACATCTGGCGGGCCGTCGTCGCCGCGTACCCCGATCGGGTGCCCGCCCGGCTGCGTTAGCGCAGGTGACACGCCGGATGCGTGTCGGTTGTTGCCGTCGAACAGGCGTACGCCTAGGGTGAAAACCCAGTGGTTGTCCACAGGGCCACGGGGCCGGTTATCCACAGATTCGGCGCGGAGACTCGAATCTGTCGGCGCGCCGGCCTAGCGTGAGCCCGCACGTTGGCAGGCATGTGCAGGTATGTGCAGGCAAGTGGCAGGCAGGGACCGGCGCGGCGACGTCCGGCGCGGACGAGGGATGGACAGACATGGCGGCACAGACGCCCGACAAGGAGAAGGCGCTCGGACTCGCCCTTGCACAGATCGACAAGCAGTTCGGCAAGGGTTCGGTGATGCGGCTCGGTGAGCGCCCCGACGCGCCGATGGCAGTGATCCCCACTGGATCGATCGCTCTCGACATCGCCCTCGGCATCGGTGGCCTGCCCCGGGGTCGGGTCGTGGAGATCTTCGGCCCGGAGTCGTCGGGCAAGACGACCGTGGCGCTGCACGCCGTGGCGAACGCGCAGCAACTGGGCGGCATCGCCGCGTTCATCGACGCGGAGCACGCGCTCGACCCCGACTACGCCCAGGCGCTCGGCGTCGACACCGACGCGCTGCTCGTCTCACAGCCCGACACCGGCGAGCAGGCGTTGGAGATCGCCGACATGCTGATCCGCTCCGGGGCGCTGGACATCATCGTCATCGACTCGGTCGCCGCGCTCGTGCCCCGGGCCGAGATCGAGGGCGAGATGGGCGACAGCCACGTCGGCCTCCAGGCCCGGCTGATGAGCCAGGCGCTGCGCAAGATGACCGGCGCGCTGAACAACTCCAACACCACCGCGATCTTCATCAACCAGCTCCGGGAGAAGATCGGCGTGATGTTCGGGTCGCCCGAGACCACGCCCGGCGGGCGGGCCCTGAAGTTCTACTCGTCGGTCCGGCTCGACATCCGCCGCATCGAATCGATCAAGGACGGTCCGGAGGTCGTCGGCAACCGGGCGCGCGTGAAGGTCGTGAAGAACAAGACCGCGCCGCCGTTCCGGCAGGCCGAGTTCGACATCATGTACGGCAAGGGCATCAGCCGTGAGGGTTCGCTGCTCGACGTCGGTGTCGACCTCGGCATCGTGAAGAAGTCGGGCGCGTGGTTCACCTACGAGGGTGAGCAGCTCGGCCAGGGCCGTGAGAACGCGAAGACGTTCTTGTCGGAGAACCTCGACCTGATGGTCGAGATCAGCGAGAAGATCCGCCAGGCGGTCGGGATCGGTGCCGAGGACGAGACGGAGATCTCGCTCGCCGATGCCGAGGAGACCGTCGAGAGCAACGAGCTCGGGTAGCACCGGGAACCGGTGGGCCAGGTGTGCCGTGCCCCCGACCGGCACACCTGGCCCACCTACGCTCACCGCCGATGTCGACCGCGGACGTCGTGATCCGTGATGCGCGTGCGGGCGAGAGCGTCGCGCTGAGCGCGCTGATGCTGCGTTCGAAGGCGCACTGGGGTTACGACACCGCGCTGCTGGAGTCGTGGCGGGCCGAACTCAAGGTGACCGAGGCGATGATCGCCCGCGGCGAGGTGTTCGTCGCGCAACGTGACGGCGCCGTGCTCGGCGTCGCCGCGGTGGTCGACGAACCTCCCGACGTGGAGCTCGACACGTGCTTCGTGGAGCCCGCCGCGATCGGCAGCGGGGTCGGACGGGTGCTCGTCGAGACGGCACTGGCGCGGGCGCGCGACGCGGGCGCGCACACGATGCGCGTCGT
>DATBGZ010000098.1:0-115089 GCA_036557785.1 Micromonosporaceae bacterium
CTTCACCGACACATCCTCGGTACTGACCCCACCCCGCTGGCCCGCCTGGCAAGCCGTCGCGCAACCATGGCTCATCGCCACCGCCACGATGGTCGCAACCTGCATAGCCGCAGCCTGGTCGCTACGCCGCGCCGTCGCCCGTCCCGTCAACACGGACAGGTAGGTTGGTGCGCGGTGTCAGTGCCTGGGCGCAGGGAGGTGGTCCGCCGGTGACGGTCCGGTTGGAGGCTCGCGGGATCAGCAAGCGGTACGGCCGGCGCAGCGTGCTGCGCGACGTCAACCTGACCGTCCGTTCGGGACAGATCGCGGCTGTGGTCGGCGCCAACGGATGCGGCAAGACCACGCTGCTGCGCATCTGCGCCGGCCAGCTGAGCCCCGACGCCGGCACGGTCACGCTCGACGGGTCGCTGGCGTACTCGCCGCAGGACGGCGGCACCGTGCCGTTCCTGTTCCCGGCCGAGCACTTCGTCCTCGTCGGCGCCGGCGCCGGCCTGTCGCGCGTTGAGTCCCGCGACCGTGGGCGTGCCTGGGCGCGACGACTCGGCTGGTCCGATGTGGAGAGTGGACCGGCCCGGCTGTTGTCAGGTGGGACCCGGCAGAAGCTCAACCTCGTGCTCTCCACACTGACCGGTGCCGATGTGCTGCTGCTCGACGAGCCGTACCAAGGGTTTGACCGGGGCGCGTACGTGAACCTGTGGGAGCAGCTGTGGCGACTGCGCGACGACGGTGCCGCGATCGTCGTGGTGACCCACCTGCTCAACCAGCTCGACCGGGTGGACCTCGTGCTCGACCTGACGGAGGTGGTCGCGTGACCGGGGGACTGCGGCGACTGCTCACCGTGGCCGAGATGGCGCTGCGGGAGCTGATCCGCCGCCGCACTGTGCTCGTGCTGCTCCTAGTGCTTCCGCTGGCCTTCTACCTCATCCGCCGGGACCAGTACGTGGGCCAGTCAGTGCGCTCACTTTTCGTCGGCATCGGGTGGACGGTGAGCACGGCAGCGCTGTTCTCCACGATCGGGGCACGCTCGTTCGAGCCGAGGCTGCGGATGGCCGGGTACCGCTCGCACGAGCTGTACCTCGGCCGGCTGTGCGGGCTGTGGACGCTCGGCGTGGCGCTGGCCGCGCCGTTCCTGGCTCTCGTCCGCTTCGACGTGGCCAACGTGCGCTACGGCGCGGTCGGCGTCGCCATGCTCTGCGTGGTCACCGTTGCGGCGCCGTTCGGCATGCTCATCGGTCACATCATCCCGCGCGAGATGGAGGGCACCCTGGCGCTGCTGACCGTGGTCGCCATCCAGATGCTCATCGATCCGGCGTCGACCGCCTCGAAGCTGACCCCGTTCTGGTCCAGCCGTGAGATCGGGACGTACGCCATCGACCACACCGGCGCCGACTACCTGCAGCGCGGCCTCGTCCACGCCGCGGTGAGCACCCTGCTCCTGCTCGCCCTGGTCGCGGTCGTATCGGCCACGCGCCTGCGCCGCCGGGTCCGCGTTCTCCAGCGAGTCGCCTGAATCGCGCTCCTCTGAATCACGCTCCTCTGAATCGCGCTCATTGGGGGCACCGCGGACGATCCGGGTGACGAAGGCCATAGCGCCGCCGGTGTGAACAGGGGCGTCGCGGTCGCGCCGCCTCTCGCCCTTGGCGTATCGTCACGGTCGTTTGTGTCGACGATGCCGCGTGACCCGCGGTGCCCGCGGCAAGGAGTGCCCCCGGATGACGACCACCACCGCGCCAACCTCGGTGGCCTCCGACAAACTCGACGCCGGCGTCCTTCGGGTCGCCGGCGTCGTCGTTCTCGGCGCCATCATGTCGATCCTCGACGTCACCGTCGTGAGCGTGGGCCTGCCCACGTTCCAGCACGAGTTCCACGCGACGTACGCGACCGTCGCGTGGACGATGACCGCCTACACCCTCGCTCTGGCGACTGTGATACCTGTCACTGGCTGGGCGGCCGACCGCTTCGGCACGAAGCGGCTCTACCTCGCCTCGCTCGCGCTCTTCGTCGGCGGCTCGCTGCTCTGCAGCATCGCCGGCAGCGCTGGGGCGCTCATCGCCTTCCGCGCCGTCCAGGGCATCGGCGGAGGCATGCTGGCGCCGCTGGGCATGACGATCCTCACCAAGGCCGCCGGACCGCAGCGGGTCGGTCGGGTCATGGCCGTGATGGGCATACCGATGCTGCTCGGCCCGATCGGTGGCCCGATCCTCGGCGGCTGGCTCATCCAGGCCGCGAGCTGGCACTGGATCTTCCTGATCAACCTCCCGATCGGTGTGGTCGCCTTCATCGCGGCGCTGCGGGTGCTCGCCCGGGACGAGCCGCAGCCTTCCGAGTCCTTCGACTTCACCGGAATGCTCATGCTCTCGCCGGGGCTGGCGCTGTTCCTCTACGGCGTCTCCTCCATCCCGAACGAGCAGACCGTGGCCACGCCGAAGGTGCTCGTCCCGGCGCTGGCCGGCTTGGCGCTGGTCGTGGGGTTCCTGGCCCACGCCAAGGGCCGGGCTCACGCACTCATCGACCTCGGCCTCTTCAGCAAGCGCAGCCTCACGATCGCGACCGTCACCATGACGTGCTTCGTGGTCGCGTTCATGGGCAGCATGCTGCTGTTCCCGAGCTACTTCCTGCAGGTGCGCGGCGAGGGAACGCTGCACACCGGCGTGCTGCTCGCGCCGCAGGGTATCGGCGCCATGCTCACCATGCCGCTGGCCGGCCGGCTGACCGACCGCGTGGGGCCGGGCAAGCTCGTGCTCGGCGGGATCGTGGTGCTCTTCGCCGGCATGGCGGTCTTCACCCAGATCGACGCCTCGACGTCCTATGGCCTGCTGCTCGGCGCGCTCTTCGTCATGGGTCTGGGCATGGGCATGACGATGATGCCGATCATGTCCGCCGCTCTGGCGAGCGTCGCCCACCACGAAGTGGCTCGGGCGTCGACGATGATGAACATCATCCAGCAGTCGGCCGGATCGGTGGGCACCGCCGTGATGTCGGTGATCCTCACCAGCCGCGTGCTCGACAACAGCGCCGCGGCGGCCTACACAGCCGTCACGCAGGGCGCTGTCCCGGCCGATGCCGTGCCGGCGCCGGTGCTCGCGGCCGGCCGGTCGGCGCTGGCGGGCGCCTTCGGCCACACCTTCACGGTGGCCGCGGCGCTCATCGTGCTCTGCCTGGTACCCGCGTTCTTCCTGCCCCGGCGCAAGGTCGCCACCCTGAGCCAGGACGAAACCCCCACCGTTGCGACCCACTGAGGGTGCTTTTGTCCGTGCCCGGGACAGGGAGTCTGTCGAAAACCGGCGGGTCGGCGCAGCGTCGGCGTGGGCATGCGCCAGAATGCCCTGATGCTTGATGGCCATTGGTTGCAACTGTGGGTGGCGCTCGCTCAGGTCGGGGTAGCCGCCGTCGTGACGCTGTTGGCAGTGTTTGTCGGAGTTCGCCCAGGGCGCTCCGCGTATCGGCAGAGCCCCACTCAGCACGATCGATAAGTCGCCCGGCGCGACGCCCCTGCCCGATCCACAGTGGACGCCGGGGAGCAGCGCGCTGCGACATGACCGTCCGGCGCGATCACGATGGTTCCCGAACACACATCGGACCTCTATCCTGGCCCGGTGCTGACCACTGACGACCCCCAACCAGCGCAGGCGCGGCCGGAACCCGAGGTCCAGTCCAGCGGTGCGCACGCGGCCCTACAACTGGCGATGCGGATCGGTGACGTGCTGCTCGCCTCGGGCATGTCCGCCAACGACGCGGTGCTGCACGTCCTGCGGATCACCGAGGCGTACGGCCTGACCGGCGTGCACGTCGATGTGACGTTCACCGCTATGACGGCCTCGTACTACCCGGCACCGGGGGAGGCGCCCATCACCTCGGTCCGGGTCGTTCAGCCGAGGGAGGTGGACTACACCCGGGTACGCCGGCTGGACCGGCTGGTGGGTCAGATCGTGCGGCGTGGGCTGCCGGTGGATCAGGCCGCAGGGGCGCTGGAGCAGATCCGGTCAGGTCCCCACCCGTACCCGCGCTGGGTCTCGCTGCTGGCCAACGCGGGGATCGCGGCCGCGGCGTCCGCGCTGTTCACGACGAACTGGAAGATCCCGGTGCTCACGTTCGTCACCGGCTGCGTCGTCGACCTGCTGCTGCGCTCGTTTGACCGGGGCCGGGTGCCGCCGTTCTTCCGAAACCTTGCCGCCGCCTTCTTCGTCACGCTCGTCGCCGCCGGCAGCACCTACGCCGGGCAGCACGGCGTGCTGTTCTTCGAAGGGCTGGACACCACGCACCTGGTGGTGGGCGGGATCATCATGCTGCTCGCCGGCGTCATGGTGGTCGGTGCGGTCCAGGACGCCATCGACCAGTTTTACCTCACCGCATCGGCCCGCATGTTCGAGGTGTTCGTACGCACCGGCGGCATCGTCGCGGGCATCGTCGTGGGACTGTCCCTGGCCCAGTCCGTGGGCGTGTCGTTGACGATCTCGTCGGGGCCGCTGTCCCGCGGGCCGTTGGGGATACAGGTCGTCGCGGCCGCCCTGATCGCCGCCCTGTTCGCGATCTCCGTCTACTCGGACGCCGTGACGATCCTGCTCTGCTCGGCGATGGCACTCGTGAGCTGGGCCGGGTACACGGTGGCGAACCAGTTGAACGTTGCCGTGGTGCCGGCGAACACGGTGGCTGCGCTGGTCGCGGCGGCGCTGACCACGCTGATCGTACGGCGCACCCATGTACCGGGCTTCGGCGTCATCACCGCGTCGCTGTTGCCGCTGGTGCCGGGCCTCGCGATCTACCGGGGCCTGCTGCAACTGGTCGGCACCAAGCCCGACACCGGCGACCCGGGCCAGGGCGCGTCGACCCTGCTGCTGGCGCTGGCGGTTGCCGTCTCGATCGGGGCTGGCGCGAGCCTCGGCATCTACCTCGGCCGGCCGCTCGCGGACACCCTGCGCCGGGTCACGTTCCGCGCCCGCCGCGCCAACGCCAGTTGATCTAGGGCTGCCGACCGTGGTTTGATCTCCGACCACGGTCCTGCGCCCTAGATCAACACGGGGTCGGGGGCACGGGGAGTCGGGGGGCAAGGGGCTTGACCATGACCAGGCACGGGTTGCCGGGCCAGAGCTCGCGCAGTTCCTCCACGGGGAGGAAGCCGAGCGCCTCGTAGAACGCTCGGGTCCGGGCGTACTCGGCGCTCGGGTGCGACGGTCCGAGCGTCTTCACCTGCAGCAGCCTGCCCCCGTCGGTGACGAGATCCTGCTCCAGCGCCGCGACCAGCGCGCGGCCGACGCCTTGGCGGTGCCATGGGCGATCCACGGCCATGAGGTGGATCTCAGCGGACGAGGGGAAGTGGCGCGTCGCCAGGAGTACGCCGACCGGTGCGTCCTCGCCGCGGCCGGCGGCGGACCGGGCCAGGTAGGTGTCCAGGCGATGAGCCGACGCCCACATAGTCGACGATCGCGGACTCGATCCCGAACCACTCCGGCAGCGAGTGCAGAAGTCGATCGACGGTCGTCGGGTCGTGGAGCCCGGTGGTCACCCGCCATGCCCGCAATCGGCCGTCCTCGGGCGAGTCAGGCACTGGCAGCGATCTCCGCTTCGCCGCGTAGCACGCAGAACTCGTTGCCCTCGGGGTCGGCGAGCACGACCCAGCCCTTCCCGTCTGGCTTGCGCAGGTCGTCAACGACGGTGGCTCCGTGCGCCACCAGGCGCGTGACCTCCTCGTCCCGGCTGCGGTCGGCGGGACGCAGGTCGAAGTGGACCCGGTTCTTGACCGACTTGGACTCAGGCACGCGGATGAAGAGGATCTGGTGTCCGGCCTCGCGGCCTGAGCGTTCTGGCCCGGCCTCGCGGCCTGAGCGTTCTGGAGCGGCGGGCGAACGGATCAGACACTCCTCGTCCTCGGGGTGGTTGGGGTACTCGGGGTTCTCGGCGTAGTCGAGGACCTCGCTCCACCAGACCGACAGGCGGTAGGGGTCGCCACAGTCCACTGTGGTGGTCCATACGTAGGAGGCCATGCCGCGATCATGCCGGAAAGCGGGTCAGCGACGCGACCGGGTTCCGCCCCGGCACGTCGCCCTGGTCAGGCGAACCCTGGTCAGGCGAACCCTTGTCAGGCGAACCCTTGTCAGGCGAACCCTTGTCAGGCGAACCCTGACGGGCTAGCGTGTCAGGAGTTACCTGACATGGGAGGGCGGCATGAACGTCAGATGCTCGTTCTGCGGCAAAGGGTCCGACGCGGTCCAGGCGCTGGTCGCCGGTGCCGGCGTATTCATCTGCGATGAGTGCGTCGACCTGTGTGTCCAGGTGATCGCGACCAGGAAGTCCGCCGACTCCGTGCCCCGAGTTCCGACCTGGGAGAACATCGATGACGCGGCGCTGCTCGCCCACCTGCCGCGCATCGAAGCCGTACGGCATCAGGTCGATGACGACCTGCGCGCGTGGGTGGCCGAGGCGCGCCGCCGCGAGCTGTCCTGGGACCGGATCGGCGATGCGCTGGGGATGAAGCGGCAGTCCGCGTGGGAGCGGTTCGCGACCTCGAAGTCGTAGCGGGGCCTGGTCAGGCGTGCAGGGCCCGGTAGAGGTCGCGCAATGTGGCGATCTCCGCTCCGTGGTGGATGAGCTCGTCCAGTTCGTGCAGGACGAAGGCGAGCCGGGTGTCCTTCCCCCACTGGCCGGCGACATCACCCATCGGCTCGAGCAGCGTCTCGCTGTCCATAGTGGACATATGGCTGCGGAAGCGCGCGTACGCCCGCTCCAACGCCGCGATCGCCGCCGCGGCCGTCGCCGCTTCGCCGGCGGCGCGGCGTTCCTCGTCCGACAAACCCCGCGGCGTCAGGCCGATCCAACTGGCGTTGCGGTCGCCGGCGAGGATGTCGGTGACGTGGGACAGGCGCCAGGCGATGGTGGTCAGGGGCTGCGGCTCTGGATGGTGCGGATCCCACTCGAACCCGTGCGTGCCGTCGGGCCCGGGTCGCAGTGACCAGCACCCGGGCGCCGGCTCCCAGAGGTACTCGGCGTCGGTGAGCCCCTCGACGCGTGAGCGCAGTCGGTCAAACGCCCAGTCCCCGAGCACGAGCAGTTCGTGGCGCACGCGGGCCAGCGTCTGCATCTCCGTCATGGCGGCGACCGTATCGCCCACCCCCGACAAAGTCGCTCAGCGCATGAGGCGGTGCTCGGTGGGGCGGCGCCCGGAGCCCACCACGGCGATCGCGGCGATCTCGACGAGCATGTCGGGTGAGGCGAGCGCGGCGACGCCGACGATCGTCCACGCGGGATAGGGGGCGCGGACGAACTCATCCTTCACGGCGCGGAACGTCTCCAGGTGAGCCATGTCGGTGTGATAGGAGGTGAGGGACACGATGTCGTCCATGGTGGCGCCCGCCTCGCCGAGGGTCCGCTCGAGCTGGCGGAACGCAACCCGGGCCTGGATGGTCGGGTCGCGGGAGATCTGATCCCGCTCGTCGAAACCGCGCTGAGCCGCGACCCAGACCGTGCGACCGACCCGGTTCGCCTCGGCGAAATGCCAGGTGTCGTACGTGTCCGCGTTGCGGATGATCGCCTCGCGATCCATGCCTTCCCCTCCGTACCACCGCTGGGCCTCCCCATTCTGGACCGGATGGCTCGTCGGGTCCGGCCGGGGGACCGTGGACAATACCTCTGCCTCAGAGGTATTTTCTGCGGGTGCCACGGACGATGCCCGAGCCGGTGACCGAGACGGCGGGCGAGTTGATGCGCGTCATCGCCGGCCTGCGTCGCGTCGCGCGCCGGCGCACCGCGGTACGGCTCGGCACGCCGCCCCTGCCAGAGGCCCAGCGTGAACTGCTCTTCGTCGTCGAGCGGCAGCCCGGCATCGGGGTCGCGGCGGCCGCCTCAGAGCTGGGTCTGGCCGGCAACTCCGTGAGCACGCTGGTCAATGCCCTGGTGGGCGCCGGACTGCTGCACCGGGGCGTCGACCCCGACGACCGCCGGGCCGCGCGGCTGACCCTGGCATCCGTCGCGCACCAGCGCCTCGAGGCGTGGCGGTCGGCTCGTTCGGCGTTGGTGGGCGAGGCGCTGGAACGGGTGGCCGAGCCCACGCGTGGCGCGATCACCACGGCCCTGCCGGCGTTGCGGTTGCTGCTTGCGGAGCTGCGTGAGGGGGAGAACCGATGAGTCAGCGCGGAGGCGAGCAGTGATGGCCGGAGCGGAGGAACCCGCGGTCGCGTGCCGGGGGCTGCGGTACCGGTTCGGTGAGACGCTCGCGGTCGACGGCGTCGACATGACCGTACGGGCCGGCGAGATCTTCGGCCTGCTCGGACCGAACGGCGCCGGGAAGACGACGACGATCCGCGCCATCATCACGCTGCTGCCGGTGCCGCTCGGAGTCATCACGGTCTTTGGCCGGGACGTGGCGAAGCGCCAGATGGCGGTGCGCCGCATGATCGGTTATGTCCCGCAGCAGCTCTCCGCGGACGGTTCGCTGACGGGCGTCGAGAACGTCTCGCTCTTCGCCAGGCTCTTCGACGTGCCCCGGCAGGTGCGTGGCCAACAGGTCTCGGCGGCCTTGGAGCTGATGGGGCTCAGCGATGTGTCGCAGCGCCTCGCCGGAACCTACTCCGGCGGCATGATCAGGCGGTTGGAGCTCGCCCAGGCGCTGGTGAGCTCGCCGCGGCTGTTGATCCTCGACGAGCCCACGATCGGGCTGGACCCGGTGGCCCGTGCCGGCGTCTGGGAACGCATCGTCGCGGTCCGGGAGCAGACCGGCATGACGGTGCTGGTCACCACCCACTACATGGACGAGGCCGAGCAGACGTGTGACCGGGTGGCGCTCATGCATCGCGGCACGATCCGCGCGCTCGGCACGCCGGCCGAGCTGATCGCGGGGCTCGCGGGCCAGAGCGGCCAGCTCGCCAGCGAGCTGAGCCTCGACGACGTGTTCCGGGCGTACTCCGGTGCCGATTCCATCCAGGACGAGGAACCGCAGGGAGGAATCGCCAGTGTCCGAGCTACCCGCCGCACCGCTCGTCGCGTGGGCTGACGTCGACCGCGCGCTCGGTCTGCGTCGCCTGATCGCCCGCGTGTACGCGCTGTGCCTCGTCGAGGTGCAGAAGCTGCGTCACGACCGTACGGAGCTGGTCATGCGGGCCATCCAGCCGTCGCTGTGGCTGGTGATCTTTGGGACGACCTTCTCCCGGCTGCGGTCCATCCCGACCAGCGGCGTGGCGTACCTCGACTTTCTCGCGCCCGGCGTCCTGGCCCAGGCGACGGTCTTCGTGTCGATCTTCTACGGCATCCAGGTGATCTGGGAGCGGGACGCCGGCGTGCTCGCCAAGCTCATGGTGACGCCGACCCCGCGGGCCGCGCTGGTCACCGGGAAGGCGTTCGCCGCCGGCGTCCGTGGCCTCACGCAGGCGTTGGTGGTCTATGTGCTCGCCGAGATCCTCGGCGTGCGGTTGAGCCTGAACCCGTTGCGGCTGCTGGGTGTCGTCGCGGTGGTGCTGCTCGCCGCCGCCTTCTTCTGCTGCCTGTCGGTCACCGTTGCCGGCCTGGTGCTGTCCCGGGACCGCATGATGGGCATCGGCCAGGCGATCACCATGCCGCTCTTCTTCGCCTCCAATGCGCTCTACCCGATCGACATCATGCCGGCCTGGCTTCGGGTCGTCGCCCACATCAACCCCATGAGCTACCAGGTCGAGGCGTTGCGCGGCCTGCTGCTCGGCACGCCGGCCCGGTTGCCGCTGGACTTCGCGGTCCTGGCCGGTGCGACGGCCGTGGCGATCGCGACCGCCTCCGCATTCCTCGCGCGCCTGGGTCGCTGACGGTCGCCATCGGCACGGCGCGATTCGCGAAGTTTGCGGAGCGGACCGACGATCATTTGCCGGCTGCCGTACATTCCGGCATGCCCGCGCCACCGGAGCGCGGCGATCGCGTTGTGCCTTGTCGCAGGTCGCTACCGTGCGATGGGTCAACCGGGGATAGGTGATGAGCGATGACCATGCCGTTGCACGAAGCCTCCGCCGCGTTCTTCGGCCAGCTCGGCGGCGTCGTCATCGAGACATCGATTGACCCACTCGAGCCCGAACCCGACGAGGCGGCGCTCGGGGCGACGGTCACGGTCGCCTTCGACAACGCCGGCATCCTCGGCGACGGCCAATCGGACATTTACGACGATGTCTATCCTCGCTATCGGGCCCTGCGCGATGAGTGGTGGCGAGCCCTCGCCGCGTCGGCTGCCCCGATCACACCCGCGGTCCGGCCGTACCTGCTGCCCCTGCCGGCTCCCGGGGCGACGGTCGGTGCCGCCCTGTCCTGGCAGAGCCGGCCCAGCCGCGAGCTCGAGGTGGTGCCGCTGGAGACCGTGCGCCGGTCGCCCTACGTGGAGCGCGTGCGCCGGGAGTACTCCCTCGAGTACGGCATCCGCGGGGCCAGCGGCCGGCTCTTCGACCTCACCGAGGGACTGCTGCTCGCCGTCCGCGCCGCCACCGACGCGGTGCCGGATCTGAGTTCCTACGCCGAGTTGGGCGCGGGGACCGGTGCCGCGGGCGCCCTGGTGCTGCGCCGGGCCCGGCCGAAGCGGGTCATGGTCCAGGACGAGACGGACGCCGTGGCGCAGCACCTGCGCGCGCACCTCGGTCCGATCGCGATCGAGACGGGCTGCGATCTTCATGTATTCGGCGGGGACTGCCGCGAGCTCGCGTTCGCCGAGCCGCTGGGTCTGCTCGCCATCGGCATCCCGTACGCGCAGCAGCCGAGCCTGCTCGCCCGCCGCGGTGAGCACATCCGTGCCGCGTTGGGCGATGACGGGCTGCTCGTGGCCGCGACCTCGACGGTGGGGATGCGGTTCTATCAGTCCCTCACCGACGGCCAGGAGCCGCGGCTGGCCGAGTGGCCCTGGTACGCGACGGGAGCCACGCTGCACGACCTGTTCCCCTGCGGCGCGACCGTACGGGTGCGCAACCTCGTGGTGAGCATCGCCTCCGCCTCGGCGCATCGGGTCGAGGCGACCCTGGCCGGCATGGCGGCCCGGGGCGCCGAGGTGCTCTCCTGACCGCGCTCTGAGTTTGTCGTGCGCTCAGGGGTGGTCGCGGTGGATCGCGTAGAGGGCCGCGGCGACGGAGGGCGCCACCACGAAGGCGTCGGCGAGTCCACCGAGCTCCAGCGCCTGGCTCACCGGGGGCGAGGGCGCGACGATGGCGAGCCGGCCGGCCTGTGCCCGCAGCCGCCCCGCGACCTGCACGAACACGGACAGCCCACTGGAGTCGCACAGGGTCAGACCACTGGTGTCGACGATGACGTCACGGGCAGCCTGGTCGACGATCTCGAGCGCCACGGCCGCGAACTGCGGTGCCGTCGCCGCGTCGAGTTCGCCGACGAGCACGAGCACGGGCCGCTGCTCCTGCTCCCGCCTGGTGATGGTCAGAGACATGGCGGCTGGCGTGCTCATCGATCCTCCGGCTGGGCGCGCGTGTGGGCCCTGAGTTGCCGGGATCTTATCCGCCGCCCACGTCCGCGCCCGAATCGGTGGCTGGGTGCAACTGCATGTCATCGAACGGTTTCCGTAGGTATGGCCCGTCCATAGTGGACGATCGATGAGGTCCGGTGGGGATCAACGCCCATTGGTCACCATTGGTCGCGGTCTGTGTGCCCGTGCCGTGCCGGCGCGCGAGCCCGGCTCCGACTGGGCCGAGATCGGCCAGGCGATGCAGCCTGGTGGGCCGGGTGAGCGGGTAGTAGTGTGAGGCACGTCACAGCGGGGGGATGGTTTGGCTACCCCAGCGATGGAAAGCGGGGTATCTGCCGGCGACGGGCGGTGACGCCATCGATGCCGGCAGTGCTCGTGGCGTCGGAGGGGCGCCGCCGCCGCGAGGCGAGCCGGGGCCGGCATAGCCGGCCCCGGCACTGCGTCCACGGGTCAGTTCCCCGTCGACGCGGGTCAGTCAGCCGACGGGTTGGGCCGGACGTCCGTCCATGTGCGCGCGGCCACCGGCGTAGACGTGCGGAGCGAGCAGCGCGGCGCAGCGCAGGTTCCGATACCGCCCGGCGTAGTCCAGTCCGTAGCCGACCAGCACCCCCTCCGGTGCATCGAATCCGACGTAACGGACCTGCTCGGGCAACGGCCACGTGGTCGGCTTGCGGAACAGCGTGCAGAAGTGGACCGATGCCGGCCCGCGAGCGCGGAGGTTCGCCAGCAGCCACGACGCGGTGAGCCCCGTGTTGATGACGCCATCGACGATCAGCACGTTGCGTCCGGTGATGTCGATGTCGAGGTCCTTGCGCAGCCGTACCGCACCCGAGGTGCCGATGGTGCCGGGGCCGGCCCGGTACGAGGACAGGCCCATCCAGCTCACCTCGACGTGCCGGTCAAAGGCGCGGACCAGGTCGGCGGTCATGACGGCGGCACCGCCAAGAACACCGACCAGCAGCAGGTCCGCGTCGGTGCCGTCCGGCTCGCGGTAGTCCGCCTCGATCTGTGCGGCGAGCTCGCCCAGCCGGGCCACGATCTGCTCCTCGGTCCACAGGACCGCGGCAAGGTCGGCTGCGACGTGCTCGGGCTTCATGGCTCCTCCGGGGGGCGCGGGGCGGGCTTGGCGTAACCGTACGACGCCCCGGGCCGCTAGGCCCGCAACGACCTGCCGGCGCGACGTGCATGTCGCGCCCGGCGGACCAGTGGCAGCAG
The DNA here is from genome assembly GCA_036557785.1 of Micromonosporaceae bacterium. Classification (GTDB taxonomy): domain Bacteria; phylum Actinomycetota; class Actinomycetes; order Mycobacteriales; family Micromonosporaceae; genus DATBGZ01. The sequence continues at coordinate 12,623 of DATBGZ010000098.1, forward strand.
CGGGCCGTACGGGCGGCTGCGGTCTACGATGTGGCACACCCGGCCTCGCGGCCAGAGCGTTCACGTCTGGCCGCCCATGCGTCCCTTGTGGACTTCTCGCGTCACGCCGCGCGCACCCATTAGGGACTCATGCCTGCCACCCGTCACGACCGGCCGGCGTCCCGCTACCGCACTGCTGGAGGGTCAGTCATGAAGCTCTCGGGAACCGTCGCGATCGCGCACCCCGTCGCTGACGTCTACGCGGCACTGACCGACCCGGTGGTGCTGCAGCGGACGCTGCCCGGCTGCCAGCGTCTGGTCGGGACTGGGGCCGGCACCTACCAGGCCATGGTCGAGATCGGCGTGGGCTCGGTGCAGGGCCTGCTCGACGCGGACCTGCACGTGTCGGAGGTGACCGCGCCGGATTCGTTCATCCTGCACGTCTCGGGTACCGGTGCGCCGGGCACCGTCGACGCGATCGGGCACGTCCGCCTGGTCGCGGATCCTGCCTCTGGCGGCACGCTGATCCATTACGCGGCCGACGCCACCCTGGCCGGCGCCATCGGCCGGGTCGGGCAGCGGGTGCTGACGGATGCGGCGCGCGGCATGGTAGCTGAGTTCCTCGCCGCGGTCGATCACGAGCTCTGGACATCCGCCGCACAAGCCCCGGCGATGACCCCGGCGATCTCTCCGGGCACGGGGGCGGGACCGGCCGCCGCGGACGTACGGCCCGGCCCGACCGTACGCTCGGCGGCACCACGTGCCGGGTACGCCGCACGATCGTCGCACGCGCCGAACCGCGCCCCGAACCGTGCCCTACAGCGCGGCGAACCGCGAGGCCGGTTCGCCCCCGGGGCGATGCCCCGCCGGTATCTCAGCTACGGGCCGGCCGACCCGCAGCGCCATCGCGTCCGGGAGTTGGTCCTGGCCGCCTCGTTCGGGGCCGGGATCGCGCTGCTCGGTGTGCTCATCGGCGCGGTCGTGGCAGGCTGGTAGCCAGGCCTCGGTGTCGGGACAAAGGGGGCGGCGTGCGGGCATTCACGGTGGCTGCGATCCAGGTGGCGCCGCAGCCGGGACCGGTCACTGTCGAGAGTGTACAGTCCAATATGGACAAATGCGCGTCCCTCGTGGAGCACTGCGTCGAGGCGACCGGGGCCGAGCTGGTGGTGCTGCCGGAGACCGCCTCGACCGGGTTCACCACCGGGGTCGGCGCCGCCGAGCTCTGGGAGCTGATGGACGCCGTGCCGGGGCAGGTCACGCTGGCCCTGCAGCGGGTCGCGGCCCGACTCGGCGTCCACCTGGTCTTCGGGACGTACGAGCGCGGAGCCGAGCCTGGCACGATCCACAACACCGCGGCGTTGGTTGATCCGACCGGTGCCCTGCTCGGCGCGTACCGCAAGACGCATCTGTTCGCCGGGGAGAGCGTGGCGCATGGCGGCTGGGTCACGCCTGGCGACGGCGTCACCGTGGTGCGCACGGAGCTCGGATCGATCGGGCTGATGATCTGCTTCGACGGCGACTACCCGGAACTGGCGCGCATCACCGCGATCCGGGGCGCCGAGGTGATCTGCCGCCCCTCGGCGCTGCTGCGCTCGGCCGACATCTGGGAGCTGACCAACCGGGCACGCGCCTACGACAACCATGTGTTCGTGGTCGGCGCGAACGCGACCGGCGTCGACCCGGGCGGAAACGTCTACTTTGGTAACTCGATGATCGTGACCCCGGTCGCCGAGGTCATCGCCCGGGCCGCCTCGCACGAAGGATGGGTCAGCGCCCGCCTCGATCCGGAGACGGCCCTGCGGTCGCTGTCTCCGGGCTCGAGCGTGCCGCAGCGCTTCGACCACCTCGCCGACCGCAACCTCGACTTCATCCGCGGCCACCTCGACGAGCTCGCCGCCCCCGCCAAGACCCCATTTCCGCACTGATCGCTCACGTCGATGCCGGCATGGCGACGGCTTCGTAGTGGGTCTCGGCGGCCGACGCGCTGAGGTCCAGCGCGATCTGCAGGCGTGCCTCATCCAGGCGGATCGTCAGCGTCCATGCCATCGGCGTGCCCAGGAAGATGATCGACACGACCACAGTGGACTCGTCCACCCAGGCCGCGGCGCCAGCGGTGTCGAGCGGTTGCCCCAGCCGGGACGCGACGCCGGGCAGCCACTCACCGAACCCCAACGGCAGTGGGTGGAGTTGGCCCTCGAGGCGCAGCCTCACCACCAACCGATCCTGCGCGTCACGGGTCAGGGCCAACGATTCGATGCCACCGAGGGGCGGGTCGAGTTCGTACGTCACGTCCCGCAGTGATGCCTCATGGGGGGAGCCCGGGGCACCGACCGGGGTGGGCAGGCGCAGCCCCGAGGTGTCGACGACGGCGGCGGTCGCGGCGTCCTCGGTCGCCGAACCGGCCGTGAGCGAGGGCAGCAGCGACGCCCATACCGCGTCGAGCACGGTTTGCAGCTTCTGGATGCCGCCCGTGGTGGCGAGCACGATGTCGTGCTCGGGCAGAACGATCGCGAACTGACCGTACGCGCCGTCGGCCCGGTAGCCGCCGGGTCGCGAGAGCCAGAACTGGTAGCCGTAGCCCTGCTCCCAGTCCGGCGCGTCGTTGAGGTTGCTCGCCATCTGGTAGGACGTCGCCGCGTCGACCCACGCCGCGGGCACGAGTTGCCGGCCGCGCCACTGACCGCGCTGCAGATAGAGCTGCCCGAATGCCGCGAGCTCCTCGACCGTGATCGACAGGCCATAGCCGGCGACGTCGAGCCCCTCGGGATCCTGCTCCCACGTGGCGCTCGTGATGCCGAGCGGGTCGAGGACGCGCGGGCGCAGGTAGTCGAGCAGCCGTTGCCCCGACAGCCGCTGCACGATCGCGCCCAGCAGGTACGTGGCCCCGCTGTTGTAGACGAACCGGGTGCCCGGCTCGTGCGCCACCGGCTGTTCGAGGACGAGTCGCAGCCAGTTGCTCTTGCTCGCGCGGGCGGCCGGAAGGGTGTCGGCGGCGTGGCCAGCGGTCATGGTCAGCAGGTCCCGCACCCGGATCGCTGCCAGGTTCGCCGGTGGCTGCGTCGGCGCGTCCGCGGCCAGCAGGTCGACCAGACGATCGTCCAGACCGAAGAGGCCCTCGTCGATGGCAAGCCCGACCGCGGTCGCCGTGAAGCTCTTGCTGACCGAGTACATGGCGTGCGGCCGATCGGCGGTGTGTGGCGACCACGATCCCTCGGCGACGATGGCGCCGTGGCGGACCAGGACGAAGCTGTGGATCGCGTGCAGGTCGTCGAACGCCGCCACCAGGCGCCGTACGGCCGCGGGGTCCAGGCCCTCGGCGGCCGGCGAGGTCCGCCGCAGGAGCCGGGCGGTCATGAGGAGTGCGGCGACGCTGGCGTCGGCTTGGCGTGGCGGGAGGGGAACCAGGGGATCTGGGGCGAGGTGGTGCGCTGGTAATCCGCGTACTCCGGATACCTCGACTTCGTGATGCTCTCGGTGAAGGACGTCGATCCCAGGAAGAGCAGCGTGAGCAGCACGGCGCCGATGACCGTCCACTGCAGCACCGATGCGGCGGCGATCGCGCCGAAGGCGAAGAAGACCCACCACTGGGCCTGCTCGAAGAAGAAATTCGGATGCCGCGAGTAGCGGAACAGCCCGGTGGTCAGGAACCGTGCCTGCGTCGCCGCGGCGGACTTGCGTTGGTGGAAGTTCCACTGCTGTTGGTCGGCGATGGTCTCACCGGTGAGGAGGGCCAGGAACACCACGGCGGCGACCGCGTCCAGGGCCCCCAGCGGCGTGGGGTGCCGGTAGGCCGTGTCCGCGGGCAGGGCGATGAGCAGCACGATCACGTTCTGATAGATGGAGATGAAGAACAGGTTGAGCACCTGGTACTGCCAGGGCTTCATCCGCTCCCGCAGCACCTTCCAGCGGTAGTCCTCGCCGCCGCGCCGGTACCCGCCCTTGCGCGCGAAGTTGAAGGTCAGCCGGGAGCCCCAGAGCGTGACGAGCACGAGCATCAGGACGAGCCGGGCGTCGGTCGGCGCGGCCGCGACGAAGACCGCGACGTATGCGACCGGCGCGATCGACCAGATCCGGTCCGTCCAGGAGTACTCGCGGGTCACGAGCGAGAGCAGCCAGGTGGCCGCACTGACTCCAGCGAAGATCCACAGGCATACGGCGAGCGGCTCCATGCCGGTCACCCTATGCGCGACCGTACGGTGGCGGAAGATCAAGGACCGGCCGGGCGGCCTACAGGTAGAGGCCGCCCGGCGTGTCGACCTCGGGGGTGCCGACCGGCATGGTGCCATCCCGCAGCGCGATGAGCTCGGCGAGCGTGGCACCCCTGCCCGGTACCCGGGTCCGGGCGTGGCTGTCGCCGAGCCAGGCCACGGCCTGGTCGTACGGCAGCGCTCCGACCTCGATCTGCGCCAGACACCGTCCCGGCCTGGTGACCGCGGGGTGCAGCCGCGCGATGTCCTCGTTCGTCGTGATGGCGACGAGGATCTGGCGGCCCTGCCCGAGCAGCCCGTCGGTGAGGTTCAGCAGCCGCGACAGTGCCTGGCCCGCGGCGGCCGTGGCGCCCGGGCGGATCAGCTCGTCGCAGTCCTCGAGCAGCAACATCCGCCACGGCTTGTCGTCGTCGTCATCGCCCATGATGACCTCGAGGAGATACCCGGGCGACCCGAAGAGCCGCTCCGGATCGAGCACGAAGTCGAGCTGACACCAGGTTCGCCACTGCTTGGCGAGACTGCGAAGAGCCGTGGTCTTGCCGGTGCCGGGCGGGCCGTGCACGAGCAGGATCTTCCCGTTGATCTGCCGAGCCTGCGGCGCTTCGCCGTCACGCTCGCCATCGCCGCTGCCATCGAGTGCCATGAGGTGGTCGAAGGCCACCGCGACCGCGGCGTCGTAGTTGCGGCGGATCTGCGCCCAGGGCTGGGTCGCGATCGGCAGCTCGCGCCGGTTCGCGCCGTTCGCGGTCAGATGCCAGAAGCCGATCTCCACCCGCGGATCCTCGGGTGCCAACTCCTCGACGGCACCGTCGATCGCCTGCTCCAGCACGGTCGTGGCGAGCTCCTCGGAGGTGGCCACTACCTCGACGTTGGCGCCACCCTCGGCCCAGCGGACGGACATCAGGGTCCACCCGTCGCCGAGAACCAGGTGCGCGCTGCGGCCCGGGCCGACGGTCGAGCGCACCGGCTGCGTGTCCGGCGGCCGCAGGGTCGCCTCCGGGCGCACGCTGGACAGCCGCTGGGAACGGGCGAACGGCTGGCTCCCGTCCAGGAACGGGGCCATGAGGAAGCTCTCGATCAGTCCGACCGTGTTGCCGCCGTGGTAGCTCACGGCCTGCACGCGGTCAGCCAGCAGACCCGCTCCGGGTCCGATCGGGCGGCGAGGTGTCGCGGGCGCCGTCCGTCGACCCGGCCGCATGGCAGGGATGGGCAGGGGACGGTGCTCGGTGGTTGTCACTCATCCATGGTCCGGGCGACATAGCGTTGCGTCGACTTCATTTCGACAACATCCTTACGCCACAAGGATCGCGCGGGCAAGAGCGTCACCGCGGCCAGTTCTTGCACTGCCAGGTCGTGCCATCGGTGTCGACCCGGAACGGCACGGCGTGGGGCAGCGGCTGGCCCCAGACGTCCGCTCCGTTGCCGCACAGCGCCGCCAGGCCGGCGGTCAGGCTCGCCACGTGCCCGACCAGCGCCACCACCCCGCCCGGGTTGTCGGCGGCGACCGAGCGCAGGGCCGTCTCCATCCGCGCCACCACCTCGTGGCCGCTCTCGCCGTTCGCGACCCGCGCATCCAGGCCACCCTGCACGACCCACTGGCGCAGCACCTCCGCCGACTCGACGCTGACCCGCTCGTCGTCGTCGCCGTCACGCAGTCCGAGACCGACCTCGACCAGACCGGTCAGCGGGACGAGTGGACGCGCGAGTCCCAGTTCGCTCGCGAGCACGTCCGCCGTCTGGATCGCCCGGACCGCGGTGCTCGCGTAGACCCGCGTCGGCCGGCGGCGCAGCGACGCGAGGGTGGCCGCCGCGGCTTTCGCCTGTGCCCGGCCGGTCGCGGTCAGCGCCGCACCCGGCACCGCGCCCATCTGCCCGGCGATGACGTTCGCGGACTCCCCGTGCCGAAGACACCAGATCTGCGTGGTGGTCGCCATCGGGCGATCATCCCATGCCCTTCATAGCGATGTCCACTGTGGACCCGCAGATCCGCCTGCCGAGCACTGCCGCGATCCGTTTGTGAAAGGGCTACGGATGAAAGCGTGGCAGGTGAAAGGGCCGGTGGCGAAAGGATTCACGAACTGGGAGGCGACACCGTCGCGCACCACCGGCGCATCGTGCGGCAGCGTCCACAGAGGAGCGGTGACGTCCGTGGGCGGTCAGGTCAGTCCGGCGCGGCGAAGGGCGTCGGCGAGGGCGGTGTCGGGCGGCGCATCCGTCCGGCGGCCTGCGTCCGTGCCGGACGAGCGCTGCCCCGACGAGCGCTGCCCCGACGAGCCGTGCCCTGACGCGCCGCGACGGTCGGTCGCGCCGCGCTGAGCATCGCGGCCGCTCCGAGCGCCCGCGCGCTGGTCGGCCGGTCGTCGACGGTGGCCCGATGTCGCTGTGGCGCCCGATGTCGCTGTGCCGCCCGATGTCGCTGTGCCGCCCGACGAGACTGGCGCGGCGGCGCGACCGGTGACCGGGTCGTCGTCGAGTCGCAGCGTCAGCGAGATGCGCTTGCGCGGTACATCGACGTCCAGCACCTTGACCCGGACCACGTCGCCGGGCTTGACCACGTCGCGCGGATCCTTGACGAAGCTGTGCGACATCGCCGAGACGTGCACGAGCCCGTCCTGGTGCACGCCGACGTCCACGAAGGCGCCGAACGCGGCCACGTTGGTGACCACGCCCTCCAGCACCATTCCCGGGCGCAGGTCCGCCAGCGTCTCGACCCCTTCGGCGAAGGTGGCTGTCTTGAACGCCGGGCGTGGGTCGCGTCCGGGCTTCTCGAGCTCCCGCAGGATGTCGGAGACGGTGGGCAGCCCGAACCTATCGTCCACAAAGGATGCTGGTTTGAGTCCACGCAGGACAGCGGTGTTCCCGATCAGTGCCGTCAGCGCTGAGCCGGTCGTGGCGAGGATGCGTCGGACCACCGGATAGGCCTCCGGATGCACGCTCGAGGCGTCGAGCGGGTCGTCGCCCTTGGCGATGCGCAGGAAGCCCGCGCACTGCTCAAAGGCCTTGGGTCCCAAGCGTGGCACCGACTTCAGCGCCGAGCGTGACCGGAACGGACCGTTGGTGTCGCGATGCGCCACGATGTTCGCGGCGAGCCCTTCCGTGATGCCGGAGACGCGTGTGAGCAGCGGGACGGAGGCGGTGTTGACATCCACGCCCACCGCGTTCACGCAGTCCTCGACGACGGCGTCGAGACCGCGGGAGAGCTTCGCCTCGGCGAGGTCGTGCTGGTACTGGCCGACCCCGATCGACTTCGGGTCGATCTTCACCAGCTCGGCCAGCGGATCCTGCAGCCGGCGGGCGATCGACACCGCACCGCGCAGCGAGACGTCCAGGGCCGGCAACTCGGCCGAAGCATAGGCCGATGCCGAGTAGACCGAGGCGCCGGCCTCGGAGACCACGACCTTCGTCAGGCCCGGCACCAGCGAGACCAGCTCAGCCGCGAGCTTGTCGGTCTCGCGCGATGCCGTACCGTTGCCGATGGCGACCAGCTCGACGCCGTGCGCCCGTACCAGACGGGCCAACGTCACGAGCGAGTCCTGCCAGCGCTGATGCGGCACATGCGGGTAGATCGTGTCGGTCGCGACGACCTTGCCCGTGGCATCGACGACCGCCACCTTCACCCCGGTGCGGTAGCCGGGGTCCAGGCCCATCGTTGGCCGGGTGCCGGCGGGTGCGGTGAGCAGCAGGTCGCGCAGGTTGGCGGCGAAGACCCGTACCGCCTCGTCCTCCGCCGCCTGGAACAGCCGCATGCGGATGTCGATGCCGAGGTGGGCCAGGATCCGGGTACGCCAGGCCCATCGCACGGTCTCGGCCAACCACCGGTCCGCGGCGCGCCCCCGGTCGGCGATCCCGAACCGTACCGCGATGTCCCGTTCGTACCCGGTCGGACCGGACGGGGCCGGATCGACGGCGGGTTGCTCGGGCTGGATCGCCAGGTCGAGGATCTCCTCCTTCTCGCCCCGGAACAGGGCGAGGACGCGATGTGAGGGCAGCGTGGTGAAGGACTCGGCGAAGTCGAAGTAGTCGGCGAACTTGGCTCCGGCCTCCTGCTTTCCCGCCCGTACCGTGGAGACCAGGCGACCACGCTGCCACATCTTCTCGCGCAGCGCTCCGATCAGGTCGGCGTCCTCGCCGAAGCGTTCCACGAGGATCGCCCTCGCCCCGTCCAGGGCCGCCGCCTCGTCCGCGACGCCTCTGTCCGGATCCACATAGGACGAAGCGGTCGGGACCGGGTCGAGCGTCGGGTCACCGAGCAGCGCGTCGGCGAGCGGCTCCAGCCCGGCCTCGCGCGCGATCTGGGCCTTCGTGCGGCGCTTGGGCTTGTACGGCAGGTAGATGTCCTCCAGCCGCGCCTTCGAGTCGGCCGCGTTGATCTGTGCGAGCAGTTCATCGGTGAGCTTGCCCTGCGACCGGATCGAGTCAATGATCGATGTCCGTCGCTCCTCCATCTCGCGCAGATAGCGCAGCCGCTCCTCGAGCGTGCGCAACTGCGCGTCGTCGAGCGAGCCGGTGACCTCCTTGCGGTAGCGGGCGATGAACGGTACCGTCGCCCCGCCGTCGAGCAGCTCGATCGCCGACGTCACCTGGCTGTCGCGCACGCCGAGCTCGGACGCGATCCGCTGGCTGATCTCGCGGGCGGGATTCTCGGCCGTACCTGCCGCGTTCGTCACCGATGGCCTCCTCGCTGCGTACCGCGCTGAGCGGTCCGGCGTGCCATTGTGCCGCCCGGCCGACCGAACGGCACGTCGCCGCGCGGGGGCGCGGCGTCGACTAGTCGCCTGCGGAGAGTATCGGGATGATGTGCTCGCCGTACTCGGCCAGGGTGTGCTCCTTGTCGTCGTGCTGGAGATAGATCGCGAACTGGTCGACGCCGAGGTCGCGCAGCTCCCGCAGGCGCTCCAGATGCGCCTCGACCGGGCCGAGGATGCAGAACCGATCCACGACCTCGTCGGGCACGAAGTCGACGTGCGGATTGCCGGCCCGGCCGTGTGTCGTGTAGTCGTATCCCGTGCGGCCGGCAATGTACTCGGTCAGGGCGGCCGGCACCGAACTGTGCTCGCCGTAGCGGCTCACGATGTCCGCGACGTGATTGCCGACCATGCCGCCGAACCAGCGGGTCTGCTCGCGTTGGTGTGCCAGATCGTGGCCGACGTATGCGGGCGCCGCGACGCAGAACTTCAGCGCCGCCGGATCCCGGCCGGCCTTCTCGGCGGCAGACCGTACGGCACCGATCATCCAGGCCGCGATGTCCGGGTCGGCCAGCTGCAGGATGTACCCGTCGCCGACCTCACCGGCCACGGCGAGTGCCTTCGGCCCGTACGCGGCCACCCACACGTCGAGCCGACCGTCGCGCAGCCACGGGAAGCGCAGTTCCTGGCCGTTGCGGACGATCGTGCCGCCGTTCGCGAGCGCCCGGATCACCTCGACGCACTCGCGCAGCTGCGGGATCGTCGTTGGCGCGATGCCGAGGGTACGCAGCGCCGAGTCGCCCCGGCCGATGCCGCAGATCGTCCGGTTGCCGAACATCTCGTTGAGCGTCGCGAATGTCGACGCGGTCACGGTCCAGTCGCGGGTGCCCGGATTCGTCACCATCGGCCCGACCATCACCGACGACGTGTTCGCCAGGATCTGGCTGTAGACGACGTACGGCTCCTGCCACAGCAGGTGCGAGTCGAACGTCCACACGTGCGAGAAGCCGGCCGCCTCGGCGCGTTGCGCCAGCGCGACCACATTCGACGCCGGTGGGTCGAGTTGAAAGACGATGCCGAAGTCCATTCCAGCGCCCCTCAGAGCAGGTAGGTGGACAAGCCGCGGCGCAGGTACCGGCCGCGGCCCTTGCTGCCGTGCAATGTCCCGTCCTGGACGATCACTTCGCCGCGGGACAGGACGGTATCGACGCGACCCGCGATCTCGTACCCTTCCCACGCCGAGTGGTCCATGTTCATGTGGTGCGTCTCGACGCTGATCGTCGTGCGGCCGGCCGGGTCGTAGAGCACGATGTCGGCATCCGATCCCGGCGCGATCACACCCTTGTGCGGGTACAGGCCGAACATCCGCGCCGGCGTGGTGGCGATCGTCTCTACCCAGCGCTCCAGCGACAGTTTGCCGTCGGCGACGCCCTGGTAGACGAGGTCGACCCGGTGCTCGACCGTGCCGATGCCGTTGGGGATCTTCGAGAAGTCGCCCAGGCCGAGCTCCTTCTGCTCCTTCATGCAGAACGGGCAGTGGTCGGTGGAGACGATCGCCAGGTCGTTGGTGCGCAGGCCCTGCCACAGGTCCGCCCGGTGTGTCTCGTGCTTGCTCCGCAACGGGGGAGAGGCGACCCATTTCGCGCCCTCGAATCCCGGCGCCCCGAGCTGGTCCTCGAGCGTGAGGTACAGGTACTGCGGGCAGGTCTCCGCGAACACGTTGCGTCCGGCGTCGCGTGCCGCGGCCACCTGCGCCAGCGCACCGCTCGCGGAGAGGTGCACGAAGTAGAGCGGGCAGTCTTGCGCGACGCCGGCCAGCACGATGGCCCGGTGGGTTGCCTCGGCCTCCAACTCCGGCGGCCGCGTGAGCCCGTGGTACACCGGGTCGGTCTGTCCGCGCGCCAATGCCTGGCGCACCAGCACATCGATCGCGATGCCGTTCTCGGCGTGCATCATGATCAGCGCGCCGTTCTCCCGGGCCCGCTGCATCGCCCGCAGGACCTGGCCGTCGTCGCTGTAGAAGACTCCCGGGTACGCCATGAACAGCTTGAAGCTGGTCACGCCCTCGTCGGCGACCAGTTGGTCCATCGCCTTCAGCGCGTCCTCGTCGACCCCGCCCAGGATCATGTGGAAGCCGTAGTCGATGAAGCACTCGCCGTCGGCCTTCGCGTGCCACGCGGCGAGACCCTCCTGGACGACCTCACCGGTCCGCTGCACCGCGAAATCGATGATCGTCGTGGTTCCGCCGAACGCCGCGGCGCGCGTGCCGGTCTCGAACGTGTCGCTGGCGAACGTGCCACCGAAGGGCAGCTCCATGTGGGTGTGCACGTCGATGCCGCCCGGAATCACGTACTTGCCGGTCGCGTCCAGCACCGTGTCCGCGCTCTCGGCCGTGACCGACCCGGTGCCGGGCGCCACGACGGCCGTGATGGTTTCGCCGTCGACGATGACGTCGGCCGGCGTGCGGCCGGTCGGCCCGACGACGGTGCCGCCGGAGATCAGGAGGGTCACGGCTGCACCAGGCTTCCGTACTGGTCCGGCCGCCGGTCGCGGTAGAACGCCCACCGCTGCCGGACCTCCTCGAGCAGCGCGAGATCGAGGTCCCGGACGATCAGCTCCGGCTCGTGCGCGTCACCGACCTCGCCGACGAACTTGCCCTCCGGGTCGACGAAGTAGGAGGTGCCGTAGAAGTCGTCGTCGCCGATCTCGCTCTCGATGCCCACCCGGTTGATCGCGCCGATGAAGTACTCGTTCGCGACGGCGGCCGCCGGCTGCTCCAGCTTCCACAGGTACGCGGAGAGGCCCCGGCTGGTCGCCGAGGGATTGAAGACGACCTGGGCGCCGGCGAGGCCCAGCGCCCGCCAGCCCTCCGGGAAGTGGCGGTCGTAGCAGATGTAGACGCCGACCTTGCCGACCGCGGTGTCGAAGACCGGGTACCCGAGGTTGCCGGGCCGGAAGTAGAACTTCTCCCAGAAGCCCTTGACCTGCGGGATATGGGTCTTGCGGAACTTCCCGAGATAGGTCCCGTCCGCGTCCACGACCGCCGCCGTGTTGTAGAGCACGCCGGGCTGCTCCTGCTCGTAGACCGGCAACACCATCACCATGCCGAGCTGCGCCGCGAGCGCGCTGAACCGCTCGACGGTCGGGCCGGGCACCGACTCCGCGTACTCGTAGTACTTCGGGTCCTGCACCTGGCAGAAGTACGGGCCGTAGAACAGCTCCTGGAAGCAGATGACCTTGGCGCCGGCGGCGGCTGCCTTCCGTGTGTACTCCTCATGCGCCTTGATCATCGATTCCTTGTCGCCGGTCCAACTCGTCTGCACCAGGGCGGCGCGTATCACCTCTGCCATCGTGGCCTCTTCCCGTTCGATTCCTGGTCAATGCGCTGCCGGCATCGATCCGTCCAGACTAGGAGCCGGGCGGCTGCTGATCTACTGCCTGTCCGGCCAACTTCCGGGCCGCGCCGTCCGTGCCTGGCACACGTCGACCGCCGGGCTTGACGCGGCCGGCATCATAGGTACGCGTCGAAGGGGGAGGCAGGCCGGGGATGACCGAGCGCAACGTCTATCTGGAAAATGCGGTGGCCCAGCAGGAGCAACTCGCGCAGGATCTGCGGGCCAAGCGGATGTCGCCCGCGCCGGCCGCGGCGCCGGCCGCGGCCCGAGAGGTCGGCGGCAACATCGGGCGCCGCGACCGCGCGCTCGCCGCCGCCGGCGAGCAGGTGGGGCCGCTCGCACCGTCCGCAGTGGACGTACGGGTCAGCGGCATCTGGCGCTGGCGGACCGTCCTGGTGCCGCCGAACGCGTTCGTGGTGCACACCCGCCGCGGACACGCCGAGCCCCTGCACGTCGGGCTCGGCACGTCGTTCCGGTTCGACCCGACTCGCGACTCGTACCTCGTGGTGCCCGGGGCGATGCAGACAATCCTCATCAATGCCTTCTGCATCTGCCGCGAACTGCAGGGACTCGTGGTCCAGGCGTACGTCCAGTGGATCATCCACGACTTCGGCACCGCCTACCGCAAGCTCGACTTCAGCGACGCCGACGACCCCATGCGGCTGGTGAACCTCCAGCTCAAGGAGCAGGCCGAGGCCGCGGTCAAGGACAAGGTCGCCACGATGAGCGTCCACGAGGTGCTCAGCGATAAGCAGCCGATCGTCGAGGAGCTCACCGCACGACTGCGCGCCATGGCCGAGGGCGAAGGAGAGTCGAACCGGGGTCTGGGCCTGCGGATCGTGACCGTCCAGATCAAGGAGGCGATCGTCAGCTCGGCGCGGCTGTGGGAGAACCTGCAGAAGCCGTTCCGGGCCGAGCAGGGGCGCATTGCCCGGCTCGCCGAGCTCGCTGCCGAGGGCTCGGTCGCCGAGCGGGAGCTGGAGGCCTCGCGGGTCCAGCAGACGCAGCAGATCGAGACCGAGCGCGAGCTCGACGACCTGCGCGCCCGCACCGGCGCCGCTGCCTTCGATCGCGAGTCGGCGGAGCGGCTGCGGCGCACCCAGACCGAGCACGAGGCGACCCGTCGGCTGGCCGAGCTGACGAACGAGACGACGCTGCATGAGCTGCGCCTGCAGCAGGAGCGGGGCGAGCAGGAGTTGGCGGCGGGGCGGGAGCGCGCCGAACGCGAGCACGAGCTGGCTCGGCTGGCCCTCGAGGGTCAGCTCGCGTTGGACCGCTCCCGGACGGACGCCGACCACGCGCGCGCCCTGCTCGAGTTGGAGCGGGTACGGCAGCGGGCAGCCATCGACAACGAAGCATCACCCGAGAGCCTGCAAGGGCGGCTCATCGACGCGTTGCCGCAGATCGTGGCGGAGCTGCCCAAGCCGGACGAGCTACGCGCCGTCACCATCGGTGGCCGCGACGGGCACACGGTCGCCGGCCTCATCGCGGAGCTCGGTGCGGTGGTCGGCGCGTTACGCTCCGTGACGACCTTGCCTTCGGCGACGGACTGAGCAACCCGACGCGGTCAGGGCTTTCGACCGACGCCCGCCACGTCGATGACCGGCGCCGTCTCCGCGCCGGGGTCTGGCCGCCACCGCGAGCAGGTCACCACCCCGGGTTCCAGCAGCTCCAGGCCCGTGAAGAAGCGTGCGATCGCCTCGGCCGACCGGGCGCAGACCGGCGCGCAACCGAGCGAGTTCCATGCCGCGATGGCCCGGTCGAGCGCCACCGGGTTGACCTCCGCCGTGGGGTGAGCGATCACGACGTGGCTGCCGGCCGGGATCGCGGCGACGAGTCGGCGCATCACGCCGTACGCCTCCTCGTCGTCGGTGATGAAGTCCAGCACACCCAGCAGCACCACCCCGATGGGTTCGTTGAGGTTGAGCGTGGCGGACGCGAGCCGCAGGATCTCGTCGATGTCCCGCAGGTCCGCCTCGAGGTAGTTGGTGACGCCCTCCGGTGTGCTCGTCAGCAGCGCGCGGGCGTGCGTGAGGACCATCGGGTCGTTGTCGACATAGACGACCCGGCTGGCCGGCGCGATGGCCTGCGCGACCTCGTGCGTGTTGTTCGCGGTCGGCAGGCCGGTGCCGATATCGAGAAACTGTCGTATGCCGACGTCGGCCGACAGGTGCCTGACGGCGCGGCCGAGAAAGGCACGGCAGGCCCGTGCCGAGGTGGCGAACTCGGGCAGGATAGCGAGCAACCGCTGCGCCGCCGCTCGGTCGACCGCGAAGTTGTCCTTGCCGCCCAAGAGGTAGTTCCACAGGCGCGCCGAGTGGGCGACGGTCGTGTCGAGGCGGGACATCGGGGCGGCGGGTTCGGTCATGCGGCTCTCGCGTCGGAGCAGGAGCCGGCACGCCGGCTCTTCAGGAGTGGTCGCCCCGAGGGTAACGCGAGGGTCTTGGGCCCATGAACACAGTCACATCAGTCATTCGTCGAGGATGACGAGCCGAACGGTTGGAGCCACCACCACCGATGGACGATGAGCCGGTCAACACGCGCGCGGGCGAGGTCAGCCGAGCTCCTTGAGGATCGCGTCGATGAAGTCAGCCGTCTGGTCGGGCCGCAGCGCCTCGAGGCAGAGCCGTTCCATGGCCTCGCCGTAGACATCGACGTCGTGCTGCCGTTCGAGGTAGAGGGCACTGGTGAGCAGGTCCAGGTAGATCACGTCGGAGAGCGCCTCCTCAGGGAAGCGCAGGATCGTGAACGCGCCACCGACGGCCGCGTGCCCGCCGGCGTGGAAGGGCATGATCTGGACCTGGACGTTGGGGCGACGGGTCGCCTCCACGAGCGCCTCGAGCTGGGCCCGCAGCACCGCTACGCCACCGATCGGCCGCCGCAGCGCCGCCTCATCGATGACCGCCCACAGCCTTGGCGGCGAGTCGCCCAGCAGGATCTGCTGGCGCGCGAGCCGCAGATCGACCCGGCGCTCGATCTCGGCGGATGGCGCGCGTTCGTATCCCAGTTGAACGACGGCCCGCGCGTATGCCGTCGTCTGCAGCAGACCGGGGATGAACTGCACCTCATAGGTGCGGATGAGCGACGCCGCGCTCTCCAGGCCGACGTACGGCTGGAACCACGACGGCAGGAGGTCACCGTACCGGTGCCACCACCCGGGCTCGTTCGCCTTACGGACCAGCGCGAGCAACCGATCGCGTTCCGGGTCGCTGGCCGCGATGCCGTAGAGAGTCAGCAGGTCGGCGACGTCGCGGGGGCGGAACGAGACCCGTCCCAGCTCCATCCGACTGATCTTCGACTCGGACGAGCGGATCTCGTATCCGGCCTGCTCACGCGTGATGGCCCGCTCTTCGCGCAGGCGCCGCAGCTGAGCACCCACGAGCATGCGCAGCATCGTCGGCCCGCCGACCGGCGCACCTGGCTGTGTGGGCGACGTCACCGCCTACCTCCGCGCTCGCGACCCTGCCCGAACGGGCGCATCGTGACGGTAAGCATGCCATGACGTCACGTGGAGTGCACGACCCGTCGCGCCGGTTTCCCGACAAAGGCAGGCGGGCACCACGTACGAGAGATTCCGGGCAGGTTCCGCACCACGCCGTGCGGGAGCGGCGGTTGACCTGTCCCAGGTATCGCCTGGGCTCGCATACGCGATGCCCCGGAGCGGCAACGCACTACCGGGGCATCACGATGATCATCACTGGCTGCTGGCGGTGAACCCCAGGCAGCCAGCCATCAGCTCAGGAACGCGTCGAAGTCACCGGCCGCGGCGCCACGGAGAAATGCGTCGATCTCCGCCCGTGTGTAGATCATGGCCGGACCCTCGGGATCACGGCTGTTCCTCAGCGCGAAGCCGGCGCCGTCAGCCAGTTCGGCCAGCTCGACGCAGTTGCCGGTCGGGTTGCTGAAGCTGCTCTTCACCCAGCCGCCGGCGACGGGCAGGTCGTTTGCCGGCATTCCGTTGTAGATATGCATTGCCATCCTTCGGTTCGGGGCGAGCAGGGTCGCCTCTCACGATGGACCGGGGTGGGGGGACCCACCCAGGTACGGCGCCAGCGGGGGGTTGCCGGCACCGTTGGCCGGAGATCATAACCATACCTTTGCAATTGCACGTGCATTGGGGGGTTGCATTCGGCGTGTGCGTACAGGACGATTACTAGGAGTAAGGGCGACCACGGTCGACCCTTGCCACGACTCCCCGGCGGCGCGCTGGGTGGAACTCCGCGTTGTCGGGTGACCGGGCGGGTGCTGTGCACCCGCCCGGATTTTGTCCCGCCTCCGCGTCAGCGGCGGGTCACGACGGCGGGACGAATCCGTTATCAGAGCGTCTCGCGCGTGCAGTGGTGACGGCTACCTGCTGCTGTTAGCGTGGCGTGCCCAACAACCGGTCCGGATCGTTTGGGGATGCGATGGCACGTCGGCGCGCCGTACCCGCGGTGCTTCTCAGCCTCCTTCTCGCTGCCGGTTGCACCAACGGACCGTTCGGCAAGATCGAGCAGCCCAACCAGGCCACCACCGCTCTGCCTGCCGCGGATACGAGCGTCGTTGGCGGCGCCGACGCGGTGGCGCTGGCACTCGCCACCAGCCAGGCCATATTCCAGAGCGCGCCAGCGGTGGTCCTCGTCGGCGCGGACGATGCCGGCGCACTGGAGCGAGCCGGGGCCCTCGCCACGCAGCTGGGCATCCCGGTGCTCGCGACCCCCAAGGCAGCCCCGCCGGTGTCCACGCCCGAGCCGACACCGACCGGAACCGCCGGGTCCACCCCGGCCCGACTCGCCGGAGGCGACGCGGCCACCGACCTGCGGGCCGAGATCGACCGCCTCAAGGTCCGCGCGGTGGTGACCGTCGGCAGCCAGGCTGCTGCTTGGGCCGGTGGCGCGGGACTGCCCGCATCCATCACGGTCTCGACCGGGGACGACCCCGCTCCCCGGGACGTCCAACGCCCCGCGCCGCTGTCGTCGCTGACCGTGCTCGCCACGAAGAAGGGTGCCGCCGGGCCCGACGCCGCCGCCGTGGCCACCGCGAACGCGGCCGGCGCGCACGTGCTCCTTCTCGACACGGCCGACCCGCGCGCCACGAGTGCCAACGTGCAGGCGATCACCGCGGAGACCTCGCTCGACCACGTGCTCGCGGTGGGCTCGGAGTTCGGCTCGGCCGACCAGCTCCGGCAGCGACTGAGCACGGCGAAGACCGGGGTGGAGCTACCCGGGGGAGGCCAGGTGCTCTTCCCGGGCCGGCGGCTGGTCGCCATCTACGGACACCCGGGCGACACCATCCTGGGGGTGCTGGGGGAGCAGGACATCGACGCGTCGGTCGAGCGCGCGAAGCAGGTCGCCGCGCCGTACGACGCGCTCTTCGATGAGCCGGTCGTGCCCACGTTCGAGATCATCGTGACCGTCGCGTCGGGCAGCGCGGGTAGCGACGGCAACTACTCGAACGAGTTCCCGGTCGACAAGTTCCGTCCCTGGATCGAGGCGGCGCAGCAGGCGGGTATCTATGTCGTGCTCGACCTGCAGCCGGGCCGCACCGACTTCCTTACCCAGGCGAAGAAGTACCAGGAGCTGTTGCTCGAGCCGAACGTGGGACTGGCACTGGATCCCGAGTGGCGCATGGGCCCCAACCAGGTGCCCGGTGGACCGATCGGCCACGTCAGTGCCCAGGAGATCAACGCCACCGGTGCCTGGCTCGCGGGGTTGGTCCGCGACCACAACCTGCCGCAGAAGGTCTTCATCCTCCACTGGTTCTTCCTCTCCTCCATCCAGAACCCCAAGCAGGTGAAGACCAACTACGACGAGCTCGGGATGCTCATCCAGATGGACGGCCAGGGTGGCGCGGGCCAGAAGCGGGACACCTGGGCCGCCCTGCACAACAACGCGCCGTCGGGCATCCGATGGGGATGGAAGAACTTCTACGACGAGGACCACCCGACCTTCACGCCGGAGGAGACGGTCGCGACGGCCGTGGGCGCCGTCTATATCTCCTACCAGTGACACCTCGGCCTGGGCGGGTCAGGCAGCCGTACGGGCGGTTCAGCCGTGGTGGTCCGGACCGGCCCGGGTGATGCCGACGCGGACGATTACCCGCCGGTCGCGCACCATCGCGGCACGGTAGTCGTCCCAGTCCGGGTGCTCGCCTGAGATGCCCCGGTAGTAGTCGACGAGATGATCCATCGCCTCGGGTAGATGGATCACCTCTGCCCGCCCCTCGATGAGCACCCAGGGCCCGAAGAACTGCTCCGTGAGCACGCAGATCACCACGCGCGGGTCGGTGGCGAGGTTGCGCGTCTTCGTCGCGGTCTCCCGCGTGCTGATCACCACATGACCTGTGGCGTCCACGCCGACCGTGACCGGCGAGAGCTGTGCCCGGCCGTCCGGGTAGTAGGTGGTCAGGACGGCGCGGTGGTGCCGCCGTACGAAGTCACGCGCTTCGTCGAGGTCCATGTCCCATAACGTACGGCGTTCGGATCGTTGTGCCCACGACCGGTGCTACCAGCCGCGGGCACGCCATTCGGGCAGCGATGGGCGTTCGGCGCCGAGGGTGGAGTCTCGACCGTGGCCTGGGTAGAACCAGGTCTCGTCCGGTAGCCGGTCGAACAGCTTGCGTTCGACGTCGCCGATGAGCGAGGCGAAGTTCTCCGCGTTGCCGCCGGTGTTTCCGACGCCGCCGGGGAAGAGCGAGTCGCCGGTGAACAGGTGCGGGGTGCCGGCAGGGTCGCGGTAGAGCAGCGCGATCGAGCCCGGCGTATGGCCGACCAGGTGGACGACCTCGAGCCTGCAGTCACCGACCTCGATGACGCCGTCGTCGGCCACCGTCGCGTGCGCCACCGGCAGCGCGGGGGCGTCGGCGGCGTGCGCGACGCTGCGGGCCCCCGTCTCGGTCACCACGTCCGCAAGCGCTGCCCAGTGGTCGCCGTGCCGATGGGTGGTGACCACAGTGGAGAGTCCACCGTGGCCGATGAGGTCGAGGATCCGGTCGGGCTCATTGGCCGCGTCGATCAGCAGTTGGTCGCCGGTCTCCTTGCATCGCAAGAGGTAGACATTGTTATCCATCGGTCCAACCGAGAGCTTGCTGATGACGAGGTCGGGCAGTTCGCGGACGTCGGGCGGTCCGCCGGGGGAGACGTTGCCGGTGTAGCTCACGACTGCAACGTACCGCCGGGTCGGTCATTCGCTGCCCCGACACCCTCCTTCATGGACACCGACCGTAGTGCGGCCGTAACGGTGGGAGGTACCGACGTCAGGGGCACTGGCGTGGGATGTGCCGATGCTGGTGGCTGGGTACAGTGCTGTCACTGTCCCGCCGTGTCGGGGGACGGGAGTACGTGACGACGAGTCGCCGCCGTTCGACGGCGTTTCGCAGAGGGGAACCAGGTGGCGGGCACGGACGACGGCGTGCGGCACCGGCAGCCGGGAACCCCGGATGGCGCCGATGCCAGGGACTTCGCCGACCCTGCCGCTGCCGAGCAGGCTTTCGAGGCCGCCGCGGGCACGTCCGCGACCCAGGCGCTGCCGATGCTGCGGCGGGACGGTGACGATGAGCCCGAACTCCACTCCGTACGGGCGGTGGCCAAGCGCGTCCCGTCGCCGCTGCCAGCGCTCGGCCGTGACGAAATCTCCGATCTGCCGGCCTCTGCCCGCGCCACCGCGGATCGCCGGCGCCGTGATCGCGAGACCGCGATGGGTGGCGTGACCGGCGCCGCCGAGCCCGAGGCGGTGCTCCCGGAGCTGGCCGCGCCCTCGGAGCCTGCGGTCCTCGTCCCGCGGCAGCGGCGGGAGCCGGAGCTCGAGCAGGAGGGCTGGGCCGTCGGCGATGGCGTGCCTCGAGTGCCCGTCCCCGTCGGCGCGGCTGCCGCCGAGGATTCCGGCGACATCGAGCTGGTCCCGCTCGGCTCCCGATCCCGCGAGGTGGCGCGGCCATCAGTCCCGGCCGCGTCGGCTGGGCCGCCCCCGGCCGAGCCGCCCGCGTCCCACAGCGCTGGGCGCCACGCGGCCACGGGCCAGCCCGGCGGCCATGACCGGCCGTACGCGCGCGGCGGCGAGGCCTCGCCGCCCGCTCAGCCGCCGGCTCCGCCACCACCACCTCCGCCACCGCCCCCACCGGCGCCGCCGGTGATGGGGCAACCGCCGGATGAGCCAGAGGAGCCACACCGGCCGGCCGGCCCGAGCGCCGCCGCCCTCGCCGGACCCACCGAGCAGGTCGAGATCGTCGACGCCGAGATCGTGGACGACCGGCCACGGCCGTTCGTCGGTGCGGACATCCAGACCGACGAGTGGCAGGCCGTACCGGCGGCGGCCCCGCCGCCGCGTCCGCCGGTCCCGGAGCCCCCGCCCCAGGCGCGCCCGCAGCAACCTCCCCCGATCCAGGGCCCCCCGCAGCCAGCCCCACCGATGCAGGGCCCCCCGCAGCCGGCCCCACCGATGCAGGGCCCGCCGACGCAGGGCCCGCCCCACGGCGCAGGCCGTCCGGCCATGGGACCGCCCCCGCCCGCCCTGCCACGCCGGCTCGGGCCGCGGCAGGGCCTGCCCGCCGGGCCCGGCGTGCTGGTCGCCGACACCTGGGAGACCGCCCCGCTGCCGCCGGTCGGCGACGAGTACGAGGGTCGGCGTCGCCGGCAGCGGCGGATCCCGAGCTCCCGGCCCAGTCGCGCGGGCTGGCTCGTGGTGCTCGGCGTGGTGCTCTCGCTCTCCGCCGCGGTCGCCGTGCCGTTCATCATCGCCGGCAACGGCGAGGCGCCCGGCGACAACAACGCGCTGCAGAGCCAGACCCCTGGCTACTCACCGGGACCCGACAGCTCGTATCAGGGCGTGGGCCAGTTGCCGATCATCATGGCGCCCAGCGCGACACCGAGTGGGAGCGCCGGCTCCACCACGCCAGCTCCCGACGCGACCAGGTCCACTGCGCCCAAGTCCAGCACCGGGACACCTCCGCTCCCACCGCCCGGCCCACCGAGCAACCTGGCCACGTCGAGCCGTACGACCAGTTCCCTGACGCTGTCCTGGAACGCGTCGTCGGGCACCGTGGGCCAGTACTTGATCGAGAGCTGCCTGGGCAGCGAGTGCACCAACTTCGTCCAATGGGGCACCTCGCCCGTGACCGGCGCAAACGTCCAAGGGTTGACGCCGGGTACGACCTACCGGTTCCGCGTGCGCGCCACCAACAGCGGCGGCAACTCCGCCTACAGCAATGCCACGAGCGGCACCACGTTCTTCCTCGCGGAGCTGCAGGGGGAGTCTGGGATGCCCAGCGGGTGTGCTGCCGTGCGTACCGTGAACGGCGCCAGCAATGGACGGGTAATGGACCGGATCGGCGACAACAATGACTGGACCGGTTGCTTCAGCAGCAGCGACGGCGTCGTGACATTCATTAACGTCAACGTTCCGGCGGGGACCTTCTCGGTCACGATCTACTACGTCTTCAACGAGCAGAACGGGGACAGTCAGCGGCTCGCCCGACTCCGCCTGACCGCCCCGGGTACCACGATCAACTTCGACCATACCTATGCACGGACTACCACAGTGCAGAGTTGGACGACGCCAACCTTCACCCGTGCCGCGCCGACCGCGTTCACCATGACCTACTCGAACCCCGGCGGTCCGGGCCAGGACCGCGCACCGGCGCTCGACCGGATCGTGATACAGCAGACCGGCTGAGCCGGCGGGGCGCGGGTTTCTGTCACAGGGGGCGGTTAGAGTTGCGCGGTGCCCGCCCGGGGGTTGGTTGCGGCGGGTCCGCGGGGCCTGCGGCGCGTACGGGCAGGTCCTTGCGTGCAGGGCCATGGTGGTGTTGGCGACGTACCGGTGGGGCTGGTGACTGTGCGAGACCGGTTGATCATTCGCGGGGCGCGGGAGCACAACCTGCGCGACGTCAGTCTCGACCTGCCGAGGGACGCGCTGATCGCCTTCACGGGCCTGAGCGGCTCCGGGAAGTCCAGCCTCGCCTTCGACACGATCTTCGCCGAGGGCCAGCGTCGCTACGTAGAGTCGCTGTCGTCGTACGCCCGGCAGTTCCTCGGCCAGATGGACAAGCCCGACGTGGACTTCATCGAGGGCCTGTCCCCCGCCGTCTCGATCGACCAGAAGTCGACCTCGCGCAATCCGCGCTCGACGGTCGGCACGATCACCGAGGTCTATGACTACCTGCGCCTGCTCTTCGCCCGGGCGGGTGAGCCGCACTGCCCGGTCTGCGGTTCGCCGATCTCGAAGCAAACCCCGCAGCAGATCGTCGACCGGGTGCTGGGCATGGCCGACGGCACGCGCTTCCAGGTGCTGGCGCCGGTCGTCCGGGGCCGCAAGGGCGAGTACGTCGATCTCTTCGCCGACCTGCAGTCCAAGGGGTACGCGCGGGCACGCATCGACGGCACGGTCCACCCGCTGACCGAGCCCCCGAAGCTGAAGAAGCAGGAGAAGCACACCATCGAGGTGGTGATCGACCGGCTCGCCGTCAAGGAGAGCGCGAAGCAGCGCATGACGGACTCGATCGAGACCGCGCTCAAGCTCGCCGGCGGCATCGTGGTGCTGGAGTTCGTCGACCTGCCCGAGGACGACGAGAACCGCGAGCGCAAGTTCTCCGAGCACCTGGCCTGCCCGAACGACCATCCGCTCGCGATCGAGGACCTGGAGCCACGGTCGTTCTCCTTCAACGCCCCCTACGGCGCCTGCCCGACCTGCACCGGCCTGGGGACGAAGAAGGAGGTCGACCCGGAGCTGATCGTCCCCGACCCGGAGAAGTCCTTGCGCGAGGGCGCGATCCAGCCCTGGACGGGCTACGGGGCTCTGGAGTACTTCCTGCGCATGCTCGAGGCGCTCGGCGAGCGCGAGGGCTTCACGGTCGACACCCCGTGGCGCAAGATCCCGCAGCGGGCGCAGAAGGTGATCCTCCACGGGGCCGAGGAGCAGGTCCACGTCAGGTACCGCAACAAGTACGGCCGGGAGCGCTCGTACTACACCGGGTACGAGGGCGTGGTGCAGTGGCTGGAGCGGCGCCACTCGGACACGGAGTCGGAGTGGTCCCGGGAGCGCTACGAGGGGTACATGCGCGACGTGCCGTGTGAGGCGTGTGGCGGTACCCGGCTCAAGCCGGAGATCCTCGCGGTGACGATCGGTGGGCGCAACATCGCCGAGGTCTGCGGGCTGTCCGTGGGGGAGTGCCACGACTTCATCGACGCGCTCACGCTCAACGACCGGCAGCGGATGATCGCCGAGCGCGTGCTCAAGGAGATCAACGCGCGGCTGCGGTTCCTCGTCGATGTCGGGCTGGACTACCTGTCCCTCGACCGGCCGGCGGCGACGCTCTCCGGCGGCGAGGCGCAGCGCATCCGGCTCGCCACGCAGATCGGTTCCGGTCTCGTCGGCGTGCTGTACGTCCTCGACGAGCCGAGCATCGGGCTGCACCAGCGGGACAACCACCGGTTGATAGAGACGTTGGTACGCCTGAAGGAACTGGGCAACACGCTGATCGTGGTGGAGCACGACGAGGAGACCATCCGGACCGCCGACTGGGTGGTCGATATCGGTCCAGGCGCGGGAGAGCACGGCGGCCGCATCGTGCACAGTGGGGTCCTCAAGGACCTGCTCGCCAACAAGGAGTCGATCACCGGGGCGTACCTGTCCCGCCGTACGGTCATTCCCGTACCCGCTGGTCGGCGACCGCAGGAGCGTGGCCGCGACCTGACCGTTCACGGCGCTCGCGAGCACAACCTGCGCAACATCACGGTGAGCTTCCCCCTCGGCCAGTTCATCGCGGTCACCGGCGTCTCGGGGTCGGGCAAGTCCACGCTGGTCAACGACATCCTGCACGCGGTCCTGGCGAACCAGATCAACGGCGCGCGGATGGTGCCGGGCCGGCACACGCGGGTGACCGGGCTCGACCACGTCGACAAGGTGGTCGGCGTCGACCAGTCTCCGATCGGTCGGACGCCGCGCTCCAACCCGGCGACGTACACCGGTGTCTTCGACAGCATCCGCAAGCTCTTCGCCGAGACCACCGAGGCGAAGGTGCGCGGGTACGGTCCGGGTCGCTTCTCGTTCAACGTCAAGGGCGGTCGGTGCGAGAACTGCGCCGGCGACGGCACGATCAAGATCGAGATGAACTTCCTGCCGGACGTCTATGTCCCGTGCGAGGTGTGCAAGGGTGCCCGGTACAACCGGGACACGCTGGAGGTGCACTTCAAGGGCCGCACGATCGCCGAGGTGCTCGACATGCCGATCGAGGAGGGCGCCACCTTCTTCGAGGCGATCCCCGCCATCCACCGGCATCTCAAGACGCTGGTCGATGTCGGGCTGGGCTACGTACGGCTGGGGCAGCCCGCACCGACGCTCTCGGGTGGCGAGGCACAGCGGGTCAAGCTCGCCAGCGAGCTGCAGAAGCGCTCCACCGGCCGCACGGTCTACGTCCTGGATGAGCCGACCACGGGCCTGCACTTCGAGGACATCCGCAAGCTGCTGCTCGTCCTTGACGGCCTGGTCGACAAGGGCAACACGGTGATCGTGATCGAGCACAACCTCGACGTCATCAAGACGGCCGACTGGGTCATCGACATGGGACCCGAGGGTGGCCACAAGGGCGGCACGGTGGTGGCGATCGGCACGCCGGAGGAGCTCGCCGCCACGCCGGAGAGCTACACCGGGCAGTGGCTGCGGCGCGTGCTCGGCCTGCCCGGGTCGTCACCGGCCTCGACCGGGACGGTCGCGACCCAGCGGGCGCAGGACGCCAACACCGCCGCCAGGCCTGCTGCGGCGAAGGCCAGCGGCAACGGTGCCGCGAAGACCGCCACGCCCAGGACCGGGGCCGCCGCGAGAGCCAACGGGGCCACCGGCACCTCGGCCACGGGCACCGGCGCCACCAAGGCGACGCCCGCGAAGGCCAGCCGGGCCCGGGCCGCGAGCCGCGCCTAACTGCCTCGCTGCGGGAGCACGGCACTGAACTTGCCCGGCAGGTGTGCCGTGTCTGGCAGCGTGACCCTTGTCTGGGACCGCGAATCTTCGGCGCGAGAAGGAGAAGGACTGTGAGCGAGAGCGGGGGTGGCCGGCCGACCTCGTCCCGGGTCGCCGGCGGCAAGGTACGGACGCGACGGACACGCAGGACGGTGCTCCTGGGGGCGAGCGCGCTGGGAGCGGGCGGCGTCCTCGCTGCCTGCGGCGCCTCCCCGTCGCCGAACCCGGGGCCGGCGAGTCCAGCGCCGCAGGCACCACTGCCGGGCGCCGCGACCACGGGTCCGCTGGAGGTTCCGGCGGCCGAGATCCCGATCGGGGGCGGCAAGGTCTTTCCCGACAGCCGGACCGTGGTGACCCAGCCCAACGCCCAGGAGTTCCGCGCCTTCGACGCCACCTGCCAGCACCTGGGATGCATCGTCGGTACGGTCAGCGACGGGCTGATCACCTGCCCCTGCCACGGCAGCCAGTACCGGATCACCGAC
Source organism: Micromonosporaceae bacterium (assembly GCA_036557785.1). Lineage (GTDB taxonomy): Bacteria > Actinomycetota > Actinomycetes > Mycobacteriales > Micromonosporaceae > DATBGZ01. The sequence continues at coordinate 38,301 of DATBGZ010000098.1, forward strand.
GGCTCGGTCGCGCGGGGACCGAACACCGGGGAACCGTTGACCCGTGGTCTGCAGACAAAGACGGCCACCGTCACCGGCGACCGCATCGTGGTGACCTGACCACACCCAGGTCCGGTCGGTCAATGTTGTCGGGGGTTCCGGTTAGGGTTTCGCCCATGGCAACCATTCGCGAGGGGAACCGGACCGCGCTCGTCGTGGTCGATCTGCAGGTCGGCGTCGTCGCTCACGCCTGGAACGTGGGCGAGGTGGTCGCGAACGCGGCGCTCGCCGTGGAGCGGGCCCGTGCCGCGGGCGTCCCGGTGATCTGGGTGCAGCACTCCGACAAGGACCTCATTCACGGCAGCACGGAGTGGGGTCTGGTCGCTCAGCTCGTGCCGGCCGAGGGTGAGCCCGTGATCCACAAGCACTTCGAGTCGTCGTTCGAGGAGACCGAGCTGGGCGAGGTCCTCGAGCGGCTGGGCATCAGCCACATCGTCCTGGCCGGCGCCGCCTCCAACTGGTGCATCCGGGCCACGGCGTACGGCGCGCTCGACCGCGGCTACGACCTGACGCTGGTCAAGGACGCCCACACCACCGACGACCTCGAGATCCAGGGCGGACCCACGATCCCGGCCCAGCACATCGTGACGGATCTCAATGTAGCGGTGCGCTGGCTCAGCTACCCGGGTCGCGCCAACACGACCGCGGCAGCGGCCGAGCTGGAGTTCCAGGCCTCGGCATGAGCCGGACTAGGCTCGCGGTGTGACCAGTCCGGTGCCGGCGGCGGGGTCGGCGGCCGCCGCTTCCCGGCGATCGTGGCGTCCGGCCCCGGGGACCATCCCGGAGGCTCCCGGGGTGTACCGGTTCCGGGACGAGCGCGGGCGGGTCATCTACGTCGGCAAGGCTCGCAGCCTGCGCCAGCGCCTCAACTCGTACTTCGCCGACCCGTGGACCCTGCACGCCCGCACCGCGCAGATGGTCTCGTCGGCGGTTGGCGTCGACTGGGTCACGGTCGGCACCGAGGTCGAGGCGTTGCAGCTCGAGTACAACTGGATCAAGGAGTACGACCCGAAGTTCAACATCAGGTACCGCGATGACAAGTCGTACCCGTTCCTCGCCGTCACGCTCGACGAGGAGTACCCGCGGCTGCAGGTGATGCGCGGCGCCAAGCGCAAGGGAGTGCGCTACTTCGGCCCGTACTCGCATGCCTGGGCGATCCGGGAGACGCTCGATCTTCTGCTGCGGGTGTTCCCGGCCCGCACGTGCAGCGCCGGGATCTTCAAGCGACACCGGCAGATCGGTCGCCCCTGCCTGCTCGGCGACATCGGGAAGTGCTCGGCACCCTGCGTCGTCCGGGTCAGTGCCGAGGAGCATCGGGCGATCGTCGAGGAGTTCTGTGACTTCATGGCCGGTCGCACGGACGAGATGGAGCGCCGCCTGGTCCGCGAGATGAAGGCCGCATCCGACGCGCTGGAGTTCGAGCGGGCCGCCCGGCTGCGCGACGACCTCGCCGCGCTGCGCCGGGCCATGGAGAAGCAGACCGTGGTCTTCGCCGACGGCACCGACGCTGATGTGGTCTCCTTCGCCGAGGACGAGCTGCAGGCGGCGGTCCAGGTCTTCCACGTGCGGGGCGGCAGGGTACGCGGCCAGCGCGGCTGGGTCGTGGAGAAGACCGAGCAACTCTCCACAGGGGACCTGGTCGAGCACTTCTGCACCCAGGTCTACGGCGGCGAGGCCGACACGGGTGAGCAGACGGATATCCCGCGGGAGATCCTGGTGCCCGCGCTACCGTCCGATGTGGACACACTCACCTCCTGGCTCTCGCAACTGCGCGGGGCCAAAGTGACGCTTCGCGTACCGCAGCGGGGGGACAAGCGCACGCTGCTGGAGACAGTGGCGCGCAACGCCGGCGAGGCGTTGACCCAGCACAAGCTGCGGCGGGCCGGCGACCTGACCGCACGCGGCCAGGCGCTGGAGGAGATCGCCGAGGGCCTCGGGTTGCTGACTGCCCCGCTGCGCATCGAGTGCTATGACGTCTCGCAGATCCAGGGCACCGACGTGGTCGCGAGCATGGTGGTCTTCGAGGACGGTCTGGCCCGCAAGTCCGAGTACCGCCGGTTCATCGTCGGTGGGCGGGCGGGGCGGGATGGCGTCGCGGCCACCGACGACGTCTCGGCGATCTCGGAGGTGCTGCGCCGCCGGTTCGCCCACCTCCGGCGAGCCCGCGAGCCGGAGCATTCAAGCACAGGTCTGGCGGCTCGCCAGACGGGTGAGCAGCCGCCGACCACGGGGACGCCGGCGCCCGGGACCGGGGCCGCGAGCATTCTGGAGGCCGACGGGCCAATGAGCGTCCTCGATCGCCCGGCCATCGACCCGGAGACCGGCAAGCCACGCAAGTTCGCGTACGCCCCGAACCTCGTCGTCGTCGACGGGGGCGCGCCGCAGGTCAATGCCGCGGCGGCGGTGATGCGCGAGATGGGCGTCGAGGATGTGGCGGTCTGTGGCCTGGCCAAGCGGCTGGAGGAGGTGTGGCTGCCGCACGAGCCGTTCCCGGTGGTGCTGCCCCGCACGTCCGAGGGCCTCTATCTGCTGCAGCGGGTCCGGGACGAGGCGCACCGGTTCGCGATCACGTTCCATCGGCAGCGCCGCTCCAAGCGCATGACAACCTCCACATTGGACAGCGTGCCGGGGTTGGGGGAGATCCGCCGCAAGGCTCTGCTGCGACGGTTCGGCTCGGTGAAGCGGCTCTCGGCCGCGAGCGTCGAGGAGATCGCCGAGGTGCCCGGCATCGGACGCCGTACGGCGGAAGCGGTTCTGGCCGCGCTCGTCGCCGCCAGGCCGGCCCCGGCCGAGACGGCCACCGCGGCTGGTCCAGAGCCCGAGCCCGAGCCCACCGCGGTGCCTGTTCCGGACGAGGCGCCGCAGCGTGGTGAGCATGAATCCCCGGCGCCCCAGGCCGAGCAGGTCCCGCCAGCGACGTAGGGTTGCCCCGCGCGCTGATCGCGAGGGGAGGTTCGGGAGTGAAACAGGATCCGCGCGGCGCGGGGGTGGCGACGCGGCCGCGGGCATCGGCGGCGACACCGGTGCCCAGCCGGACGCGTGCCGACACGGACCTCGTGATCGTCACGGGCGTCTCGGGTGGCGGGCGCAGCACGGTGGCGCGGGCCCTGGAGAACGTCGGCTTCTACGTCGTGGACAACCTGCCGCAGCGCCTGCTCATCGACATGGCCGAGCTCGCGTTCGCGGCTGGCGACGCGGGCCGGCGCACCGCGATGGTGCTCGACGTACGCAGCCGCGCCTTCTCCATCGACCTCGCCGCGGCGGTGCGCGCGCTGCGGGAGCGCGGCTTCGCGCCGAGGGTGGTCTTTGTCGACGCCGACGATGAGGTGCTGATCCGGCGGTTCGAGAACGTACGGCGGACCCACCCGCTGCAGGAGGGTGGACGCCTGCCCGACGGCATCGCGGCCGAGCGGCTGCTGCTCGCGGAGGCGCGCGATAGCGCCGACGTCGTCATCGACACCACGCACCTGAACGTGAACCAGCTGCGGGCCCGGGTGGAGGAGCTGTTCGGCGGCGACGACTCGCGGCGGCTGCGGATCACGATGCTCTCGTTCGGCTTCAAGTACGGTCTGCCCCCGGACGCCGACTTCGTGGTGGATGCCCGCTTCCTGCCCAACCCGTTCTGGGAGCCGGACCTGCGCGACCTGACCGGCCGTGACGGCGCGGTCAGCGCGTACGTGCTCTCCCAGGCCGGTGCGAGCCAGTTCGTCGACACGGTCGTGCAGTTGATCAACTCGACGGCGGCCGGGTTCGAGCGGGAGGGCAAGCGGTATCTGACGGTCGCGGTGGGCTGTACCGGCGGCAAGCACCGCAGTGTGGCGATCGCCGAGGAGTTGGCGCGGCGCCTACGCTCCGGACGGCTCTCGGCCAACGCCCAGCACCGTGACCTGGGGCGCGAGTGACGAGAACTCCGACGACGCCGGACGATCCTGTGCTGCGCGTCGTCGCCTTCGGTGGTGGGCATGGCTTGGCCGCGTCGCTGAAGGCGCTGAAGCTGCTGCGGGCCGAGCTCCCGCTCGAGCTGACCGCGGTCGTCACCGTCGGTGACGACGGGGGTTCCAGTGGACGGCTGCGCCGAGACCGCGGCGGACTTCCTCCGGGTGACCTGCGCCAAGCGCTGGCGGCGCTCGCGGATCCGACCGACCCGACCGCCCAGCTCACCGCAGAGCTGTGGCAGCACCGATTCACAGGGGCCGATCACCTGGCCGGCCATACGGTGGGGAACCTGCTGCTCACCGGCTTGATGGAGATCACCGGAGACTCCGTGGTCGCCTTGGAGCGAGCCCGTGAGCTGGTCCGGGCGGTGGGGCGCGTCCTGCCCCTGAGCCGGGTGCCGTTGCACATCGAGGCGACGGTGCAGGGCGACGACATCCGCCAGCCCATGGCACTGACGACCGTACGGGGCCAGCACGCGGTCGCGGTCACCCCCGGTGAGGTCCTCGACGTACGGCTCGACCCGCCGCGCCCGCCCGCATGTGCCGAGGCCCTGGACGCGGTGCGGGCAGCCGATTGGCTCGTCTTCGGACCGGGCTCGTGGTTCACCAGCGTGATCCCACACCTGCTCGTCCCGGAGCTCGCCGCCGCGATCACCGCATCGGCTGCGCGCCGGCTCGTGACGCTCAACCTCGCCGTGGAGCGGGAGACCGCGGGTCTGTCCCTGCCGGACCACGTTCGGGCGCTGGCCCGTTACCTGCCCGGCCTGCGGGTCGATGTCGTTCTCGCCGACTCCACCGCGGTGGCCGATCCCATTGGTGTCCAAGTTGCGGCAGAATCGCTAGGTGCACGCGTGGTCCTCGCACCGGTCGCCGTCGCCGACGGCACGCCTCGGCACGATCCGGCCGCGTTGGCGGGCGCGTTGCACGAGGTGATGCGAGGCGGCTCTGGCCGCATTGAGACGTTTGACGAGCCGAACACCCGACTTTTCGCGAGGTGACCCCCCGATGGCGATGACCGGTTCGGTCAAGGACGAGTTGAGCCGCACCGATGTATCGAAGCCGTGCTGCAGGCGGTCGGAGCTTGCGGCGCTGCTGCGCTTCGCGGGGGGCCTGCATATCGTCTCGGGCCGGGTCGTGGTCGAGGCCGAGCTGGACACGGGTGCGGCGGCCCGGCGGCTGCGCCGCGAGGTCAACGAGGTGTACGGCTACCCCAGCGAGTTCCATGTGCTCGCCTCGGGTGGCCTGCGCAAGGGCAGCCACTACATCGTGCGCGTGGTCAAGGATGGCGAGGCGCTGGCCCGGCAGACCGGGCTGCTCGACGTGCGGGGTCGGCCGGTAAGGGGGCTGCCCCAGCACATCATCTCCGGCAATGTCTGCTGCGCGGTCGCCGCGTGGCGGGGCGCGTTCCTGGCGCACGGCTCGCTGACCGAGCCGGGTCGCTCCTCTGCCCTGGAGATCACCTGCCCGGGCCCGGAGGCGGCGCAGGCCCTGGTCGGGCTCGCCCGCCGCATCAACATCGCCGCCAAGAGCCGGGAGGTGCGTGGCGTCGACCGGGTCGTGGTCAAGGACGGTGACGCGATCGCGGCCCTGCTGACCCGGATGCAGGCGCACGCCAGCGTGCTGGCGTGGGAGGAGCGGCGCGTACGGCGTGAGGTCCGGGCGACGGCGAACCGGCTGGCGAACTTCGACGACGCGAACCTGCGCCGGTCCGCGCGCGCGGCCGTGGCGGCTTCGGCTCGGGTCACCCGTGCCCTGGAGATCCTGGGCGAGGACGCCCCGGGCCACCTCACGAGCGCGGGCACCCTGCGTCTGGCCCACAAGCAGGCGTCGCTCGAGGAGCTCGGCTCGCTCGCCGACCCACCACTGACCAAGGACGCGATCGCCGGCCGGATCCGCCGGCTGCTCGCGCTCGCCGACAAACGTGCTCGCGACCTGGGCATCCCCGACACCGAGTCCGTCGTCACCGCCGAGATGCTCGCCTCCTGACCCTCCCCTCCCTGTTGATCTAGGGCGGAGGGCCGTGATCGGAGATCAACTCACGTGCGCAGGCCCTAGATCAACGCCGGGGGATGACGGCCCCTGCGCGTCCCTGGCGCCTCGGAACAGATAGTCTGCAATGTGATGCGGCGATGGGGCCGAGACGGATGTATCGGCCGCCGGCTGTAGCGGGCCGGCGCAAGAGTGAGGGGTAACTCCTGTGACTGTCCGAGTTGGAATCAACGGCTTTGGCCGGATCGGCCGCAACTTCTACCGTGCCGCGCTCGCCTGCGGGGCCGACATCGAGCTTGTCGGCGCGAACGACCTCACCGACAACGCGACCCTGGCCCACCTGCTCAAGTACGACAGCATCCTCGGCCGACTCCCCTATGAGGTGAAGGCGACCGCGGACGAGATCACCGTTGCTGGCAAGACGTTCAAGGCGTTCGCCGAGCCGGACCCGACCAAGCTGCCCTGGGGCGATCTCGGCGCCGACGTCGTCATCGAGTCGACCGGTCGGTTCACCGACGCGACGAAGGCGAAGGTGCACATCGAGCGGGGAGCGAAGAAGGTCATCATCTCCGCGCCCGCGAAGAACGAGGACGTCACGATCGTCATGGGCGTCAACGAGGGCACGTACGACCCCGCCAAGCACGCGATCATCTCCAACGCCTCGTGCACGACGAACTGCCTCGCCCCACTGGCGAAGGTGCTCGACGAGACGTTCGGCATCGAGCGCGGCCTGATGACGACGATCCATGCCTACACACAGGACCAGAACCTGCAGGACGGCCCGCACAAGGATCTGCGCCGCGCCCGTGCCGCCGCGCTGAACATCGTGCCGACCTCGACCGGCGCCGCGAAGGCGATCGGCCTCGTGCTGCCCCAGCTGAAGGGCAGGCTCGACGGCTACGCGCTGCGCGTTCCGGTGCCGACCGGCTCGGCGACCGACCTCACCGTCACGGTGGGCCGCGACACCACGGTGGACGAGGTGAAGGCCGCGTTCAAGGAGGCGTCGGAGGGCGCGCTCAAGGGCATCCTCACCTACACCGAGGACGAGATCGTCTCCGCTGACATCGTCACGGACCCGGCGTCGTGCATCTTCGATGCCGGCCTGACCAAGGTGATCGGCAACCAGGTCAAGGTCGTGGGCTGGTACGACAACGAGTGGGGCTACTCGAACCGCCTCGTCGACGTGGTCGCCTACGTTGGCCGGACGCTGTAGGCGCGCCAGATGAAGACGCTCGATGATCTCCTCGCGGAGGGGGTCGCGAACCGGCGTGTGCTCGTGCGGGCCGACCTGAACGTCCCCTTCTCGAGAACCGAGGGTGAGCCGAACGCCGCGGTCATCGCCGACGACGGGCGCATCCGCGCCGTACTGCCCACGCTGGTGGCGCTGCGCGACGCGGGTGCTCGGGTCGTCGTGATGTCTCACCTGGGACGCCCCAAGGCAGGGCCCGAGGCGAAGTACTCGCTGGCGCCCGTCGCGACCCGCCTGGGCGAGCTGCTCGGCCCGAACCCTCTAGCCGGGGGGCCGGAAATGAGCCCTCTGGCCGGGGGGCCGGAAATGAGCCCTCTGGCCGGGGGGCCGGTCAGCCCGGTCAGCTTCGCTACCGACACGGTCGGCGAGTCGGCGAAGGCGACGGTGGCGGCACTGACGAACGGCGATGTGGCGCTCCTGGAGAACCTGCGCTTCAACGCGGGGGAGACGAGCAAGGACGAGGCCGAGCGGGCGGCCTTCGCCCGGGCGCTGGCGGCATTCGGCGACGCCTATGTCGACGACGCGTTCGGGGCGGTGCACCGCAAGCACGCGAGCGTCTACGACGTCCCGGCGCTGCTGCCGCACTTCGCCGGCGGGCTCGTGCTGCGCGAGCTGGAGGTGCTCAACCGGCTGACCACCGATCCGGAGCGTCCGTACGTCGTGGTGCTCGGTGGCGCCAAGGTCTCCGACAAGCTCGCGGTGATCGAGGCGCTACTGCCCAATGTGGACAAGCTGCTGGTCGGTGGCGGCATGTGCTTCACCTTCCTGAAGGCGCTGGGTTATGAGGTCGGCACGTCGCTGCTGGAGGCGGAGATGGTGCAGACCTGCGCCGACCTGCTCGCCAGAGCGGGCGGCAGGATCGTGCTGCCCGCCGACATCGTCGCGGCGACCGCGTTCGCCGCCGATGCCGAGCACGCCGTGGTCGCGGCCGACGCGATACCGGCCGACCGCATGGGTCTGGACATCGGCCCGGCCACCGTGGCCGTGTTCGCCGAGGCGCTCGCGGTCGCCCGGACGGTGTTCTGGAACGGTCCGATGGGCGTCTTCGAGCTGGCGCCGTTCGCCGCCGGCACGCGGGGGGTCGCCGAAGCGATCACAAAGGTCGATGGCTTCACGGTGGTGGGCGGCGGCGACTCGGCGGCGGCGGTGCGGGCCCTCGGCATCCCCGAGCACGCCTTCGGCCACATCTCCACTGGTGGCGGCGCGTCGCTGGAGTACCTGGAGGGTAAGGTCCTGCCCGGGGTCGAGGCTCTGGAGAACTGACCGAGCACGACGCCGCAGATGCGAGCGAAAGGCGTGAATTGTCGAATGAGGAGCCGCGCCGGCCGCTGATGGCCGGCAACTGGAAGATGAACCTCAACCACCTGGAGGCGAACAAGCTCGTCCAGCACCTCGCGCACAGCCTCACCGAGAAGGACCTGGCGCAGGTTGAGGTCGCGGTGCTGCCGCCGTTCACCGACATCCGTACGGTCCAGACCGCCGTCGACGGAGACAAGTGGAACATCCGGTACGGGGCTCAGGACATCTCGTCGCACGCCAACGGCGCATACACCGGCGAGGTGTCGGGCGCCATGCTCGCCAAGCTCGGCTGCTCGTACGTGGTCGTCGGGCATTCGGAACGCCGGCAGTACCACCACGAGACCGACGCCCTGGTCAACGTCAAGGCGAAGGCCGCCCTGGCGAATGAGATCGCGCCGATCCTCTGCATCGGGGAGGGGCTGGAGATCCGCGAGGCGGGCGAGCAGGTGCCCCACACACTGGCACAGCTCGACGCCGGTCTGGCCGGCCTGACGCATGATCAGGTGGCGCGGGTGGTGATCGCGTACGAGCCCGTGTGGGCGATCGGCACGGGCAAGACCGCGACCCCCGAGGACGCGCAGGAGGTGATCGGGCAGATCCGGGCCCGGCTCGGCCAGACCCATGGCAGCGTCGCCGGGTCGGTACGGATCCTCTACGGCGGCTCGGTCAAGGCGAACAACATCGCCGGCATCATGGCTCAGCCGGACGTCGATGGCGCTCTCGTCGGCGGTGCCAGCATCGATGGCGACGAGTTCGTGAAGATCATCCGCTACTACGCCGCGTGACGTCCGCCGCCCCCAGGGCCGCCGTAGGTCGCCGGGGCGGGCGGACCGGTATGATTCGTGCGGCCACTGGTCGACGTACCGTGGCCGTCACACCGCGTACACATCGCTGCGACCCGCTCCGGGCGCGGCGCCGCCCCGCGAGAGGAACCGCACCGCCATGTGGTTTGCGTACCTCCTGGTCGCGCTGCTCATCATCACGAGCGTGCTGCTGACCCTGCTGATCCTGCTGCACCGCGGCAAGGGCGGCGGCCTGTCCAGCATGTTCGGTGGCGGCGTCTCGTCGAGCCTCGCCGGGTCCTCGGTCGCCGAAAAGAACCTGGACCGCTACACGCTCGTGGTCGGGCTGATCTGGTTCGCGTGCATCGTCGCCTTCGGCTTCTGGATCAAGGTCAACACCACCTGATCCGCACCTGCCACGGGTGCTGGCCCTCGCACCGGCTATCGGCCACCGTCACCGCGAAAGAATTCACACCTTCGCGCTTTCGTACTGGTGGGTCGCGGCCTAGACTCCGGTGATCCCGTCGCCGTCGGGGGACCTTTGTGGCGTTCTGTGCCAGTTTTGGCTCCCCGGAGTCCCCGGCGTTGGCGGGACCAGAGTTTCCCCTGAGTCTCACCCCCGGACACCAGGAGCGAAAACCGTGGCAACAAGCAACGCCATCCGTGGCACGCGCGTGGGCTCAAGTCAGGTTCGATGGGCCGAGTCGCCGGTCGACCGTACGGAGACCGTGCCCCGCCGCACCGTCGGGTACTGGTGCGCCAACGGCCACCACACCGAGCACACCTTCTGCGCCGAAGCCGCGGTCCCCCCGATCTGGGACTGCCCCAACTGCGGGCAGCCGGCCGGCATCGATGAGGAGAACCCGCCCGCCCGGCCGCAGAGCGAGCCGTACAAGACCCACCTCGCCTACGTCAAGGAGCGTCGCAGCGAGGAGGACGGTGCCGCGATCCTCGCCGAGGCCATAGCCAGGTTGCGGGCGCGTCGCGGCGAGTGACTCCCCACGAGGCCGGCGCGAGACGTAGCCAGGTTGCGGGCGCGTCGCGGCGAGTGACGGTGCGGGTCAGCGGAGGCTGAAGAAGGTCGATGGAACCTCGCTCGCGGCGGCGCGGTCGAGCAGCCACAGCGTGCGCTCGACTCCATGCACCCCGCTCGCGGGAAGCTGGACCGGGCCGGGAGTCCCGATCAGTGCCATGCCGATGGCGGCCGCCTTCTCCTGGCCCGTCGCGAGCAGCCAGACGTCGTCGGCGGTGTTGAGGGTCGGCAGCGTGAGCGTGACCCGGTTCGGGGGCGGCTTGGGGCTGCCCCGGACGCCCGCGACCGCGCGGGTCTCGTACGCCGTCGGGTGCTCGGGGAAGACCGACGCGATGTGGCCGTCTTCGCCGACGCCCAGCAGCACGAGGTCGAAGTGGGGCAGCACCGCGGTCCCGGGCCGGGCGGCGGCCGCGAGCGTCTCGGCGTACCGGGCTGCGGCGGACTCCGGGTCGAGATCGCCGACAGCGGCCGGCATCGGGTGAACCCGGGCCGGATCCAGCGGCAGCGCGTCGAGCAGGTCGGCCCGGGCCTGGGTCTCGTTGCGTTCCGGGTCGCCCTCGGGCAGGAACCGCTCGTCGCCCCACCACAGGTCGACCCGCCGCCAGTCCACCGCGTCGCGGGCCGGGCTGTCGCGGATGGCCCGGTAGATGCCCGCCGCCGTACGACCGCCCGTCAGCACCACCGAGGCGAGGCCCCGCTCGGCCTGGGCGTCGAGAAGCCGTACGACCAGCCGCGCCGCGGCCGACTGAGCGAGGACCTCCGGGTCGGGGCTGACCCGCACGAGCGTCTCGCTCACCAGAACCGTCCCGCCGGCCCGTTCGGGGTGCCCGCCGCGGCGCCGCCGTTGCTGCTCGGGTCGTGCCAGATGTGCACCCGGGCGGCGGGACGCCGGTTCAGCCCGCTCTGCCCGGTGACCGCCTCGAGCGCGGCCGAGTACGCGTGGTCGGCGTCGAGGTGCCGCAGCTCCTCGGCGAGCTGGTCGCCGAGCTGGCGGCGCGGCAGCGGCAGGCTCCGGTCCGGCAGCCCGGTCCGGTGCAGGGTGGCGAGGCCGTCGTCTCGCTCGATGACCATCTCCTCGCCCGATTGCAGGCGCATCGAGACGCCCTGCACGAGCGGCCCGTCCGGGCGCACCTCGGGCTCGATGCCCAGGCGGGCCTTCAGCCATCCGCGCAGCAGGGCCCCGGTCGGGTCCTTGGGCGCGGCGCGCACGGTCGCGGCGACAACGGGGGAGCGTGCGGTGTCCACGGCGCTCGCGACCGAGGAACGCCACGGCGTGGCCCGGGTCCAGGCGAGGTCGGTGTCGCCCGGCGCGTAGTCGTCGGCTCGTTCCCGCAGGGCCCCGATCGGATCCGGGCTCTGCAGCGCGTCGGTGATGCGACGGTCGGCGACCACACCGAGCGGGTCGAAGGCGATCCGGGGCGGCGCCACGCCGTGCCACCACGTCACCACCGGTACGTCCGGGGCGAGCAGCGGGATCACCACCGACTCGGCGTGACGGGCCAGCCGCCCGCGCATGCGCAGCACCACGCCCTCGCACGGGCCGAGCCGCCCGCCGACGACGATCTCGGCGTCCATGTGGGAGTGCGTCTGTGGGGCGTCGGCCGGGGGAGCGTCGCCGCGGACCACGATGACGAGCCGGCACGGGTGGGCGGCCGCTGCGGTGGCGGCGGCCGTTTCGGCCTCCCGCACCCGCTGCTCGTCCACCGAGATCACGAGCGTGAGCGCGAGCCCGCTCGCCACCCCGCCCGCGTTGCGCCGCTCCGCCCCCAGCGCCTTCACCACCGCAGATCCGGTGGTATCCCACAACGCGATCATGGTGTCCCTCCCCTTCCACGTGTTGATCTAGGGCGGAGGACCGTGATCGGAGATCCACTCACGGTCGCACGCCCTAGATCAACGCGAGCGGGGGCGGTCCCTAGATCAACGCGAGCGGGGGCCGTCTCTCGATCAACGCGAGCGGGGGCGGTCATGGGCGGCGCCAGATCTTGCCGTCGCGAGCGAGCATCTCGTCCGCCGCGCGCGGGCCCCATTCGCCGGCCCGGTACGGAAACGGCGTGGTACCCGCCCACGCTCGCTCCAGCGGGTCCACGACGCGCCAGCTCTGCTCGACCTCCTCGGCGTTGGGGAACAGCGTCGAGTCCCCGAGCAGCACATCGAGGACGAGCCGCTCGTACGCCTCGGGGCTGGACTCCGTGAACGCCTCGCCGTACTGGAAGTCCATCGTGATGTCGCGGACCTCCATCGTGGTGCCGGGCACCTTCGAGCCGAACTTGAGCGTGACCCCTTCGTCGGGCTGTACCCGGATCACGAGCTGGTTGTTGCCGAGCTGCTCGACGTCGGCCGGGTGGAACGGCTGATGCGGAGCCTTGTTGAAGATGACCGCGATCTCGGTGACCCGCCGGGGCAGGCGCTTGCCGGTGCGCAGGTAGAACGGCACGTTCGCCCAGCGCCGGTTGCGCACCCCGAGCCGCACGGCGACGTAGGTCTCCGTGCTCGAGTTCGGCGGGATATCGGCCTCCTCGACGTACCCGACCGCGCGCTCGCCGGCGACCCAGCCCTGCAGGTACTGCCCGCGCACCGTGCCGGTCGCGATGTCCTCGGGCAGCTCGATGGCCCGCAGCACCTTGAGCTTCTCGGTGCGGATCTCGTCGGCTTCGAAGCTGGTCGGTTCCTCCATCGCCACCAGTGAGAGCAGTTGCATCAGGTGGTTCTGCAGCACGTCACGGGCGGCCCCGGCACTGTCGTAGAACCCGCCCCGGGTGCCGATGCCGACGTCCTCGGCCATCGTGATCTGCACCGAGTTGACATAGCGGGCGTCCCAGACCGGCTCGAACAGGGCATTGGCGAAGCGCAGGGCCAGGATGTTCTGCACCGTCTCCTTGCCTAGATAGTGGTCGATGCGGAACACATCGCTCGGGGTGAACACGTCGTCGACCAGCTCGTTGAGCGCCTTGGCACTGGCCAGGTCGTTGCCGAACGGCTTCTCGACCACCACCCGTCGCCAGCCACCGGCGTGCTCGTTGTCGGCCATCCGCGTGCGCTGCATCTGCTTGAGGACCACGGGAAATGAGGCCGGGGGGATCGACAGGTAGAACGCGGCGTTGCCGGCGATGCCGTGTGTGTCGCAGAGCTCGACCAGGCGCCGCGCCAAGTCATCGAAGGCCGCGTCGTCGTCGAACGACCCGGCCACGAAGCGCATGTTCTCGGCGAGCCGAGCCCAGACCTCGTCGCGCCACGGCGTACGGGCGCCGGCCTGCGCCGCCTCCCGGGCCGTCGCCTCGAAGTCGGTGTCACTCCAGTCGCGACGCGCGAAGCCGAGCACGGCGAAGGCGGGCGGCAGCAGGCCCCGATTGGCAAGGTCGTAGACCGCCGGGATCAGCTTCTTGCGGGCCAGGTCGCCGGTGACGCCGAAGATGACCAGCGCGCACGGCTCCGGGATGCGCGGGAGCCGCCGGTCGGCCGGATCGCGCAACGGATTGGTCATGTCAGACCCGGGCCTGCTGGAGACGGCCCACCGCGAGCAGGAGTTGGGCCAGACCCGCGGCCCGGTCGGTCAGGTGCAGCCGCAGCAGGGGCCGGTTGCGCGAGGCGAGGGCGACCCGGTCACCCGCGGCCTGGGCGGCCTGGAGCTGGCCGAAGGTGTACGGCCGGTCCGGCACCGGCAGATCCTCGGTCACCGCGCCGGTGACCTGCAGGAACGCCCCGACCTGCGGACCGCCCTTGTGGTACTGCCCGGTCGAGTGCAGGAACCGTGGCCCCCACCCGAACGTCACCGGCCGTCCGGCGGCCTGCGCCAGCGCGGGGCGCACCCCCGCTGCCGGCGCGTCCCCCACGCGGTCCAGGTAGGCCATCACCGCGAGGTAGCCGTGGTCCGGGACCTGGGACACCAGCCACGCCAGCGCTTCGTCCAAGGTGGACGCGGTCGAGCCGAACCCCTGCACCGCGCCGTCCACAAAGGACGGCTCCTCGGCCGGAAGCCCATCGGCCAGGATGTGGTTGGTGTTCTCCTTGCTCTCGGTCACGTTGGGCTGGTCGAAGGGGTTGATGCCCAGCAGCCGCCCCGCGAACGCGGTCGCCGCCTCCCAGACCAGGAACTGCGCGCCGAGCGGGCCGTTCACCGAGATGTCGGGTGCCACACCACGGCCCGGCACCTCGATCGGGGGCAGCGCACCGCCGAACGTGACCGTGAGCACGTCCGGGCCGGTGGCGCCGGGCGCCGACGGGTTCTCCACCACGACGGGCAGGATGCCCGTGCCCTGCTTGCCCGTGGATTCGGCGATCAGTTGCTCGATCCAGTCCCCGAGCCCGGTAATGCCCGTGCCGTCGTCGACGAGCGCGAGCTTGTCCCGCCCGGCCAGCGCCGCCGCGCCGATCGCGGCGCCCAACGCGAGCCCAGGGTTGACGCCCTCGTCGTTGCCGAGCGTCCCGGCCAGCTCGTCGGCCTGGTCCAGCAACTCGTCGACCTTGACCCCGGCCAGGTATGCCGGCACGAGCCCGAACGCCGTCAGCGCGCTGTACCGCCCGCCCACGTCCGGGTCGGCCAGGACGATGTGCATGCCGGCGTCGCGGGCCACCTTCTCCAGGGGGGACCCCGGATCGGTCACCACCACGAACCGCTTCGCGGGCTCCTCGACGCCCGCGTCGACGAAGGCCTGCCAGTACGCCCGCCGGTGCGCGTCGGTCTCCACAGTGGAGCCCGACTTGCTCGCGACGACGACGACCGTACGGTCGAGACGGTCGGCCAACGCGGCGCGCACCTGATGCGGATCCGTGGTATCGAGCACGGTGAGCGGGACGCCGAGGGTACGGGTGATCACCTCGGGGGCCAAGGACGAGCCGCCCATGCCGGCGAGCACGACGTGCGGCGGGCGGGCCGACGGCGTGGCTGGGCCAGCGGAGAAGAGGCCGGCCAGCGCGTCCTTGAGCGCGGCCAGCCTCGGCAGCAGGTCACGGCTGCGCCGGAAGGTGTCCACCCAGCCGAGCCGGATCTCCGCTTCGCTCTGGGCGTCGCGACCCCACAGGCTCGGATCCTTCTCCGCGAGGAGCCCGGCGACGCTCTGGTCGGTGAGGTCCCGCCGGGCCGTGGCGGCACCAGGCACGGTGTCCGCACCGCGTACGGCCAGCCCGGCCGCCCCCTCCGGTGCGCCGGCGTCGGCCTGGTCGGGTGCAGCGGCGGACGTGAAGCCGAAGTCAGGCACGGGAACCGTCCGTCCTCGCTCCGCCCTCAGTCCGCTCCTCGCTGCGATGCTCCTTCGACGGCGCGGCCAACTGGGCCTGCACGCCGGCGGCCATCTCGCGCCACGAGGCGGCGAACTTCTCCACGCCCTCGCGCTCCAGCGTGGCGGTCACGTCGTGGTAGGCGATGCCTAGCGCCTCCAGCGCGTCCAGGGTCGCGCGAGCCGACGCGTAGGAGGACTGCACCACCCCGGTCTTCACCTCGCCGTGGTCGGCGAAGGCGTGGATGGTCGCCTCCGGCATGGTGTTGACCACGCCCGGAGCGACCAGCTCCTCGACGTACATGACGTCGCGGTAGTCGGGGTTCTTCGTCGAGGTGGAGGCCCACAATGGACGCTGCGGGTGGGCGCCCGCGGCTCGCAGTGATTCCCACCGATCGGTTGAGAATGCCCGCTCATAATGCTCGTAGGCGAGTTGGGCGTTCGCGATCGCGGCCTTGCCGCGCAACGCCAGCGCCGCCTGGGTGCCGAGCTTCTCCAGCCGCTGGTCGACCTCGGTGTCCATCCGGGAGACGAAGAAGGAAGCGACCGAGTGAATCCGGCCGATGTCGTGCCCCCGGCTACGGGCCAGCTCCATGCCCTGCATGAAGGCGTCCATCACCTGGTCGTAGCGGTCCAGCCCGAAGATGAGCGTGACGTTGATGCTGATCCCGGCGCCGAGTGACTCGGTGATCGCCGGCAGCCCCTCCTCGGTAGCGGGGATCTTGACATAGAGGTTCGGCCGATCCACCAGCCACCACAGTGCCTTCGCCTCGGCGATCGTGCGGGCGGTGTCGTGGGCCAGTCGTGGATCGACCTCGATCGAGACCCGTCCGTCCACACCCGACGAAGCACCATACGCCGGTCGCATGACGTCGCAGCCCCAGCGCACGTCGTACGTGGTGAGCAGGCGGGTCGCCTCCTCGACCGACAGCCCGCGCAGTGCGATGTCGGCGATCTGGTCGGCATAGGCACCCGTCTCCGCGAGCGCCTTGGCGAAGATGGTCGGGTTGGAGGTCACGCCCACGACATGCTGGTCGCGACGCATCGCCTCCAGACTTCCGCTGGCGAGGCGATGCCGGGAGATGTCATCGAGCCAGATCGCCACCCCGGCCCCGGAGAGCTCTGCAAGCCTGTCGCTCATCTCTGCCTCCTATGCGCCTGAGCGGGACAGGGCCTCGCGTGCCGCCGCGACCACGTGGTCGGTGGTGAAGCCCAGCTTCTCGAAGGCCACCTGGTAGGGCGCACTCGCGCCGAACCGCTCGAGGCCGACGCTGACCCCGGTGTCCCCCACCAGATGGTGCCACGACAAGGTCACGCCCGCCTCGACACTGACCCGGGCTTTCACTGAGGGCGGAAGAACCGACGCCCGGTATGCGTCATCCTGGGCCGCGAACCACTCCTGGCAGGGCAGGGACACCACCCGGGTCGGCACGCCATCGGCCTCCAGCACGTCCCGGGCCGCGACGCAGAGTTGGACCTCCGAGCCGGTGCCGATGAGGATCACGCGGGGTGCACCACCGCTGGCCTCGACCAGCACGTAGCCGCCGCGCGGCACGGCCGAGGCGTCGCCCATCACGGAACGGTCGAAGGTCGGCACGTTCTGCCGGGTCAGGCAGAGCGCGGTCGGCCGGTCGATGTGTTCCAGCGCCGCACGCCAAGCCCAGACGGTCTCGTTGGCGTCGGCCGGTCGCACCACGTCCAGGCCCGGGATGGCGCGCAGGGCGGTGAGCTGCTCGACCGGCTGGTGGGTCGGGCCGTCCTCGCCGAGCCCGATCGAGTCGTGCGTCCACACATAGATGACCGGCAGCTTCATGAGCGCGGCCAGCCGCACCGGCGGGCGCATGTAGTCGCTGAAGACGAGGAAGGTCCCGCCGTACGGTCGGGTTCCGCCATGCAACACGATGCCGTTCAGGATCGTGCCCATGCCATGTTCGCGCACTCCGAAGTGGAGGGTCCGGCCGTACCAGTCGCCGGGGAAGAGCTTCGTCGAGTACTCGGGCGGGACGAACGAGGGCTCGCCCTCGATCGTGGTGTTGTTGCTCTCCGCGAGGTCCGCCGAACCCCCCCAGAGCTCCGGCAGCACCGGCGCCAGGGCGTTGATGACCTTCCCCGAGGCGGCGCGGGTGGCGACGCCCTTGCTGTCGGCCGGGAAGGTGGGCAGGGCAGACGTCCAGCCCTCGGGCAGCGTACGGGTGGAGAGCCGGGTGAACAGCGCGTGCCGTTCGGGGTCGGCCACTGCCCAGGCGTCGAGCTGCTCCTGCCACCGGGCCCGGGCCGCGCGTCCGCGGGCGAGCACCTGGCGGGTGTGGGCGAGCACCTCGTCGTCGACCGCGAAGTGCGCACCTGCGTCCAGGCCGAGCGCCTTCTTGGTGGCCGCGACCTCGTCCTCACCCATCGCCGACCCGTGGATCTTCCCGGTGTTCTGCTTGTTCGGCGACGGCCAACCGATGATCGTTCGTAGCGCGATGAACGACGGGCGCGTGGTCTCGGCGCGGGCCGCCTCGATCGCGTCGTAGAGCGCCTGGATGTCCTCGCGGTAGCCGTCGGGATGCACCCAGTCGACCCGCTGCACGTGGAAGCCGTACGCCGCGTAGCGCGCCACGACATCCTCCGACTTGGCGATCGTCGTGTCGTCCTCAATCGATATCTGGTTGTCGTCCCAGAGAATCGTGAGGTTGCCGAGTTTCTGGTGTGCGGCGAGCGCACTCACCTCGTGGGAGACACCCTCCTCGATGTCTCCGTCCGAGCAGAGTACGAAGACGTGGTGGTCGAAGGGGCTCTGGTCGTCGGTACCGTGGCCGGGGACGCCGTCCGGGTCGAACAGACCGCGCTCGCGCCGCGCCGCGAACGCCATGCCGACCGCGTTGCCGAGCCCCTGGCCGAGCGGGCCGGTCGTCGTCTCGACACCGGGAGTGTGGCCGTACTCCGGGTGTCCCGGCGTGAGCGAGCCCCACTGCCGCAGTTGCTGCAGGTCGGTCAGCTCCAGGCCGTAGCCGCAGAGATAGAGCTGGATGTAGAGCGTGAGGCTCGAGTGTCCACAGGAGAGCACGAACCGGTCCCGGCCGGGCCAGTGCGGGTCGCTTGGATCGTGCCGGAGCACCCGCTGGAAGAGCAGGTAGGCGGCTGGCGCGAGGCTCATCGCAGTGCCCGGATGGCCATTACCGGCCTTCTGCACCGCGTCCATCGCCAGCGCCCGTACGGTGTCGACCGCACGGCGGTCGAGCTCGGTCCACTCGAGTGTGCTCACATTGACGAACCCTACCCACCGGATACTCCCGACGTCCCAAGGGTCACGCCAGTTCCACCGAGATGTCACAGCACCGCAGCAGACGCGGCCGGGGCTGTCATCCGGCGCGGGTAGGCTCAGCCCGAGCCGCCCCCGCCCCGCCCTGACCCGCCCCGCCTGGAGGCCGAGCCAGCATGCGCCGCACCCGTGTCATGCTCGCGCTCGCGAGTGCGCTGCTGGTCGCGGTGGGCGTGGCCTGCACATCGCGGCAGACCCCCGGCCCGACGCCGAGCTCCTCGGGCCAGACCACGCAGACCCCGACCCCGACGCTGCCTCCGGTCGGCGTCGACTGTCGCGACCTGGCCACTCAGGGTCTGACGCTGCGGCTGCGCAACGGCGCCGGCCTGGAGATCGCCGCGGTCGATCTCGGCTCGGGGCCCATGGGCGTGGTGCTGGCGCACCAGAGCGACGCCAACATGTGCCAGTGGCTGCCCTATGCCACGCTGCTCGCCCAGCAGGGGTACCGGGTGGTGGCGTTCGACTTCGCGGGCTTCGGCGCCTCCACGCCGACCCGCAACAAGACCTACCCGGACGACATCCGTACGGTCGTGGACTACCTGCGGGTGCATGGCGCCGAGCGCGTCGTCGTCATCGGCGCCTCGATGGGCGCGACGATGAGCGTGGTCGCGGCGGCCGCGATCGTGCCGCCCATCGCGGGCGTGGTCGCGGTCTCGGCGCCCAAGGTCTTCGACAGCATCGACGCGGAGCGGGCGGCGCCGCACCTGCGGACCCCGGCGTTGTACATCGCCGGAAACGCCGACGGCGACTACCAGGTCTACGCGACGGAGCTCGATGAGGCGACCCCGGAGTCGCTGCGTGACCTGCTGGTGGTGGACGCCCCGGAGCACGGCGTCGACCTCGTGGGGGCCCAGACGCCGCAGGGAGACCAGGTCCGCTCGGCGATCAGCGACTTCCTCCAGGAGCACCTGAACCCGCCCGCGACGCCGAGCGCGACCCGGTGAGCCGCCCCGATCCCTTGCGGTGACGGCGGTCTCGCCCCGGCCCCCCGGGCGGGCGGCCCACGGCCGGGCGTAATCTGGTGCGCGCCGAACGGCCTCGCGGCCAGAGCGTTCCGGCCCTGATCGGCACCGTCGCACGACGGGATCGCGGCGAGCGCGGGTCGGCGTCGAAGGGTCGTCGAAAGGTCCAGGTGCGGTGACTGTGGCGGATGTGCCGGTGCCGGAGCACCCCACCAACGCCGTCGCTACCCTGCAGGACCCGGCCGCGTCCGCGGGCGCACCGGTACGGGCCGTCTCGCTCTCCGCCCGTCTGCGCGCCTACCTCTCGCTGACCAAGCCCCGCATCGTCGAGCTGCTGCTCGTGACGGCGGTGCCGACGATGGTGGCCGCGGCCGGTGGCGTGCCCAACCTCGGCGTGGTGGCGGCCGTCCTCGTCGGTGGCGCGCTCGCCGCCGGTGCCGCGAACGCGCTGAACTGCTATATCGACCGGGATATCGACGAGGTGATGCGGCGCACGTCGCGTCGCCCGTTGCCCGCCCACACGGTCGCGCCCCGCTCGGCGCTCGGGTTCGGGCTCGCGCTCGCCGTGGTATCGACTGCGGTCATGGCGGTGGGCACCAACTGGCTCGCCACCGCGCTCTCGGTCGCGGCGATCGCCTACTACGACCTCGTCTACACTCTGTGGCTCAAGCGCCGCACTCCGCAGAGCACGTTCTGGGGCGGCGTCTGCGGCTCCGCGCCGGTGCTCATCGGCTGGGCCGCGGTGACCGGTTCGATCTCCTGGACGGCCGTGGTCCTCTTCGGGGTCGTCTTCTTCTGGCAGATGCCGCACTTCTACGCGTTGGCGCTGCGCTTCGCCGACGACTACGCCCGGGCGGGGGTCCCGATGCTGCCGGTCGTCGCCAGCCCGCGTCGGGTCGGGGTGGAGACGACCGCCTTCGCCTGGCTCACGCTGGCGACCTCGCTCGTCGCGGTACCGCTGGGCCTCGGTCAGCCCGGTGCGCACCACGGGCATCCGGCCTGGACGTACGGCCTCGTGGCGTTGGTCGCGGGCACGGCGTTCGTGGCCGAGGCGCACCGGATGTACGGACGCATCCGACGCGGCGAGCCGGCGCGCCCCATGCGCCTGTTCCACTGGTCGACGAGCTACCTCACGATCGTCTTCGTCGCGGTCGCCGCCAGCACGCTGCTCGGCTTCTGATCGCCGCGCAGACCTGCCGACGCCCGGGAAACTCCGTAAATGCCTGCTTTATGCGGATCTAGCCGGCCGATGTGCGCTCGACGGTGCGAGTTTCATTCCGGTTCGTGGTCATTCGTCCGGGTGGTTCTGACGACTTCTTTCCCGCGAGACTGTCAGGTTCACGTCTGTCACGGCCGTGCGCGCTTAGTGTGGCCGACATGGCTGATGGTTATATCGGGCTTCACGCCCGCCGCTCCGGGATCAAGACATCGTTCGCGATCGACGCCGCCGCCGCGCTCACCACGGACCTCCAGGTCTCTGCACCTGGGCTGGTCTCCGGGCTGCGGGCGTTCGCCGCGGGCCATGGAGGCGCGACGGCCGTGATCGAGTACGCCGGCCGCAAGGGAGCCCGGATCGTTCTGGTGGGCGAGGATGGCGCCCCAGGTGACGAGCAGTACGCCGAGTCGACCGAGGCCGCGCGCGCCGCCTGCGCCAAGGCTGGGGTGCAGGTCGAGCACGAGTGGGAGCGCGAGCTGGGCGACGCGACGCGGGTGACCAGCGATCTCTGGGGCGCGCGCAGCCGCCGGGCCCTGACCCGGTAGAAGGCCGCCGCCGGCCACCAGCGAGCCAGGCGGCGTAAGGAGCCCTCTAGGCTCTGCCGGTGACGCGACGCTACCGCCGACCATCCGGGAACCCTCAGGTCGCGTTGGTGACCTGTGCCGAACTGCCCGACCTCGACCCCGACGACCAACTCGTGCGCGCTTCGCTGGAGCGGGCCGGCGTCGCGGTGACGGCGGCCGTGTGGGATGACCCGACAGTGGCGTGGGAGGCGTACGACCTCGTCGTCCTGCGCAGCACCTGGGACTACTCGCGACGCCGCGACGCGTTCGTCGACTGGGCGGCGAAGGTGCCGCGGCTCGCGAACCCCGCCGAGGTCGTGGCGTGGAACACCGACAAGCGGTACCTGCGCGAACTCGCCGAGGCCGGCGTACCCGTGGTCGCCACGACGTGGGTCGCGCCCGGCGACGAGTGGCAGGCACCCGCCGCGGGCCTCTGGGTCATCAAGCCGGCGGTCAGCGCGGGCAGCCTCGACACGGGCCGCTACGACTGCGCCGATCCCGCGCACCGCGCACTCGCGCTCGACCACATCGCCCGACTGCACGCGTCCGGCCGGCTCGTGATGGTGCAGCCGTACCTCGGCACGGTCGACACGCACGGCGAGACCGGACTGCTCTATCTCGAGGGCGCCTACTCCCACGCGATCCGCAAGGGACCGATGCTGCGTGGGCCGGACGTGCCCAGGCCCGGGTTGTACGAGCCGGAGCACATCACGCCCCGGCAGCCCTCCACCGCGGAGCGGGCGGTCGCCGATGCCGCGCTCGGTGCGCTGCCGTTCCCGCCGGATCGACTGCTCTACGCGCGCGTGGACCTGCTCGACGCCGGCCCGCGGGGCCCCGTCGTGATCGAACTGGAGCTCACCGAGCCGTCGCTCTTCCTCGCCACGGCCGCGGGCTCCGCCGACCGCCTCGCGGCGGCGATCACCCGACGCGTGCGCCCCTGAGGGCGCGAGACCGTTTACGCGGTGGCGCCCACCGGGGCCTTCGTACGGTCCCGGCTGGGCGTGGCGCCGGGCCCGGGTCGCACCCGGATCGCCCAGACCAGGGCCAGCGTGGCGAGCCAGACCGCCGACGAGCCGGCCATGTGCAGGCTCACGAGAACGATCGGCAGATGCGTGAAGTACTGGACGAAGCCGATCAGCCCCTGGGCCAGGCTGACGCCGAGCAGCAGGGCGGCCCGGTTCGCCGCGTGCAGGGCCCCGGCCGCGCGCAGGGCGAGCCAGGTGGCGACGACCAGCCCCAGGAAGAGCATCACGAGGTCCGTGTGGGCCTGCGCGATCGACTCCGGGTCCAGCCCAGTGCGTTTGGCCTTCTCGTCGCCCGCGTGCGGCCCACTGCCGGTGGTGATCGCCCCCGCCACGAGCACGGCGAGGCAGGCGACCACCAGCAGGCGTACGAGCATCCACAGTGGACGGTTGACGGTGACCACGGGCCGTTCGTCGGACTCCGTGGTCGAGCGCCAGAACGCGTAGGTCGCCGCCAGCACAGCCGTCGAGGCGAGGAAGTGCAGGCCCACCACCCACGGGTTGAGCTGGGTCAGCACGGTGAGGCCACCGATCACCGCCTGGGCGGGGATGCCGAGCCCGGCGAGCACCGAGAGCCGGACGACCCGGCGCCGCCTGGGGCGCTGGCGCAGCGCGGCGACGAACGCGGCGATCGCGATGATCGCGAGCACGAAGGTGAGCGTCCGGTTGGTGAACTCGACGACGCCGTGGCCGCCCATGGCGTGCGTCGGCACGTACGACGCTTCCGTGCACTGGGGCCACGTGGGGCAGCCGAGCCCCGAACCGGTGAGGCGGACCGCACCGCCGCTGATCACGATGCCCACGTTCGCGATCACCGAGGCGAGCGCGAGTCGCCGCAGCAGCGCCGGAGAGTCGAACTCCCGCAGGGAACGCCACGGCGTGGACACGCCGTCATGCTACGCGCGGGGTCCGTTTCGCCCCCTCGCTCCCCTCCGCTGCGCCTGTCCTCCGCGATCTTGGCCTTCCCTCTCTCCGCGATCTTGGGCGTATCGTCGTGATTGGAGATCGACTCACGACGATAAGCCCAAGATCGCGGGAAAGGGGGGTGGCGGGGTAGACGTGAAAAGGGTCACTGCGGGGGCGGGTTTGCCGAGGGCTGGCGAATTACGTAACGTAGTCGTTGTGAATTACGTGGAGGCGCCGCAGGCGAGCTCGCCCGGGCGCCGGGCTGGGACTCCCGTCGCGCTCACGTCCGGTGACAGCCGGACGAGGGCGCGGGTCGAGGCGTACCTGCTCGCCCATGGCGCGGCCACCGCGGCGGAGCTCGGCGAGGCGATGGGGCTCAGCCCGGCCGCCATCCGCAAGCACCTCGACGCCCTGGTCGCGGAGGGCTCCGTCGTCGCCCGCGAGCAGCACCCCGTCGGCGTGCGCGGGCGTGGCCGGCCGGCCAGGGCGTTCGCGCTGACCGAGCAGGGCCGGGCCCGCTGCGGCGGGCACACGTACGACAACCTCGCCTACGCCGCACTGCGCTGGATCGCCCGGGACGGCGACGAGGCCGTGGCGGCTTTCGCGGCGGACCTCGCCGGCAACCTGGAGAGTCGCTGCCGTGCCGCGACCGCCCACGCGGGCGATGATCCGCTGGCCCGGGCCGAGGCGCTGGCCGCGGCGCTCTCGACCGAGGGGTACGCGGCGTCCGCCTCTGTCATCAACTCCGGCGGCCAGCTCTGCCAGCATCACTGCCCGGTGGCGCAGGTGGCGGCGGAGTTCCCGCAACTCTGCGAGGCCGAGACCGCGGTCATCTCGCGACTGGTCGGCACCCACGTGCAGCGGTTGGCGACGATCGCCCATGGCGACGGCGTCTGCACCACACACATTCCGGATCCACGACGAAGCGTCAGGCACGAACCCACGAAGACCGAGAGGGTGCGCTAGATGACCGAGCAGGTAGCTTCGACCCAGGCCGAGACACTCGCCAAGCTCGGGCGGTACGAGTACGGCTGGGCCGATACGGACGCCGCGGGAGCCAGCGCACGCCGTGGCCTGAACGAGGACGTCGTCCGCGACATCTCGGGCAAGAAGAACGAGCCCGAGTGGATGCTCGACCTGCGGCTGAAGGGACTGCGCCTGTTCGGGCGCAAGCCGCTGCCCGCGTGGGGTGCCGACCTGTCCACCATCGACTTCGACAACATTAAGTACTTCGTACGGTCGACCGAGAAGCAGGCCACCACCTGGGACGAGCTCCCAGCCGACATCAAGAATACGTATGACCGTCTGGGAATTCCTGAAGCGGAAAAGCAAAGGCTCATCGCTGGGGTAGCCGCTCAATATGAAAGTGAAGTTGTCTACCACAAAATTCGGGAAGATCTGGAACAGCAGGGAGTCATATTCCTCGACACGGACTCGGGGCTCAAGGAGCACGAGGATCTGTTCCGGGAGTACTTCAGCACGGTGATCCCGGTGGGGGACAACAAGTTTGCCGCCCTGAACACGGCGGTCTGGAGCGGGGGTAGTTTCATCTACGTGCCGAAGGGCGTGCACGTCGAGATCCCCCTGCAGGCGTACTTCCGCATCAACACCGAGAACATGGGGCAGTTCGAGCGGACGCTCATTATCGTCGATGAGGATGCGTATGTGCACTACGTCGAGGGTTGCACGGCGCCGATCTACTCCTCCGACTCCCTGCACTCGGCTGTCGTGGAGATCGTCGTGAAGAAGGGCGCCCGCTGTCGGTACACGACGATCCAGAACTGGTCCACGAACGTGTACAACCTCGTGACCAAACGAGCCGTGGCGCATGAGAACGCCACCATGGAATGGATCGATGGCAACCTGGGCAGCAAGATCACGATGAAGTACCCGTCGGTGTACCTGACCGGCGAGCACGCCAAGGGTGAGGTGCTCTCGGTCGCGATGGCGGGGGAGGGGCAGCACCAGGACGCGGGGGCCAAGATGGTGCACGCCGCTCCACACACATCGTCGACCATCATCTCCAAGTCGATCGCCCGCGGTGGCGGCCGCACGTCCTACCGGGGCCTGGTCCAGGTCCTCGACGGGTCCCACCACAGCAAGTCGACCGTCAAGTGCGACGCGCTGCTGGTCGACACGATCTCGCGCTCGGACACGTACCCGTACGTCGACATCCGTGAAGACGATGTGGCGATGGGGCACGAGGCGACCGTGTCGAAGATCAGCGAGGACCAACTGTTCTACCTGATGAGTCGCGGGCTGACCGAGGACGAGGCGATGGCGATGATCGTGCGCGGCTTCATCGAGCCGATCGCGAAGGAACTGCCGATGGAGTACGCGTTGGAGCTCAACCGGCTCATCGAGATGCAGATGGAAGGGGCCGTCGGCTGATGGGCGCCCCTGCTCTCGTACCGCCGAAGACGAAGTCCCAGGCGTTGCGGTCCTACGACGTTGCCTCCTTCCCGGCCCTGACCGGGCGTGAGGAGGAGTGGCGGTTCACTCCGTTGCGCAGGCTGCGCGGTCTGTCCACTGCGGACGGTTTGGGCGAGGCCAAGCGAAGCCCTACCTACGAGTTCGGCGACCTGCCCAGCGGCGCCATGGTCTCCACGGTGGACCGAGACGACCCGCGAGTGGGGAGCGCTCTGGTGCCGTTCGACCGCGTCAGCGCCCTCGCGTACGGCCAGGTCGATCAGGCGCTGCTGGTGCGCGTCGACAAGGGAGCGGTGGTTGACCGGCCGGTACCCGTGACGCTGGTCGGCACCGGTGCCGCCACGCCGACGTACGGACACACCCTCATCGAGGTCGGCGAGCTCGCCGAGGCCACGGTGGTGGTCGAGCAGACCGGCTCGGCGACGCTGGCCGACAACGTCGAGGTGCTCGTCGGCGACGGCGCCCGGCTCACGCTGGTCACGGTGGCGGACTGGGCCAGCGACAGCGTGCAGGCGCAGCACCTGCGGTTCCGCATCGGGCGTGACGCACGGGTGACGCATGTGCAGGTGGCTCTCGGCGGCGACCTGGTGCGGCAGTACACCAGCGTCGAGTACACCGGGCGCGGCGGCGAGGCCGAGCTCTACGGGCTCTACTTCGCTGGCGCCGGGCAGCACCTGGAGCATCGCCTGCTGGTGGATCACGGTGTTCCGGACTGCCGGTCCTACGTGGGCTACCGGGGCGCGCTGCAGGGCGAGCAGGCGCACACGGTCTGGGTTGGCGACGTACTGATCCGGGCCGAGGCGACCGGTACGGACACGTACGAGGTGAACCGCAACCTGGTGCTCACCGACGGCGCCCGCGCCGACTCGATCCCCAACCTGGAGATCGAGACCGGTGAGGTCATCGGTGCCGGCCACGCGAGCGCCACCGGTCGGTTCGATGACGAGCAGTTGTTCTATCTGATGTCGCGCGGCATCACCGAGCCGGAGGCACGCAAGCTCGTGGTCCGCGGGTTCTTCGCCGAGCTGCTGGCGAAGGTGCCCGTCCCCGAGCTGCGCGACCGGCTCGGGGCGGTCATCGAGTCGCGGCTGGCCGAGGTCGGGGTCTGAGCGGCCCGGAACGAGAGATGGAGTCATTTCAGTGAGTGTTCTCGATATCCGTGACCTGCAGGTCGCCGTGAAGCTACCCGACGGGCAGCGCAAGCCGATCCTGGCCGGAGTGACGCTGAGCGTCGCAGCGGGGCAGACGCACGCGATCATGGGCCCCAACGGCTCCGGCAAGTCCACCTTGGCCTACTCGATCGCCGGGCACCCGAAGTACGAGATCACGGGCGGATCGGTCATGCTCTATCCCGCAGCCTCGCCCGATGGCAACCTGCGGGACGGCGTCGACGTGCTGTCGATGACCGTCGACGAGCGGGCGCGGGCAGGTCTGTTCCTCGCCATGCAGTACCCGGTCGAGGTGCCCGGGGTGAGCGTGGCGAACTTCCTGCGTACGGCCAAGACCGCGGTGGATGGGCAGGCGCCGAAGCTGCGCACGTGGGGCGGCGAGCTCAAGACCGCGATGGAGCGCCTGGCCATGGACCCGGCCTTCGCGCAGCGCAACGTCAACGAGGGCTTCTCGGGTGGCGAGAAGAAGCGCCACGAGATCGTGCAGCTGGAGCTGCTGCGCCCCAAGATCGCGATCCTCGACGAAACCGATTCCGGGTTGGACATCGACGCGCTTCGGGTCGTGAGCGAGGGCGTGAACCGGGTGCGCGACACCGGATCGACCGGCATCCTGCTGATCACGCACTACACGCGGATCCTGCGGTACGTGAAGCCGGACTTCGTCCACGTCTTCGTCGGCGGCCGCATCGTCGAGGAGGGCGGGCCGGAGCTCGCCGAGCGCCTGGAGGACGAAGGATATGAGCGCTACCTCGCCGGCGCCGGCCCGGCCGCGGCCGCGTGAGGGGGTGGGCATGACCGCCACGGCCACCGCGCCGCAGCTCGACGTCGAGAAGATCCGGGCTGACTTCCCGATCCTGGACCGGGACATCCACGGCAAGCGCCTGGTCTACCTGGACTCCGGCAACACCTCGCAGAAGCCACGGCAGGTCATCGAGGCCATGCGGGAGCACTTCGAACGGCACAACGCGAACGTCGCCCGTTCCGTGCACACCCTCGGTACCGAGGCGACCGCGGCTTACGAGGGTGCCCGGGAGAAGGTGGCCCGGTTCATCAACACCACGCAACCCGGTGAGGTGGTCTTCACCAAGAACGCCACCGAGGCGATCAACCTGGTGGCGTACGCCATGCTCGCCGCGTCGGTGGGCGGCGCACCCGGCGGCCAGGAGGCCCGGTTCCACGTCGGCCCGGGGGACGAGATCGTGGTCACCGAGATGGAGCACCACTCCAACATCGTGCCGTGGCAGCTGCTCTGCGAGCGCACCGGAGCGAAGCTGCGCTGGCTCGGCATCACCGACGATGGCCGGCTGGATCTGTCCACTCTGCACGACGTGGTGAACCCGCGCACCAAGCTCGTCTCGATGGTCCTCGTCTCCAACATCCTGGGCACGGTCAACGACCCGGCCCGGGTCGTCGCCCGCGCCCGCGAGGTCGGCGCGCTGGTGCTCTTCGACGGGTCGCAGGCGGTGCCGCATCGGCCGGTGGACGTACGGGCCCTCGACGCGGACTTCCTCGCCTTCACCGGCCATAAGATGCTCGGTCCCACCGGCATCGGAGTCCTGTTCGGACGCTTCGAGCTGCTCGACGCGATGCCGCCGTTCCTCGGCGGCGGATCGATGATCGAGACGGTCACGATGCAGCGGTCGACCTACGCGGCCCCGCCGGCCCGGTTCGAGGCGGGGACGCCCCCGATCGCCGAGGCGGTCGGGCTCGGCGCGGCTGTGGAGTACCTCACCGCGGTCGGCATGGACGCGATCGCGGCCCACGAGACCTCACTGACCGGTTATGCCCTGCAACGGTTGCAGGAGGTGCCGGACCTGCGCATCATCGGACCATCGACGACGCAGGGGCGCGGCGGCACGATCTCCTTCGACCTGGCGGGAATCCACCCGCACGACGTGGGGCAGATCCTCGACGCGGAAGGGGTCCAGGTGCGCGTCGGCCACCACTGCGCCCGCCCAGCCTGCTCCCGGTTCGGCGTAGCGGCCACGACCCGGGCGTCGCTCTACCTCTACAACACGACCGAGGAGGTCGACGCGCTCGTCGCGGCGGTCCACGAGGTACGGAGGGTGTTGGCGTGACGCAGGTCGGTGATCTTTACCAGGACATCATCAAGGATCACTACAAAAAGCCGCGCGGACACGGTCTGCGCGAGCCGTACGACGTGCACGTCCGACACGTGAACCCGACCTGCGGTGACGAGGTGGAGCTGCGGGTGCACCTGGTCGACGGGAAGGTCGCCGATGTCTCGTACGAGGGCATCGGCTGCATGATCAGCCAGGCGTCGGCGAGCGTCCTGTACGAGCTGACGGTCGGCCGACCGATCGATCAGGCACTCTCCACTGTGGAGCAGTTCCAGGAGATGGTCGGCTCGCGGGGGCAGGCGGAGCCCGACGAAGCGATCCTCGAGGACGCGGTGGCGTTCGCGGGCGTGGCGAAGTTCCCGGCCCGGGTCAAGTGCGCGCTGCTCGCGTGGATGGCGTTCAAGGACGCGACCGCACAGGCGATCGCGAAGGCGGGAGGCGAGGAATGAGCGAGACAACCGAGGCTGCTCCGGCCGGCAAGAAGGCGTCGCTGGAGGACATCGAGGAGGCGATGAAGGACGTCGTCGACCCCGAGCTCGGCATCAACGTCGTCGACCTCGGCCTCGTCTACGGGATGCACGTCGACGACGACAACGTCGTGACGCTGGACATGACGCTCACCTCTGCCGCCTGCCCGCTGACCGACGTCATCGAGGACCAGGCGCACGCGGCGCTCTGCACCGGTCCCGGCGGTGGCCTGGCCTCCGACGTCCACATCAACTGGGTCTGGCTGCCGCCGTGGGGGCCGGACAAGATCACTGACTCCGGCCGCGAACAGTTGCGGTCGCTGGGCTTCAACGTCTGACCCGACCCCGATCATGGCGACCAGTCGCGCCGGTAGGTGGCCCAGTCGCTGTCCGTGGCGGTGAAGTCGACATAGATCGCGACGCCGAACGCGCGGTCGGGCACCCCGTTGCCGACCGCCAGCCGGACGCCGCGTAGTGCGCTTGCCATGTCTTCGGCCGACCGGTGGTACACGCCCGCGGGCGGGTAGGCGGGCACCCCGATCAGCAGACCCACGCCGGGTGGTACCGCCGCGAGCGCACGCTCGGTCGTACGGCGGACGTAACCGCAGTACAACGCCCGGGTCGGCAGCCCCGTGTCGTACGACATCACCGCGACCTGGTCCACGAGCTGCGCGACCTCGTGCAGGTACCCGGGCGTCCACAGCCCTGAGGTCGGCGCCGCGTGCCGCAGCAGTGCCCCAGGGCCCGGGAACGGCTCGAGGTGAACCGCCGAGACGGACAGCAGCGCCCCGCGGGCACGCGTCACCGGCAGCGTCTCCTGGAGGATCGTGAGCAGGTCGGCGTTGCCGTCGCGGACCGGCTCGAAGTCGTAATGGATGCCGTCGAAGCCCTCGTCGAGCACGAAGCCGACCGAGGCGAGCAGTCGGGCCCGCGTGTCGGGGTCGCCCAGGGGCAGTGACGTCGGGTGCGCACCGAGCCAGGCCTGCACGCGCACGCCCGGCAGTGCGGTGTGCAGCGCCCCGATCAGCCACCGGGCCCGCGGCGCGAGTCCAGGGTCGAGCGTGCCGTCATCGGAGAACGGTCCTGTGTGGACGAAGAGGTCTCGGATGCCCGTCCCCGCAAGCCTGTGCGCCAACGCGTCCACATCGGCCTGGGTACGGCGGCCGTCGACCCAGGCATGCCCCAGCCACAGGGCGTCGTGGCCCGTGGAGCGCGCGGTGGGGCTCGTGGTGCCCGACGCGCTCACGCCGAGGTAGAGCAGCGAGGCGTTGCCGGCGAGAAACCCCACGACCGCCAGGGTGAGCACGCCAACGAGCGCCCAGCGCATGCGCGGGGCCGCGGCAGGGGTGCGCACACCCGTCACGATGCCATGGACGTCGAGCGGGCTGGGATCGCGCCCTCACACGACCAGCAGGACAGCGAGGGCGACGATGACGGCACTGGAGACCAGGGCCGTGGCGAGGCGTCCGCGTGGGCCGGAGAGCATCCGCCCCACGAGCGAGCCCCCGCACGCGAGCAGAAGCTGCCAACTCGCCGAGGCCACGAACGCCGCCGCGACGAAGACCACCTCCGCCAGGCTCGAGCGCGGGGCGGTGGCCTGCCGGCCGAGCACCAATGCTCCAAAGTAGACGATCGTGGCGGGGTTGAGCAGGGTCAGGCCGAGCACCCCGAGATAGGCGCGCCCCGGCGTACCGAGGCCCGCTCCGGCCCGGGCGGGGCCCGGTGACCGGTAGGCCCGGATGGCCGAGGATGCGGTACGGGCGGCCAGGGTGATGAGCACCGCGGCGGCGGCCCAGCGCAGGCCCGTGCTGAACGGCGCCACCACGTCAGCCAGGGCCGCGCCTCCGAGCACGGCCGCGGTCGCGTAGAGGCCGTCGGCACTCGCCACGCCGAGTGCGCCGGCCGCGCCGACCCGCAGTCCGCTGCGTGCGGAGAGGCTGATGAGCAGTGCCGCGATGGCACCGACCGGGATCGCCACGCCGTACCCGGCGAGCAACCCCGCGACGAGCGCGGCGCTCACGGCGCTGGCGGGCGATCGTGACGGTACCCGGGGCCGCGGCGCTGTCGCGCGATGCCGATCGCCGCGGCGGTCGGGTTCACGCGGTGGAGCCGGGTGTGCGTCACGGCGCGATTCTGGCGGCCCCGGCGGCACCGCCGCGACCGCTTTTCCGCAAGGCGCGCGATCGAGGGCGAAACCGCGCGGATGACGATCAACTCACCCGGTTCCGCCCGCGATCATCGGGAAGGGGGGTCGTGGCGATGACCCGGAGGAGTTCGGCGATCCGGTGCCGGGGCAGTCCGATCAGCGGTTCGTCGAGCAGCGCCGGCACGGGGACGGCCGCGCGGATGTGGGCGCGGGCATCGTTCTTCGTGAGCGTCGCCCCGTCGTCGGCAGCGGCCCGGATCAGCGCCTCGCGCCAGGTGTTGCCCACCTTCCCCTGGGCGCGATCGATCACGCCCCGGACGACCCGCTGCGCGCCGCCGAGTTCGGCGATGTCGATGCGGTCGGCCTCGACGATGGCGTGGCGCGGATCGGGTGTGCTACGGCGGAACCTGAGCCGGTACCGGGAGCCGACGGCCTCGGCCAACCCGCGCTGGGCGGCCTGGTTGGCCAGATCCGGATGGTTATTGTCGACCAGGACCGCGACGCGTGGCGCGTCCACGGCGAGGAGCAGCCGGACCAGCCAGCCGCCGGGGTCGCCGGACAGACTCGCCGCGACGCCGGTGCCCGTGGCGGCGGCCGGCGGCTGTCCACCGAGGACAGACGCCAGCGCTCGGGACGGCGCGGGCCACCCCGGCCCCACCACCGTCACCGGCAGCCCGCTCGCGCCCGCGGCCGAGACCCATACGGCCTGCGCCACCTCGGCCGCCAGCAGGGGTACCTCTGCTTCGAGCGACTGGGCGCCATGCGTGTAGATGTTGCGAACATCGGCGCTCGGTGCCGTCCGGCTGGTCGGCCGCAGGACGTAGAGGTCGCTGCGACTGGCGATCGCCTGGGCGCCGTGGTAGCGGTTGAACCCGGGCAGGATCGCCTCGTACACCAGGCGCAGCCCGGTCACCGCCTGCTGCACGTTGCGGCCCAGGCCCGGATGGTTCTCGGCGAAGCCGTACGCCATGACCAGCCGGGCCCGCTCGACGTGGCGTAGCCCTTGCAGGCCTCGGGACAGGAACAGCCCGACGCCCTCGGGCGTGTAGGGCGGGTCGGTGACGACGAGGTCGGCCCAACCCGTGGCACCGGACGCGAGCCCGAACCGCAGGTCCGACCAGAGGCAGCGGATCGACGGGCAGTTCTGGGCGTCGATGTAGGCCAGCAGCGCGTCGTCGACGTCGACCACCGTGACCGTCACCCGCGGGTTGACACGCGCCACGGCGAGGCTGGTCAGGTCGTGGTCGCCGACGCAGAGCAGCCGGGCCTCGTCGAGGTCGAACGTGGCATCGAGCCAGAGCGCCCGCCGCACCACGGTCTGCGCCGTCGCCGGAACGTGGTCGAGCGCCTGCCTCGCCCGAGGCGCGCCGGAGATCCAGGTCTGCACCCGCTCGACCAGGTCGACGTGCGCGGCGAGTCGCTGACCCAGCGGGTCGGCCGGCTCGGTCTCGACGAGCCGCGGGTAGTCGATCAGCTCTCGATACGCCTCGATCCGCTGCGGCGCGATTATCACGTGGTCGCCGGTCGTGGCCAGGTCGTCCCCGAGCGCGGCGACGAGTCGCTCGACCGTACGGCGGTCCACGCCCGAGTTCAGCACCAGCGATGCCAGCGTGTGCGGGCCCTCGATGAGCAGCCGCAGCGCCGTGCGCAGTCGGCGCCCGGCGATGCCGGCCTCACGGAGCAGGGCCCGCACGACGTCGCGCGCGTCCACGCCCGGATCGTAGTCGCGAGCCATCACAGGTGCCGGACCGCCTCGCGGACCGACAGCGGAGCGAGGAGCGAGGAGTGTTCCTCCACAAAGGAGCGTACGGCGACGGGATCGGTGCGGGCGTACTGCCGCAGCGCCCAGCCGATCGCCTTGCGGATGAAGAAGTCACGGTGCCCGGCCTGCCGCAGGCAGTACCGGAACAGCCGGTCGGCGTCGGTGCGCCGCCCGTACGTCAGCTGGTGCAGGATCGCGGTGCGGACCAGCCACAGGTTCTCGTCGACCGCCCAATCATCCATTGTGGAGACCAGTTCGGGATACCGCGCGACCAGGGGCCCGACCGTGTGGGCGGCAAGAGTGTCCACTGTGTCCCACCACGACTTGGTGGTGATGAGATCCCGTACGGTCGGCAGCAGCCGGGGCGAGGCGAGCGCCACGTGCCGGCGCAGGTAGGTGCACGCGAAGTACTGGTACTCCCGCTCCGGCCGCTGCCAGCAGCCGCGGGCGACGGCGACCAGGTCCGGCTCAGTGGGCGCGGCCAGGCCGGCGAGCACGGTCCTGGCGAGCCTGGTCTGCTGCGGCGCGGTCAGGCCGAGGAAGCCGAACTGGTCGCGCATGTACCTCGCGGCGCCGGCTGCCCGCGCCGGATCTGCGGCGCTCGGGTAGGTCTCGTCGAGCCGGGCGAGGATCGTGTCGGCGAGCCCGGTCACTTCGCCTTCGTACCCAGGACCGCCGAGATGGCCCGCCGCAGGAACCCGGGCTGCTCCTTCACGCCGAGGCGCAACTGCTTGACGTCGAACTTGCTGAAGTGCAGGTGGCTCAGCCCCGCCGGCGCCGGTGGCATCGGCGTCTCCCAGTAGAGCGGCCGGATGAACCGGTCCCGCGCCTTGCGCAACCCCAGGGCCAGCTCCCACTCGCCGCGCACTTCGTGCGAGGCGGCGGCCGCGGACGACCAGTAGAGCTGGAAGATGTTCGACTCGCGGATCATCCGCTCCAGGCCCGCCCGCCAGTTCTCGCCACTGCGCAGGTCGAGGTGGTCCACCAGCACCTGCACGCCGAGCCCCTGGTAGGTCCGCACGCAGAGGTCGACGACGGCGGCGTCCTTGTGCGAGTACGAGACGAAGATCTTGTCGAAGATGCTGGCGTTCGCCACCTGCATCAACTGCTCGCCGGGGTCCTGCCTGGGCACGGGTGTGTCGACGTCCTGGACATCGAAGGCGATCGGAACCTGGCCGATCGCGAGAGGCCCCACGAATATGTCGATGTATCCGTCCAGGCCACCGAGCGGGGTCTGCCGCGGCACGGTCACCTGGAAGGTGAGCTCGCGGACCGTGTCGTCGACGACCACGTCGATGCGCGCGGGCTCGAACGTGGCGCCCAGCACGTTGGGCACGATCGTGAGTGTGGTGCCGGACTCGACCGCCTGCGCGGCCGCTGCCTGTGCCACTGTGCGCGCGTCCCCGAGCAGCGGTGCCCGGCGTTCGATCAACTGGCGCACGAGGTCGCGGTCGGACGGGCGGTGCACGTAGAAGAGCACCGGACTGGGTCGCTCGGGGGCCACGATGTCGCGGTAGGCGGCGGCGAACTCCAACCGCTCGTCGGCGACCCGACCGGGCCGAGGACCGCCCGCGGCGGCCGGTGCGGGTTC
This sequence comes from Micromonosporaceae bacterium, assembly GCA_036557785.1. Classification (GTDB taxonomy): domain Bacteria; phylum Actinomycetota; class Actinomycetes; order Mycobacteriales; family Micromonosporaceae; genus DATBGZ01. The sequence goes on from DATBGZ010000098.1 coordinate 73,462, forward strand.
GGCCGGCGCGTGTGCCCGGGGTGGCGCGGCCTGGGCCGGCGGTGGCGACCCGTACACCGGAACCGGGGCGGGCGGGGGTGAGTACGCCGGAGCTGGGGCGGGCGGAGGCGGTGCAGACCCGGGCGGGGCGGCCTCCGGCGCGGGCGGTGGCACGGGCGGTGGCGCGGCGCCCGGCACCGGCGGTGGTCCACCGCGTTGCCGCTGCGGGGCCGATTCCTCCGGCGCGTCCGCCTCATCGGCGTCGACAGAACTGGAGGGCCCCGCCCAGCCCGGGTCGGGCTCTCCCCACGCCATGGGCTGGTCGCCCAGCACGGTGCTCAACTGGTCCCGGACATCGGCGAGCGCGTCGCGATCGGCGTCACTGCCGGAATTCGTGGAGCGAAGCTGCAGCGCGTCCCTGAGCCGAGCCAGGCGGCTCAACCGAGCGGGGTCGTCGGCCGGGGTGGCGGCCACGGCCCCACGCAGGTGCGTGATCGCCTCGTCGAGGTCGCTCATGGCGCCCGTGCGGTGGAAGCGCTCCAGCAGGGTGGCGCCGAGCTCAGAGAGCAACCGCGCCCAGTCAGGGTGGGCGGGTCCGCTCGTGTCCAGCAACTGCCGCAGTTCGTGGATCTTCGTGTCCAGGTCCCGGGGGTCGGTCACTCGGGGATCGTAGCGACGGCGCGATCCGTACGCGCGCCGCGACGGATCCGTGTCGCCGGGCGATGCGCGAGACTGGCGGCATGGGCCAGGAAGCGCCGTGGGCGGGTTGAGGGGTCGGCTGCCGTGAGCTCAAAGGTGCGCCCGGCCGCCGGGGGCGGGCGATGGGTCGACGTCGATCCGGAGCGACTGGTCGCGTGGCTCAACGCCTTCGCCGTGCGCCACGGCGGCTACCAAGCCATCGACGTCGATGAATCACTGCAGGTCGGTGCCGTGCAGGTCGGCGCAGGGGACGCCACGATGCTCGAGCTCTACGCCCCGCCTGGCGCACCGCAGCGCAGCGACGTCGAGGAGTTCGTCGTCGAGGCCCTGCGGCCGCGTCGCCTCGGGCTGTTGCTGGCGCGGCAGGCATCGGTCGCGGTCGGCATCGCCGACGGCCCGACGCTCGTCGCGTCACGCGTGGACACCTTCTACGTACAGTCGCGCACCGCGGCGGGTGGATGGTCGCAGCAGCGCTACGCCCGGCGGCGGGTCAACCAGGCCAAGGCCGCCGCCGAAGGCGCGGCCGAGCTGGCCGTACGGCTGCTCCTGCCCGAACTGCCCCGACTGGCGGCGCTGGTCACGGGCGGCGATCGCCGCACGGTCGAGGCGATCCTGGCCGACCCGAGGCTCGCCCCGGCCCTGCCGCTGCGGTCCGGGCGGTTCCTCGCCGTCGGCGAGCCGCGCCGCTCCGTCCTCGAGGAGTCGGTCGGCCTCGCCCGCCAGGTCCGGATCCTGGTCCGCGACCCCGAGCCGCGACCACCCGTGCCGACGCCGGCCTCCTGAGCGCCGACCGGACCGGTCCGCCGCCGGTGCCGGAATGCGCTGGCCGGGCCGGGTAGACTGACGCTCGTGCTCCTCTCCGAAGTCTGACCGGCCCCGCACCGACCGCATGGCGGCCGGTGAATACGTGTGCCCCGAATCGGTCAGACCAGTGAGAGTGAGCCTCCGATGATCAACGCCAGCGGCCTGGAACTGCGCGCGGGTGCCCGCATCCTGCTCGCCGAGGCGAACCTGCGGGTCCAGCCGGGCGACCGCATCGGCCTGGTCGGTCGCAACGGAGCCGGCAAGACCACGACCCTGAAGGTCTTCGCCGGCGAGGGCATCCCGCACGCGGGGACGGTGGAGCGGCGCGGGCCCATTGGTTACCTGCCCCAGGACCCGCGCACGGGCGACCTGACGATCACCGCGCGGGACCGGGTGCTCTCCGCCCGTGGGCTGGACACGCTGCTCGCCGAGATGGGTCGGCTGCAACACGCGATGGCCGACGACCCGGCGGCCGTGCGCCGGTACGGTGCGCTGGAGGATCAGTTCGCGGGGCTGGGCGGGTACGCGGCCGAGGCCGAGGCGGCCCGCATCTGCGCGAACCTCGGGCTGCCCGACCGGGTGCTCGCCCAGACGATCGGCACGCTGTCGGGAGGACAGCGCCGACGCATCGAGCTCGCCCGCATCCTGTTCGCCGACTCGCAGGAGACGGGCGGCGGCACGCTGCTGCTCGACGAGCCGACCAACCACCTCGACGCGGACTCGATCACCTGGCTGCGCGGCTTCCTCGCCAACCACAAGGGTGGGCTCATCGTGATCTCCCACGATGCCTCGCTGCTGGAAACCGTGGTCAACAAGGTCTGGTACCTCGACGCCAATCGGGCATGTGTCGACATGTATCACCTTGGCTGGAAGGCGTACCTGGACCAGCGCGAGACCGACGAGCGCCGCCGCCGCCGGGAGCGGGCCAACGCCGAGAAGAAGACGGGCGCGCTGATGGCGCAGGCCGACAAGATGCGGGCGAAGGCAACCAAGGCGGTCGCGGCGCAGAACATGGCGCGCCGGGCCGAGAAGATGCTCGCCGGGCTGGAGGAGGTCCGGGTCGCCGACCGGGCGGCCAAGGTCCGCTTCCCGACCCCGGCGCACTGCGGCCGTACGCCGCTGGCCGCATCGGGGCTGTCCAAGTCGTACGGCTCGTTGGAGATCTTCACCGACGTCAATGTCGCGGTCGACCGGGGGTCGCGGGTGGCGATCCTCGGCCTCAACGGCGCCGGAAAGACCACGCTGCTGCGCATCCTCGCCGGACTGCTCCAGCCGGACACCGGGTCGGTCCAGCCGGGGCACGGGCTGCGACTGGGCTACTACGCGCAGGAGCACGAGACCCTCGACGTGACCCGCACGATCTTGGAGACCATGCGCGGTGCCGCCCCGGACCAGACCGACACCGACCTGCGGCGCATCCTTGGCGCGTTCCTCTTCACGGGCGACGATGTCGACAAGCCGGCCAGGGTGCTCTCCGGCGGGGAGAAGACCCGGCTGGCGCTGGCCACCCTCGTCTGCTCCGGCGCGAACGTGCTACTGCTCGATGAGCCGACGAACAACCTCGATCCGGTCAGCCGGGAGCAGGTGCTCGACGCGATCGCCCGCTACCCGGGCGCGATCGTGCTGGTCACCCACGACCCGGGGGCCGTGCAGGCGCTCAAGCCCGACCGGGCGATCCTGCTCCCCGACGGCGTCGAGGACGCGTGGAGTGACGAGCTGCTCGAGCTGGTCGAACTGGCCTGAGCCTGGCAAACCACCCCGCGGACTCGTCACCCACGCCCTGGTGTGGTTCAATCCGCGGAAGGTCTGTGCCTGGGGAGGGCAATGGGAAAGCATCGCGGAGCCGAGGGAAGGCACCGTGCCGCGAAACGGCTCGGCGCCCTGCTCGCGCTCCCGGTAGCCCTCTTCGCCGTCTCCACCACCTTGCTCATCTCCTCCCTGACTGCTTCCGCAGCCTGCACCGACCCTGCCGATCCGTCGACGTGCTCGGCCGATCCCGCGGCGACAGACACGACCACTGAACCGACGACCGAGCCGCCGACGACGGATCCGCCGACGACGACCACCACGACCACGACGACCACGACCACCGGGGTGCCGGCGACGACGAAGCCGACGACGACCACGACCAAGCCCCCGACCACGACCAAGCCTCCGACGACCACGACCCGGCCCGCGACGAGGACGTCCACGACAGCTGCGGTCGTCGATACGTCCACAACGGACACGCAGGACACGCTCGCCGGTACCGAGCAGACCACCGATGCGGCCGTGGCCGCGCAGAGCACGGATGATCTCGGTCTCGGCGGCGGTGGGGACGTGCAGGTCGCGCCGGTCGCCCGGCAAACGCCCTCGCTGCTCATGCTGGGATCGACCGCTGGCATCCTCGTCGCGTTCCTGACCGCGCTGATCGTGCTGGTCCACGAGCGGCGTCTGCTGCGGCGTCAGGCCGACGACTACGACGACGTCTACTGGGCCGACTACCGCTGACGCCCGACCGGGCAGCGGTGGCGGGCCGGCGCTCACCAGGATGTGGCGAGCACGGCCTCGATCACGATCGCGGTGAGCGCGCCGACTCCGACGAGCAGCAGCGGGGTGGGCGCCGGTTCGTCCCCCTGGACCCGAGGCGCGACCGCCGCGACCGTCAGCCAGGGGAAGAACGGCAGCCACGCCGCCTCGGCGCCGCCTCGGGCCAGGCCGGCGAAGACCGAGAACGTGACCGCCGCCCCGGCGCCGATGAGGAATGGCCAACCGGGAGTGTTGCGGAGCCGTAGGGCGCTGCGCATCAGCGGCGGCCCGGCGGCGAGCAGCAGCACCACGACGCTGGTGAGGCTCCACGCCACGGCGGATCGCTCCGGTTCGATCCGAGCCAGGTAGTCGTCGCGTGCCATGAGCAGGCCGTCGATCCAACTGAAGCCGGCCGCCTGCGCGGCGAAGACCGGCAGGAGCGCGCCGAGTCCCGTGGCGAGGTTGAGGAACGGACGGCGCCGAGCGAAGTAGAGGCAGATGGCCGAGATGCCCAACCATGGCGCGGCGTACGAGAAGAGGGCGGCGACACCGATCGTGAACCCGCAGGCCAGCGCCCAGCCCGCCGCGCGCAGTCCGGTCTGGGCCCGGTCACTGGCCCGTACGCCGAGCACCACCGCCACGGCGCCGAGCACCGCCACCACCACGTCGACGCTGACAGCGACCCAGACCGCGTAGGGGGCGAGGATCAACACGGGGGCGAAGAAGCGTCCCGCGGGTTCGCCGCACAGGCCGCGCAGGGCGGTGAGGACCAGCGGCGTGACGAACGCGCCGAGCGCCGTGATGAGCACACCGAGGGTGAGCCGCTCGGTGATGCCGATGCGTTGCAGCCCCCAGAGCAGCAGCACCGGACCGGGCGGGTGGCCGCGGGCCGCGATCGACAGCGCCGCCGGATTCGAGGTGTAGCCGCGCAGGTAGGCCAGCGGGCTGTCGCCGACCTCGGGCACATCGGTGAGGTAGTTGTCGGGCGAACGCAGGGAACGGGTCAGGCCGGCCGCCCCATCGACGAGGGCGAGGCTCAGGGCCCAGGCGAAGCTCCCGGCCCACCCGAGCAGGAGCACGGTCCGCCACGAGGCGTGGGCGAACCGCCCGCGTACGGTCGCCGCCAGCACGCCCATCGCCAAGGCCGGGGCGAGCACGCTGCCGAGGCCGAACACGAAGCGGTAGGAGCCGAGGAACGGGGCCGACCGGGTGCCCAGGGGTGCACCCGCCCGTACGGCCGCCCAGGTCAGGGCAAGTCCGGCACCGGTGACGGCGAACCAGACCACAAGATCACGGCGCTGTTCCGCGATGTGGTCCGGGTTCATCCGCGACACGCTAGCGGTCCGGCCGGGTCGGGGGCAGTGCCCGTCCCGTACGGGCCGGTCCCGGCGGGATGGAAAACCGGGGATGCCTACGCGGAGCAGTCGATGCGTCACCTGAAGAAATCATGGGTAGCGCATGATCGACGAAGACGGTCTAATAGGTGAGACCGGGAACATCCCTGCACTCGCACATCAGCACCACCTTCAGGCGCATACGGGGCAGTGTGTTCCGTCAACATCCCAAATCATACGTGAAGGATATTCGAGATGGCAGCGACCACCACGGCACCGGCTACCGAGAAAGGCCGTCGGATCGTCGGCGCCGAGCGCGCGACACTGGCGAAGGATCTGGTCAAGCGCTACACGTCCGGCGAGAGCATTCGCGCCCTCGCCTCCTCGACCGGCCGTTCGTACGGCTTTGTCCACCGCGTGTTGACTGAATCGGGTGTCCAGCTTCGCCAGCGGGGCGGCGCGCGCAGGCGCAAGAAGGCGGCCTGATCTGTTCGCCGCGCGACGCGCGGAGACGTTGAATGACCGATCCTGAGTCCGAGATCCGAGTGGATCGTGACGGGCCGGTCGCGACAGTCACGCTGTGCCGGCCCCACGTCCTCAATGCACAGACGCCGCGGATGTGGGAGCGGCTGCGCTCGATAGCTCGCGACCTGACCGGCGACGTGCGGGTGGTCGTGCTCCGCGGTGAGGGCCGGTCGTTCTCGGCCGGGCTCGACCTGTCGGCGCTGTCTGGACCAGCCGACGACCCGACGAGCATCGTCGGCATCGCGACGCTCGCCGAGGACGAAGCCAACGCCCGCATCGCGGGTTACCAGGAGGCGTTCGCCTGGTTGCGCCGACCCGACCTCATCAGCGTCGCGGCGGTGCAGGGGCACGCCATCGGCGCCGGGTTCCAGCTCGCGCTCGCCTGCGACCTGCGCATCTGCACGCAGGACGCCAAATTCACCATGGCCGAAGTCAGCCTCGGGCTCGTCCCTGACCTCGGCGGCACCAAGCGCCTCGTCGACCTGGTCGGCTACGCGCGGGCATTGGAGATCTGCGTGACGGGCCGCCGCATCTCCGCGGACGAGGCGCTGCGCTTCGGGCTCGTCACCTCGGTCGTTGAGCTCGAGGCACTGGACGACGCGGTGGCCGAGCTGACCGCCCAGCTGCTCGCCGCCAACCGTGATGCCGTGATCGAGGTCAAGGCCCTGCTCGCCGCGGCCGTCGGACACAGCTTCCCCGACCAGGAGCGTGCCGAGCGTGAGGCCCAGGTCCGGCTGATCCACGCCCTCGTCGGCAAGGGCGAGTGACCCCGCCACGACCGGTTGCCGTTTCGCTGTCAGCAGAGCCCCGCCCGAACCCTTGCCCGGCCCGCGAGCGTGCGCTGCACCGCGAGCTAGGGTCGGGCCGTGGGGCAACCGATCGGCAACCTGGGCGTCAGTGGCTGGGCCATGATGCATTCGATGCGGCGCAAGGACGAGCTGGGCGACCGGCGCGTGGGCCGCGAAACCGCCTGGCGCGTCCTGCGGTTCGCCCGACCGTACGGCCGGATGATCGCCGTGTTTCTCATCGTCGTCGTGCTCGACTCGGGCATCGGGGTGGCCACGCCCGTCCTCGCCGGCAAGGTGGTCAACGAGATCAGCCACCCCGGGCCGGGTGCCGGGCGGATTGTCGTGATCTTCGCGCTGGTATTCGCTGGCCTCGCGGTGATCGATGCGGGCTTCTCGATCGCGCAACGCTGGCTCTCTGCGCGGATCGGCGAGGGAATCATCTATGACCTGCGTACCCGCGTCTACGACCACGTCCAGCGGATGCCGCTGCAGTTCTTCACCCGGACCCAGACCGGGGCCCTGGTCAGTCGGCTGAACAACGACGTCCTCGGCGCGCAGCAGGCGTTCACCTCGACCCTCTCCGGCACCGTCGGCAACATCATCTCGCTGGTGCTCACGGTCGGGGTGATGCTGAGCCTGTCGTGGCAGGTGACCATCCTGTCGCTGGTCCTGGTGCCGGCGTTCCTGCTGCCGGCGCGCATGGTTGGCGCCCGCATGGCCCAGATCACCCGCGAGGCCTACCAGCTCGACTCGCGCATGAACGCCACGATGACCGAACGGTTCGGCGTCGCCGGCGCGCTGCTCGTGAAGCTCTTCGGCCGGCCCGAGGTCGAGGCGCAGCGCTTCTCCGCCCGGGCGGCGCGGGTGCGCGACATCGGCGTGACGCGATCCATGTACGGCACGGCCTTCATGGTCGGCATGATGCTGGTCGCGGCGCTCGCGGGCGCGCTGACGTACGGCGTCGGCGGCCGGCTCGCCGTGGCGGGCACGATCCAGCCGGGCACCGTCGTCTCCCTGGCCCTGCTGCTGACCCGGCTCTACGGCCCGATCACCGCCCTGTCCAGCGCCCGCGTCAACGTGATGAGCGCGCTGGTCTCCTTCGAGCGGGTCTTCGAGGTGCTGGACCTGCCGCCCGCGATCGCGGAGAAGCCTTCGGCCATCGCCATTCCCGACAGTGGTGCGGGCACCATCGAGTTCCGCGACGTCCGCTTCCGCTACCCCTCGGCGGCAGAGGTCTCGCTGGCCTCGCTGGAGGACGTGTCCACACTGGACCGGACGATCGCCGAACCGGTGCTGCGCGGGGTGAGCTTCACCGTCCAACCCGGACAGTTGGTGGCTCTGGTCGGCCCGTCCGGCGCCGGCAAGTCCACCACGGCGATGCTGGTGCCGCGCGTCTACGACGTGACCTCCGGTGCCGTGCTCGTCGGTGGGGTGGACGTCCGGGACGCGACGTTGTCCTCGCTGCGCGACACGGTCGGTGTGGTCACCCAGGACGCCCACCTGTTCCACGAGACGATCGAGGAGAACCTGCGCTACGCGCGGCCTGAGGCGACCGACGATGAGCTGTGGGAGGCGCTGGACCGGGCGCAGATCGGCGACCTCGTGCGGTCGCTGCCCGACGGATTGTCCACAATGGTCGGCGAGCGTGGCTACCGGTTCTCGGGCGGCGAGAAGCAGCGGATCGCGATCGCCCGGTTGCTGCTCAAGTCGCCCTCGATCGTGATCCTCGACGAGGCGACCGCGCACCTGGACAGCGAGTCGGAGGCGGCGGTGCAACGGGCGCTCTCCGAGGCCCTGGTCGGCCGGACCGCGCTGGTCATCGCGCATCGGCTCTCGACCGTCCGGGACGCCGACCAGATCGTGGTGCTCGACCACGGGGAGGTGGTCGAACGGGGCACCCACGACGAATTGGTCGCCGAGGGCGGCCTCTACGCCGATCTCTACCGCACCCAGTTCGCCATCGCCGCCTGACGCATCGCGTCGGTGGTCCGTGGCATGCTCGCGCGGTGGCCGTCACGTTCGACGCGGAACTCTGGTTGTGGGACGCGCGTCGCTCCGACGCGTGGACGTTCGTCACCGTGCCGGCGGACATCTCGGCCGAGGTGCGGGAGTTGGCGGGTGCCCCACGGCGTGGGTTCGGCTCGGCACGACCGGACCTTGCTCGATCGGACGCGAGCTGGGTGGCGCGTTTGCCGTCCTTGCGCACCATCGCAACACCGCGATCATCCACAAAGATCACCGTGTTGCGGGAGCGGAGCTGGGAGGCACGAACGCTGCCCAGCTCACGGGGCGGTTGGCCCCGAACGGCGCAGCCGTTTCAGCCGGTACGGATGAGCCTGTCCTCGGCGCGCTCGCTGTGACGACGGAAGGGCCGGGCGAGGCGAGCCGTGAGCTGCGCGAGCGATGCCGGGGTGACGACGAACGCCTCGGCTCGCAGGGCGGCGAAGCCGACCCGGGGCAGGTGGCGCAGCGTCGGCAGGCACAGGAAACGGGGTCGCCACCCGGGCTGGTACTTGGCGTTGGCCCGGTACAGCGATTCGATCTGCCAGAACCGCGAGGCCAGGACCAGCAGCCAGTGCCAGGCGCGAAGGACAGGCCCGGCGCCGATGCGGTTCGCCCGTTCGAAGACAGACCGCAGGATGGCGAAGTTCAGCGACACCCGGCACACGCCGAGCTCGGCAGCGGCTTGCAGAGTCGCCACCACCATGAACTCGATGAGTCCGTTGTCGGCGTTCCGGTCGCGGCGCATGGTGTCCAGCGACAGCCCATCCGTCCCCCACGGCACGAACTGCAGGAGTCCGCGTAGCCGGCCGCCCGAGTCCCACGCGAGGACCAGGACGTTCTCGGGGTCGGCCGGGTCCCCCACCCGAGACAGGGCCATCGAGAATCCGCGCTCAACCGTGCCGTCGCGCAGGGCCTTGGCCGCGTGGCGGGCGGCGGCGAGCTGGTCGGCGGGCAGGTCACGCTGGCGGGCTACCGCGCAGCGGTACCCGGCGCGCGCCACCCTGGCGACGGCCTGGCGCACCGATCGCATGGCCCGACCGTCCAGCTCGAATGCAGGGACGTCGATGATGGCCTCGTCGCCGAGCTCGATCGCGTCGAGGCCGTGACGCCGGTACACCTGCCCGGCGCGCTCGCCACAGCCGAGAACTGCCGGGGTCCAGCCGTTGCGGCGCGACTCGTGCAACCATGCCCCGATGGCAGCGGGCCAGGCCTCGGGGTCGCCGATGGGGTCTCCCGCGGCGAGGCTCACTCCGCTGACGACCCGGTAGGCGATAGCGGCTTTGCCCGATCGCGAGAAACAGACGGACTTGTCCTGCCGGAGCGAGAAGTAGCCCAGCGAGTCCAGGCTTCCGTAGCGTTGCAGGAGCATGCGCAACCGCAGCTCGTCCTCAGCGCTCTGCCCGGCCCGCCGGGGCCCTGGACGCAGCAACAGGGCCAGCGGCACCGCCACCGCCAGCAGGCCCATCGTCCCGGTCGTCAGCGCCACGGTGTCCTGCAGGGACGGCGCGGTGAAGCGCAGCGGGCCATCCAGGCCCAGCATGCCGAGCGCGGCGTGCGCGACCCATTCATGCACCGGCGGATGGCCGACGAGGCGTTGCGACCGTACGGCGATCTCCGCGACGCCCACCATCAGGCCGGCGGCGGAGAACGCGGCGCAGGCGCCCACCGCCCGCCACCGGCTGACCGGGTCGGCGACGGCCCGGAACTGGTCGCGGGTGGTCACCAGAAGGACGACCACCGCCCCCGACAGCGCGGCGGAGTCGACGTCGAAGCCCTTCACGACGTTGAGCCCGACCCCCACCCCGGCAAGAACCGAGGCGAGCAGCCATGCCTCGCGCTTGCCTCGGTGCAGCCCGGTGCCGAGGTACATCAGCAGCAGTCCCACCGCGACGGTCGCGGCACGGGCCGTCTGGACGCCGCCGAGCGGGACCAGCTCCATGATCAATTGAAGGCGGTGGCGGGCGGGTGGCAGCACGACCTGCACTACGTCGACGAAGCCGGTCAGCGTCACCAGCCGGGCGATCCAGGCGGCGGCTGTCCACGAGCCGAGCAGGTCCTGCAGCCGTCCGGGCAGCAGCCGTCGTCGGGACTCTCGAGACGCCTGCACGGCCCCATCCTGGCACCGGGAGGGGGCGCGGCTAACGCGGGGCGCCGGCGCGTCTGCGGACGGCGGTCTCGACCAGGTCGAGGACCTGGCCGAGGTCGGCCAGTGGCCTGCCCATCGCCAGATGTAACACCATGCCGTCGTAGGCGAGCTCCAGGAACTGGGCGAGCACCGCGAGATCCACGTCGTCGCGCACCGAACCGCCCTCACTCTGGCGGCGCAGCCGATCCCGGGTGGCCGCCGCGATCGCCTCCGAGCGTGCCGCCCACCGGGTCGCGAAGGTGGGGTCGGTGCGCAGCCGCCGGGAGACCTCCAACTGGGTGCCGAGCCAGCCGGCGACCTCGTCCTTGCCCGCCCCGTCGGCGCGCGCCAGCAGGTCGCGCATCACCTGCACCAGGCCGTCACGCGCGACGGTATCGACCATCATCGCCGCGTCGTCCTCCGCTACGGCGAGGAAGAGCGACTCCTTGTCGCGGAAGTGGTGGAAGATCGCCCCACGGGACAGGCCGATCTCCTCCTCCAACCGGCGTACGGTCGCGCCCTCGTACCCGTAGCGCGCGAAGCAGGCCCGCGCGCCGGCGAGGATACGCTGGCGACGGGCCTCGAGTTGGGCGGCGCTGACCCGGGGCATGTGTCGATGTTGACAGCCGATTACAGGGTTTGCAATCCGTACGTACGGTTTCTTACCCGTTCGGCGCCGCCGGCCGCCGGGCGCTAGGGTGCCTCGCGTGGAGCAGGATGGCGCGACGGGCACCGACGCGAGCGGCAGCGCCGCGGTCCCGAGGTCGTGGCAGGAGAGCCTGGGGTCTCTGACCAGGGAGGCAGGCGAGAATGCCGCCGCGGCCCGGGGACTCCGCCTGGCCGTCTGGGCGGCGATCGGCACCTTCTGCCTCGTCGGCGGCGTGGTCGCCATCGTCGGCCTCGGTTACAGCGTGACCGGCCTGTCGCGCGCCGGCGTGCACGGCGGCCGCCGGACCGCGATCGCCGGCCTCGCCTCCAACACCGGGGTCATCGCGATCAGCATCGCGGGCCTGGTCGTCCTCGCGCGGTAACTCGGGCGGCACGGCGGAAATGCGCTTGCGTTCGGTCGACGTGAGTGGTTGTCTGTCGCGCAGATCGGTGCGGCGCCTGGTGCGCCGCCGTCATGGGAAGGGGTGAGGACAGCCATGTCTATGCCCGTCCGCGGCGTCATGTCCGCCGCCCATTCCCACCCCGCTCGGGGCTGACGCCAGCGCGACAGCACGGCGAGCCCGCGGGGTCCCGATCTCAAGGAGACAACCCGTGCGTTCGCACGACGACACCTTCACGCCCAAGGGCGGGCGTGATGTTCCCGCTCGTTCGGGCGGCTCGAAGCGCGTCCGTTTCGACGACGAGCCGATGTTCGACAAGCGTGGCCACCGCCGCCGTCTGGAGGAGATCGACGAGACTCCGGCCGAGGGCGGCCGATGGTCCACATGGGACCAATCGACGCCGACCGAGCGGGGGCCGAAGCCGTACCCGGACTGGCTCGTCACCGAGCTGGCCGCGGTCGACACCGAGCTCGGTGTGCTGAAGACAGGCAAGGAGGCCGACGTCTTCCTCGTTGACCGCGGGATTCCCGGCACCGACCGAAGGTGCCGGCTCGCGGCCAAGCGGTACCGCTCGGGGGAACATCGCATGTTCCATCGCGACTCCGGCTACCTGGAAGGGCGGCGGGTCAAGGAGTCCCGGATGAACCGGGCCATGCAGGGCCGTACCGGCTTCGGCCGCGAGCTCATCGCCGGCCAATGGGCCGCCGCGGAGTTCGCCGCGCTCTGCCGCCTCTACAGTGCCGGGGTGCCGGTGCCGTATCCGGTGCAGATCCTCGGGACGGAGCTGTTGCTGGAGTTCATCGGCGACGGCACGACGGCCGCGCCGCGGGTCGCCGAGCTCCGGCGGGAGATGGACCTCGACGACGTGTGGCGGCAGCTCGTCGAGGCGATGCACCTGATGGCGCAGGCCGGGTTCGCCCACGGCGACCTGTCGGCGTACAACCTGCTCGTCCACAAGGGACGGCTGGTGGTCATCGACCTGCCTCAGATCGTCGACGTGGTCGCCAACCCGCAGGGGCGTCGGTTCCTGACCCGGGACGCGCAGAACGTCGCGGCGTGGTTCAGCCGCCTGGGCGTCTCGCACGCCGACGGCGACGAACTCGCCGCGGACCTCCTGCATACCGCCGGCCTGCGAGGGACGTGAGTCCCCGTGTTAGCAAGGGCACCTTGCCAGCGCCTGGGCGTTAGCAAGGTGCCCTTCCTAACCCAGCACTCAGGCGAGCATGCGCCGCAGCACGTACTGCAGGATGCCGCCGTGGCGGTAGTACTCGGCCTCACCGGGCGTGTCGATGCGGACCAGGGCGTCGAAGGTGACCCCGGTGTCCGTGGAGACGGTGACCGTACGCGGGGCGGCGCCGTCGTTGAGCGCGGTGATCCCGGCGATCGTGTACGTCTCGGAACCAGTGAGCCCGAAGGAGTCTGCCGACTTTCCGTCGGGGAACTGCAGCGGGAGCACGCCCATGCCGATGAGGTTCGACCGGTGGATGCGCTCGAACGACTCGGCGATCACCGCCCGTACGCCGAGCAGCACTGTGCCCTTCGCGGCCCAGTCCCGGGACGAGCCCGAGCCGTACTCCTTGCCGGCAAGGATCACCAGCGGAACCCCGGCGCTCTGGTAGGCGACCGAGGCGTCGTAGATGGTCTGCTGCTCGCCGGTCAGGAAGTTGCGCGTGAACCCGCCCTCGACGCCGGGCACGAGCTGGTTGCGGAGCCGGATGTTGGCGAACGTGCCCCGGATCATCACCTCGTGGTTGCCGCGCCGCGATCCGTACGAGTTGAAGTCCTTCTTCTCCACCCCGTGCGCGGTCAGGTAGCGGCCGGCCGGGGAGTCGGCTCGGATCGAGCCAGCCGGGGAGATGTGGTCAGTGGTCACCGAGTCACCGAGTTTCGCGAGCACCCGCGCGCCGGCGATGTCGGCGACCGGCGCCGGCTTCGCCGCCATCCCGTCGAAGTACGGCGGTTTGCGTACATAGGTCGATGAGGCGTCCCAGGTGAAGGTCTGCCCGGTCGGGGTCGGCAACGAGCGCCACCGCTCGTCGCCGGCGAAGACGTCGGAGTAATCCTTGCCGAACATCTCCGACGAGACCGCCGAGTCGATGACCTCCTGGACCTCCTTGGGCGACGGCCAGATGTCGCGCAGGTAGACCGGCTGCCCCGACGGGTCCGTGCCGAGTGGCTCGGCGCCCAGGTCGATGTCCATCGTCCCCGCGATCGCGTACGCCACCACCAGCGGCGGCGAGGCGAGGTAGTTCATCTTCACGTCGGGGTTGATGCGCCCCTCGAAGTTGCGGTTGCCGGAGAGCACCGAGACCACCGCGAGGTCGTTCTCGTTGACCGCAGCCGATACCTCTTCGATGAGCGGGCCGGAGTTGCCGATGCAGGTGGTGCATCCGTACCCCACGAGGTTGAAGCCCAGCTTCTCCAGGTACGGCACCAGGCCGGCCTTGGCGTAGTAGTCCATGACCACTTTGGACCCCGGGGCGAGCGTGGTCTTCACCCACGGCTTGGCGGTCAGTCCCCGCTCCACGGCCTTGCGCGCGAGCAGGGCCGCCCCGATCATCACCTGCGGGTTGGAGGTGTTCGTGCACGACGTGATCGACGCGATCACCACGGCACCGTGGTCGACCTCGAACGACTGGCCGTCCGCCGTGACATGGGTCGGCTTGCGGGGCCGGCCGTTGGCGCGGGAGTTGGATGCCGGGGCGTCGGAGGCGGGGAAGCTCTCCTCGACCTCTTCGTCGACGCCGTCGTCGCTCCTGACGTAGTCGGGCAGGACCGAACGGAAGGCGGTCTTGGCGTCAGAGAGCGCCACCCGGTCCTGGGGGCGCTTCGGTCCGGCGATCGAGGGCACCACAGTGGACAGATCGAGCTCGAGGTACTCCGAGTACGACGGCTCGCTCGCTGACGGATCGTGCCACAGACCCTGGGTCTTCGCGTACGCCTCGACGAGCGCGACCTGCTCGGAGGAGCGGCCGGTGAGCGCGAGGTAGCGGATCGTCTCCTCGTCGATCGGGAAGATCGCGCAGGTAGAGCCGAACTCGGGGCTCATGTTGCCGATCGTGGCCCGGTTCGCCAACGGCACCGCGGCCACGCCCGAGCCGTAGAACTCGACGAACTTGCCGACGACGCCGTGCTTGCGCAGCAGTTGCGTGATGGTGAGGACCAGGTCGGTGGCGGTCGTCCCGTCCGGCAGCGAGCCGGTGAGCTTGAAGCCGACGACGCGGGGGATGAGCATGGAGACCGGCTGGCCGAGCATCGCCGCCTCGGCCTCGATGCCCCCGACGCCCCACCCGAGCACGCCGAGCCCGTTGACCATGGTGGTGTGCGAGTCGGTGCCCACGACCGTGTCCGGATACGCCACTGGGCTAGGGCCGGCAGAGCCGGCGGGTTCGCTGTCGCGCACCATGACCGTGCGGGCAAGGTACTCGATATTCACCTGGTGCACGATGCCGGTGCCCGGTGGCACGACCTTGAACTCGTGGAAGGCGCCCTGACCCCAGCGCAGGAACTGGTAGCGCTCCTTGTTGCGGCCGTACTCGAACTCCACATTGCGCTCGAAGGCATCCGGGCGACCGAAGATGTCCGCGATCACCGAGTGGTCGATGACGAGCTCGGCCGGGGCGAGCGGATTGACCTTCGTCGGGTCGCCGCCGAGGTCGCGGACCGCCTCGCGCATCGTGGCGAGGTCGACCACGCACGGCACGCCGGTGAAGTCCTGCATGAGCACCCGCGCCGGCGTGAACTGGATCTCGATGCTCGGGTCGGCGGCCGGCTGCCATGCGCCCAGTGCTTGGATGTGTTCGGCAGTGGTGTTGGCACCGTCCTGGTTGCGTAGCAGGTTCTCCAGCAGGATCTTCAGGCTGTAGGGGAGTCGTTCGTGCCCCTCAACCTTGTCGATCCGATAGATCTCGTAGCTCGCGTCGCCGACGCGCAACTGGCTCTTCGCGCCGAAGGTGTCCAGGCTGGCCACAACCCACTCCCTATCTCATGGTCCGGCGCCGAGCCCGCTGCTTGCTCCGCGGGCTCTGCTCGGCGATCCTCGCGCCGGCCGTGCTCGGTCCTCGCTCGCAGTCTCTCGCAGAGTCGTCCGTGCGTCCGGCGGACTCGGCGTGTGTCGCGGTGTTTCAAAAAAACCGTACGTCCGTCTTGCTAAGACGTCAAGCGGGTCGGCGTTTCGGGGTCTCCACTCACTGGGCTGCGCACGTCACGGCCTGCATGTCGGATGGCGGGGTGCTGTGTGTCGGGTGGCGGGGTGCTGTGTGTCGGGTGGCGGGGTGCTGTGTGTCGGGTGGGCCGGGGTCCTGTGTGTCGGGTGGCGGGTCCTGTGTCGGATGGCGGGGTGCTGTGTGTCGGGTGGGCCGGGGTCCTGTGGGGGAGCTGGGTGGCGCGTTTGCTTTCCATGCGAACCACCGCAACACAGTGATCATTCAGCAAGATCGCTGTGTTGCGGGAGTGGCGCTGGGAGGCACCAACGCTACCCAGCTCGCCGGGTGGGTGGCCCTCGGGTCGCTCGGGGTCCACTGTGGAATAGGACTAATCGCGCAAACGAGCTGCGCCCAAGGGGAGACACAAGGCGGGTTCGGCTGCTGCGGGTGAGTTGCGTAGGCGGTCAGCGGCGCAGGGCGGGTCAGTTGGATTGGGCGGTCAGCGGCGCAGGGCGGTCAGTTGCGCAGGGCGGTCAGTTGCGCAGGGGTCGCCGATCAGGTGCACCCGGATCCGGGTGCGGTAGGCGACCATGGCGCTCAGGTTGTCGATGACGGCGCCGACGCTGATGAACTGCTCGTTCGGCATGCCCGTGCCGGGAACCTGGGTAAAGCCCTGTTCGGCCACCATCAGTCCCCGGCCGGACCGCGCCGCGCTCGCCTGCGCCGGAGCACCGTCGCCGACCGCGCGGGGCTGCGCACAGGTTGGCTCCCGCGGGGACTCGCGGCGCATGCCGCAGCCGACCAACGGGGGCACGAGGAACAGCACGAAGCCGGCCGCGGCGGCCTTCCGTAGACGTGACGATACGGCTACCTGAAGAAACATCTGAATCCCTCTGTGTCAGGTGCCAGCCAGGTGAGGGTAGCCAGCCGAGTGCGCCAGGCACCAGGGGCAGTTGCGAACCTGTGGATAAGTCGTCGACGCTCGACTACGCGGCGTGGGCGGCGGAGCTGGCCCGGACCGACAGGGTGACCGGGAACGAGCGCCGCCAACCCGGGCCGACCTGGCCGCGCAGCAGGTCCCGAGCCGCCCCCGTGGTCATCTCCTCGACCGGTTGCCGCACCGAGGTCAGCGGTGGGATCGCGCAGGTGGCGAGCACGCTGTCGTCGAATCCGACCACCGCCACGTCGTCGGGCACCCGGCGTCCGGCCGTCGCCAACGCCTGCATGGCGCCGGTGGCGGTCATGTCGCAGGCGGCGACGATCGCGTCGAGCTCGGGGTGTGCCGCGAGCAGGCGCAGGGTGGCCGCGTACCCGCCCTGGCGGCGGAAGTCGCCGACGGTCCAAATCGGACGCAGCCCCGCGCTGCGCACCGAGGTGACGTAGCCGGCATGGCGTTGCATGGCGCACGGGTTGGTCCGTGGGCCATCGATGGCGGCGATCACGCGGCGTCCGGAGGCGATCAGGTGCCGGACGGCCGCTGCCGTGCCGGCCGCGCTCTGCGCGTCGACGCAGGGTACGTGGCGGGAGTACTGGCCGAGGGAGACGACCCGTGGACAGCGGCCGTGGAACCGCTCGGCCAGGTCGGCCGGCACGTTCACCAAGAGCGCCCCGATGCAGCCGGACTCCGCCACCTCATCGAGTACCCGCCGCGCGCGGCTTCGCGGCGTGAGGTGGATGCGCATCTGGGCATCCGTGCCGTCCACCGCCGCGAGTAGGCCCGCGGTGACCCGCCCGTAATAGGGGTTGGAGCTCAGGGCAGTCGTGTCCTCGTCCACGACCACGAGATGGAGCACATCGACGCGCCCGGATGCCAAGGCACGTCCCGCGGTGTCGGGGTGGTAGCCCAGCGCGGCGACCGTGCGCAGCACCCGGTCCCGCACCTGCGGGTTCACGCCCGGTTGGCCGTTGATGGCGCGGGAGGCCGCCGACCGGGACACCCCGGCCGTGCGGGCGACATCGACAAGCGTCGGCCGCTTGTGCTCCACCTCGGCAGTCTAGCCCCGATCATGGGCGGCCGGCCGCTTCGGCGAGCGCGGGCGGTCGGTCAGGCGTTGCGGGCGTTGCGGTTGGCGACCAGAGCCAGGCCGATGCCGAAGACCAGACCGACGACCAGCGCGGAGATGATCCCGGCCGGACCGTAGAGGTCCCAGTAGTTGCCGACGATGCGCTGTGCTGCGTGCAGCGGTGACTCCTGCGGCGTCGCGGCGGCGGCGGTGCATTTGGTCGGGTCCTGGTTCTGCAGCAGGCAGTTGATGTCCAGACCGCCGAAGAGCGAGTTGGAGATGGCCGAGCCGCCGGTCAGGCCGGTGAGGTAGCTGGTGCCGAGGGTTCCGACGAGCAGGCCGCCGACGTGGGGGAAGCTCAGGCCACGACCGAGTCCGATCCGGTAGCCGATGTAGCCGGCCGCCGCGCCTACCGGCAGCGTGACCCAGGTGTACTCCCAGAAGCCGAGATGCTGGTGCAGTACGGCCGCGCGGATCAGGACGCCGGCGGCGCCGAGAACCAGCAGGCCAAGGCCGACCAGGACCTTGACCATGCCGCCCTTCTTGGTCGACCCAGCACCACCCTCGCGGCGCTCCCTGAGCTCTTCGCGGACGAGCGCGGCAACGTCGTCGGGGCTCGACGGTGTGCTGCCGGACAACCCGCTGGGCAGATCTGTGCCGTCACCGGGCAGGGGCGTAGTCATGGGTCGCACCGTAGTACCCGCCCTCAACAACCGCGGTCGGCCGAAGGGATGAGTCGTGCGCCGCCACCCGGAGGATGCCGACAGCATCCGGGTGGCCGACGACCGGCGAGCCTTTCGGCGAAGCGGCCGCCCTTTCAGCGAAGGTTTCAGCGAAGCGGCCACCCTTTAGCGAAGCGGCCGCAGGCCTGCCCGGACCTCTTCGGCGAAGAGCCGGGGCTGCTCCCACGCTGCGAAGTGTCCGCCCTTGTCGACTTTGTTGTAATAGACCAGGTTCGGGTACGCCTGCTCGGCCCAGCTCCGCGGCGCCTGATACAGCTCGTCCGGGAACACGGTCACGGCGGCCGGGACGCCGACGCCCTTGACATCGAAGAATCCGAGCGTGTTCTCGCAGTAGAGACGGGCCGCGGAGACCCCCGTGTTCGTCAACCAGTAGAGCGTGCAGTTGTCCAGGACATCATCGCGCGTGAGACCGACGCTTCCCCCCGCAAAGGCGTTCGCGATCAGGTCGAGGCTCTTCGCGTCATGGTCGAGCATCCACGCGGCCAGCCCGACCGGCGAATCCGCGATTCCGTAGAGCGTCTGCGGACGCAGCGCCATCTCGATCGCGTAGCCGATGCCCTTGGTGTACAGGAAGCTCAGCTGCTCATACGCTCGGCTCTCCTCCGGCGTCAGGGCGGTGGGCCTGGGATACCCGGTCCCGAAAACGCTGGAGGTCAGCGCCTTGGAGATCTCGGGCGGGACCGCGCCGGGCATGGTGGAGTGAATGCCGATGAGCTCCGGTGGGGCCTGGGCACCGATGAGGTCGGTGATCACGGCGCCCCAGTCGCCGCCCTGAGCCGCGAAGCGCTCGTACCCCAGGCGCCCCATCAGCTCGACCCAGGCCCGGGCGATGTGGCCGGGGTCCCAGCCGGTGGTGGTGGGCTTGGCAGAAAAGCCGTGCCCGGGCAGGGACGGGATGACGAGATGGAACGCGTCGGCGGCGCTCGCGCCGTGGGCGGTCGGGTTGGTGAGCGGGTCGACGATCTTGAGCTGTTCGATGACTGATCCCGGCCAACCGTGGGTGATGAGGAGCGGCAACGCATCCTCGTGCTGGGAACGGACGTGGATGACATGAATGTCAAGGCCGTCGATCTCGATGAGGAACTGCGGCCAGGCATTCAGCCGGGCCTCACACGCACGCCAGTCGTACCCGCTGACCCAGTAGTGCGCGAGTTCCTGCATGGTCGCCAACGGCACGCCCTGGGTGTGGTCGGCGACCGGCTCCTGCTCGGGAAAGCGTGTGGCGGCGACCCGCGCGTGCAGGTCCTTGAGCTCCGCGTCCGAGAACTCGACGGTGAAGGGCCGGATCGGTTTGGCGCCTCGCGCCCTGGTCGTGGCAGACATATCGGGCTGCACCTCCGCGGAGCTGGCCGTTCGGGACTTGATATGGCCGGGCCTGCGGTACCGGGGCCAGCGTAACCTCGCCCGGGGTGGCCGCGTGCAACCTTCGGCGGGGTCGGCAGCATCAGGACTGGGTGGGCCATGGACCCGGGGGTGGGCGGTGAACGCCGACGACGAACGCCGGTACGTGCAGTTCGTCTCGACGCGCCTGCCGTGGCTGCGCAAGGTGGCGTTCCTGTTGTGCCAGGACTGGGACCGGGCCGATGACCTGGCCCAGGCGGCGATCACCCGGCTCTACACGCACTGGCGGGCAGCGGCGCGGGCGACCAACCTCGACGGCTACGCGAGGACGGTGCTGGTGCGGGAGTTCCTGGGCTCCCGGCGTACCGCGTGGGCCAGGCGCGTCGACCTGCGTGACGAGCCGTACGCCGAGGCGAGCAGCCCGGCCGAGGACCCAGCGACGCGGCTTGCGGTCCGCGCCGCTCTGGCGATGGTGCCACCGAGGCAGCGGGCGGCGTTGGTGCTGCGCTTCTACTGCGATCTGTCCATAACGGAGGCAGCCGAGGCGCTGGCCTGCTCGCCCGGGACGGTGAAGTCGCAGACATCCCGGGGGCTCGCGGCGCTGCGCCGGGCACTGGACGGCCACGAGATCACGGTCGAGGGGTGACGAGGATGGAGAACTCCACAGTGCACGCTCTGCTGGCCGACCTCGCCGACTCGCCGCCGCCACCGTCGAGCGTGGACCTCGAGGCAGCCATGGCGGTAGGGCGGCGCACGCTCCAGCGACGCCGTGCGGTCGCCGCTGGTGCGGCGGCGCTCGCGCTCGTCGCGGTTCTCGGCGTCTCGGTGGCGGTCGTCGCCGGCCGTACGGCATCGGAACCGGGACCGGCGAGCAACACCGCCGTCCCGGCCCCGACGATGCCGACCTCGGCGCCGGCGATCTTCGACCCGGCACAGCAGTACGCCGAGCCGGGTTGGTTGCCCGACGGCGGGTCACGCACCGAAGTCGCGACAGGGCGCGACTGGCTCGCCGTCATGGTGAGCTACCCGGATGCGACCCCGGCCGGCGTCCCGCTGGGGCCCAGCTACTACGGCCCTGGCATCACGCTGATGCTGACGACCACAGGCCACGGGATCGAGGCGGCCGGCTCGGTCGGTACCGTCGTCGACGTCGCACAGATGACGGCGGGCGCCCCGGCGCCGGCGGTCAACGGGCGTCCGGCGCAGTGGTTGACGCAACCATCAATGGCAGTTCTTCGATGGGAGTACGCGCCGGGGGCGTGGGCCCTGGTCAACGTCACCAGCGGGCTGCCCGGTCTCGACTCCCGGCAGGTGGCGCAGCGGGTCGCGTCGCAGGTCCGCTACGACCTCAACCGGCCGATCCTGCTCCCCTTCGCCACCGCCGCCGTCGCGTCCGCCCTGCCGCCGCTGGCCCAGACCAGCGTCGTCCGCTCGGTCTCGGGGTGGAGCGTTCAGGTTGGCTACGGTGTCGACCCGACGGCCGACGTCGCCTGGCCTAGGCGGGTCGAGGGCGGCGGCTGGCCGCTGAGCATCTGGCTCGACGACTACCCCGGCGTCTCGGGACAGCCTGTCGCCGGTGCGAACACCATGGTCGACGGACGACCGGCCCGTGTCGTGACCAACGCCGAGGGCCTGTCGCAGCTGCGACTCGCGACGGCTGGCGGTGTCGACGTGGTCGTCTCGACGCAGGGCATGACGCTGCCGGGCGGTCTGGCCGCGTTGTACAAGCAGCTCCAGATCGACCCAGCTCACTGGCGCTGATCGGAACGCTCGCCCGTCGGAGCCCTCAGCCGGGCAGGCGGGGTCCCGCCTCGCGTTGGGTGGCGAGCCAGGTCTCGACCTCGTCAGGCGATCGCGGCAGAGCCCCAGACAGGTTGCGCGCGCCAGAGGCGGTCACGACCACGTCGTCCTCGATGCGGATGCCGATCCCGCGCAGCTCTTCGGGCACCATCTCATCGTCGCTCTGGAAGTAGAGCCCTGGTTCGACCGTGATGACGTAGTTCTCCTCGACCGTGCCGTCGCGGTACAGCTCTTTGCGGGCGCCGGCGCAGTCGTGCACGTCGAGGCCGAGCATGTGACCGAAGCCGTGCAGCGTCCAACGACGATGCGACATATTCTCCTTGCTGACAGACTCGTCCACCGAGCACGGCAGCAGCTTGAGGTCGGACAGGCCCTCGGCGAGCACCCGGTTGCAGGCCAGCGCCACGTCCTCGTACCTCACCCCGGGCACCAGCGCCGCCAGGCCGGCCTGCTGCGCGGAGAACACGATCTCGTAGATCTCGCGCTGCAATGGCGTGAAGCGGCCGCTGACCGGGATCGTCCGGGTGACGTCGGCGCTGTAGAGCGCGGACCCTTCCACGCCCATGTCCAGCAGCAGCAGCGCGCCCGGGGCGGTGACGCCGTCGTTGCGAATCCAGTGCAGTGTCGTCGCGTGGGTCCCGGCGCCGACGATCGAGGAGTAGCCGACGCCGTTGCCGTCGTGGCGCGCGCGCAGCCCGAAGACGCCCTCGATGAGTCGCTCGGAGACGACGCGGTCGGCCGGCAGTATCCGCGCGACGTCCTCGAAGCCACGCACCGTGGCGTCGACCGCTTCCTGGATCTGCGCGATCTCCCACGGGTCCTTGGGCAGCCGCAGTTCGGAGAGCGTCTGGGCCAGCTCCCGATCCCGGACACCCTGCTCGGCCGAGTCGTACGGCAGGACCGCACTGTCCACTGTGGCGTCCAGGCCGCGCAGCACGCGGGTGCGGGCGGGGGCGAGCCCGGCCAGTGTCTCGGGCAGGCTCGACAACGGCGCCGTGGGGACCCCGAGTTCCTCGGTCCGCTCGGCGAGGCTGCGCCGCCGCCCGACCCACAGCTCGCCGAAGGCCGCGTTGCGGTAGAACTCGTCGGTGTCGCGGTTCGTGTGCGCCCGGACGTAGAGGGTCGCCGCACCATTCGGATCGATCACGACCGTCGAGCCCGGCTCGCTCTCACCGGTCAGCCAGACGAAGTCGCTGCCGGGCCGGAACGGATAGAACGTGTCGTTGCTGCGGACGTGGTCGCGACCGGCGGGGATGACGAGGAACTCGCCGGCGAACGCGGCCGCGACCGCATCGCGCCGGCGGGCATGGTGGTCGGCGCTGGCCCGGCGGCTCACGGCGAGGGGCGCGTCGAGCCAGCCCTGTCGCATCAGCTCCTTCAACGCGTCCGGGTAGTCCACGTCGTACGGACGCGACCCGTCCTGCGCCGCGACTCCAGTCCCGCCCGCCGACGTCGTACTCGGCTCGGTCATGATGGCTCGCCTCCGCGCTCGGTCCGCTCCTTGCTCGCAGGCTCGCTGCGATGCTCCCTCGCTGTCGGCTCGGTCATGATGGCTCGCCCTCCGCCATGTCTGCGCTGCACCGACCGCCGCACACGCTACCTCGCGACCCCGGTACGGTCCCGGCGCCGCCTGTCCCGCCAAGCCGTACGCTGCGGTCATGGACCTCTCGCCCGGCCTGACCGCCGCCGTGCAGTTGCGGGTCACCCCGGACGACACGGCGGTCGCCTGGCGCTCGGGGGACGTGGCGGTGCTCGCCACACCGCGTGTCGTGGCGCTGCTCGAGCAGGCGACGGTGGCGGCCGTGGCACCCGCGCTCGACGAGGACCTGACCACGGTCGGCACCCGGGTGGAGGTGGACCACCTTGCCGCCACGCTGGTCGAGGCCATGGTCGAGGCGCGAGCCACGCTGGTCGGAGTGGACGGTCGCCGGCTCGTCTTCGAGGCGTCGCTGCACGACGGCGCGACGCTGGCGGCTCGGGGTCGGATCGAACGGGTCGTGGTCGACCGCACGCGCTTCCTGGCCAGGGCGGGCACGCGGCCATGACCGCTGGTTTCGTCGAGATCGCGGTCGGGGTGCACGTGCTGCGCTGCCCGGTGCTCGACGTCAACTCCACCCTGATCCTGGGTACGCAGGTCGCGGTCGTGGTCGACACGCTCGCCACCGCCCGGCAGGCCCGGGAGCTCAGTCAGGCGGTGCGTGCGATCACCGATCTTCCCCTGGCGGTCGTCAACACGCACGCCCACTTCGACCACTGCTTCGGCAACGGGGTGCTGGCGGCCGGCGACCCTGGGCTGCCGATCTGGGCGCATGAGTCCACTGTGGATGCACTGCGCGACCACGGCCCACGGCTGCGTCGGGCCGCCTATGACGAGGCCTTGGCACTCGTGCCCGCGATCGCGGACGACGTGGCGTCGACCGAGCTTCGCGCGCCGGACCGCGCCGTCGCACACCAGTCCACGATGGACATTGGCGACCGCACGGTCGAGCTGCGCTACCTCGGCCGGGGACACACCGACGGCGACCTGGTCGTGGTCGTACCCGACGTCGCCGTGGTGGTCGCGGGCGACCTCGTCGAGCAGTCGGCCCCACCGTCGTTCGCGGACTCGTACCCGCTGGACTGGCCCGACACGCTCACCGTGCTGCTGGCCCTGCAGCCCACGCTCGTCGTACCCGGCCACGGTGCCGTTGTCGACGCCGGATTCGTCCACGACCAACGGGCGCAGCTCAGCCGGCTGGAGTGGCTGATCCGGGAGGGTCACCGCGACGACGCGACGCCGGAAGCAGTGGCGGCGCGGGCACCGTTCGGGATGCCGGCGGCGCTGGTTGCCGTACGGCGCGCGTACGCCGAGCTTTCGGGTCGGCTGTAGTCGCCGCGGTTCAGGCGTCCGTCTGCGTGGTCTCGCGGAGGAAGCCGCGCGCCGAGAGGAAGGCGCCCAGCGACTCGCGGTGGGCGTCGCAGGCGAGCCAGATCTTGCGGCGGTCGGGATCGTGCAGCTTGGGGTTGTTCCAGGCCAACGACCACGTGGCCGGTGTCCGACATCCCTTCGCGGAGCAGATCAGCGGTTCCACAATGCGAGCCTACGCACGAGTGCCGGATCGCCGTCGACCAAGATCATCGGAGCACAGTGGTGCGCCGAGGCACAACCACGGGGGAAGCTGTGCCTCGGCGACTGAGCACATGCTAACCATCCGTAGCCGTGGTTGCTAGAGCGGGACCGTAGCCGTTCGGCCGGAACCTGTCGACCTGCGGATGATCCTGGCGGTCAATTCACAGCAATTTCGGAGAATAGGCAGGGCAGGACAGACATCACTGCTGCGATGACCGTACGGCCTGTCGCAAGCTGCGCATGGCGGCGCTACCGCGCGTCACCAAAGGGATGAGGTTGCGGGGACACCGGCCGGATCTGGCCGCACCATGCCACGCTGGGGTCCTGCCTGACCGGCAATCCGCAGAAGGAGAGCGTCGTGTCCGACCACATCGACGAGACCACGGAACAGTCGACCCCGGCGGAGGACGCGGAGCTGCTCGAACGCACCCTGTTCGAGGTCAAGAAGGTCATCGTCGGGCAGGACCGGATGGTCGAGCGCATGCTCGTGGCGCTGCTCGCGCGCGGGCACTGCCTCATCGAGGGCGTGCCGGGCGTGGCGAAGACACTCGCCGTGCAGACGCTCGCCACCGTGGTCGGGGGGACATTCGCGCGGATCCAGTTCACCCCCGATCTGGTGCCCGCCGACATCATGGGAACCAGGATCTACCGGCAGTCCAGCGAGCATTTCGACGTCGAGCTCGGCCCGGTCTTCGTGAACTTCCTCCTGGCCGACGAGATCAACCGGGCTCCCGCGAAGGTGCAGTCGGCGTTGCTCGAAGTCATGGCCGAGCAGCAGGTCTCGATCGGCGGACAGACGTTCAAGGTACCCCAGCCCTTCCTCGTAATGGCCACGCAGAACCCGATCGAGCAGGAGGGTGTCTACCCGCTGCCCGAGGCGCAGCGCGACCGGTTCCTGCTGAAGGTCGTGGTGGGTTACCCCACCGACATCGAGGAACGGGAGATCATCTACCGGATGGGAGTCAGCGCGCCCGTGCCCGCGGCGGTGCTCGACCCCGCCCAGCTGACCGGCCTGCAGGCCAAGGCCGACAACGTGTTCGTGCACAACGCCCTCGTCGACTACGCGGTACGGCTGGTCGTCGCCACGCGGGAGCCGGCCGCGCATGGCGCGCCCGACGTCGCACCGCTGATCCAGTACGGCGCCAGCCCCCGGGCGTCGCTGGGCATCGTGCGCGCCGCTCGCGCGCTGGCCCTCATGCGGGGCCGGGACTACACGCTCCCGCAGGACCTCGCCGACATCGCGCCGGACGTGCTGCGCCACCGCCTCGTGCTGAGCTACGACGCGCTCGCCGACGACATCCCGGCCGATCGCATCGTGGCGCGCCTGCTCGACGTGGTCCCGCTGCCGGCCGTGGCGCCGCGGCAGAGCGCCACGCCGCGCCCGGACTTCGTCCATCCGCCCACGAGCCCGCCCATGGGACCCGGCTCGCCAGTGCCCGCGGGGTTGCCCGCGTTCCCGACGAGGTCCTGACGGTGTCGAGCGCGACCTCCGCTGCCTCGACGCCAGCGCCGCCCACCGGGTCGCCGCAGCGAGCCGAGGCAACGCTCGCGCGGCTGCAGTATGTGATCACGCGCCGCTTGGACGGCCTGCTGCAGGGCGACTATCTGGGGCTGCTGCCCGGCCCGGGCAGTGAGGCGGGGGAGTCGCGGGAGTACCGGCCGGGCGACGACGTGCGCCGCATGGACTGGCCGGTCACGGCACGAACCACGGTGCCGCACGTACGCCAGACCGTCGCCGATCGTGAGCTCGAGGCGTGGCTCGCGATCGACCTGTCCGGCAGCCTCGACTTCGGCACCGCCACCTGTCACAAGCGGGACCTCGCGATAGCCGCGGCCGCCGCCGTCGCGCACCTGACCGTCCGTGGGGGCAACCGGATCGGCGCTGTCGTCTGGAATGGAGCCACGATCGTCCGGCTGCCCGCGCGCAGCGGCCGCCGCTCCGCGAGCGCGCTGCTCCGCTCGATCGCACAGACCACCGCGGCCGAGCCGCCGGTTGACGCGTCGCGGCTGCGGGTCTCGCCGGCTCGCTCCTCGCGCTCGCTCGTACCTCCCGACGCCGCGCGACTGCGGGGGGCACAGCCGGCGAGCACCACGGACCTCGGCGCGCTCGTCGATGCGCTGAACCGGCCACCGCGCCGGCGCGGGTTCGCGGTGGTGATCTCCGACTTTCTCGCCCCACCCGAACTCTGGCAGCGGCCGTTGCGCAAGCTCGCGGTACGCCACGAGGTGCTGGCGATCGAGGTCATGGACCCGCGCGAGCTGGAGCTCAGCGACGTCGGGATCCTCGTCGTGGCCGACCCGGAGACCGGCGAGCTGCACGAGATCCAGACCTCGGACCGGCGGCTGCGGGAGCGCTACGCGGCGGCAGCGCGGCGGGAGCGGGAGGCGGTCGCGGGCGCGATCCGAGCCGCGGGCGCGGCGCACCTGCGCCTGCGTACCGACTCCGACTGGGTGCTGGACATCGTGCGGTTCGTCGCCGCGGCGCGGCATGCCCGCACCCGGGGCGTCGCGCGGACGGGAGGGGCCAGATGATCCGCTTCCTGTCGCCGTGGTGGCTGCTGGCCGTGCTGCCGGTGCTCGGGGTCGCCGGCGCGTACTGGTGGCGCCAGCGTCGGCGCCTGGCCTTCGCGGTCCGCTTCTCCAATGTGGACCTGCTGCGCGCGGTGGCGCCCGGTGGCATCGGCCCGTACCGCCGGCATTCTGCGGCGGCCGTGCTGCTGCTGAGCATGTTCATCCTGTCGCTGGGCATGGCCCGTCCCGCGGTGAATGGCAAGGAGCCGTTGGAGCGGGCCACCGTCATGCTGGCGCTGGACGTGTCGCTGTCGATGGCGGCCGACGACGTCGCGCCGAGCCGGTTGGAGGCGGCGCAACAGGCGGCGAAGGAGTTCGTCGGCGAACTGCCCGCGCAGTTCAACGTCGGCCTGGTCTCGTTCGCCAAGAGCGCGAACGTGATCGTCTCGCCCACGAAGGCGCACGACCAGGTCATCTCGGCCATCGATGGACTTCAGCTCGCGGAGGCGACGGCCACGGGGGAGGCGGTATTCACCTGCCTGGACGCGATCGCCGCCGTGCCCGGCGACGGCGTGCAGGGCCCGCCACCGGCGCGCATCGTGCTGCTCTCCGACGGGTACCGCACGTACGGTCGTTCCACGGAGTCGGCGGCCGATGCCGCGGTCAAGGCGAACGTGCCGGTCTCGACGATCGCCTTCGGAACCGACGACGGCACGGTCGACATCGGCGGGAGCCAGCAGCGGGTTCCGGTGGACCGTCAGGCGCTCAAGCAGCTCGCCGCCACGACCAAGGGCAACTACTACGAAGCCGCGAGCGCCGAGGGGCTCAAGCGGGTCTACGAAGATATGGGTAGCTCGATCGGGTACAAGACCGTCTCCAAGGAGGTCGCCCGGGTCTTCTTCGGGCTCGGCCTGCTCTTCGCGTTGGGTGCCGCCGGCCTGGGTCTGCTCTGGTCCTCGCGGTTGCCCTGAGCCACCAGCCCGTACGGGCGCGTCAGAGCCGCATTCCCGAGGCGAGCACGGAGACAACGACGATCCAGAGGGCGAAGAGAGTGAACCCGACGGGGGCGGTGTAGCGCTTCATGGGCGGACTCCCGACTCGTACGTCGGCGCGCGCGGGACAACCCGCCGCGCCGGAGGGCGAACGGCGAACGGGGGTTCGTGACCGGTGTCGGCATCGGATCAGGCGGGCCGCGCTGGCTCACACCCGACCGGCACCCGCGACGGAGGCGGGCTAGCGCCGACGAGAGGTCCGGCCACGACTGGGAGGATCGCTATCTCGCACAGCGATCACCTCCATGGGTCGAGGGGCCGGGACTTCACAGTTCCATGACATTTACCTCACGGACCTGTGACGGCATGATCATACAACAGCCCGCCACGGCCCGACTCACCTGTTGGCACCATCGGCAATCATCCGTTCGGTGATCTTCCCCCCAGCCTCTAGGCTGCCTGCGGGAGTCCGAGCCGCCCGGGCCACGCACATGGTGCGCCGAGGGGCAAGGTGGGACGGCCCGGACACGCTCCGGTACAGGAGAGGAACGGTGGGGCGGCGATGGCCTGTACGGTGTTGGTCACCGGGGGAAACCGGGGGATCGGCTTCGCGATCGCGCAGGCCTTCGCCGCACAGGGTGACCGGGTGGCGGTCACCCACCGCGGGTCGGGCAAGCCGGAGGGGATGTACGCGGTCGTCTGCGACGTGACCGACAGCGCCGCCGTCGACGGGGCATTCACCGCGGTCGAGGCCGAGTTGGGCCCGGTCGAGGTGCTCGTCGCGAACGCCGGGATCACCGAAGACACCCTGCTCATGCGGATGAGCGAGGACCAGTTCACCCGGGTCGTCGACGCGAACTTGACCGGCGCTTGGCGGTGTGCGCAGCGGGCCGCCACGAAGATGGTCCGGGGCCGCTTCGGTCGCATGATCTTCATTTCGTCCGTGGTCGGGCTCTACGGCGGCCCCGGGCAGGTCAACTACGCGGCGAGCAAGGCAGGGCTCGTCGGCCTGGCCCGGTCGATCACCCGCGAACTCGGCACCCGCAACATCACCGCGAACGTGGTCGCGCCGGGGTTCATCGAGACCGATATGACCGCCCAGCTCACCCAGGCCCGCCGAGAGGAGATCCTCAAGGCGATCCCGGCCGGCCGCCTCGCCTCCGCGGAAGAGGTGGCCGCGGTCGTGACGTGGCTCGCCTCCGACGCGGCCGGGTACGTCAACGGGGCCGTGATCCCCGTCGATGGCGGCCTCGGCATGGGTCACTGACCTGCGTGCTAGGAAGGGCACCTTCCTAACCGTGAGCGTTGTGGCAGGGCACCTTCCTAACATTTCCCGGTACGGGCCACGCGGCCCCTGGAACCTTGGAGTACAACGTGTCTGGACTCATGGCCGGCAAGCGCCTGCTCGTCACGGGGGTGCTCACCGAAGCCTCGATCGCCTTCTCGGTCGCGCGGTTGGCGCAGGAGCAAGGGGCTACCGTGGTGCTCACTGGCTTCGGACGCATGTCGCTGGTCGAACGGATCGCCAAGCGGCTGCCGGTCGAGCCGCCCGTGCTCGAGCTCGATGTCACCGACAACGCCCAGCTCGACTCGCTCGCCGACCGGGTACGCCCCCACCTCGATGGCATTGACGGGGTCGTGCACTCGATCGCGAACGGTCCACAGTCGACGCTCGGCGGCGGCTTCCTCACCGCCCCGTGGGAGGACGTGGCCCGGGCGCTTCAGGTATCGACGTACTCCTACAAGGCGCTGGCCATGGCGTGTGCCCCGCTCATGGGCCGGGGCAGCACGATCGTCGGCCTGACCTTCGACGCCTCGCAGGCCTGGCCCGCCTACGACTGGATGGGCGTGGCCAAGGCCGGCCTCGAGTCGGCGAACCGTTACCTCGCGCGCTATCTCGGCCCGCAGGGGATCCGGGTCAACCTCGTCTCGGCGGGTCCACTTCGGACGATGGCGGCCAAGTCGATCCCGGGCTTCGAGCAGTTCGAGGACGCCTGGGTGTCGCGGTCACCGCTGGGCTGGAGCCTGACCGAGCCCGAGCCCGCGGCCCGCGCGGTCGTGGCTCTGCTCTCGGACTGGTTCCCGGCGACGACCGGCGAGATCGTGCACGCCGACGGGGGCTTCCACGCGGTCGGCGCCTGACGCCGCCGCGACCCAGCGGTCAGACCGGCGCGGTCAGGCCTGCCCGGGTCAGGCGGGCAGGGGTGCGCGGCGTGCGGCGCGAGAGCGCTCGGCGAGCTCCAGCGCGATCGCGCGGGCCTCGGCGACGTCGAGGTGCTGGGCGAGCCCGGAGGCGCCGACACCCGCCACGTCGACGAAGACGCTCGCCAGCCGGAGCATCCGCTGCAGCGGCCCCTGGTGCACGCGTACGCTCTGGATCCGCGCGTACGGCACGATCACCAGCCGCCGCGTGAGCAACCCGTGGCGGCTGGCGAACGCCGCCGGCCCGAGCTGGTAGCCGATCACATGACGCTGCAGCGGATCGAGCCACTTCGCCCGATCGGGCACCGGGCGGATCGCGATCTCGCGCAGGACCACTCCGGGTAACGCGTGCCCGATGACGGTCTCCGCCTCCGGTACCGAGGCGACCGGCAACAGCCCGGCCCGCGCCTGCTCCCGCTCGACCCGAACGCCGGCGACGTGCATGTTCGCCCGCACCCAGCCGAACGGTCGCCACAGCAGCGGCCACTCCACGACCACGGACTGGATCCGGCCCTCCGGCACGGTGCTGCTGCGGCGCTCGAGCAGCCCGCGCCGGATCCGCAGCCCGTCGCCGGCGGTGGCGAGCGTGAAGCCCCAGTCGGCGAGCAGCACGCGAACTGGCGCGGAGACCGCGCCGATCACGCCCGTGACCATGCTGGCGAGCCCGATGAAGCCGAGGTGGCTGTCCGTGAGGGTGTCCAGGATCGTGGCCGTGACACCCAGCGGCAGCAGCCACCACTGCGGGCGCAGCAACTGGCAACCGAGCAGCCTGCCGTTGTCGACCACGTGCACCACCTGCTCGCTCGGCGCGGCGGCGGTCGTGACCGCCGGGAGATCGGCCCGTACGGTCTGGCCGGGCGGGGCGTCGGCGATCGGCGCGGGGCGGCCGGTGGACAGGTGCAGCAGCCGCTGGCGCAGGGCGGTCGCCTGGTCCAGGGTCAGGTAGGCCAGCGGCGCCTCGGCGCGGCCGCCGCCAACCACCTCCAACCGCAGCTCGGCCAGCCCGAAGAGCCGGGGCAGGAGCGGCTGGACCAGCTCGACCGACTGCAGCCGCTCGAGCGGGATCGACCGGTTTCGTCGGACCAACAGCCCCTCGGCGATCCGCAGCTCGCGCCCCAGCACCTGGTACCCCGTGACGAGGTAGCTGAGCACCGACCAGACGAGGATCACCACCGCGATGGCTCCCACGGCGATCGCCCAGCGCCGGATGCCGAGATTCGCGAGCCCCTGCCAGGAGATGGCCAGCACGACCAGCGCCACGAAGCGTGACCCGCGCAGCACGGGCGACAGCGGGTGCAGGCGACGGCGCGCCTGATCCGACGGCTGCATCACAGGCCCGCCGCCCGGGCCTCACCGAGGGCCGCGAGCCGGTCGCGCAGCCGGGCCGCCTCGTCCGGCGCCAGGCCCGGGATCCTGGCGTCGGAGGCGGCCGCCGCGGTGTGCAGTTGTACCGTGGCCAACCCGAAGAGCCGGTCCAGCGGACCCGCCGTGACATCGACGAACTGCATCCGTCCATAGGGGACGATCGAGAGGCGGCGGAACAGCAGCCCGTGGCGCACCAACAGATCGTCGTGGCGTTCGGCGTACCCCCAGGAGCGCAGGCTCCGGATGACGAAGATCAGCCGGACCAGGATGAGCAGCGCCAGCCCACCCGCGACGAGCGGAGCGACCCAGTTGGCGTAGCGGTACCAGCCGCCGCCGGCGACCCCGGCGAGGATGACCAACCACACGGCGCGGACCACGACGGCCCGCCAGTAGAGTCGCGAACAGACGCGTCGCCATACGACGTCGTCGGGCCAGATGCTGAAGACGGTCACCCGTCCAGGGTAGGGGTGACCCGCGCCCGGGAGGGGGTGCCGCATGTCAGCCCCCGAGGGTGCGGTCTACGACGCGCTGCTGCTGCTCTCGTTCGGCGGACCCGAGGGGCCGGACGACGTGCTGCCGTTCCTGCGCCGGGTGGTGCGCGGGCGCGGCGTGCCCGACGAACGCCTGGCCGAGGTCGCCGAGCACTACCACCACTTCGGCGGGGTCTCCCCGATCAACGGGCAGTGCCGGGAACTTCTCGGGGCCCTGCGCCCGGTCCTGGACGAGGCGGGCATCACACTGCCGCTCTACTGGGGCAACCGGAACTGGACCCCGTACCTGGCCGACACGCTGGCCCGGATGCGCGACGACGGGGTGCGCCGGGCGCTGGCCTTCGTCACCAGCCCGTACGGGTCGTACTCGTCGTGCCGGCAGTACCTCGAGGACATCGAGGAGGCCCGGGCCACGGTCGGTCCCGGCGCCCCCGCGGTCGACAAGGTCCGTCATTACCACGACCACCCGGGCTTCGTGGAGCCGCACGTGGACGCCGTGCGGGCGGCGTTGGCGCACCTGCCCGGTGTCGCGCCCGTACGGCTGATCTTCACCGCCCACTCGATACCCTCCACAATGGACGCCACGAGCGGGCCGGATGGTGGGCGGTACTCCGCCCAGATGACTCAGACCGCCTCGCTCGTGGCCTCGGCGGCGGCGCCGGAGCTCGCATGGGACCTGGTGTGGCAGTCGCGCTCCGGGCCCCCGCAGGTGTCCTGGCTCTCCCCGGACATCAACGACCATCTTTCCGTCCTGGCAGCCGAGGGCGTGCAGGGCGTCGTGGTGAGCCCGATCGGCTTCATCTCCGACCACCTCGAGGTGCTCTGGGATCTCGACACGGAAGCCGCGGGGACCGCGAAACAGCTCGGCCTGGGCTATGTCCGGGCCGCCACCCCGGGCACGGACCCACGGTTCGTCGCGATGGTGCGCGACCTTGTACGCGAACGGCTCGATCCGTCCACGCCCCGGGTGCGCCTGGGCAGCGTGCCCGTCTGGGACGTCTGCCCCGCCGGCTGCTGCCGCCGACCCGCCCGTCCCCCCGCCGCGCCCCCTGAGCCTCCCCTGAGCGTCCCCTGAGCGTTGATCTAGGGCGTGGGCACGTGAGTTGATCTCCGACCACGGTCCGCAGCCCTAGATCAACGGGAAGGGGGGCCAGTCAGAGGTCGAGGGGGGAGTTGCAGGCGGCGACCAGCGCTCGGCGGCAGGCGACGGTAAGCGGGCGCAACGCCTCGTCGCGTTGCCGGGCCTCGTAGCCGTTCACCGCACCGTCGGGGGCGACCTCCGCGGCCAGCGCCAGGACCCGGTCCAACACCGACGCACGCGCGAACAGCCGCCGGGCCCGGGGCGAGAATCCCGGGGGCAGGTCGGTGCCGTTGTCGGGGCGGCGCAGCGCGGCCAGCGAGGCGGCGAGCTCGGGTCGCCACGCGTGCAGATCGAGCTTCGTCAGCGTCGCCGTCGCCTCGGCGAGTGCCGCCGACAGGTCCGCCTCGGCCTCCGCGGCAGTCGGGACGTTCGGCGCCGGGTCACGGGGCAGGTCGTAGGACTGCCACACCACGGTCTCGAAGGTGTCTCCCGACCCCGACACGTGCTGGCGTACCCGGGGTACCAGGCCGAGCCGTCCAGCCACCACGCCCTCTCCCACGTCCAGCGCGTTCGCCGCGAACGGCCCGGGGTCGGTCAGGCCGTAAGGGTCCCCGGGCGCGGGCAGCACGAGCCGGATCTCGTCGGGGTGCAGCTTGGCGAGCAGCCGTACGGCCTCCCGCAACGGGACGTCGGTCCAGGTACCCGGCGCGTCGGCGACGAGGTGCTCCTCGTCGCCCTCGGTGGCGTCGGCGACGTCGTCGTAGGAGACGGTGCCCGCCCGCCAGGCACGCGCCCAGGTGACGAGGCGGGCCGACCTTCGCGGCCCGGTGGTCACCGTGCGTGCCTGGAACATGCTCGTCAGGGTACGACGCGACCGGCCCGATGTCCGAGCGAGCCCACGCCGGACCGCCCTCGTCAGTCGGCCATCGGTTCGCGACGCAGGACCATGGTGGCGATGTCGAGCCCGATGACCGCGCCCGCGGCGTCTCGCGACACGGTCAGGACCTCGCCGGCCTGCTCGCCGGTCTGGCCCCGCCAACGATCCGGGCTCTCGGGGGTGAAGTACCACTGCTCGCCGGGGCTCTCGATCACGAGCACGCCGTCGCCGTGGCGCTCGTCCGCCTCCCACCGGGCCGTGTGTTCCCGGCCCATCCACCACCACCGGCCCAGCAGTGGGGTGACGGGTGCGGGGGCCGTGGCGCGGGGCCGCCAGACCGCGGTCCGTCCGGGCTCGTGGTCCAGGACCGTGGTGAGGATCGCCAACCCGACGCGGCCGATGCCGGTGCCGGGCAGGGTGTAGGTGTTCGCGAACGCGACGGCCGCGGTGGCCGACGCTCGGTGCACCACGAGCACGGCGAGGTACCCGGGCATGGAGCCGGTATGTCCGATGTAGACGCGTTCGCCGGAGCGCCAGAGCTGCAGGCCCAGACCGTACCCCTGCGTCCAGGACTCCAGGTCGCCCAGGGTGACCGGGTGGGCCATCTCGTCGACCGTCGCCGGCGCAAGCACCTCCGGTTGGTGGCCGGTCAGCGCGGCCGCGAAGCGGGCCAGGTCGTCCACTGTGGACCAGAGCTGGCCGGCCGGGGCCATCGCCCCCGCGTCCTCGCGCGGCTCCTCCCGCAAGGTGCCCGCCCAGGGGTGCGCGACGTACCCGGGCGCGTACGGCTCGGTGGCCTGGTAGGTGGTGCGGGCCATCCCCAGGGGCGTCAACAGCCGGGCCTGGACCGCCTCGAACCAGTACCGCGCCATGCTGCCGGCACCACCGACGCCCGGTCCGCCCGACAGGCGCTCGATGACGCCGCCGAGCAGCCCGTATGCCAGGTTCGAGTAGTGGAACCGCTCGTAGCGCCCGAAGGCCAGCTTCGCCGGGCCCACACCGGCGAGCAGGTCCGCGAGGCCGCGGCCGGGGTTTCGCTCCCACCACGGGCCGTCCGGCTCCCGCTGCAGTCCCGAGGCGTGGCCGAGCAGGTGCCGCAGCCGTACGCCCGGCAGGTCCACGCCCGGCAGGTGCGCGTCCACGGGATCGTCGAGGTCGAGTCGGCCCTGGTCGCGTAACCCCAGCACCAGGGCCGCGGTGAGCGACTTGGTGATCGAGCCGAGGCGGTACTGCACGTCGGTGCCGGGCGGAGGCGTCGCGCCGGCGGCGCTCACGTGCACGATCGAGCCGTCCCGCACCACGGCGGCGATCAGGGAAGGCGCTTGGGACGCCGCCTGGGTCCGCGCGATGATCTCGTCGACCCGGTGCCGGGTTCGCGGGGCCAGCGCCGAGAGCTGCTCCATTGTTAAGCCATCCCGCCCACGCTCGGCCACACCCGCTGTGCCCTCGCCTGTCGCGAACCATACCGACCCCGCAGCGCGGCATCGGCAGGGGCGCCGGTGGGCCGGTGCGGACGGCGCAATCGAGGGCGATCGGAAGCGGTCGTCGGTATCGACGTATTCTGTGTTCGCCGATGGTGGCCCGGACGTGACAGGATCTATGCGTGCCCGCAGTGATCTGGCTGATCGTCGGTGTCGTTCTCGCCGTAGCGGAGTTGTTCACACTCGACTTCGTGCTGATCATGCTGGGCGGCGGGGCGTTCGCGGCCGCGTTGGCCGGCGCGCTCGACGCGCCGGTGCCGGTGCAGGTCGTGGTCTTCGCGGCGGTCTCGGCGTTGGGGCTCACGGCGGTGCGCCCGGCGATCCGCCGCCGGCTGCACAAGGGCGCGGAGCACAAACCGATGGGCGTCGAGGCGATCGAGGGGACCGAGGCGACCGTGGTCGAAGAGGTCGCCGAGGGGCGGGGCATGGTCAAGATCGGTGGTGAGCTATGGTCGGCGCGCCCGTACGACGCGACGCAGAGCTTCGCCGAGGGAACTCAGGTGCGTGTGGTCGAGATCCGGGGCGCTACCGCGCTCGTCTGGAAGGAGTGACGGGGGCGCTATGACTGGCTTGGAGATCTTCCTCTGGGTACTGGCCGCTGGTGTCGCGATCATCGTGGTGGTGACGCTGACCCGGGCGGTGCGGGTGGTGCCGCAGCAACGCATGGACGTGGTGGAACGCCTGGGCAAGTACCACCGCACCCTCAAGCCCGGCCTGAACATCCTGGTCCCGTTCATCGAGGCCGTACGCACCAAGGTCGACATGCGCGAGCAGGTGGTCAGTTTCCCGCCCCAACCCGTGATCACCTCCGACAACCTCGTCGTGTCGATCGACACGGTCCTGTACTTCAAGGTCGTCGACCCGGTCCGTGCCACCTACGAGATCGCGAACTTCCTGCAGGCGATCGAGCAGCTCACCGTCACCACGCTGCGTAACGTCATCGGCTCGCTCGACCTGGAGAAGGCGCTGACAAGCCGTGAGGAGATCAACCGCCACCTCTCGGGGGTCCTGGACGAGACCACCGGGCGCTGGGGAATCAAGGTCACCCGCGTGGAGATCAAGGCGATCGAGCCGCCACCGAGCATCCGCGACTCGATGGAGAAGCAGATGCGGGCCGAGCGGGACCGCCGGGCCGCGATCCTCAACGCCGAGGGCCACAAGCAGGCCCAGATCCTGACCGCCGAGGGCGAGAAGCAGGCGGCGGTCCTGCGCGCCGACGGTGAACGCCAGGCGCGGATCCTGCAGGCCGAGGGCCAGGCCAAGGCGATCAGCACAGTCTTCGGCGCCATCCACACGGCGAACCCCGACTCCAAGGTGATGGCCTACCAGTACCTGCAGGCGCTGCCGCAGATCGCCGCCGGCGCGTCGAACAAGATCTGGATCGTGCCCGCGGAGCTCACCAAGGCGCTGGAGGGCATCGCGGGTGCCTTCGGCGGACTGACGCTCGGCGGTCCGCCCCCGGCCGCCGCCGCGGAGCCCGAGCCGATCGACGAGAAGGCCGCGGCGGCCGCCGCCGCGGACGCGCACGCCGCCGCGCAGTCGGCGGCCGAGAGCGCGGCCGCCGCCTCCGCTGCTGCCGCCGCCGAGGCCCACGAGACCCCGAGCCTGCCCGCCGCACCCGGCACCCCGGTCGGCGACATCCTCGGCGAGGCGGACCGCGACCACGCCTGAGCCTCCGCCGACCGGACCGGCTGCGGTGTCACCGGTCCGCGCGGCACGTTACCCCTGCTGTTGGAATCCCCATCGGAGGACGCCGAAGTCTTCCGTGCGCCCCCGGGGCGGCTGCCATGATCGGTGGCGTGCCGGGGAATCACGACCGGTACCGGGGAAGCACAACGGGGGAGACGATGGCGCCGAGGCACTCCAAGGACGAGCCCCGAGGCCGGGACAAGCAGCAGTCGGCCAGGGACGAACAGCCCCGCAGCCGGTGGCCGGTCAACCCGCCGGCCGACCAGCAGCCGAGGACCGGTCGGGAGGCGGGTGCGGGCGGCGCATTCGTCTCGCCACTGGAGTCGCGACCCGCCGGGCAACACGCGGCACCTGAGCCGCAACAGCAACGCATCGACCAATCCAAGGCCGCGTCGACGGCCAGGCCGTCGCACGCCGCTTCGAACGCCTCCGGCGGGGGCACGGCGACGATCGCGGGCCCGCCGGGCGACGTGGATTTCTCCACATATGTGCAACGCTCGCTTCAAAACGAAGGCCGGTACGGCATCCCGGCCGGTCCGGACCAGGCACCCCCGAGGTCGGATCGAGCGCGAGCCGACGATCGCGCCCGGTTCGCGCGGGTGGGGTACGGGAGCCTCTACCAATCGGACCAGGCACGCGCCGATGCCTACGACGACACCGTGCTCGGCCTGAACTACACCGCAGCGGCGCCCCGCGTACCCGTGGCGGACGAGCGATGGGCGTCGTCGCTGCGAGGTTTCGCCCGAGCCGCGGTCTGGCTGCTGCCCGTCGCGGTGATCCTCCTCGCGCTCTCGGGCGTCTTCGGCTGGCCCACGAACACCACGGAGCCGTCGTTGGTCTCGCCCGGCACGTGGGTCGTGGTGACCGCGCTCGGGCTGGGCCTGTGGCTGGTCGGCGTGGCCGCGCTCGCGGCCCTGGCGGCCACAAGCCGGGTGCGGCAGTGGGGATCGATGGCGGTCGTCGCCTCGGCGCTCGGGGTCGCGATGCTCGGCCCGGTCGTCGGTGCGGTGGGGTTCGGCCGACCGGCGATCCACCGCACGGCGCTGAGCGTCGAGAACGATCCGAACATTGCCGGTGCGGCGGGCCAGATGCAGCAAAGCCTGCTGAGCAACGCCGCGGCCCGCTGGCTGCTTGTCGCGGGTGTCGTGTTGCTCGCGATCGGCGTGGTCGCGGTCGCGGTGACGATCCTCGGCTCACGGGTGCTTCAGCGTCACGACGGGTGGCTCATGCTCATCGGCATCGGGATCGCGATCGTGGCGGCGTTCCTGTCGTGGAACTTCCTGCTGCCCCTGGCCGCGATGGTGATGCTGGCCGGCGCGCTCGGCCTGGCGTACACGGTCTCGCGCATCGCCCCCGACGGCACCCCGCCGCCCGCCTATTGACCCAAACCGGCACCCGCGGGGCGCACGCGGCGCGGTGCCCCCTGGTCCGAGCCGCTAGCGTGCGAGGAGTGGCGCACCTCATCGTCGACCCGGACGATCCACGGTTGGCCGATTACCGGGCGTTGACCGATGTCGAGCTGCGCCTCCGGTTCGAAGAGCCGTACGGCCTGTTCATCGCCGAAGGCGAGTTGGTCCTGCGCCGGGCCCTGGCCGCCGGGTACCGGGCCAGGTCGATCCTTGTCGATGAAAAGCGCGTCGACCAGGTCGCCGACCTGCCGACCGACGCGCCGGTCTACGCCGCCGACCAGGGGTTGCTGGCGCGACTGACCGGCTTTCACGTGCACCGTGGCGTGCTCGGTTCGATCCACCGGCGGCCGCTGCCCCGGCCCGACGAGGTGATCGCCGCGGCCCAACGCCTGGTCGTGCTCGAGGACGTCAACAATCACACGAACCTGGGCGCGATCTTCCGCGGCGCGGCGGCACTCGGCATGGATGGCGTGCTGCTCTCCCCGTCCTGCGCCGATCCGCTCTACCGGCGCAGCGTGCGTGTGAGCATGGGCGAGGTGCTCGCCATCCCGTATGCCCGGCTCGATGCCTGGCCGGATGGGTTGCAGGCCGTGCGGTCGGCGGGGTTCACGCTTCTCGCCCTCACTCCGGCCGCGGACGCGACGCCGATCCAGGCCATCCCCGACGCGGCCCGGGCGAGGCCGGCGCTGCTGCTGGGAGCCGAGGGCACGGGGCTCTCGGCGGCGGCCATGGCCTCGGCGCACGCCCGGGTCGTGATCCCGATGCACCGGGCAGTGGACTCCCTCAATGTCGCGGCCGCCGCCGCCGTCGCGTTCTGGGAGCTCTCCCGGACGGATGAGTCCCGGCGGCTGTGACCCCCGACCTGCGATGCCCACCCGTTATGGGCGTCTGAGCGGCTTGCGGGCAGAATTGCCCGGCACGCCGGGCGTCGGTACGTGCTCGCCTCGCGCGGCCGGGGTGGGCTACCCGGCCCAATGGTTAAGTCAGATAACAGTTTCGACATGGGCCCTGGGTGCCCTTGACAGCGGTGCCCTGGGGAGGGAGTGTTTCCCGAAACAGTAAAGACTCTTTTCTGATAGGACAGTTAAGTGATCCAACCGATCGGTTGACTGCCACCTCGGCCGCGCGGAGGCCTGCCCCCGCGCGACCATGCACCCCCCTTCGCAGCCCAAGATCTTCAAACCAGGAGGAACCGTGAGGCGCACATTTGCGTTCGCCGGTGCGGGGCGACGCGTTGCCGTCGCCGCGGCCGCGGTGGCGCTGCTCGCCGGCGCCGCCGCGTGCAGTAAGGACAACCCCGCTGACAACTCTCTCGACGGCGCCGGCAAGACCATCAAGGTCTGGCTCATGGTCGACGCGCAGTCTGGCTGGCAGAACGTCGTCGACGACGCGACCGCCCGGTTCAAGTCCGAGACCGGCGCTGATGTCAAGATCGAGTACCAGCAGTGGGGCGACCGCTACGCCCGCACTGACGCCGCGCTGGCCGGCAACAACGGCCCCGACGTCTACGAGATGGGCAACACCGACGCGCCCCGCTACGTCTTCGACGGGGCGTTCGCTCCCGTCGACACCTCGAAGTTCGAGAACTCCAACACCTGGCTCACTGGTCTGAGCGACCCGTGCACGCTCGACGGCACCGTCTACTGCGTGCCCTACTACGCCGGCGCCCGGGTGCTGATCTATCGCACCGACCTGCTCCAGTCCGCGGGCCTGACCCCACCGACGACCTACGCCGACCTGCTCACCGACCTGCAGACGCTGCAGACCAGTAACGCCGCCGACAAGAACTTCGCCGCGTTCTACATGCCGGGTGCCTACTGGTACGCCGCGATGGCGTGGGTCTATGGCGAGGGCGGGCAGATCGCGACGAAGGGCTCCGACGGCAAGTGGACGGGCAGCCTGTCCGACCCGAAGGCCATCGCCGGACTGCAGAAGTGGGCCGACCTGCAGCACACCTACAGCAAGGGCGACCCGACCAAGGACGAGAACGACCAGGACGCGATCTTCGCCCAGGGACACGCCGCGTTCCTCTACGGCAACGGCTGGGAGGTCGGCGCGGTGCAGAGCGTGCACCAGGACCCCAACGACCCGGCGTCCAAGCTGGTCGATGGCCCCATCAAGGGCAAGGTGGCCGCGGTGCCGATGCCGGGCGCGTCGGCGGACAAGAGCCTGCCGAGCTTCCTCGGTGGATCGGTGCTCGGCGTGGCGTACCACAGCAAGTACCCGGCACTCGCCGCTGAGTGGATCAAGATCTTCACCGACAGCCAGTCGCAGGATGCTCTGATCGCGAAGGGTGCGCTGCCGAACGCGACCGCGTTGCTCGACAAGGCTGCCCAGCAGCCCGGCAACGAGGCGACCGCCAACGCCGCGGCGACAAGCTGGTTCGTGCCGATGGCGCCGAACTGGTCGAACGTCGAGCAGCAGTCGGTCCTGCAGACGATGCTGCGCGACATCGCGACCGGCCACAAGTCGGTGGCGGACGCCGCCGCGTGGGCTGACGGCCAGATCAGCCAGATCCTCAACGCGGGTTCCTGACCGCAGCACGGCGGTGGGTCGCCCCCTGTGGCGACCCAC